>MWDE01000006.1 GCA_002070395.1 Synergistetes bacterium ADurb.Bin155
CCGCCACGGCGGTCTTGCCGGAACCCACGTCCCCCTGGAGCAGCCTGTTCATGGGGACGTTGCCCGAACTGTCGGCGGCGAGTTCGCCCAGGACCTTCTCCTGGGACCGGGTCAACGAAAAGGGAAGGATGCCCTCGCGGAAATGTTTCATCAAGGGTCCTTCCCACTCAAGGGGTTCCCCTCCCGTTTCTTCCCGGTACCCCTGCTTCCTGATGGCGAGGGCTACCTGGAGGAGGAAGAGCTCCTCGTAGGCGAGTCTTTTCCTGGCCAGGGCCCATTCTTCCCTACCCGAGGGGTAATGCATCTGGGTGACGGCAGGCACCCGGGACATGAAACCCTTGGCCTCCCGGATAGGTGGAGGCAGGGGGTCGACGAGATCACCAGGGAAAGTCTCGAGGGCGTCGGATATAAGTCTTCGAAGCCACTTCTGGTACAAACCCTCCGTCCCGGGGTAAACGGGGACCACCGTCCTTTGGTCGGAGGGATCATCCTCATCGGCCAGTACCTCGAACTCCGGGTTGGTGTATTGCAAAAGGCCTCCTCTTCTTTCGACCTTCCCGTAAAAGGAAGCCTTCGTACCCGGTGTCAGGACCCTCTCCAGGCCTTTCCGGTTAAACCAGACGGCCTGGGCGAGGCTCGAGCCGTCGCTGAGCAGGGCTGTCACCAGGGTGAGGTTTCTCCTCCTGGTGGGTTTCCTCTCGATGGCCAACACGGTGGCGACGGCCGAGGAGAAGGAACCGGCCTGGAGGGAACCCAGGGGCGCGGCCATTCCCCTGTTCTCGTAACGACGGGGAAAAAGGTAAAGGAGATCCTCAACGGTCTGCACTCCGAGCGTAAGAAGTCGAGAGGCCTTTACGGGCCCGACCCCCTTCAGGAACCTTACAGGGGTGTCTCTCGTCAGGCCCTCCGTCACCGATGGCTCTCCCCTTCCTTTTCGCCCTCCTCTTCCTCCACGGGGGCCTCCAGCGAATTCAGCAACGACCCGAACTTGGCAAGCAGGCCCTTGAACTCCGCCACGAACTGGTAACGGACCTGCCTCAACCTCTGGATATCCCGCTTGTGGGTGTCCACCCTGTCCTTGGCGCTCATGACGATCTGGTGAGCCTGGGCCTCGGATTCGGCGATAATGGCCTCCGCCTTGCCTTCGGCGCTGCTCACCCTCTCCTCGGCGCTTTTCTGGGCAAGGACGAGGGCCTCCTGCAGAGACTGCTTCAGTTCGGCGTACTCCTGGATCTGTTCGTCAAACCTTGAAAGCTGCACTTCCAGGGTCTTGACCTTTTCAGCGTAAACCTGCAGGCTTTCAGCGACTTTTTCCAGGAATTCCTCGACCTCTTGGGGGTTATAGCCCCTCATGGCCTTGTTGAAACTGATCCTCTCGATATCAAGAACGGTCAACAGGTCTGACAATTCCTTCCCTCCCTGCCCGCGGGTCAGTTTATCCTGCCTCCGAAAATGGCACTCCCTATCCGCACCATGGTGCTTCCTTCCATCACTGCGTACTCAAAGTCCCCGCTCATCCCCATGGACAGGACCGGCAGCGAAAGACCCAACCGTGATTCGGTTTCATCCCTCAGTTCCCTCATTGAGGCAAAAAGCATCCTGGTTCCCCTCTCGTCGAGCCCCAGGGGCAGGACCGTCATCAAGCCCTTGAGGTCAAGGTTTGAACACTCCTGCAGGATGCCCTCAGCCAGGATCTCCAGGGTGGCCCTTGACACGCCGAACTTGCCGGGGTCCTCACCGATGTTCACCTCAAGGAGGATGTCCAGCCTCCTGCCGGCGGCGGCACAGGCCTTGTCAAGGGCCGATGCCAGTTCAGGAGAGTCCACGCTCTGAACGCAGCTGAAGATCTCGACCGCCTTCTTCACCTTGTTCTTCTGGAGGTGTCCCACGAGGTGCCAGGGAATGCGCGACCTTGACGCCAAGGGGTCCCATTTCGAAAGGGCTTCCTGGACCCTGTTCTCGCCGAGGGCGATCACATCGCAGCGGGCGGCCTCTTCCATCTCATCGATAGAACGGGTCTTGGTCACGGCCACTATGTCGACCCTGTCGCCTTCAAGGCCACAGCGGGTTGCCGCCCTGGCGATCCTCACCCGGACCGAGGCTATGTTGTCCGCTATGGTACTCACCAGATCCTCACCTCCCCCTCGGCAGCATCCGCTCCCGATGCTATCACCAGGTCACCTGGCTCGAGCCCTTTTTTGACCAGGAAACGCTTCCCCGATACTGGTATACCCGTCACCTCCACGGCAATGGATCTTTCACCGGTTACGAGGAACGCCATCTTTTTCCTGTCCCGGAGGGTGACGGCGCTCTCCGGTATGAGCACCCCCCTCACGTCCTCGGCATGGAGCAGGTAAGATACCTTCCTGGAGAGAACGTCCGCCGAAGAGAAGAACGGGAAGGAGAGGTAGACCTTGTAAATGGGCCCCAGGTCATTCACCGCGCGGACTTCCGCCCTGAAGGAAAGGTCCGAGGCGGTTCTTTTCACCTCGAGATGGTCCCTGTCAGCAGGGTTCCAGCCCAGGGCCGATTTCTCCACGTAGGCCACGCACCTCAGGGTTTGGGGCTGGGGTATGAATTTACCGATCCCTCCTCCCAAGGAGACCCTCTGGCCCTCGTGCAGGAAACGGGCCGGTCCCGGTTCGGGGAGCCTTGAACTCCCGGGCCAAAGGACCCCATAGGACCAGCCGCCCTCGACCCCGTCGAGGGCCGCCATGAAATAACCCGGGCTGGGCGCCTTCACCTGTCTTCTGCCCGCGGGAGAGGCTACTTCAGCCACCACGTCCCCACGGGCGCAATAGGCGGGTCCCATGCCTCGGGGGTAGGACACCGGGCCTTCGGCTGGCGAGGCCATCACCACTTCTTCCCAGATCAGCACGCCTTCCAGCGGTATGTCCAGGGAGAGGGCCACTGGTTCCGCCACGGCCAGTTCAGGCCTGAGGCGGAAATAACGGTCCCACCAGGCCTTATAGACAAGGATCGCACCAAGGACAATGCAGACGGTGAAGAAATAGTAGAACGCCTTCGTCGCGGTTTTCCCTTTCATGCTTTTATCTTATCACCCCGGCCCGCACTGAAGGCGTCTTCCTGTCCTCCCAGGCAGGATCCAGGCGAGTTCCGAAATGTCTTTGATGACGACCAGAGCCCCCGCACTCAAAAGGACATCAGGGCTGGCCCCTCCCGAGCTCACGCCGACAAAGGGGATGCCGGCCCTCCCCGCCGCGAGGGCGTCGATCTCGGAATCGCCCACCAGGGTCGTTCCCGAGGCGGTGCTCCCAAGGTTACTCATGGATAAACATATCGATTCCGGGTGCGGCTTGGGGTTTTCCACATCGTCCATGCCGACGATGGAGAGGAAGTACTCCCCGAGCCCGGCACTTTCGACGGCCCGGAGCAGTTTCTTCCTGTTCGAGACCACCCCAAGGGAAAAGCCTTCATCCAGGAGCCTTGTCAAGGCTTCCCGCGTCCCCGGGAAGGGCATGATCCTCTCGTACTCCAGGGGGACCAGGTGCTTTCTGTAATATTCCATCCAGGCGGGTTCATAGCGCCCCCATAGCATCTCCATGGCCTTATCCATGGGGTGCCCTATGGTCGATGTCACTTCCTCCCGGGTCACCTCGTCCAGCCCGAAGGACCCTGCCAGCCTGTTCAAGCAATAGGTAATGCCCAGGCTGCTGTTCACCAGGGTCATGTCGAAATCGAAAAGGACGGCCTCTGTCCCGCTCCGTTCCCCTCCCGTCCAGGCTGGGCTCCTCTGGATTTTCATCTTTCCCGGTCCAGCCGGTTCAAAAGGTCCAAACCTCTTTCCAGGCGTGAGATGTTGTCCGCCACGGTCTGAGCGACACCCATCAGGGCTTCGTCCGTGACCCCTCCCACATGGGGCGTGAGGGTGACCTTGGGGTTAGCCAGCAATGGGTCATCAGGGTCAGCGGGCTCATCCCAGAAAACATCGAGCCCGGCGCCGGCAAGATGGCCGCTCTCAAGGGATCCTTCCAAAGCCCTCCGGGATACCAGTTCGGCCCTGCCGACATTGACCAGGAAGGAACCGGGCTCCATGGCCTTGAAAAATGCCCCGGAGGCGATCTCCCTGGTCTCCTCGTTGAGTTCGAGGGAGAGCACGACAAACCTGCATCCTGAAAGGGCCTCCTCCACGCGGTCAAGCCGGTAGAAACCGTCGAGCCCCAGGGAACCGAAGGACTCCCTTTCGGTCCGGTTCACTCCCCTGACCTCCATGTCCATCCCCTTGAGCCTGGATACGACATTCCGTCCCACGTTCCCCAGCCCTACCACGCAGGCCCTCTTCTTCCACAGGGAAACACCCTGGGGGGAGAAGAGCCGTCTCTTTCGTATACTCTCCTGGCAACGGGCATACTTCCTTGAGTGGAGGAGCAGGTGCATCAGGGCTATCTCGGCCACACCCTCGGCGTTTCCCGTGCCCCCGGAAGGCACGTTGCAAACGGCCACGCCCATCCTTCTGCAGGCTTCCAGGTCGATCCTGTCGACACCGACCCCCCACTGGTGTACCAACCTGAGCCTCGGTGCGCCCTTGAGGAGGGCCTCACCCACGTCCAGAGGGCCGCAGACCAGCACCTCCGCCTCCCCCAGGCGATCCTCGAGGTCGGCCTCATCGGCGACTTCCATTTCATGGCCCGCCAACAGCGGGCCGATGACGTCCCGAAGTTTTTCAAAGGTTTTGGGGAAAAAAAGTATTTTCATTACCCTGTACGCCCGGGGGCGTTCCGGAGGCGTTTATCCCTTGAAAGGCTGGCAAAAGCCTCGTGGGCGTGGATGCTTTCGTGGCTCACCACCCTGACTGAGTACCAGCTGATCCGGGGATCATCGTCCAGGCGCACCGCCACCTCCCTGACAACGTCCTCCACGAACCTGGGGTTATCGTAGGCCCTTTCGGTGACGTACTTCTCGTCCTCCCTTTTCAAAAGGGTGAAAACAGGGGATGAGGCGCTCTCTTCTGCGATATCGGCCAATTCCTCGATCCATACCAGGTGGTCCATTCTCACGGTTATCATCACTTCCGCCCGCTGATTGTGGGCTCCCCTTTCGGAGATCTCCTTCGAGCAGGGACAGAGGGTGTTCACCGGCACCGTCACCGTCAGGGTGAAGTCAAAATCCTCCCCGCAGGAGGCCCAGAAAGCGGCATCGTAGCGGGTGAGGCTCGGCGCGCCGCTGACGGGGGCTCTCCTCGTAGCGAAGTAAGGGAAACTGAACTTCAATTCCGCCTTATCGGCTTCGAGGTGCTCCCTCAGGGCCGAGGCGATATGCTCCAGGTTATGCAGGGTCACATGGCCGTTGCAGGAATTCAGGATCTCGATGAAACGGCTCATATGAGTCCCCCTGAAGTGCCTTGGGAGGGAGACGGACATCTCCACCATGGCCACGGTGTGCTGGGTTTTCTCGTTCCTGTCCCTGACCTCGATGGGGTAGGCCAAGCCCGTCACCCCCACGCTGTCAATCGGGATGTTCCGCATATCGCGCTCGCTCTGAACATCACGCATGAGGAAGACCCCCTCTCCTGTAAATTAGTCGCTATGCCTGGATCCCTCCTGGGTCTTATGGTTCCTCGGAACCACCGGCTGAGGCTCCTCCCGGCGACAGGTCCCAGAGGTTCAGCATCTCCTGGCCCTGGATCCGGCCGCCGTCGTCAACGCCGAGGAGGGCCTTCATTTCGAGAGCGTTCCGTACCGCGTTGTCCCTGAAGCAGTTGTTGAACATGAGGAAAACCCTGCCCCCATCCTTCGCGAAAGCCCTGGCTTTCTCGCTGAAAGGGGCCAGTTCGTTTATATCGTACAGGTAGTTGAATCGCTCCGCCACCTTGGCATCCCTTTTATCCCAGGCGGGGGCGTTCCTCCCATGGAACCTCATCACCGTTCCCCAGGTGGCGGTGATAGGCCATTCGGGCGGGACGGTCCATTCCAGGCTGGGCTCATCCACGGCGGTGAAGGCCATATTCTGGTCCCTCAAGAGGTCCAGGAATCTCTCACGGTTGCCCTCCTCGAGCCACGACCTGTGCCTGATCTCGATGGCCACCCTCGCCGGTGAGGCCAGTGTCGCGACCCTTTTGAACCAGTTGAGGTGCCTCTCGGAAAAGACCACCCAAGGTGGGAATTGGAAGAGAAGGTAACCCAGCCTGTTCATGCTGTGGAGCACCAGGACCCGGGAGATGAACCTTTCCCAGAGCGCGATGCGTGTATCCTTGGGGATCTCCCAGATCCGCAGCCTGGAGCCCTTGGAGATGCCTGGAGGCATCAGTTCCCGGGGAAGGGCCGTTACGGAGAGGGTGTGAAAGGTGAAAAGACCAAAGGCTTTGATGTTGAAAAGAAAACCCGGCGCCGTCCTCGCGGCCCACTGGTAAAATACTTCCTCGCCGGGGATGGCGTAGAAGGTACTGTCGACCTCGACGGTATCGAAAAAGCTAGCGTAGTGCTTAAGCCTTGAATAGGCGTCCCTGGAATTGTCCGGGTACCATCCGCTGGCAATGAGCGACCGGTCGGTCCAGGAACAAGTACCGACTCTCAGGCCATCCATAGCTAGACCTCCGGGGGATCATGAGGCGTAAGCCTGCGGTTCCATTATAATGGAGACCTGTCGTAAGCGAAATTTCCTTTGAAAGGAAGTGCCGCCTTGAAACTGGAAGGGATCTACGCCCCCATACCGACACCCTTTGACGAAAACGGGAGTCTCTACCTTGAAGGGCTCACCTCGAACTTCGTACACTGGCTGGGCTCCCCCCTTGACGGCATCGTCGCCGGCGGCTCCAACGGAGAATGGCCGCTTCTGACCTTCGATGAGAGGGTCGCCCTTTTTGGCGCCTGCGCCGACCTTTCGCGGGGAAAGCTCAAGGTGGTGGCGGGGGTACACTGCCCCTCAACGAAGGAAAGCCTCGAATTGGGCCTCGAGGCCGCCAGGGCCGGTTGCGACGCCGTCCTCGTGCTACCGCCCCATTACTACAAGGGACAGAACTCGGGAGAGGCCCTCAGGGCCTACTTCACGACCCTGGCCGATTCGATCGGTATACCCGTCGTGCTTTACAACATGCCCGCCAACACGGGGTTCAACCTCGAACCCGACATCGTCGCCGCTCTTTCGTCGCACCCGAACATCATCGGCATCAAGGACAGTTCCGGCGATATAGTGCAGATAGCCACCCTTTGCAGGGACACCCCGGAAGGTTTCGGCGTCTTCGCGGGATCGGGGAGCTTCTTCCTCCCCTCCATCGCGGTGGGGTGTTCCGGGGGGACCATGGGAGTGGCCAACCTCTTCGCCGACGCCTGCGCCGACATCCTCGTCAACTTCAGGAAGGGCGATACCGACCGCGCAAGATCACTGCAACTCGGCCTCATCGGGATCAACCAGGCGGTCACCAAGCGCTTCGGAGTGCCCGGGCTGAAGGCCGCCATGGACCACGCCGGCTTTTATGGCGGTCCTGTCAGGGCGCCGCTGCTCCCGGCCGAGGAAAAGGTCCGGGTAGAGATCGGGAGGATCTACGACCAGTTCAGATCTTTTTACAAGGGGGTTTCATTATGAAAAGGATCCTTGGAATTCTGGGTAGTCCCCGAAGGGGAGGCAACAGCGAGACGCTGGCTCGAAAAGTACTGGAAGGGGCGGCGGAAAACGGGTGGGTCACGGATGTTATACGCCTCCAGGACCTGGAGATCAACGGTTGTACCGACTGCAGGAGGTGCTGGTCGGGAGGGTCACCCTGCGTGATCGATGACGACATGGACAAGGTCTACGAGAAGATCCGGGAGGCCGACCTCCTGGTCTTCGCCTCACCCCTCTACTGGTACTCCTGGAGTTCCCAGATCAAGCCCGTCTGGGACCGGTCCCTCCCCTTCGTTCATAAGGAGGCCCGCTGGGACTTGAAGGACAAGAAGGCACTGCTTGTTGCTGCGGCTGGTGATGATAAGCCCGAGGCCTTTGAGGGGATGCTCTTTTCATTCAGGACGTCCTGCAGGCTCCTCGGCATGGAAATGGTGGAACCCCTGCTCGCCCATGGCGTCCATGGCATGGCGGAGGCCGAAAAGAGCCACTGGTTTAGGCTCGCCGGGGAACTCGGAAGATCGCTTTAAGGGAAGCGGCAAGGGGGCGGCCTCAGGACGCCCCTTTTTATCGTTCCACCCTGAACAGTGTTTCCTCGCCAAGGCCGGTGATCACCGGGGTGTAGCCGCATAAAGCTCCATCCAGAGAAGGGTCGCCCGTATCGACGAGGAGGGCCTTGCCGTAAAGGCCTTTGAGTTTGGAAGGGGCCCCTAGGACCAGGATTCTCTCTTTTCCCACGGACCTGATCACCCTTGGCGACAGCTGTAGGTTTCCCCGCCCCAGGATGAAACCCTGGCCGCCTATGACGGAGACCACCAGCCAGGTCCTCCCTGGCAAAAGCAGTTCCAGGACCTCCCTCTCCGACAGGTCGACGCCGAGGGTCTTGCCGTCCCTAAGGGCATCGACACCCAAAAGGGAGTATCCGCACCCCAGCCTTTTCATGATCGCCGCCGTGGTGGTCCCCGGTCCGACTAGGTACAGGTCCCCCGGGACCATCCTGGAGATGACCTCCCTGGCTATCCCGTCGAGTTCAACGGCCCCGCTCTTCCCGCCGCCCGACTTCCCCCCCTGGAGGAACCTCCTCTCGCAGGGCACCAGCAGGTAACCGAAGAGCCTGGCCCGGAGAGACCCTTCTCTGAAGGCCTCCTCATCGATATCCATAACCTCCCGCTCCTCCAGCGCGACGCTCCCCCCGGTAAGGAAGAGGCCGGCCAGTTCTCCCGCCATGGTTGGGTTACGGGCGAATACGGGGGAGTGGATCTTGACCCCCGACGGGATACCCAGCGCTGGGACCCTCGTCCCCAAGACGGCCGCGATATCCCTGGCGGTCCCGTCGCCCCCGGTGAAGAGGACTAGGTCGACGCCGGCCTCCTCCATCGCGAGGGCCGACCGCCTGGTATCCTCCGCCGATGTGAGTGGGCCGATTTCTATGGGAAGGACCTCGGCGCGCAGGCCGGCCCCCAGCGACTCCTGTTCTCCCATCTCCCCGGCGCAAGTCAGGACCCTCACGTCATCGGTGACGCCCCTCAACGCCGCCAGGGCCTCCCGCGCCCTCAAGGGGGACCTCGGGACGGCGCCAAGGGAACGGGCCTTCTCGAGGATACGGGCGCCGTCGGTCCCCTTGAGGCCCACGGCTCCACCCATGCCGGCGATGGGGTTCACGATCAGGCCGAGCTTCTTTCGGACCCCGACTTTTCCGCCGGTCATCTTCTTTCGAAGTACCCCCTGTATTTTTTCGTGTACTGTCGCCACGTTATGGCCCACCGGTCGGGGTCGTCCAGGTACTCGTGGTCGATAAGGTGGATCGTGCTGCTCTCAGGGGCGTGCCTTATTTTCTCGGGCTCCTCGTAGCACTCCCTGGATATCTGTTCCATGATCCCCAGGTACTCATCCAGGTCTTCCTTGGAATAGGATTCGCTGGGTTCGATGGTGAAGGGTTCCGGTATGACCCAAGGTTCGTGGCTGCTCCAGTAATGGGTGCCGAAATCGGCTATCCTCCTCTGCACGTCGGCGGTGCCGAAACCGGTCTCTCTCTTCATCTCCTCCCAGCTGTAGCGCACCTGTTCGATCCTAGCCGGGTGACGGGGGAAACTGATCGAGCAGCCCCTTACTTCGAGCATCTTCTTCATGAAGTAGTTGTTGTTCAGTACGGCTATCCTCGAGGCCTCCTCCAACCCTTCCGCCCCGAGGGACATTATCCAGGCGTAAGCCCTGAGGACCACGGGGATCACGCCGTAGAAGGCCTTCACCTTACCGCAACTTTTGGGGAGGTTGAAGTCAAGGTAGTATCGCCCTCCCTTTTCATCCCACCTGACAACCGGTACGGGCAGGTAGGGCTCCAGCACGCGGTCCACCATGAGGAGTCCCGTGGCGGGCCCCCCGCAGCCGTGGGGGGACGAGAAGGTCTTGTGAAGGTTGAAGAAGGACATGTCGAAACCGGCCTCCCGGGCACGGGCGATACCGAGGAGACCGTTGGCGTTGGCCTGGTCGTAGCAGCATAGGGCTCCGTTTTTCCGAGCCAGTTCGGTGAATTCCGCGATCCTGGAGTTGAAAATGCCCGTGTCTTCCGGGTTGGTGAAAAATATGGCGGCCGTCCTTTCCGACAGGGCGCTGCGGTAGGCCTCCATGTCGGGTAGGCCCTCCTCGTCGGGTGGAAGTATGACCACCTTGTACCCCTTCACCTTGGGGACCGCCGCATCGGAGGGGTGCGAGAACAGCGTCGTAATGATCTCGTCGCGCCGCCCATCCTCCCCCCTGTCCCTGTGCCATGCCCTTACCATGGTTGCCATGGCCAGGGCTCCGTGGGTCCCTCCTCCGGGCTGGATGCTGCAGCAGTCGAGGCCGGAGATCTCCCTGAAGATCTCTTCCGTACGATAGAGGATCTCCAGTATTCCCTGGACCGTGGATTGGTCCTGGCAGGGGTGAAGATCGGTCATCTTGGGCGACCCGGCAAAGACCTCGTTGATCTTCGGGTTGTGCTTCATGGTACAGGTACCCTGGCCTATGTCGATATTCAAATCGGCACCGAGGTTTTCCTGGGAAAGGCGGTTGAAGTGCCTTACCACCTGGGGCTGGGCCAGTTCGGGCAAACTAGGCGAGTCACTCCTCCTCATGCCGATGGGTATGGAGGAAAGACCGTCGCCCACGGCCTGCTCAATTCCCTCCTCCGCTTCCGGCACCAGGAGCCCCCGGTGACCCGGCGTGCTCAACTGGTAAATTATGGGTTCGTTCCATCTCATGTGGTGAAACGCCCTTTTCCTAAGGGTCATAAGGTTTCCTCTCCTTTCATCGGCGGCCCGCTTTCACCGGAGGATCTCCGAAAGGGCCTCGACGAGCCTGTCGATGTCCTTTTTGCTCGTCTTCTCCGTGACGCAATAGAGGGCGCTTTGCCCCAGTTCCGGAAATTCCCGCGACAGGTCCTTCCCTCCGAAAATGCCGCAGGCGAGGAGTTTTTCGTTTATCTCGACCACATCGCGCCCGGACTGTCCGAAATCGACGACGAACTCCTTGAAGGAGACCCCCGAGGGTTTCCCCGTTGACACGCCCGGTACCTCGCCGAGGACCTTCCTGGCGTAAAGGGAACGCTGCAGAATGACCTTTCCCAGGTCGGCCATACCCTCAGGCCCCATGGAAGCGAGGTAGACCGCCGCCGCGACGCCCCAGAGGGCGGCATGGGTGCCGACGAATTCCTTCGCCGTCTCCCTGTTGGCGAAGGAGGTTCTCTCCCAGGCCACGTCCCCGAAGCCCCACTCCTTCTCCCTGGTCGGGGTTATTCCAAAGAGGCGTGAGGGGTACTCCTCTATAAAACGGTTCTCGCCCTTGGTGCAGATGAACCCACCCAGGCCCCCGCCATAGTTCATATGGACCCCCAAGGGCTGGATGTCTCCACAGGCTATATCGGCCCCGTACCTGGAGGGGGGCTCCAGGACGCCCAGCGTGGAGGGGTCCGCAAAGACCACCATGAGGGCTCCGGCTTCGTGGGCTGCCCGGGCGACCATCTCACCCTGGTCCTCGATCGTCCCCAGGTAAGAGGGGTTCTCGAAATATATCGCTGCCACCTCTTCGCTCATCTTCGCCCCCAGGTCCTCGAGGTCCAGCAAACCGGAGGATCGGTCCCAGCCTAACATTTCGACCGTCATCACCGAGTCGAGGTAGGTCCGCACCACCTTGAGCCTGTCGGGGTTCATGTTGCCCGCGAGAAGGGCCTTTTTCCTGCCCGTCAATCGGGAGGCCATCCTCAGCGATGTCCCGGCGGCCTGGGCGCCGTCATAGGTTGGCACATTGCATACATCGAAGTCGAGCAATTCCGCCATCATGCTCTGGTATTCGAAGAGGACCTGGAAACGTCCGTGGTCCTCGTAGGGTTCCCCGGCGTAGGCCGTCAGGAATTCAGACCTCCCGATGACCTCATCGACCACGGCCGGGACGTGGTGATCGTAACACCCCGCCCCAAGGAAACTGAGGTATTCCCCGACGGTGATGTTCCTGGACAGGATCCCTTCCACGTGCCGCTTCAAGTCGGCCTCGGCAGTGAACGGTTCAGGGAGGTTCATCCTGGACTTCATCCTGATCCCTTCTGGGATGTCGCCGAGAAGGTCATCGACGCTGTCAACGCCGATTTCCCTGAGCATTGCTTCCCTGACTCGAGGCTCCGAATTGGGGATATAGGGGTAGACTCTTTTCTTGCCCTTCATGGCTAATTACCTCCTGCTCCGGCTTTTCATGCCGTCCCGCCGCCGTCGACAACCAAGTTGGCCCCTGTGACCCACGGGGAGAGACCGCTCACCAGGAAATAGACGGCCATGGCGATATCCTCGGGGGTCCCGAGTCTTTTCAGTGGCCTGTCGGCGCTCTCCTGGAGCCACTTTTTCTCGTCGATGCCCAGTTGCCTGGCCTCGTCACGGAGAAGAGGCGTGTCAGTGTCGCCCGGCGAAACGGAGTTGACCCTGATCCCCTGGGGGCCGTGATCGATGGCCATAGCCCTCGTCATGTTCACCACCCCGCCCTTGGCCGCGCAGTAAGAGACAGCCTTGGGGCCTCCCTTAACCCCCCATCCCGAGGCTATGTTGACGATGCTGCCGCCGCCGTTCCTGGCCATGAAGGGTATGAGATGCCTCGAGACCAGGAAAACGCTTTTCAGCGTTACGGCGATGGAAAGGTCCCATTCCTTTTCGTCCAGTTCCACAATGTCCTTCCTCCTGATGACACCGGCACAGTTGACCAGGATATCCACCCTCCCGAAGCGGGCCATCACCACGGTGGCCATGTTCCTGCAATCTTCATCCCTGGTCACGTCGCACTTCACGAAAAGGCATTGCCTGCCCAGGTCGCTCTCAGCGGCCCGTCCGCCCGGCTCGTCTATATCGGCCAGGACGACTGCGGCGCCCATGCGGGAAAGAAATCGGGCGCAACCCAAGCCGATACCCGAGCTACCCCCGGTTATTACGGCCACCTTGCCGTCAAGCCTGAAAACGCTGTCGTCGTCCAATCTCCGTTCCTCCCTTTCTTATTGGAGTCCGGCGGTCTCGCCGCCGTCGATGGGTATGTTGGCCCCGGTGATATAGGATGCCTGGTCGGAGGCCAGGAAGGCGAAAAGGGCGGCGACCTCCGAAGGGTCCGCGTGCCGTCTGAAGGGGATCCTCGCGTTGACCTTTTCGAGCATCTCCGGCGTATACTCGGCCCTCTGCATGGGCGTAAGGACGTACCCGGGCGACACGGAGTTGACCCTTATCAGCGGCGCGAACTCCAGGGCCATGGTCTTGGCGAGGAGGATGACCCCGGCCTTCGAGGCGTTGTAGTCCGCGTAAAAGGGGTGGCCCTCCATCCCGTTGGTCGAGGCCGTCATCAGTATCACCCCACCCGTGGACATCCGCTTTGAAGCCTCCCTGGCGCAGAGGAACATGCCGCCCAGGTTAACCCCCAGGACCTTGCTCCATTGTTCGAAGGTAATGTCGCTGAAACCGCTCCTGACACTAATTCCGGCGTTGGATACGAGGATGTCCACACCCCCGAGGCGGGCGTCGATCTCCCTGAACGCCGACTGCACCGCTTCGGGGGCCGAGACATCGGCTTCAAGGAGCAGTTCGGCTCCGGGCAGTTCGAGGTCCGCCCGCTCAAGGGCGGCGCCGTCCCTGTCGATCAGGGCCACCCTGGAACCCTCCTGGACGAACCTGGAGGCGGTGGCAAACCCTATCCCGCTGGCACCACCGGTGATGGCCACTCGTTTTCCGGCTAGGTCCGGGTACATCCCGCAACACCTCCTTGTTCGTATACGTGGTATACTGCGTATACTATTTCCCTTTTTACCTTGTCCGGGGCCTTTAGTCAACCGTTTCCTATCACCTGATAACCGCGTAGGGAGGAATGATCTTGGAAAAGAAGGGGGC
Source organism: Synergistetes bacterium ADurb.Bin155 (assembly GCA_002070395.1). Taxonomy (GTDB): domain Bacteria; phylum Synergistota; class Synergistia; order Synergistales; family Thermovirgaceae; genus 58-81. The sequence continues at coordinate 13,944 of MWDE01000006.1, forward strand.
ACGGTGGGACTCGACCGCGACGGAAAGGGTCTACCGGGAACTAAAAAAGAGGATCTTCCTCAAGGAGTTGAAGCCGGGCCAGAGGCTCCCGGAAGGCTCCCTCGCCAGGACTCTCTCGGTGAGCAGGACTCCCGTAAGGGAGGCCCTGAGGGTACTGGCCAACGAGGGTTTGGTGGACCTGGTACCCAACTTGGGCGCACGGCTCGTCTTTCCCACCCTGGAGGAGGCCGGGGATAGTTTCGAGGTTAGGGAGCACCTGGAGGCACTGACGGCGTCCAAGGCGGCCGCTCGCATCACCCCGGTACAGGTCTGCCTGCTGCAAGAGGCCATCGACGAGGAGGAGGAAATTTTCTCTTCCCGCGATCTCGAGAGATACCTCGACGTCAATAACAGGTTCCACCTCATAATTGCCGAAGCCTCAGGCAACCGCACCCTGATGGAGCACGTGGCCCATACCCTGGCAGGCACCTACGTCTTTATGGTTTTCCTGGAATCATTCTTCGACTTCGACTCGAACCCGAGCCTCGACGAACATCGCGAGATCTTGGGCGCCCTGAAGCAGAGGGACGCGGACCTGGCTTCGAACCTGATGAGAAGGCACATCCGGGCCTCGATGCAAGCGCTGAAGGAGCCTTGAAGACCGTGTATACATAAATTTTTACCGTTCTTGCTAAATAATTCTTATTAACTTGCATTTTTATTTTTATTTCTATTGCTTATTCGCCCCTTTTCTGCTATATACAGTGATCATCATCAAAAAGGGGTGCCTCCATTGAAAGAAAGACCTTCCGAAATCTTCGGGTTGAACGTGTTCAACGACAGGGCCATGAAGGAAAGGCTCCCCAAACAGGTATACCAGAAGCTCCAGGAGGCCGTCTCGGGCGGGGAGAAACTCGACTTCACCGTGGCGGAGATCGTCGCCACCGCCATGAAGGAGTGGGCTATCTCCCGGGGCGCCAGCCATTACACCCACTGGTTCCACCCCAGAACCGACCTCACAGCGGAAAAACACAACGCCTTCCTCTCGGTGGACGAGTTGGGGCTCCCCCTGGACACCTTCGGCGGTGCCGATCTCATCCAGGGCGAACCGGACGCCTCATCTCTCCCCTCAGGTGGGATGAGATCGACCTTCGAGGCCCGGGGTTTTACGGCCTGGGACCCCACCAGCCCCGCCTTCGTAGTGAGCGGGGATCATGGCGGGACGCTCTGCATCCCCTCGGTCTTCATAAGCGGCGATGGGACCCCCCTGGACATGAAGACCCCCCTGTTGAAAGCACTGGCGAGGATCGAGGCGGTGACCGTCCGGGTGCTTAAACTCTTCGGGAACCGCAATGTTCGGTGGGTCCGGGCCACCATGGGCGCCGAGCAGGAGTTTTTCCTCGTGGACGAGGAGAAGGCCTCCCTGAGGCCCGACCTGCAGTATTGCGGGAAGACCATCATGGGAGCCCCCACTCCGAAGGGTCAGCAGATGGAGGACCACTACTTCGGCTCTATCCCCCCACGGGTCATGGCCTTCATGCAGGAGGTGGGCTGCCGGATGAGCACCCTGGGCATCGTCATCAAGACGAGGCACAACGAGGTGGCTCCTTGCCAGTTCGAATTTGCGCCCCAGTACACCGAGGCTAACCTGGCGGTGGACCAGAACCAGATCCTGATGGAACAGATGCGCCTGGTCGCCTCTCGCCACGGGTTGCGGTTGCTTCTTCACGAGAAACCCTTCGCGCAGATCAACGGGAGCGGCAAACACCTGAACTTCTCCCTGATGGACAGCGATGGGCGCAACCTGCTGAAACCCTCCTCCAGCCAGAGGAGGAACGTCCAGTTCCTTACCCTCGTCTCGGGGCTGCTCCTTGGGATATCACGTTACGGGGGCCTCCTCCGGGCATCCATCGCGAACCCGGGGAATATGCAGAGGCTTGGTGGGAACGAGGCTCCCCCAGTCATAATGAGCGTTTTTCTCGGCGATGTCCTGACCCACATCTTCGATCGGATAGAGGAAGGCCTGCCCGAAAACCTCCCCTCTAAGGCGTTCCTGAACCTGGGGTTGAACCGTCTTCCCGACATTCTCATGGACAACACCGACAGGAACCGCACGGCTCCGATAGCCTTCACGGGCAACAAGTTCGAGTTCCGCGCGCCCGGCGCATCGCAATCGCCGGCGGGCCCCATGACGATGATCCTTTCTATCTGGGCCTGGGGGCTCGAACGCATGGCCAAGATGTTGGAATCCAGGATAGGCGAGACCGATGTGGCGGACGCGGCCCTCGACTCCATCAGGAACGCCGCCCTCGAAAGTGGTAATATCCGGTTCGAGGGCAACTGTTACACCCGGGAGTGGCACGAAGAGGCCAAGAGGAGAGGTCTTCCTGTCGCCCACAGCACCAGTGAAGCCCTTGCCCTTTTTTTGATCCCTGAGAACAGGGAGCTTCTTTCGGGGCTCGATGTTTTCACCGATCGCGAGATCCGGGGTTATTACGAGACGAGGCTGGAACAATATGTGAAGACCCTGGAGATCGAGATGAATGTCATGGAGGATATGATACGGACGGGCGTCCTGCCGGCGGTAACGAAGCAGATCCACCTCGAGGCCTCAACCCTGGATTTGATAGCGGGTCGTCATGGGGAGGGGAAGGCCTCCCTTTGGGAGGAACAGGTCGATCAACTGGTGGGCATCAAGGAAGGGCTCCTGGAGGGCGTCAACAGGATGACCTCATTAAAAGACAGCCTGGCGTCGCTCAGCCAGGATGAGAAAGCCCGAACGCTGACGGAGAGGGGCGTGCCGATCCTCGAGGGCCTGAGGGGCATGTGCGACGCGGCTGAAAGGATGACCTCCGGGGAGTTTTGGCCCTACCCCCGGTATAATGAACTCCTTCTTCCTGGTTGAGCTGTGGTGAGGGGATCTGACCCCAGGGTGCTTCAATCGGAACCGAAAAAGAACTGATAATCCTCCGAAGAAAGCAATAACCGGCCGTCCACGATGCTGTAAGCCCCGGGCTTCAGGTACCGTGCGACACTTTCAAGCAAGTCGGCCTCTCTCACATCGGAATACCACCCCATCAACCGGCCGAGGTCTCTGGCGTGGGGCTCTTGTCTGAAATGTTGATGAAGCCTCATTAGCCCCTCTCCGAGCAACTCCCCCCTCTTCTCATCCACGGCCATCCTGATATATTGATAGGCCAGCTCCCTCTGCGCGGTATCCCTTACCATCAGCCGTCCCTCCGCCTTTTCAATGAGTCCCACCCGCGCCATAGGGTCCTCCGCCATGGACGCTCTCCGCAGGAACCTGTCTCCCTCCATGCCCCTGGCGAAAAAAAGCAAACCTGTGACGGCGACGGTGCTCATGGTCAACCCCAGGCTCCTCAAGACCCAGTCTTTCCTGATCTCGGTCCAGGAAAAGGACGAGGGCAGGAGTTCCCTGTTGGCGATGCCGAAGGCAAAGGCCAGCCACAGGACATCCTCGATCCTGTGGAAGGGGCGTGTCCAAAGCGCGTCGAACCAGATCAGGAACAAAAAAGAAGAGGCCCAGATTCCTTCCGGTGAGAGGGGGTCCCCCCTCCTCAGCCTGGAGAGGAAACATTTGAGCCACCAGCCCCCGAGGGCGATGAGTGCCAGGCCCCCGAACACCCCGGTTTCGCAAAACCACTGAAAGACCTCGCTGTGGGCCCAATAGGTGTATTGCCATTTCATGTCGGGATGCTTCGCGACCATTCGCCTCTGGGCTTCGAGGTAGTTCCACTTGTAATGACCAAGTCCCACACCGCCCAGGGGGTGCATTTTAAACATCTCGGCAGTGGTCAGCCAAATGCTGTCCCTCTTCCCTATGGTCTTGAACTGTTCGACCATTTGAACGCTCTTCATGATGAAGACGTTGCCCCGTCCGAAGAGAAGGGTCCCGAAAAAGGTCGCGGCCAGTAGCGCCAGGATGACAGAAGCCCGCGCAAAGGCCTTCCTTGTCCCTATGGACCGGGCCGAGAGAAGGGCAAGAACGCAAAGGCCGACGGCGTAAGAAAAAACGGCCGAACGGCTTGTGGAATTCCATATGCCCCAGGCGTTGACGGCAAAAAGGAAAAGGTTGGCCGCCGCGGCGATATTCTTCCTGCCGCTGATATCGTCTGCCGGCCTATCTTGAAAGAACAGCCAGGAGGAACCCATCATGGCTATGGCCACCCATAGCCCGAACATGTTCTGCTGTCCTGTGTTGCCGATGTATTTGCCCGGGGTCGGGTAAACGAAGGGAAAAAGATGGTGCAAATCATGGATCTGAAGTTCCGCAAAAAGGACATTCAGGGCGCCCGTCAGGGCCGCCAGCCAAAGCAGAATAGGCAGGCCCTTACCGAAGGTCCCGTTGCGGGTGATGATATAGACCCCCCAGAGAGAGGCGAAGAAAAACCACTCCCTGGTGAAGGTCGGAACCGACGTTATCGGGGCCCAAAGGGGTTGGAGGATCAGGAACAGCACCACGGAAAGCCAGGCCGCCCCGAAGGGGTCCAGGACGAAACCTTCCCTGACACCTTTCATGAACGTTATCCTCATCCCGGCCAGGGCGATGAGAAAACCCACTGGGATGAAAACAGCGGCCCATTTCATCAGGTGGAGCGCCTCGTACCAGAAAGGCCCCGAGAAAACCAGGTTCGGGACCGAGAGCGCAAAGAAAAGCAGAACCGTGGCCAGGGATCCAGGGGCGAGACTCGCCTTTCCCGGCCGAAATGACCCATCGCTTTTCAGAAAACCGACGCCACCTGGTTCTCCGGTCAATTCCTTCACCTCTGGGTCCGGGCGAATGATCGGGACGGCCTTTCGGGAGGGCGTATCACCGCCCCATTCAGGACGACCAGGCCTGGCTCGCGAAACGGGCGTGCTCCTTGAAAAAGGTGAGCCTTATGGTTCCGGTGGGTCCGTTCCTGTGCTTCGCCACGATCACATCGGCCGTGTTGTCGCCCTCATCCGCAGGCGCGTCGTAATACCCCGGGCGATAAAGAAGGATGACCAGGTCGGCGTCCTGCTCGATGGCGCCGCTATCGCGAAGGTCGGAAAGCTGGGGCCTTTTTTCCTGCCTTGATTCAACGGCCCTTGAGAGTTGGGAGAGGGCTATCAACGGTACATCGAGCTCCCTTGCTATGGCCTTGAGGGAACGGGATATCTCGGCGACCTCCTGCTGCTTGCTCTCCGTTCTCCTGGTCAACTGCATCAACTGGAGGTAATCGACTACGATCAACCCGTTGCCGGATCTCATTACCTGGGACTTGAACCGCCTGGACCGGGCCCGGAGTTCCAGCGTCGTGAGAACGGAACTGTCATCGATGAAAAAGGGAGCCCTCGAAAGGTCGCCTGCCGCGGTGGCCAGCTTTTCCCAGGCGCTTTCATGGAACATCCCCGTCCGCAGGTCGTGGACATCCACCCTGGCCCTGGATCCCAGCATGCGCTGGACCAGCTGTTCCGCACCCATCTCGAGGCTGAACATCAGGACCGGGATCCCCCTGTCCACCGAGGCGTGCATGCCGATGTCGAGGGCGAGGGCAGTCTTTCCCATGGAGGGCCTGGCGGCTATTATGTTGAGGCTCCCCGGCTGGAACCCCCCGGTGATCCTTTCGAAATCGTCGAAACCGCTGGGGACACCCGTCACCGAGCTGTCGGGCGAGTGGAATTTCTCCTCGATGGTCCTGAAGGTGGGGCCGAGGACATCTCCCACCTTCCTGAAGGGGACCTGGCTCCCTCTCTGGGTGATCTCGAAGACCGCCCGTTCGGCCTGGTCCATCACATCCTCTATCTCCCTGTCCTCCGAGTAGCCCAGGCGCGCTATTTCAGCGCCGACCTGGATCAGCCTGCGGTGGATCGACTTGTCCCGTACGATCCTTGCGTGATATTCGACATTGGCCGTGGTGGGGACGGAATCCACGAGCCCCGCTATGAAGCCCTGACCCCCCAGGGCCGAGGCGAGCCCTCTCCTGGACAGGTCCTCGAGAAAGGTGAGAGGGTCCACGGGTTTCCCCTTTTCGGCCATTTCCCTCATGACCTGAAAGGCCTGCCGATGGCTCCCGTCGTAGAAATCCTCCGGCAGAAGCGCGTCCAGGCATATGGTCAAGGCATCCTCCTCGAGAAGGCAACCCCCTATCACCGCCCTCTCGGCTTCGATGCTGTGGGGTGGGATCCTCTCGAAGAGCTGGTCACTCAACCCTTTCGTCCTCCACCTTCAAGGTCATCTCCGCTTCAACCCCCTGGTGCAGTTTTATGGAAAAGGGGTAGGAACCCAACTCCTTCACCGGTGAAGGAAGCCGGACGTCCTTTTTATCGACGGGGATGCCGAACTTTTCCTGGACCCTTTCCGCCACCTGGGTCGCCGTAACGCTCCCGAACAGCTTCCCCCTCTCCCCGGCGGAAACCTTGAGCATGACCTGCTTCCCCTGGAGGAGGGCCCTGCTGCCCCAGGCCTCCTCCTCCTCCCGTCTGGCCCTGACTTCCTTTGTTCTCTGGAGTTGTTCCCACTCCTTCAACCTCTCCCTGGTTGCCTCTTCCGCCATCTTTCTCGGGATCAGGTAATTCCTGCCATACCCCTCGGCCACGTCGACCAGGTCGCCCTTTTTCCCCACTTTTGACACATCCGTCAGCAGTATGACTTTCATTCTCTTCCCCCCCGGAACCTCGACCGCAGGTCGAACCACACATCAATGATACCCAAAATAAGGACCAACTGCGCAAAAAAGGGGACGACCATGACGACCAATGTCAAGGCAACCTTCAGGAAACGGCCCAGCCCCCTGGAACCCATGAAGAACCAGCCCACAGCCAGCCCCTGGAAAAAGAACAGTGTCGTTACCAGGAGGCGAAGGTTCAGGGCCGTCTTTTGCAAAAAGGCCATCGAGGGTTGATAGGTCCCCGCCAGTTGGAGCGCCAAGGAGGCCACAAGGGCCCAAAAAATGCTCTTCGGGAAGCGCCACAGGCTGAACTCCGGGAGCTGGGGAAGGGTTTCCCTGCCCAGTCTTTTCAGCACTGCGGCGCTCACTATGTAGCTCAGGAAGCAGTCCACCGTCGCTGCCATAACAAGAAGAGCGGGAAAGATAAGCGGGATCAGGGAGAGGGTGGCTCGCATCTGTTCCCTGGCCGTGGACAATGACTCCTTCGACATGCCCAGGCTTGAGTAGACCGAGGAGATCCTCTCGATCATGGGCAGGATCTCCGCTTCCTCGAGCCCGAAGGGATTGATCCCCGTGAGCTTTATGGCGATCACCATCAGGAGGAGTTTGCTCCCCAGGGAAACCAGGATCCCGTAAAGGATGATATCGACGGCCCTGTCGAAACGCCTGCCCAGGGCCCCGAGGGCTATGCCCAGGAAACCGAAACCGAAGCAGAAGAAAAGGGCACCCACCACACCTGTGAAGGCGGCCGAGATGATCGTCGCCGCCACTACCCCCAGCACCGCCCTCCCCAGGCTGTGTCTAAGACCCAGGACTACGAGGGGCGCTGGGCAAACCAGGGAGAACACCATCCCAACCAGGGGCAGGAAATGACCCGCCAGAAAAAGCACCGCGGAAAGGGCGACGAGCAACGATGATTCAACCAGGGCCCTGGTCCTGTCCATAAAAAACGACCTCCCGACAGAACGGGGGGAGAAGCCTGGGCTCCTCCCCCCGCAACGAACACGGGTATCCTCTCCTACTCGGCGCTGAAGGGGAGGAGAGCGAGGTAGCGCACCCTTTTGATCGCCTCCGTGAGCTGCCTCTGGTGCTTGGCACAGTTTCCAGTCACCCTCCTGGGGACGATCTTGCCGCGCTCACTTATGTACTTTCTGAGTTTATCCACATCCTTGTAATCAATGTGGTCAATTTTCTCCACGCAGAACATGCAGACCTTCGGTTTTCTTCTCTTGCTTCTCTTGCCTCCGCCATTTCTTGGTGAAAAGGCCATCACGAACCTCCTTCTTTTCAAGGGATCCAAAAAACATCAGAAGGGGATATCCGCGTCCTCGCCCTCGTCCTTGACGTCGTCCAGCTCGGATATATCCCTCACGTAATCGTCCTCAAAACCCTTTTCCCTGAGGCTGCCGCCCCTCGACGGGGGCGCCTGTTCGCCTTCGGGGGAGTAGGTCTCCCCGCCGTCCCTGCGGGAACCAAGAAACGTCACCCCTTGGGCGACTACTTCGGTGACCCACCGTCTTTCGCCGGTTCCCGCCTCATAACTTCGGACCTGGATCCTTCCTTCGACGAGGACAGGGCTCCCCTTACGGAGGTACCTTTCACAGTTCTCGGCCTGGACACCCCATACCACAACGGGGATGAAGTCAGCCTGATCCTGGACCTCGCCTTCGCGGTTCTTCCACTGGCGGCCTACGGCCACGGTCAACTTCGCCACAGCTTGCTTGGAAGTGGTGTAGCGCACCTCGGGATCCCGCGCCAGGTTGCCCATCAGAATAGCCTTGTTGAAACCCCTTGCCATCGAGATCACTCCCTAGGTTTCATCCAGAGCAATCACCAGGTGTCTTAAAACCTGGGTCTTGAGCTTCAGCAACCGTTCCAGTTCGCTGACCTGGGAAGGGTCGAGAGTAAAGGTTAGGACCGCGTAGAACCCCTCGGTCTGTTTCTGGATGGGATAGGCAAAGCGCCTCTTCCCCCAGGAACTGCTCTTTACGATCTCTCCTCCCAGGTTGCGCACGACCCCTTCGATCTCTCCCACCGCCGACTCATGTTCCTCCAGGTCAGCCTGGAAGATCGTGACCATTTCGTACGATCGCACGTCATACACCTCCTCCCTTTGGCCTGAGGTCTCCCCACCCAGGGGGAGACAGGGACATACGGCAGAACATTATACGCTAGGGGCTCTCTTCCGGCAACAGGTCCCCCGAAACCACCTCGACCCGGAAGATTCGCTCTCCGGGGAGGGTCAGGTTGAACTGCTCCCGGGCAAGTCGGGCCACGCCTTCGGGTGTCCTGTAAAAAAGTATTTTTTCCTTCAGGACCTGGACATCCCTCGTAACAGCGACCAGGCGGTCCATCCTTTCGTCCACGATGGAGCCCAGCCTGCCAATCTTCCTGAGTTCCAAGATGTAAGCCGTTCCGACGATCGCCAAGAAGCAGAGACCGGCCGTGATCAGGGCCACCCAGCGCAGGCGGATCATTCCTACATCTTCTCCGGTGCGCTTATCCCCAGCAGGGAAAGGGCGTTGGCCAGGACTACCCTCGTCGCTTCGGAGAGGACGAGCCTGGCGCCCTCCAGTTCCGGTCCCACTCCCAGGACCCGATGGGCGTTGTAGAAAGAGTGAAAATCCCCGGCCAGGTCGTAGGCGTAAAAAACGATCCTGTGAGGGGCGAGGTCGGCGGCGGCTTTTTCGACCTCTCCGGGGAAGGCCGACAGCCTCTTCACGAGGCTTGTCTCCTCCGGTTCGACCAGCAAGGAGAGGTCAACCTCTGATGGTTTAGGCATGGCCACACCCCTGGCTGCCGCTTCCCTGAAAATACTGTGTATCCTCGCGTGGGCGTACTGGACGTAAAAAACCGGGTTGTCCGTGGAGGCACTCTTGGCCAGGTCCAGGTCAAAATCAAGGTGGCTGTCGGATCGCCTCATGGCGAAAAAGTACCTCGTGGCGTTGACCCCCACCTCGTCGATGACCTCTTCCAGTGTGACGAACTCGCCGGAGCGGGTCGACATGGATACCTGCTGCCCTCCCCGGTGGAGGTTTACGAATTGGATCAGGAGGATCTGGAGGTCTTCCTCTTTCCTGCCGAGAGCCTGCACCGCGGCCTTCATCCTTGGGATGTAACCGTGATGGTCGGCCCCCCACACGTCGATCACCATGTCAAAACCGCGATCGTACTTGTTCTTGTGATAGGCGATATCGGAGGCGAAATATGTGGGGACCCCGTTGCTCCTGATGAGGACACGGTCCTTGTCGTCCGAGAAGGCCGTTGCCTTGAACCAGGTCGCCCCGTCGGCATCGAAGGCGAAACCGTTCTTTTTGAGGGTCTCCAGCATTTTGGGGATCTTGATCCCGTCGTAGAGGGACTTCTCGGAGAACCAGACGTCGAACTTCACACCGAAATTCTCAAGGGTCTTGCGGATATCCTCCAGGATGACCTCATTGGCGTACCTGGTGAAAAAAGGGAGGGACTCCCCGGGCGGGATGTCCAGGTATCGCTCTCCCTCCGAGTCCAGCAGTTGCCGGGCGAGATCGAAGATATACCCACCCTTGTACCCGTCCTCCGGGAAGGGGACCTCCCCGGGGCGACCACAGATCTCGAAGTACCGGGACTGGGTCGACCTCCCCAGGAGTTCCATCTGGAGCCCGGCGTCGTTGATGTAGTACTCCCTTTCGACATCCCACCCTGTGAAGGAAAGGATCCTCGCGCAGATGTCACCCACGGCGGCCCCCCGGCCATGCCCTACATGGAGGGGCCCTGTCGGGTTGGCGCTCACGAACTCCACCTGTACCCTTCGCCCGCCGCCCGAATCACTCCTGCCGTAGTCGCCTGCCAGTTCCAGTATGTGCTCAATGGTCCCGGACATCCACGACCGGGAGAGGAAAAAGTTTATGAAACCCGGTCCCGCCACCTCGACTCTCTCCACGAGGGGGTTTTCCGGCAGAAGGGAGACTATCCTGCGGGCCATTTCAAGGGGTCTCTCCCCGAAGGCGCCGGCCCACTGCATGGCGGCGTTGGTGGCCCAGTCACCCTGGCCTTCCCTTCTTCCCCTCTCCACCTCCACGGGAGGACCCCCCTCAAGGGATATCCCCCTCTCCCTGGAGATCTGCCCGATCGACGATACAAGCATTTCCTTTATGACGGTCTCAATATCCTTTTTCACGGTATCGCCCCGCTTTCGGTCACCTTTTTTGCAAAGGCACTGTGGCCTCGTTCCAGCCGAGCTGCTGCCGTACGACGTTTGCCAGGGCTTGTTGTGCCTGATCTTCCAGCCTGGCCGTCGAGACAACGGTCTTCTGCTCCGCCACCAGGGTATGTCCCTTCTTTACCCTCATGGACTCCTCCAGCTTGACCTGCCCCGCGTCGTAGGGCCGGGTCGCCGGAAGTACCATGACCTTGAAACCCTCGGGGAGGACAATGCCGGCGGTCTGTTCAAAGACGAAGGGGAAACGGATCTCTCCCGCAACCCTTTTTTCGGCTATCGAACGTTGCCAGGGCATCACTACCGAGGGCATCCTGAGCAGCAGCCCCTCTCCGCCGGGGATAGCGATCCTGACGTGGAGGGGTACCTTGACCTTCAAAGCCGTCCCAGGCGTTTCCACCGTCGCCTCCTGGAAGGAGAACCCCGGGATCGAAGGCCAGGAAAAGGAGGCCAGGATCTCGGCTGCGGCGTCTTTACCGGCGGCGGAGCCGGCGAGGACCTCTACCCAGGCACCCCCGGCTGTGACCGTCAGCTCCCCCGTGGCCATGCCATCCGGTGCGACCTCCAGGGCCCAGTTGAAGGAAAGACGGTGGTCACCAGGCCCTCCCGAAGGCAACGTTTTTCTCGATGGGGTGCCCCCATCGAGGGAATACAGGGTCCTACCCCAGAGCCGAGGCGGCATGGAGCCCGGCTTTACGGCCTGTCCTATCTCGAAAAAGAAGGGTTTCCCCTCGGCCTGCTTAACCGACAGGACCGGTTTTCCCCAAGCCTTTACCGTGGCGGGTGACCCATCCGAGAGGGGGGCCCGCGAGTCCCAGCAAGTTTCCACGCCCCAGCCGGCCTTCAGTAGCCAATTTCCCAGGAGGAACGAGCCCTCCCACTCCGTCCAGGGACCTTCCGCCGGGGTCTCGGCGGGCGCCCTGACGAGGTCAGGGGGGAGCGAACGGTCGAGGCGTGCGGGGTCGTTCATGTACTCCATGATACTGATCCCCCTCCTCGATCTGTCGGGGTCCTTCAAAAGGGACGCTACCCGCGGAGGAGGGGGAGTATCGAGGGAGTTGGCCAACGAGGCGGCGTCGGAGAGTGAGTACTGGATACCCTTCCTGAGGCTGAATATAAGCCAGCGCCCCTTCTCCGGAGAGAGGGAAGCCCCTTCATAGGCTGGGGTGTTTATAATGCTCCAGGTATAAATATCCTCGGCACCGTTCTTGCTAACCTGCGGTTCGGGAAGGTTTTCACCCAACCAGGCCGGTTCGACACCAGAGGGCACCGCCAGGGTGATCCTCTGTTCCCACTGGGCAAGGTCGAGGTCTACCGGCACGGCGTCCTCTAGGTTCATCCTCGTGGGGAGAACCTCCCGGTAGGACAAGACGAGGATATTGTCCTCGAAGTCGTTGGGGAGCCTCACCTCGATCATCCGAACCCCGTCCCTTTCGATCTCCCTTGGGATCAGGGGAAACCTGACCCGGCGGCTATAAGGATCATAAAGGGCCGATTCCAGGACCGATGCCTCGCCCCCGACGGGGATGGGGATCTCCCAATTTCTCCAGCTGTCGGGGAGGTTTTCGCCTTCATAGAGGAAAATGGTGGTGGTCTTTTCCGTTTTCCCATCGGCCAGGAGTCGGTAATTCATATCCCTCAGGACCACGGTCCCCTTCCCCGACCCCAAGGCCTGCAGGGAAGGGGCTTCATCCAAGGTCTTTGAGAGAAGGGCCGGGATATCCTGACCTTGGGATTCCCCGGTAAAGGTGAAGGCTATCAGCAGTACCAGCGCGAAAAAGAAGGATCTCGATCTCAAAAAAATCACTCCCTCATACTCCTGGGTGCAGGACGGTCGATACGGTCCTCAGGCATTCTTCCCGCAGCAGTGCTTGTACTTTTTCCCGCTGCCGCAGGGGCAAGGCTGGTTCCTTCCTACCTTCGGGGTGCTCCTCACCGGTTGCGGTCTGGGAGAGTCACCGGCTTCGCCGGCGGCGAGGGGCAGTACCGTGTCGCGGGTCTCCCTTCGGGACGCCGAGGGGCTGACGGGTCCCGAGCCCGGCGTCATCACCGTGACCCTGAAAAAGTACTGGGTGAAGGAGAGCCGAACCCGCTCCATCATCTCCTGGAAAAGATTATAGGATTCAAACTGGTATTCAAGAAGTGGATCCTTTTGGCCTATGGCCCTCAGGCCGATCCCCCGCCTCAACTCGTCCATGGCCAGGAGGTGCTCCTTCCAGGCTGAATCCAGCACATTGAGGAGCAGGAACCTTATCATCTCGCTGGCGTCGCCCGCCCCCAGTTCCTGGATCTTCCCTTCGATCCTCCGGGCGACCTCTTCCATCAGCACTGCACGGGCCGCCTCCAACCCTTGCGGCGTATCCACACCCTCAAGGTGCTTTTCGATGCCCGGCCAAAGGACGCTCTTGAGTGAGACCGACACGGCCTGGGGCTGAGGTTCGCCGCCCTCAGGGAAGAAGTGGTCCAGGATGCCGTCAACGGCGTCTCCCACCAGTTGACGGCCATGGTCGGCCAAGTCGGGCTCGGTCAGGATCCTCCTCCGTTCCTGGTAGATGGCCTCCCGCTGTTGGTTCATCACGTTGTCGTACATCAGAAGCTGGCGCCTGATATCGAAGTGGAACTCCTCCACACGCTTTTGGGCCGTCTCTATGGCCTTGGTAAGCAGGCCGTGTTCTATGTACTCGCCCTCCTCGAGGCCGAGTTTTTCCATGAAACCGCTTATCCTGTCGGAGCCGAAGAGGCGGAGGAGGTCATCCTCGAGGGAAAGGTAAAAGGTGCTGCAACCGGGGTCACCCTGGCGGCCGCTTCTACCCCGGAGCTGGTTGTCTATGCGGCGGGACTCGTGCCGTTCCGTACCGATGATCTTGAGTCCCCCGAGATCGACGACGCCGGCGTGCTCCCGGTCGCACTCCTCCTTCTTAGCCGTGAGTATTCCCTCGAAGGCTTCGATGTCGGAGTCGTGGTCAACGCCCTTCTTCTGGGCCTCCTCTCTGGCCAGGAAAAGGGGGTTCCCCCCCAGGACGATATCGGTTCCGCGGCCGGCCATGTTGGTGGCCACCGTCACCGCCCCCAGTCTGCCAGCCTGGGCGACGATGTTGGCCTCCATCTCGTGGTACTTGGCGTTGAGGATCCTGTGCTCGATCCTCCTGGCCTTCAGGATCTTCCCCAGGGTTTCTGAACTTTCGATGGAGGTGGTCCCTATCAGTACCGGTTGCCCCGTCCTGTGAGTCTCCTCCACGTCGTCCGCCACGGCGGCGAACTTCTCCCTCCTAGTCCGGAATATCACGTCGGGGTTATCCTTCCTGATCATGGGCATATGGGTGGGTATTACCAACACCTCCAGCCCGTAAATGTCCTTGAACTCCTCTTCCTCGGTGGCGGCCGTCCCCGTCATACCCGCCACCTTGCCGTACATCCGCACGTAGTTCTGGAGAGTTATCGTGGCGAGGGTCTGGTTCTCCCTCCCGACGCTGACCCTCTCCTTGGCCTCAATCGCCTGGTGAAGCCCATCAGAGTACCTTCTCCCGAACATCAGCCTCCCGGTGAACTCGTCGACGATCACTATCTCGCCGTCCTTGTTGACGTAATGGACGTCCCTCTGGAACAGGTGGTGGGCCTTCAGTGCCTGGACGATCCTGTGACCGAGCTCAGACCTCTGGTAGTCGGTGAAAAGGTCGGGCAGGCCGAGAATCTTTTCGCACTTGGCTATCCCGACCTCGGTGAGGGCCACGTTCCGTTCCTTCTCCTCCAGTTCGAAGTCCTCTCCCTTGCGGAGCCTCCTGGCGACGTCGTCGGCCTTCCTGTAGACCTCCACATTTTCTTCGGAAGGTCCCGAGATGATGAGGGGCGTCCGGGCCTCGTCGATGAGGATGGAGTCAACCTCGTCGAGGATTATGTATGAATGCTCCCGCTGGACCAGCTGGGAGGCTAGGATTGCCATATTATCCCTGAGGTAGTCAAAGCCGAATTCGCTGTTGGTACCGTAAGTCACGTCGGCCCTGTAGGCCGCCATCCTGTCGCCCTGGTCCATGAAGGCGTATATCACGCCCACGGAGAGCCCCAGGTACCTGTAGATCGGACCCATCCACTCGGCATCCCGCTTGGCCAGGTAGTCGTTGACCGTGACCAGGTGCACCCCTTCGCCTTTCAGGGCGTTCAAGGCCACGGCCAGGGTCGCCACCAGGGTCTTGCCCTCGCCGGTCTTCATCTCGGCGATCTTGCCCTCGTGGAGGGCCATCCCTCCCATGAGCTGCACATCGAAATGCCGGAGTCCCAGGGTTCTCCTCGAAGCCTCGCGGACTGCGGCAAAGACCTCGGGGAGCATTTCATTGAGGGCTTCGCCTTTCATGGCCCTCTGCCTGAAAAGAGGCCCCAGCCCGGCGAGTTCATCCTCAGGAAGGGACCTCATCGACGCTTCCAGGTCATTTATCCTGGCCACGGCCGTGGCGTAGCGTTTCAGGGTTCTTTCGTTCCGGTCGAGCCCCAGGGTCTTCTTCAAAGCTTCAAACATTCACTTCACCTCGATCGGCGTCAAAGCGGGGAGCGTTCCTCAAAGTGACATTATATTCCCCCTGGTAAGGAGCGTCAAAAAAGGAGAGGCCCCCAGGGCCTCCAGCCAAAGGGAGGCTTTGATGACTGGACGCCCCGGAGGGGGGCCCCTGAAGAGTGAAAGGAAGGTTAAGAAAGAAGGCTTTTAGCCTTGGCCAGGTACTCCATCCCGGACCACAGCGTGGCGACCAGGGCGACCCACATGGCCGGAAGACCTCCGGGGAGGTCGAAGATCATGAGGAGGATGGCTATGACCTGGGTAACGGTCTTGACCTTACCACCCCTCGACGCCGAGATCACCACCCCCTCCGAGGCGGCTACCATTCGGAGACCGGTCACGAAGAACTCCCTGGAAAGGATGATGACCACTATCCAGGCCGGCAGCCGCTGGAGCTGGACAAGGGAGATCAGGGCGGCGATCACGAGTATCTTGTCAGCCAGAGGATCGATGATCTTGCCCAGGTTAGTGACCATGCCGTGCTTCCTGGCGAAGTACCCGTCAAAGGTATCGGTGAGAGCCGCTATGGTGAAGACCAGGCCGGCGAGTATGTCACCGAAGGGGAGTCCCAGAATATTGCCGAACTGACCCCTGAGTGTGAGGAAGACCATGACAAGGGGGGCTAGAAAGACCCTGGAGAGGCTCAGGATGTTGGGCAGATTCCAGATATTCAGGGCTCACGCACCTCCAGCGCCGCGTTTAGGGGGGCCCCCGCCCCGTGGGGGGGGACCCCCTTCACCCTACCCTCCCAGGTAGGCTTCACGGACCTTCGGGTCATTCAGAAGTTGCTTCCCCGTACCCGAGAGCACTATCCTTCCGACTTCCAGGACGTAGGCCGCGTCGGCGATCTTTAGAGCGGCATAGGCGTTCTGCTCGACCAGCAGGACCGTCTTCCCCTCGTTGTTTATTGCCTGGATTATATCGAAGACGTCCTTAACCAGGATAGGCGCCAGCCCCAGCGAAGGCTCATCGAGCATAAGAAGGCTGGGCGATCCCATAAGGGCCCTGCCGACGGCGAGCATCTGCTGCTCCCCGCCGGAGAGGGTACCTCCCTTTTGCCACGCCCTCTCCTTGAGCCTGGGGAAAAGTTCGTATACCCAGGCGAGGTCCCGGTCGATCCCTCCCGGGTCGTTCCTGCTGAAGGCGCCGAGCATAAGGTTCTCCAGGACGGTGAGGTGGGGGAGGATCTTCCTCCCCTCCGGCGCCATCATTATCCCCGACTTGACTATGTCTTCCGGGGCAAGGCCGGAGATCTCCCTGCCCTCGAGCTCTATGGAACCGCTGCTTTTTTTGACGATCCCGGCGATAGCCCGGAGGGTGGAACTTTTCCCCGCGCCGTTGGCCCCGATGAGGGTGACGACCTTGCCCCTGGGCACTTCCAGGGAGATCCCCTTGATGGCATGTATCCCGCCGTAATGGACGTGGAGGTCCTTTATACTAAGCATCGCGGACGTACTCCTCTCCAAGGTAGGCCTCGATGACTTTCTGATTGGATCGGATCTCCTCGGGCCGGCCCTCGGCTATGGTCACGCCATAATCGAGTACCCATATGTGTTCGCAGATACCCATCACTACCCTCATGTCATGCTCTATCAGCAGTATGGTCAGGTTGAACCTGGTCCTGATATCCTTGACGAAACCCATCAGTTCCTGAGTCTCGTTGGGGTTCATGCCGGCGGCCGGTTCGTCGAGGAGGAGGAAGGTCGGGTCCGTGGCCAGGGCCCTGGCCAACTCCAGCCTCCGCTGGGCACCATAGGGGAGGCCCCCCGATTCCTCATCGGCGAGTTTTTTAAGGCCCACGGCGTCTAGGAGGAACAGGGCCTTCTCCCGTAACTCGCTCTCCTCTTTCCAGAATGAAGGCAGGTTGAGAAGGGCGTGCCACCAGGTGGTGCCTTGGCGGACCCTGGCCCCCACCATGACGTTCTGGATGACACTGGCCGTGTGGAAAAGCCTTATGTTCTGGAAGGTCCTGGCTATCCCCGCCGAACATACCTTGTGGGGGAGCCACCCCGTGATATCCTGCCCGTTGAAAAGGATCTTCCCCTCCGTCGGTTTGTAAAAACCCGTCACCATGTTGAAGCAGGTGGTCTTTCCAGCGCCGTTCGGCCCGATAAGGCCAACGATGCTGCCCCTGGGGATACGCACCGAGAAGTCCCTGACGGCGACGAGGCCGCCGAAACGTATTGTGAGGGCATCTGTCTCGAGGACGGCGTCACTATTGGGCATCAGGCTTCTCTCCTTTTCCGGAAGAGGCCGAAGAGCCAGTCCCAACTGAACTCACGCCTCCCCATGATCCCCTGGTGCCTGAAAAGGATGATGAACAGTAGCGCCAGGGAGAACACCACCATACGCATGCCCGGTACCCCTGGGACCGTCATGCCGGCGAAGGTGATCGGGTTCTCGACGAACCGGAGCCATTCGAGCAGGACAGTGATCACGATGCCCGCCAGGATCGTGCCGGTGATCGAACCAAGTCCCCCCGTCACCACGATCATCAGCACGTTGAAGGTCAGGGTGAAAATGAACATCCTCGGGTCAATGGTCGTAAGGAGGCTTGCCAGCAATGCCCCGCCGACGCCGGCGAAGAAGGCGCCGATCGTGAAGGATGTCAGCCTGTAACGGAATGTATTGATCCCCATGGCCCGGGCCGCTACCTCGTCGTCCCTGATCGCCTTGAGGGCGTTGCCGAAGTTGCTCCGCACAAGGCGGACCATCACGTAGAGCGTCAGGAGGCACCAGCCATAGTTCCACCAGAGGTTCGAATAGGAAGGGATGCCCTTCAATCCCAGGGCGCCGTTGGTGACCCGGGGCATGTTGTTGGCCAGCACCCTTATGATCTCAGCGAAGCCGAGGGTCGCTATCCCGAGATAGTCCCCTCCGAGCCTGAGGACGGGAAGGCCTATCAGGAAACCGAAAAAGGCGGCCGCCAGGCCGGCGATGATGACAGCCACGAAGAAGGGTGCGTGCATCACCGAAAAAGGCCACATGGGGGCCTGGAGGAGGAACATGGTCTGTTTGTACGTGGCGGGCAGGATGAGAAGGGAGCAGGTATAGGCCCCGATGGCCATGAAACCGGCGTGGCCCAGCGAGAAAAGTCCAGTGAACCCGTAGATGAGGTTCAGGCTCAGGGCGAGGATGATGTTGACCGCTATAAGGTTCATTATCTGGATCTTGTAACCGTCCAGATTGCCCCTGGACCAGAAAAGGGCACCGACCAGAAGGAGAACCGCGATCCCGTTGAAGGCGTAATTCCTTTTATACTTCGGGTCCATCACACTTTATCCTCCAGCTTCTCACCCATGAGCCCCGTAGGCATGATGAGAAGGATGATGATCAGAAGAATGAAGGCGAAGGCGTCCCTGAAACCGGCCAGGGAAGGCATGAAAGCCACGATCATGATCTCCATCAAACCGAGGATCAGCCCCCCGATGACCGCTCCCTGAATGGAGCCTATGCCCCCGAAAACCGCCGCGATGAAAGCCTTGAAGCCCGGAATGACGCCCATCACAGGTTGCAGCTGGGGGTACCTCAGGGCCCACATTATCCCCGAAGCGGCCGCCAGGGCGGAACCCATGCCGAAGGTGAGGGCGATTATCCTGTTCACCGGCACTCCCATGAGGCGGCTCGTCTCGATATCCCTTGAGATGGCTCTCATGCCGAGGCCGGGCTTGGTCTTGTACACCACATAAAGCAGTCCCATCATCAGGACGAAGGATAGCGCCGGGACAACGAGGGTCAGCGGCAGGATCCTCACCTTGCCGACGATGATAACCTTGACCAGCCATGCCGGGCGCTGCACTTCCCTGGGTATCGCGGAGAAAACGACAATAGCGAAGTTCTGCAGAAAGAAGGAAACCCCGATAGCGCTTATCAGGGCCGAGATCCTGGGGGCGTTCCTCAAGGGTTTGTAGGCCACCCTGTCAACGATTATCCCGGCAAAGGAGGTCACCACAATGGCCCCGATGACGGCGATAAACCAGGGAAGGCGGAAAAGGGTCACTCCCCAGAAGACAAAGTAGGCGCCCAACATGAAGATCTCACCATGGGCGAAGTTGATCAGCCTCAGGATACCGTAAACCATGGTGTAACCTATGGCTATAAGGGCGTAGAGGCTCCCCAGGGTGAGTCCGTTTAAAAGGTGCTGAACGAACATAGCCAGGCTCATCTGTGCTCCCCCTTGCGATCACGTAAAAGGCGGGGGAGGGAACTTTTTTCCTCCCCCGCGCAAACCGCGACGGCTCTCCCGTGGAGAGCGGCTTGAATCAAGCTCAGTTTACAGTTCGGGAGTGATCGTTGCTATATATTGCTTCTTGCCATCCTTGATCTGCACGATGCCGATAGGCTTCTCGGCGTCGTGGGTCTCGTTGATGGTGGTGAGCCCGGTCACGCCCTCGAAATCCTTGGTGGCCGCAAGGGCGGCGGTGATCGCTTCAGGATCGGCGCTGCCGGCCCTCTCGATGGCATCGATGAGGATCATGTAGGAATCATAACCGAGAGCTGCGTTGACGTTCGGGTCATCGGAGCGCTTGGCCAGCCAATTGTCGGTAAAACGCCTGGCGACGGGATTCATCTCCTTCATCGAGGGATCGTAGGGGAAGGTCGTGTGGACGAACCCTTCGACGGCATCGCCACCGATCTCGACGATCTTGGGGTTGTCCATGGCGTCGCCGCCCATGATCTGGAAGTCCACGCCCAGTTCCTGGGCCTGCTTCATTATGATAGCTCCCTCGGCGAAGTAAGCCGGAATGAACATGATGTCGGGTTCCTTGCTGATGATCTCGGTCAACTGGGCGGTGAAGTCCTGGTCGCCGGAGTTGTAATTCAGCTTGGCTACGATCTCTCCTCCGAGTTTAAGGAAGGATTTCTCGAAGAAGCCCGCCAGCCCAACAGCATAGTCGTTGGCCACATCGGTCAGCAGGGCCGCCTTTCTTGCGCCGATCACCTTGTAGGCGTAGGTGGCGGCTCCAGCACCCTGGAGGGGGTCGATGAAGCAAACGCGGAAGATGTACTTCTTGCCCTGGGTGACGAGGGGGTTTGTGCAGGAGGTCCCGATCATCGGGATGCCGGCGCTTTCGGCCACTTCACCGCCGGCCATGGCTAGGGACGACCCGTAGGACCCGATCACTGCCACGGCGTTATCCCTTTCGATAAGCCGCTTTACGGCATTGGCGGACTCCACTTTGTCGGACTTGTTGTCCACGACGCTGAGCTCCACCTTCCTGCCGAGCACTTCGGGTTTCTCTTCATGGGCCATTTTGACGCCGTCAAGTTCCAGCTGGCCTCCAAAGGCGTTCTGGCCGGTCAGGGGGAGGTAAACACCCACGTGGATCACGCCGCTCTCAACCGCCGCTTGCTCTTCTTCCGGCTCTTCCGCTGGTTCGGGCGCGGGTGCTTCCGCGGCGGGTTCCGGTGCGGGGGCCTCGGGTGCCTTCTGCCCCTGGATCATCATGAACCCTATGACCGCGATCACCACGATCACACCCAATACAAGACCTTTTTTCACTTAAGCTCACCTCCAGATGTATTGTCGCCGTACAACCGATTCTACACGATTCCGTCTTCCAGGGCACCAGGACGCCCCTCACAAAAGGGTCTACCACCTCTCTTCCCACAAAAGGCCGCCCCGGGGGGACAGGCAGCGTCACTCCCGGCAGCGGGTACAGGCTTAACGAAAACCCTTGCGCTTGACGCGATCATTATACTCTATCAAAGGAATAATGCATCGAGAGAGTTGACTTTCAATTTCTTTTTCACGGGGTTGCTATCGGTGGCCGTTCCTCTCGTCCCGGAGCCTCGATATCTCCTCGACGAAACTGGAGACATCGGTAAATTCCCGGTAAACAGAGGCGAACCTAACGTAAGCCACTTTGTGGATGTCCCTCAATTCCGCCATGGCCAGGGACCCCACGGTCAGACTCGAGACCTCCCCCTGGCCTGACCCCCTCAAGGCTTCCTCGATCCTGGAAACGGCTTCCTCGATCTGCTCCAGGGATACAGGCAGCTTTTCACAGGCCTTGGCAAATCCCTTGAGTAGTTTCCCCCTGTCAAAAGCCTCCCTTTGGCCGCTCTTCTTGACGATCCACAGTACGGGGCGATCCTCAAATCTTTCATAGGTGGTGAAGCGATACTGGCACCCTGGGCACTCCCTTCGCCTGCGAATAACCCTCCCTTCGCCGGCGGTCCTGGTCTCGAGGACCCTGGTCTCCATCAAGCCGCACTTGGGACAACGCATGGCATGGCCCCCCTGTTCCCAGGTTTTTTTCATTTTATCACGACGGCCTGGGGTCCCTCCGTGAAGCGGGGGCCCCGCCTTGGACGGAGCCCCCGCTTCACCTTGGGCTATCTTGAGCTAACTCAATTTACCGCTTCATTTCGTTATTTGAAATTTTCTGCCATCCCGGAGTTTTCCCTGGAACTCCCCCGGGGTCGCCTCCTCTTATCTTCCTCTACGTTTTCTTGAAGCGTCCTCTCTCTTTCTTTTCTTGGCCTCACTGGGTTTCTCGTAATGCTTCCGCCTGCGCGCCTCACGCAGAATGCCTCCCTTTGATACCTCTCGCTTGAAGCGCTTGAGAGCATCTTCGAGGGATTCGTTGTCGCGTCGAACGACCTGTGTCATATGCGTTCCCCCCCTTCTCTCTCACTCAGGGCTATCCCGGCGGCCATCCGAAAACCCGTCCGGCAAGCAGATGGACATGGAGATGGTTCACGGTCTGTCCTGCGCCCGCCCCACAGTTGACCACGAGGCGATACCCGCCCTCACGAAGGCCCAGCTCACGGGCGACCTTGACGGCGGCGTCCATGACCGTGGACCATGTCGAGGGATCTTCGATGTCATCGGCGGACCCCACGTGCCGCTTGGGTATCACGAGGAGATGCACCGGCGCCTTGGGGTGGATATCCCGGATCACCACCACATCATTATCGCTATAAAGGATATCCGCCTTCCCGCGCCCTTGCACGATCCTGCAGAATGGGCACTCGTGGTCCAAAGGATCAACTCCCTGCCGATACCCATCGGCCCCCTTTGCCGGAAGGGACTCGATGATACCTGGTAGGGAATTATATCACACCAACCCGATAAGGGCGCCTTTTACCGAATCTTTGATCGTCACCGTAGCGATCTCGCCCGGCCGGGGATCCCCGCGGGTCTCGACCCGCAAGTAATGCCGTGAGAGGCCGCCTATCTTTCCCTCCTGGTTCCTCTCCACAAGGACCTCCACTTCCTTGCCGACCCACCGCCTCGAATAGAGCCCTAGCAATTCGGAACCCGTCATCAGGGCACGGTCCATCCTGGAACGGATCTCGTCGGGGGGAATGGGTTTTTCAAAGCTGGAAGCCGGGGTACCCTCTCGAGCTGAAAAGGGGAAAACGTGGAGTTTCCCCACCCTCGTCATCTCGAGCATCTCCAGGGTCGCGCGAAAAGCCTCTTCCGTCTCTCCCGGGAAACCGACGATGATATCGGTGCTCAAATGAAGATCCTCGCCTAGGAAGGATCGGGCTTTCCCGATGAGGGCCTCGAATTCTTCCGGCGTGTAACCGCGGTTCATTCTTCGCAGAACGTAGGCGTCACCGCTCTGGAGCGGCACATGAAGGTGTGGGCAGAATTGGGGTGTCCCCGCCAGGGCTTCAAGGAGGGGCTCGTCCAAGCAGAAGGGTTCGATGGAACCGAAACGGATCCTCTTGATCCCTTCTACCCCTGCCGCCATGCGGACGACCTCCCCAAGGGGTATCCCGCGGCCCCTCCCGAAAAGTCCCAGGTTGACCCCGGTGAAGACCACTTCAGCGCAGCCGGAGGAGGCGAGCATCCGCACCTCTTCCTGTATATCCTCCCCATTCCTTTCGACGGGCCTCCCCCTGAGGTCGGGGATGATGCAGTAGGAACAGCGGTGGTCGCACCCGTCCTGGATCTTGACGAAGGCCCTGGTCCTGGTCCTGCTTTCCGAAAGGTAAAGGGGTTCCCATCCAAGATCCCTCTGCACATCCACTCTCTCCACGCGAGGCGGTGCAGCATGCGGTCCCTGCCCTAACATCTCGGCCACTATCGCCGGGACCCTGTGTTTGAGCCTGTTCCCCACGAGGCAATCCACCCCGAGTTCCCGGGCTTCGCCGGGGGAGATACGCTGGGCCCAGCAGCCGGCGGCAACAATCAGGGCCCCCGGGTTTTCCCTCCGAAGCCTCCTGATGATCTGCCTGCACTTCCTGTCAGCCTCGGAGGTGACCGAACAGGTTACGACAACAGCCGCGTCAAATTCGCCTTGCCGGGGGGTCAACGCGCCGGCTTCCCTGAAGGAACACCCCAGGGCTTCCGATTCGAACAGGTTGGTCCGGCAGCCCATGTGGAGGATCCTGACCCTGACATCCTTCAGCCCGTCAATCATCGGACAACCCGGTCATCATCATGGAAAAGACCGCCACGGCCACCACCGCCGCCGTAGGGGATCTCATCACGTTTGGGCCCAGGCTGACCCTCTGGAAACCCTCCTTCCCCAGGATCTCCAGCTCCTCTGCAGTCCAGTCCCCTTCCGGCCCCACCGCTACCGCGACTTCGTCCTGGACCTTCGACGCCAGGACCAACGGCGCGGACCCTGTGGCGGCAACAAACCGATGAGAGGGCAGGCCCAGGGAAGGGACGGAGGATACAGGCAGGGGCTCGCGTATCTCCGGTGAGTGGGCACGGCCGCACTGCTTGGTGGCCTCCATGACTATCCTTTCCCAGCGCTTCATCCTGGGGGGGATCCTTTCGGGGGTTATGCTCGCTACCGACCGGGAGCAGGTTAGGGGCACGATGACCGAAACGCCGACCTCCACCGTCTGGGCCAGCAGCCTGTCAAAGGCCTCGCCCTTGAGAAGACCTGCCAGCAGCCATACCTTCCCCTTCCGCTCTTCCGGCGTTTCTCTGAGTACGATCCCCTTGGAGAAGCCGGGGGCGAGTTCCAGCCTCATCAGCAATTTCCTCCCCGGGAGCAACCCCTCGAAAAGGTCTCCCTCTCTGCAGCGCCTCACGGTGACGAGGTGGTGAGACTCCTCAGGGTCGAGGATCCAGGCGGAATCACCCTCGGGGATCGACGACTCCAGCCGTACGCGAGGCAGCGACACCCCACCAATCCCCTTTTTCTTTTTCCCCGATCGGGACGAGCCCGGCCTTGGCGAGGATCTCCAGGAACCTCTCTCTTTCCTTCAGGACCAGGCCGGAGAAAACCGCTATTCCTCCTTCCGGCAGCACTTTAGGGATCCCGGGCACCATCGAGGCCAGGGGGTCGAAAACGATATTCGCGCTGACGAGGTCGGCCGTCTCCGAGATCCCGCCAAGGAGGTCCCCGGTGCGGATATCCACGACCCCATCGGGTATATCGTTGAGGCGGAGGTTCTCCCTGATCTCGGGGATCACGGCGGGGTCGTTATCCGTGGCGATGACCTCCGCGGCTCCCATCTTCAGCGACGCCACGGCCAGAATTCCCGACCCGGTACCTACATCGATGACCTTCATGCCGGGCCTGACCGTATCCTCGAGAAGTTCCAGGGCCGCCTGGGTGCTCTCGTGATAACCGGTCCCAAAGGCACTCCCGGGGTATATGTAAAGCGGTATTCTTCCCCGCACTTCCTTTCCCTTGTGCCAGGGAGCCATCACGACGAGAGACCTGCCCACCTCGAGGGGGGGGAAGGCCTCCTTCCAGGCCGTATGCCACTGGCGGTTCTCGATACGCCCCATGTCCACGATCTTGACCCCGGGCCAGGGACTGATCACGTCCTGGACCCTCCCTACCCAGAAACCGAGGTCCCTGGTAGTGCGGAAGTAGGCCTTCACCGCTATCTTCCCCGGGAGTTCCCTTATTTCCGAACCGATGCTCCCCGAGAGATCAGCCAGGGCGGACATATCGTCCTCGTTGCCTTCTTGTCCCTCGAGCGTTATGTACCACCAGAACCCTTCGCCGCCCATGGCATTGAACACCTCCGGTATTCGTCTCTAAAGGAAACGGGAGGCCCTGCCGCCTCCCGTCCGCCCATAGTCTAGCATGACCGGCCCGCCGGGGCATCATGAGAAGAGTTGCTTGAACCGGTCCAGCAAGCCGGCGGGCTGGACGGGGACACCCATTTCCTGGGCGAGGGCCTCGACGAGGGCCCTCTCTTTTTCGCTTAGGTTCTTGGGGACACCGATGAAAACGTGGGCGTAAAGGTCGCCCCTCCCCGACCCCCTGAGCCGGGGCATACCCTTGCCCCTTACCCGGAAGGTCTTCCCTCCCGGGGTCCCGGGGGGGATATCGATCGTTTCCGGCTCTTCGAGGGTGGGGACCTCGACCGAGGCGCCGAGCACTACCTGGGGGAACTGCAGGTCAAGCCGCGTGTGGAGATCATCCCTGTCCCTCTCAAAGAGGGGGTGCCCCTCGACCTTGACCGTAATGAAGAGGTCACCCGGGGGGCCTCCGTGAACCCCCTCCCTTCCCTCTCCCGCGATGCGCAGCCGGGTCCCCGTGTCCACGCCGCGGGGGATCTTGACCTCAACAGTCTGCTTCGTCCTGACCTTGCCGGAACCTCCACAGTTTGAGCAGGTCTTTTCGATCTTCCTGCCCGTGCCGCCGCATTCCGGGCAAGGGGAGACACTTACGAAGGTACCGAAGGGGGTCCTCTGCTGGGTCTCGACCTGGCCCGAACCGTGGCAGAAGGGGCACGACCTGACCTCCGAACCCGGTTCGGCGCCGGAACCGCCGCATCGTGCGCAGGTCTCGAGTTTCGGGACGATTATCTCCCTGGTCACGCCCTTAAAGGCTTCCCCCAGGGTTATGGACAGGTTCATTTCCAGGTTCTCACCCCTGGTGGGGCCTCCTGAAGCATGGCCGGGGCCGAAAAAGCTGTCGAAAAGGTCGCCGAAAATATCACCGAAGGGGCCGAAACCACCAAAGGGCCCTCCACCGGGGGGCGCGTCCCCGATGGTACCGTACCGGTCGTAGGCGGCCCTCTTCTGTGGGTCCTGAAGCACCTCGTAAGCGAGGTTTATCTTCTTGAACCTCTCCTCGGCACCGGGATCGCCGGGGTTGGCATCGGGGTGATGTTTCCTGACCAGTTTCCGGTAAGCCTTCTTGATCTCTTCCTGCGAGGCGTCCCGGGAAACACCGAGGATCGCGTACAGGTCCCGGCTGTCCTCAGCGGGCACCGAACGTCACTCCCTAGGACTTTCCGTTCTCTTCGAATTCGGCGTCGACCGTATCGCCGTCGGTACCCGGCCCGGAAGACCCCTGTTGAGCCTCCTGCTGCCCTGCGGCCTGATCGTAAAGCCGGGCGGACATCTCGTGAAGGCTCTTCGTCAGTATTTCGCAGGCCTGGCGGATCTCCCCGGGGTCCTCACCGGCCAGTTTGCCCCGGAGATGGTCGATCTCTTCCCTGACCCGGGTCTTTTCGGCATCGGTCGCCTTGTCGCCGAGATCGGAGAGGGTCTTCTCCGTGCTGTATATCAGCGAATCCCCCTCGTTTCGGGCATCGGCCAGTTCCTTCCTCTTCCGGTCGCTTTCAAGGTTCTCCTCGGCGGTGCGGCGCATTCTCTCGATCTCGTCCTCGGTGAGCCTCGAGGACTGGATGGTGACGTGTTGTTCCCGGGAAGTCCCCTTGTCCCTGGCGCTCACGTTCAGGATCCCGTTCACGTCGATATCAAAGGTGACCTCGATCTGAGGCATCCCTCGCGGCGCGGGCGGGATCCCGTCGAGAAAGAACTTGCCCAGTGTGACGTTGTCGGCCGCCATGGAACGCTCCCCCTGGAGGACATGGATCTCAACCTGGGGCTGGTTGTCCGAGGCCGTGGAGAAGACCTGGCTTTTCGAGGCGGGTATGGCCGTGTTCCTGTCCAATATCTTGGTAAAGACGCCCCCCAGCGTCTCAATGCCCAATGAGAGGGGCGTCACGTCCACCAGGATTATGTCCTTGTGCTCGCCCGTGAGGATAGCGGCCTGGATCGCCGCCCCGACGGCGACGCACTCATCGGGGTTTATCCCCTTCGTGGGTTCCTTCCCAAGGAGCTCCACGATCTTCCTCTGTACCATGGGCATCCTGGTCGCCCCGCCCACGAGGAGCACCTTGTGGATCTCCTCCCTGGTCAGCCCGGAATCGTTCATGGCTCTCCGGGTCGGTTCCACGACCTTCTCGAGCAGCGGCCGCGTGATCTCCTCGAAGCGCGCCCGGGTCAGGCTCAGCTCCAGGTGCTTGGGGCCGGTGCTGTCGGCGGTGATGAAGGGCAGCGAAATGGAGGTCTCCGTCATGGAGGATAGTTCCACCTTGGCCTTCTCGGCGGCCTCGCGAAGGCGCTGCAGAGCCATCTTGTCCCTGGAGAGGTCAATACCTTCGTTTTTCTTGAACTCCGACACCATCAGGTCGACGATCTTCTGGTCCCAGTCGTCCCCACCCAGGTGATTGTCCCCCGAAGTCGCCAACACCTCGATGACCCCATCTTCGATGCCCACGTCGAGGACCGATACGTCGAAGGTGCCCCCGCCGAGGTCGAAGACCAGGATCTTGTTTTCGCCTCCCTTGTCCATCCCGTAAGCCAGGGCCGCCGCGGTGGGTTCGTTTATTATCCTCAGCACCTCGAGGCCCGCGATCTTCCCGGCGTCCTTCGTGGCCTGCCGCTGGGCATCGGTGAAGTAGGCCGGCACGGTAATGACCGCCTGGCTGACCTTCTCACCCAGGTATTCCTCGGCGTCTCGCCTGAGCTTCTGAAGTATCATGGCCGATATCTGCTGCGGGGTCTGCGAGGCCCCGTCGATCTCGATCCTGAAGTCGGAGCCCATCTTTCTCTTTATGGAGGAGATAGTCCTCTCGGGATTTACGATGGCCTGTCTTTTCGCCAACTGCCCGACGAGCCTGTCCTTATCCTTAGTGAAGGCTACCACTGAAGGTGTGGTCCTGGAGCCCTCGGCGTTAGTAATCACCGTTATATGGTCGCCCTCCTTGACGGCCACGCAACTGTTCGTCGTTCCGAAATCGATACCGATGACCTTTCCCATTAAGCATTCACCCCGCATGGATTTAAAGTTAGAACATCCCCGGCCGCGCCGCCTCAGCGGGAGGCTTTGGCCACCTTGACGCGGGCGGCCCTTAGCACCTTGCCGGAGATGGTGTACCCCCTTTGGACCTCCTCGGTGATGATCCCGTCCCCGATCTCTTCTCCGGCCTCCTCCACCGCCACGGCCTCGTGGATGGACGGGTCAAAGGGCTTGCCTACCGTTTCAATCGCGGAAACACCCAGGTCCTCCAGGACCGAAAAGAACTGGTCCCTGACCATACCTACTCCCTTGACATAGGACTCGATGTCGGACCGGTTGCCCGAAAGCGCCCTGTCCAGGTTGTCGAGGACGGGGATAAGGGCGATGGCGGCATCCTCACCGGCCATGGATCTGAGCCTTTTCTGCTCGCGCTCGACCCTCTGGCGATAGTTGAAAAAATCCGCCCGGGCCCTCGCTATGGCATCGCCCAGGGCCTTGTTCTCCTCGCTGAGACGCTCCACCAGGGCCTTGGCCGACCCCAGTTCGGAAAGCAGCCCTTCGTTGTCGACCGCCCCCTCCTCGTGGGGTTCTTTTTCGATGGTGGCTTCAAGTCCGCCTTCACCGCCGTCACCTCGGGATCCATCTTCAGGGTTTTCCTGCGGCCTTATCCCCTCGGGTCTTATCATCGATGTACCTCCTTGGCGCTCTCCCCGTTCTCACCGTTTTCGCCCTTACCGGCGATGGTCCCGAGAACACCCTCGAGAACTGAAATGGACCTCTCGTAATCCATCCTCATAGGCCCAATGAGGCCGACCACGGCCTTCCGGCCGCCGGCTATCGTGGAGGCCATCAGTATGGAACAGTCGGGCATATTCAGTTCCGGGTTTTCATCCCCTATGGTCACGCGGAGGCCCTTTTCGGTCGAACAGCTGCGGACCAGCATCCCGATGGACTCGTCCTCCTCGAGGAGCGCCATTATAGTCTGCAAGCGGCCGAGGTCGTTGAAATCGGGTAGGCCCAGAACATTATGAGTGCCTCCGGTGAAGAACTGGAAGGGTTGCTCCAGCAACAAGCCGTCCATCTCATTCAAAGCTGACCGGCAACTCTCGGCGTACCTCTCCAGGGCATCTTCCACGTAGGCCTGGAGCGTCCCCCTGACCTCCCCCCAGGACCTCCCGACAGCCACGGTGGAGACACGGCGTGATAGTTCATCGAGGGCCTCCTGGGTCATGTCGCAGGGCAAGGTGGATATTTTGTGGTGGATGAGTCCTCCCTTGAGCACCAGCAATATCAGCACCGTACTGTGCCCCATACGGAGAAATTCGACCCTTTCCAGGACCGGCTCCCGCTCGGGTCCCAGAGCGGCTAAGCCGATATAGCTGGTTATCCTGCCGAGGAGCCTGGTGGCGTAGATAAGGGCTTCCTCCACGTCCTTTCTTCGTTCCCGGAGTTCCTTTATCCACCCTTCGCTCTCAGAGGGGAAGGACCTCTGCCGTCTCAGGATTGCGTCCACATAGACACGGTACGCCTTAGGTGTAGGGATCCGGCCGGCTGAGGTGTGGGGCTGGTAAAGGTACTCCGACTCCTCTAGGTCGGCCATCTCGTTCCTGATGGTCGCCGCGCTGCGGCCCTTCAGGAACTTCCTGGCGATAGTGCGTGACCCAACGGGTTCACCGGTCTTGATATATTCGTAAACCACCGCGAGGACCACTTCCAGTTGTCTTTCGCTAAGCACTCCCGCAGCAACTCCTTGTCTTTTCTATTAGCACTCCCACTCAAAGAGTGCTAAGGGACACCCGTCCGAATGGTAGATTAGCAATGGTATCGTCTATTGTCAACACTGGTCAGAAACATGGGCACCCCAATTGCGTCCCTGTTGACCTAGAATAGGCCTTGGTGAATAAACCTTTCCTCGGGGGGTCTCCTTTGACCGAAAACACGACGACGGTGATACTTGTAAGGCATGGTGAGTGCGAAGGCAACAGGGAAGGACTCTTCAGGGGGAGGACCGACTTCCCTCTCAACGAAACAGGGAAGGAGCAGGCCAGGGCCCTGGCGGAAGCGTTAAGACCCTTGGCGCCTTCCGCCGTTTATTCGAGCCCCCTGGTCCGGGCGAAGGAGACGGCGAGAGTCATCTCGGAACGGTGCGACGCCGATCTGATCCTCAGGCAGGGCTTCATCAATATCGCCCTGGGCCGGTGGGAGAACAGGAAAAAAGCGGACATCCAGCAGGAATACCCGGAAGAATGGAGACTCTGGCTCTCTCACCCTGAAAGGCTCCGCATGGCCGGCGGGGAGACCCTGGGCGACGTCAGGAGGCGGGCCTTCGCTAACTTGGACGTCCTCGTGAAGGGGCACGCCGGGGGGGTCTTCGCCATCGTCTCTCACCGGGCAGTGCTCAAACCGCTCCTGGCGGAGGTCCTGGATATAGGTGACCCTTACTTCTGGAAGGTCCACCTCGACACCGCCTCCTTTTCGATCCTGAGACATGAAAAAGACAGGGGCTACTGCCTGACCGCGCTGAACCAGACCTACCATCTGGGCCGGTTCATCAGCGAATGGGTCTGATGCTAGGAGATCCCCTATCCTCGACGGGAGAGCTGAAATAATGTCGCTATACCGGATTGAGATCGAGAGCAGAAAGGACCTGGCCGACCTGGTCCGCGTCACCGGGGCCGACGAGAGGAGTTTTTACTTCTTCGAGCGAAAGAGGCGGATGCTAGCCTTTTTCATCCCCGAGGTTGACTTCAGGGCGGCCAACGCCCTCAAACAGGAACTACTTTCCCGGGGCGGTGACGCGATCGTCCACAGGGGCGCTATTGCGGGGTCGGTGCCCACGTCCAGCGTCGTGATCCTGGGGACCCTCAAGACCCTGGAAGACCTCTCAATCAAGTTGAGATCGATGCCCTACTGGGGGCTGGACGTGATAAAAGGCCAACTCCTGCTGGCCCTATCCTCTCTCGGTGTTAAACGATGGAACCTGAAGGTGCCGGGCCGGGATGACCTCGAGTTGGGCGGTCATACAAAGGTGATGGGCGCGATAAACATCACCACCGATTCTTTTTACCCCGGGAGCAGGGTCAAGGGGACCGACGGCTGTGTCGAGGCAGCCCTTCGAATGCACAAGGAGGGCGCTGATATCATCGACATAGGGGCGGAGTCGACTCGGCCGGGTTCAAGTCCGCTCGGCCAGGAGGAGGAAGCCCGCCGCCTGGTCCCGGCCATTGAGGCGGTCAGGAGGGAGTTGCCCCATGTCTTGATCTCCGCCGACACTTTCCGTTCGGAGACCGCCAGGGCCGCCCTTGATTCCGGGGCCGATATCATCAACGATATCTCGGGGGGAGCCTTCGACGGGGGGATGTTCCCCCTGCTGGCGAAAATAGGCAACCCCATCGTCATCATGCACGCCAGGGATGTCCCCGAGGGGATGCATCATCCCGTGACCTACGGGGATATAATCGGCGAGATCATAACATTCTTTTCCTGGAGAATGGATGAGGCGGAAAAGGCAGGCCTGAGCCGGGACCAGGTGATACTGGACCCTGGTATGGGCTTTTCCAAGAACGCCGCCCAGAACCTGCAGATACTCAAGGGAGTGGTCTCCTTCACCACCCTGGGCAGGCCCCTTCTAGTGGGACACTCCCGCAAGAGCACCATCGGGAAGGTCCTGGGATTGGAAGACCCCGCCGACAGGCTCGCCGGCACCCTTGCCCTTTCGGCCTACTGCACAATGAAGGAAATAGCGCTGCTAAGGGTGCACGACGTGGGGGAAAACAGGAGAGCCGTAAGGATGATCGAGGCTTTGAGAGAGGAAGGGATCTGATGCTCGCCGGGATCGCGCTTGGGAGCAACATCGGCGACAGGCTGGGCTCCCTCCGGCAAGCGTCGCAGATGATAAAGTGCATGGGTACCGCGATCATCGCGGCCAGCGACGTCTTCGAGACGCCCCCCTGGGGAGTGCGGGACCAGCCCTGGTTTCTCAATGCCTGCCTCCTGGCGGAAACCCTGGACTCGCCCAGGGAACTCCTTTCCAAGCTGCAGGAGGTCGAGAACAGGCTGGGGCGGGTTTCGAGATTCCGTTGGGGCCCGAGGGAAATTGACCTGGACCTCCTCTTCATGGACGGGCTCACTGTGGATGAAAAGGACCTGGTCCTGCCACACCCGGAGATGCACAACCGTTCCTTCGTCCTGGTGCCCCTTAACCAGGTGGCCCCGGGGTGGGTCCACCCGCTCCTGCACCGGAGTGTCAGCGAAATGGCCCGGCAGGTCCCGGGTGAAGACCTGCTCAGGATCACGGCCCTTTAGACCCGGGACTTCAGAGGAGTGATGCTTTTGTCCTTCCGCAAACCAGGAAGCAAACATCTTGTCAGGCTGTTGGCGGCCTTCCTCGCGCTAACCCTTTGCCTTTTGCTCACTTCTTCACCGGCGGCCGCGCAGCACCTGAAAATACTCTCCGTTCCGGGGCATCCCCTGAGCCTGGTCCTGGAGACCAGCGAGGGCGTGATCTCCTCGGCACTCCTCCGCTCCCCCGCGGGGATACAGAAGATCCTCCCCCTCGAGGGTTTCGTCTATGCCGGGGAGACCTTCGCCGAGCCCTATGCCGATGGTGATATCAGGAAAGACCTCCTCTGGACCATCACTTTCACGAGGCCCGGTGACCGCTCAAGAGGAATATATCTCTGGATAGGGCTCACAACTCGTATCCCCAGGGCCTGGGTCATAATCAGCCCCCTGGGCCAGACCTACTGGGACACGATCCCGATGAAGGTCTACGCCCCCAGGGGCACCGCGCTCTTCGTCTCGCCCAACCTGCCCGCCTACGGCGACCTGCCCCAGTTCGGCGGCAACAGGACGCTTACCTTCGTGTACACCATCGCCCTCACCCCCGAGGGCCCGAACTTCCTTCCCGTGCCCGAAGTCTATCGCCAGCTTTATACCATCACGGCGACCATCAGGGATGCCGAACAGATCACCGAACGCCGGGAAGCCTACTCCAGGCTTCTCGAAGACTACGAAACCCTTTCAAGGGGAGGGAAACCTTCCACGGAAGTGATCCAGAACTTTACCTGGAAGCGCATCCTCTGCCTGGACTGGAGATGAGACCAAGGGGCGGGGAGCATCCCCGCCCCCGGCGCTACCGGAATGAGGACAGGAGGTCTTTGATCCTTTCCGGGCCGTAGACCCTCCGGTAAAGGGGGGTGTCGTCCTCATGGTAACAGCCCATGGAATCCTCGAAGGTGGGCCTTCCCTCGACCTTGTAAAGGACACCCAGCGGGTAGGGCGGCCCTTCCAGTGCCCGTTCCATGGCGGCCATCCTGTCCGAAGGGTCATGGTCTCCCGGGAGGTCGAAGGTGTTCGCCTTGAACCACGCGTAGGTGTTGACCTTGTTGAAGGTAACGCAGGGCTGGAAGATGTCCACCAGGGCGTAACCCTTGTGAAGTATGGCCTCCTTAATGATCCCCACCGTCTGTTCGATGTTGGTCGAGTAGGCCCTCGCCACGAAGGAAGCCCCCAGGGCGACGGCCACGGCCACGGGGTTGAAGGGCTCGGAGAAGACACCTTCCACCTGGACCGGTGTCTTGAAACCCACGGAGCTGGTCGGTGAGGCCTGCCCCTTGGTAAGACCGTAGACCATGTTGTTATGGGCTATGTTCGTGATATCGGGGTTCCTGCGGATGGTGTGGACGAAGTGATTCCCACCCTCGCCATACATATCTCCGTCACCGCCGATGGCGATCACGGTCAGCGCCCTGTTCGCGACCTTCATGCCCGTGGCGTTCGATATCGATCGGCCGTGCAGCCCGTTGAAAAAATTGCCCTTCATGAAATGAGGCGTCTTGGCTGCCTGGCCTATCCCCGAAAAGAGGACCACCTTTTCAGGGGGGAGTTCAAGCCCGGCAAGGGCTTTTTTCAGGGCTTCCAGGATCTGGAAATCCCCGCACCCGGGACACCACTGGTTGTCTATCCCTTCCAGGTCGTATATCCGGTGATCCATCTGAAACACCCCCTATCGGAGCAGCTCGAGGAGCTTCGCGGCCACGGTCTCGACGGGGACCTGCAGACCGCTGTACCACAGAACACGTTCCTCGATGAGGAAGCCCGTCTCTTTCCTCACCAAGTCGGCGAATTGACCGGTGGCGTTGCCCTCGACGGTGATGACCTTCTCGGCCTTATCCAGGTAAGCCCGGGTGTCCGGGTGGAGGGGGAACACCTGGTCAAAGTGGAGGTGGGCCGTTCCTTCCAGGTCCGCCTTTTCCAGGGCCTCCTCGACGATGTGATACAGGGAACCCCAGGTCACCACCAGGTTCCTGTAGTCCTTTGGCCCGGTCATCATGGGCTCGATAACCCTCTCCAGGATGCCCTTCCTCTTTCGGAGCCGCTTGTCCACCATCCGACGGCGGAGTTCGAAATCCTCCTGAACGTGACCCACCTCGTCGTGCTCGTGGCTGTCGGTCCCCACGATCCCCTTGCCAAAACCGGGGACGCTCCTGGGCGAGACACCGCTCTCGGTGACTTCGTACCTCCTGTAGTCCTCTCCCGACTCCACAAGGAACCTCTGAACCTTCAGGCCGCTGGTATCGAACTCGGGCACGTTGTAGAAGGAGTTCAGGAAGTACTGGTCCGTGAGGATGAACACGGGGACCTGGAATTCATCGGCCAGGTTGAAGGCGTCAAAGGTCAGCCGGAAGGCTCTTTCCAGGCTTCCCGGGGCGAAGACCGCCCTGGGGACGTCGCCGTGGCCGCAGTAAACGGCCAGGTTCAGGTCACCCTGCTCGGTCCTAGTGGCCATGCCCGTCGCGGGGCCGGGCCGCTGGCCAATGTGAAGGACGACGGGCAGTTCCGTGATGCCCGTCAGGCTCACCCCCTCCCCCATCAGCGAAAGGCCGCCGCCGGAGGTGCTCACCATGCTCCTGGCCCCGCCATAGGAGGCACCCAGGGCCATGTTTATGGCGGCTATCTCGTCCTCCGCCTGCTCCACGGCGACGGCATGGCTCCGGGCGTGCCTTGCCAGGTAGGTCAGCACTCCCGTGGCCGGGGACATCGGGTAGGAGGACATGAAATCACAGCCTCCGGCCAGTGCCCCCAGGGAGACCGCGTCGGACCCGTTCATCATCATCTCCCCGACGGCCTCGTTTTCCTTGGCGATGTCGACGGAAACCCCCTTCGAAGCCACCAGTTCCCTGAAAAGCCCCATGCCCTTCTCAAAAGCTGAAAGGTTGTTCTTCACGACCTGTTCGGACTTGGCGATAAACCTTTCCTTCAGCAGTCCTTCCGGTATTTCGGGCGGTACCCCCAGAAGTCCCGCCAGGAGTCCCGCTGCCACGATCCCGGTGTAGACGGGGCCTCCTGCTTCACGGCCCTTTTCCATCAGCGGCACGTTCAAAAAAGTGCCGCCCCTGTCGGCCAGTTCGTCCTTGATCTCCGCGGCATCCCCCAGTATGAGCGTCTCCGGTGTGACCCGTTCCCTGATGTTCGCCCGTATGCCGCCGTTCAGCGGGAGCAGGATGTCCATCCTGTCGACGAGAGCTCTCACTCTCTTGGAGGAAACTCTTATCTCCGTGGAGTTGCTCCCTCCCCTTACCCTGGACATGTACTCCCTGCTGGCGAACACATGGTAACCGGCCTTCCGGAACGAATCGACCAGGATCTCCTCAAGGGTCTGGACGCCCTGGCCGGCCGCCCCGCACAAAACCAACGACAGGTCGCTGTTTCCTTTCGAGGGGAATCGGAACATCTTATCTCCTCCCTATTCCAGGAGGGGACAAAGCCCGTCCTGTTCATTCACCTACACACTGATAGTGAAGGCCCACCGCCGGGTGGGCCTTCACTTCAGTTCTCAGGCGTTACGGGGTAACCGGCCTCTTCCAGGGCCTGGACGACCTTCTCTTCCAGGGGTGATCCCGAGAATATCTTCTTCTCCTCGAGGGAAACCTCGAAGTCGCTCATCCCCATCGACTCCAGGACCCCGGTTATCCTCTTCACACAATGACCGCATGACATGTCCGGTACCTTGTAGGAATACTCCCTGCCCACTCAGATCTCCCCCTTTCTTATGGTCAGCGAATTCAGCACCACCGAGATCGAGCTGAAGGCCATGGCGGTCTCGGCGATGGCGGGGTGTAGGAGCCCGGCCATGGCCACCGGTATGGCAATGATATTGTACAGAAAAGCCCAGAAAAGGTTCCTTGTGATGACCTTGAAGGTCCGCTCCGATATCTTGATGCTCTCCAGGGCTTTTGTAATTCCGCCGCTCATGACCACGATGTCGGCGCTGTCGATGGCCAGGTCCATTCCGGAACCGATGGCCATTCCGATATCGGCTCCTTTGAGGGCCGCCGCGTCGTTGATGCCGTCGCCTATCATGAGAACCTTCTTGCCCTGGGCCTGGTAGGTCCTCACGATATCGAGCTTGTCCTCGGGCCTCACACCCGAAAGGACCTCGGTGATGCCCACCTGGCGGGCCACGGCCCTGGCGGTCACCTCGTTGTCGCCGGTCACCATGACCGGCAGGAGCCCTAGGGCTTTCATCCCCTCCACGGCGGCGGGGGAGTCGTCCCTTATCCTGTCCTCGATGGCGAAGAAACCCGCACTGACCCCTTCCCGGTCTACCTCGACCACGGTCTTGCCGGCCTCGAGATAACCGGAATAGGCATCGTAGGAGGCCGGTTTACCTACCTCGTACCTGGTGCCGTTGACCACCCCGCTGACCCCCTTGCCGGCGATCTCTTCCATATCTTCTACCACGGGAAGGTCTTCGCCCGCGGAAGCCGTGATCGCCTTGGCCAGCGGGTGACCCGAGTTCTTCTCGATGGCGGCGGCGGCGGCCAGGTCCTCGGGGGAAAGGTTGTGAAAGGTCACCGAAGGGTTACCCTCGGTCATGGTGCCCGTCTTGTCCATCAGGACGACTCCTATGTCCTTGGTCGTCTGGATGGCCTCGGCGTTCCTGATCAGGAGCCCCCGCTTAGTCGCCAGGCCCGTTCCAGCCACGAGCGCCATGGGTGTCGCCAGCCCCAGGGCGCAGGGGCAAGCGATGACCATGGTGGCCACGAAGACGAAGACGGCGAAGGAGAGCCTGCTCTCCGTCACCAGGACCCAAGGGAGATAAGCCTTGGCCGAAGAGACGAGAGGGTAGAACCGGTCGAAAAAGAAATACCACAGGACCCCGGCGGTTACAGCGAGGGCCGTGACGACGGGGACGAACACCCTCGTGACGGCGTCGGCCAGCGCCTGGATCGGTATCTTGGAACCCTGGGCCTCCTGCACTAGGGAGACCATTTTCGAGAGGAAGGTATCCTCGCCGGTCCTGGTCACGGTCATGAGCATCTCGCCGGTCAGGTTCGACGACCCCCCCGTTACGGATGCGCCCTTTTCCTTGAGGACGGGGATGGGCTCCCCCGTTATCATCGATTCATCCACGGAAGAACGCCCCGAAAGAACCTCGCCGTCAACGGGCACCCTGTCGCCGGGCCCGACTTTGATGGTCATCCCCTTTACTACGGCTTCAATGGGCACACGGATCTCCTTGCCGTCGATGACGGCCCTGGCCTCGACGGCCCTCAGCTTGAGGAGGTTTTTGATCTCCTTGGCCGCCTTATCCCTGAGGGAAGATTCGATGAACCTCCCCGAAATGTGGAGGGCCACGATCATAGCGCCGATGCTCCCGAAGGAGGCTATGGGGACCCCCAATACGTGCAGCAGGGTCGTGGCCCACGCTGAGGCCGCCCCCACCGAGATGAGGGTGTCCATGTTCGTGTGAAAGTGGGTCACGGCGATCCAGGCTCCCTTTATGCTCCCCCTGCCGACGTAAAAGACGACGAAGCCCGCCGCCGCCAGTTCAAGGGCGGGGAACCAGGGGAGATGGTACCCGGCCATGTGAAAGAGCATCAGCACCATCAGGGGGACCGTCACCGCCAGGGCCAAGACCAGGTTTCTCCTTGAATTGAGATACCTGACCCTGTCGATCTCCTCGGGCAGCTCATCAGAGACGCCATAGCCCACCTTTTCGACCGCTTTCTGCAGGTCCTCCCAGGTTACGTCCTTGCCATGCACCACCAGGGCTGTCTCCGTGGCCAGGTTGACGGCGGCGAAGTCAACCCCCTCCAACTTTCGCAGGGACCTTTCAACGGCCCCGGAGCAGGCCGCGCAGGTCATCCCTGTTATCCTGAGGGTGGTCTTTTCTTGGCCGTTTTCATTCTTGCTCTTGTTCCCCTTTTCATCCATAAAAAGCGACCTCCCGTAGCGGGCTCTCACTTCGGTTCTTGCGACCAGTATACCCTTCATGGTATATTTATCGCAAGTGGCCATCATTATTTGGCCGGAACCTGGAGGGACCATGAATTACAAAAAGATCGCCGGTTACCTGGTACTTTTTTTGGCCTTCGTAGGGCTGGCCCGTGCGGGTCTTGACATCTTCAGTGACCTCGCTCGGGGCGGGAACAGCAGCGCCGAGGCCGTCATCACCGGTGAAGCCCGGCCGCCCGAGGACACCGGTGAACTGGTAATTTACTTTTTCGAGGGAAATACCCCCTGCTCCGTCTGCGACAAGATAAGGGGTATGACCTTGGATCTGGTGAAGTCCGACCCCGAGCAATTGTCGCTCTTTTCCTTCCGGGACGTGAACGTGGAAGAAAAGGGAAACGAAAAGTATGTCCTGGAACTGGGGCTCTTCTCCACTTCCGTCGTACTCGCCCAGGAGTCGGGAGGGAAGATATACCGTTGGAAAAACCTGACCGGCGTCTGGGACCTGGCGGCGGACCCTGGGGCTTTCAGAGACTATATGCTCCGGGAGATAGACTCCTTCCTGTCGGAAGGTGAAACGCGATGAGCGTCCTGACGGCCCTTTCAGCCCTTTGGCTGGGTGTGCTGGCCTCGGTCAGCCCCTGCCCCCTTGCCGCTAACCTGGCGGCCTTTTCCTTCATCCAGAAGGAGGGTCTTTCGCCCCGCAGGGTGCTCCTTTCTGGAAGTCTCTATTCCCTTGGGCGCACGGTGACCTTTGCCATGGCCGGGGTGGTCGTGATATCGGGGCTCATGGCCGTTCCCGAGGCGTCCCTTTTCATGCAGCGCCACATGAACAGGCTCATCGGGCCCATACTCCTGATCGTGGGCGTCTTCGTGCTGGACCTGATCGAAGTGCGGGGGAGGAAACCCATCGCAGAAAGGGTATCCTCCGGGACTCTCTTTCGGGGTATGACCGGGGCCTTCCTCATGGGTGTGCTCTTTGCGCTGGCCATCTGCCCGGTCTCGGCGGCCCTTTTCTTCGGCGGCCTCATACCCTTGGCCGCTGAAAAGGGTTCACGGGTGGTACTCCCCGCCCTTTTCGGCCTCGGGAGCGGTCTACCAGTGACGGTCCTTTCCTTCATTTTTTCCATGGGGGCCAGGGCGGTATCGCGGAGCATGGGCACCGTCTACAACCTGCAGAAGATCATCCAGGCTGCTTCAGGGTTGATCCTGATCTTGATCGGCCTCTACTTCTCGTTGACATCCACTTTCGGGCTCCTTTGAAGGTGGGCCGGTGGGGAGTTTCTGTTCTTGTCTGGAGCCCACGGCCCGGTTATAATAAAGCAGCAAGTCAGGCTACGCTTACGATGACGCAGGGAGGTGCAGGCAAGTGAGGAAATACCGATGTCTCCACTGCCAACATGAGTTCGAAGTGGAGGACCTTTCCGCGGGTCTTAAGTGTCCCAAGTGTTTCAACCGTTTTGTCCAGCTCATCGAGGGCGAGTCGGTCAAGGGAAAATCCTGGGGGAGCAAGAGTTTCAGCGTCCCCAAGATGGGTGACTGATCGCAAGACCCACGTCCTTCCTCAAAACGAAAAAGGGGGCTTGGTGAACTTGGCCCCCTTCTTTTTTCACCCCGAAAGTCCGTGTTCTGAAAGCATCCCCTGAGCGGCATCTTTTAGCCCTGCCCCGTCACCCTGTTCGGGGACGTGTTCTCTCTTCACAGGCAAGTCAGAGGCAGTGCGAAAAAACCGGCCGCGTCCGCGCCTGCTTGATGAACAACCTGATGTCACCCTCGTTCTTCATGGGATACATTCTCTAACAAAACCCAGGGGGGTGACATTTCCCACTTCCTAAAGTAAGTGGACCTCGTCCCTGTCCCCTTAAGGGGTAACATTTCCTCCTCCCTTTCGGAAGGGGACCTCGTCGCTGTCCGGCGACACCTTGCATGGGACGCCTTGCAAAAATATTCTCCTTGCGGATATAATGACCCGTGGCTTTCGGGCGACTAGCTCAGCGGAAGAGCGCTTCCCTCACACGGAAGAGGTCACAGGTTCGAACCCTGTGTCGCCCACCATTGGTCCTTCCCCCGCACACCTTGCACTATCTACCCCCTGATGAGATGTAATGAAAAGCGTTTCCGGCCCGTAGGAAGACCTCCCGGGCACTGCCTGAAGGGTTGAAAAAAGGTCCGCTTCCCCTGGCTTAAGGGAGCGGACCCTTAGTGACCCTTCATCGAAGAAATTTTCAAAGGCCCATCACGATGGTCTGGTCCCTGCTCGGCCCGACCCCCACCAACACGATGGGAACCCCGGTCTGCTCCTCGATGAAACGGATGTAATCCCTCGCGGGGCGGGGAAGGTCTTGGAAATCCCGGCAGGCCCCAAGGTCCATTTTCCAGCCCTCCATGTTCCGGTAGACCGGTTCGACTGAGTCGAGGAAGACCGAGTTCCCCTTGTAGGGCAGGTCTTCACCCTCGTCGGACCTGTAACCGGTGCAGACGGGGATGGCCTCGAACCCCGAAAGGACGTCCAGCTTCGTCAACGCCAGGGCGTGGATGCCGTTGATCCTGACGGCGTACTTCAGCGCCACAAGGTCAAGCCATCCGCAGCGCCTGGGCCGCCCCGTGGTGGCGCCGAACTCCCCGCCCCTTTCGCGCAGGGTTTCACCCAGTTCTTCCTTGAGTTCCGTCGGAAAGGGTCCCTCGCCGACCCGGGTGTTGTAGGCCTTGACCACGCCTGTGACGCGTCCCACCAAGGAAGGCCCCAGACCTGCCCCAACGCAGGCCCCCCCGGCCACCGGGCTGGAACTGGTCACAAAGGGGTAGGTTCCGTGATCCAGGTCCAGGAGTGTACCCTGGGCGCCCTCGAAGAGGACGTTGCTCCCCCTCTCCAGGGCCTCGAAGATGGTCAGGGAGGCATCGCCCACGTAGGGCTTAAGCCTCTGGCCCCACGACCATGCCTGTTCGAAGATCTCCCCGAAGGCCAGGGGCTCTTCCCCGTAGATCCTGGTGAGGTACATATTCTTGATCTCCAGGTTGAAGGACAGCTTCTCCCTCAGCGCGTCCTCGCAAAGCAGGTCCTCCACCCTTATTCCGCAGCGGTTGACCTTGTCCATGTAACAGGGACCTATTCCCCTGTGGGTGGTACCGATCTTCTTCCTGCTCCCCCTCAACCTTTCCTCCATGCTGTCCAGTTTCTTATGGTAGGGCATCACGACATGGGCGGCGCCGCTTATCACCAGTCTCGCCCTGTCCTTTCCCCTTTCCTGGAGGTCGGTGAGCTCATCCAGGAGCTGCTGCGAATCTATCACCACGCCGTTGCCGATGACGCAGGTCTTACCTGAATAGAGCATCCCCGATGGAAGGAGATGGAAGACATACTTTTCTCCTTCGACCATCACCGTGTGCCCCGCGTTGGCCCCTCCCTGGTAACGGGCCACCACGTCCACGGTGTGGGCCATCGCGTCGACGACCCTGCCCTTTCCCTCGTCTCCCCATTGGGTGCCGACGATTATCTCCACTCGACCTTTCATAGGGTCATTCCTCCCAGCCGCCCATACTTTTTCGCGCCAGGTATTCGGGCACGGTCACGAATTCTACATCCTCGGGGGTCATATTCCGCAACTTCGGGAGAAAATCCAGGGTCCCCGGCCTGGCATGGCAAATAGCCACAGCTCCCCCGTTCTTCCG
This sequence comes from Synergistetes bacterium ADurb.Bin155, assembly GCA_002070395.1. Lineage (GTDB taxonomy): Bacteria > Synergistota > Synergistia > Synergistales > Thermovirgaceae > 58-81. The sequence goes on from MWDE01000006.1 coordinate 56,196, forward strand.
GGCCCGGGCGAAGGTTTTTCGGAACTGCTCCCGGAGGAAACTCTCCTCGTCGTAATGGTCAAGGAAAAAGCGATTCCTCGCGGCCGGGAGGCCCTTCTCCAGGGCTACGTTGTAGGCCACCGATCCGCCGGAGGTCCTACTGTCTACGAAAAAGAGCCCCTCGGCCTTCAGTTCGAGCATGACGCCGCCCATGGCCCGTTGGTCCTCGGTCGCCCTGGAACCCTGGTGGTTGTTAAGGCCCGCCGCCCCCGGCAGCGACCAGAGGGCGTTCCTCACGGCCGCCCTGACGGCCCCGGGATCCATCCCAGCTCTCACCAAGGCCTTGGGGTCACCGGGATAGCCCTTGGCCTCCATGGGCATGTGTACCAGGAAGGGGATGCCGTGATCCCCGGCGATCCTGGCCGTCGCCTGGCTGAAACGCTGGTAGGGGATGATCGCCCAGGTCACAGGGATCGGTATCGACGCCAGGCGTTTCGCCGCCTCCAGAGAAAAACCAAGGTCGTCCACGATGACGGCTACGGCGGGGGACTGGACGAAACCCCCGTAGCACCGGTCAGCTCCCGGGAAGACCAGGGCGTAGAGGGCGACAAAAAGGAACCTGCTAGCGGCTTTCTTCCTTTTTCCCATCTATCAGGCCCTGGAGTTCCAGTATCGCCCTCTTCAGCTGGGCGTCGCTCTCTCTGTCCTTTACGAATTCGCCCTCCACCTCTATGTCGGGTGAAAGGCCGACCTTGTCGATCACAGTGCCCGCGGGGGTGTAATACTTCGCTATGGTGACGAAGATCCCCGACGAGTCGGAAAGGTTGAAGAGGGTTTGCACCGACCCCTTCCCGAAGGATTGTTTGCCCACGATCACGGCCCTCCCATGGTCCTTGAGGGCCCCGGCGAGAATCTCGGAGGCGCTGGCGCTGCCTTCGTTGATCAGCACAGCCATGGGGAGGTCGGTTATGGTCCCCTTCCTGGCGTAGTACACCTCGTTGGCGCGGTCGAAACGTCCCCGGGTGCTGACGATGACCCCGTCATCGAGCAGGAGGTCCGCTATTTCAACACAACTGTTCAGGAGGCCACCCGGGTTGTTCCTCAGGTCGATCAGGAAGCCTCCGGCTCCCTCTCCAGTGAGGTCATGAACGGCCTTTCGAAAATCGGGCAGGGTCTTAAGGTTGAACTGGGTTATCCTCACTAGACCGATCCGGTCCTGCAACAGTTCCGACTTCACGGTCTGGATCTTGATGCTTTCCCTTTCGATCTCGAACTTGAGCAGTTCATCCTCGGACTCGCGCCTGACCCAGATGACCACCTTCGTCCCCGGTTCACCCCTTAAGGCGTGGACCACTTCGTTCTGGGGCCAACCGAGGATAACCTCATCATCGATCTTTACGATCTGGTCCTTTGGTTTAAGGCCGGCCCTGTCAGCCGGTGTGTCCTCTATGGGGCTAACAACCAGGGTCTTCCCGTCGCGCTGGCCGATGTAGATCCCCAGGCCGCCATACTCACCCTGGAGTTCGATCTCCTCTTCCTTGAGTTCGTCCGGATAGACAAAACGGGTGTAGGGGTCCTTCAACGACGAGACCATGCCCTTGATCGCGCCGTGGAGGAGTTCAGTTTCGGAGATGTGTTCCTCGCCGTCGACGTGGTAGGTCTCGAGGATGACGCGGGCCTGCTTCATGAGCCACAGGTTCTGGAAGCTGAAAGGAGCGGATTTGAAGAGGTCCATCTCGTTGAAGGCGATTGCCGACAGTACTCCTCCCACGAGGAGGGCGCCCACCACGGCCCCTATGAAAATATCCCTTGCCCGACGAAACATTTTTCTTATTCCACCCTTCAGACTGCACTACCTGCCGAGGTAGGATACAGGGTTCTTCGCCTCTCCGTTGACCCTGACCTCGAAATGAAGGTGGGGCCCCGATGCCACCCCGGTGTTCCCCACGTTCCCTATGACCTCACCGCCCTTGACAACCTTACCCTCCTCGACACGGATCTGGGAGAGGTGGGCGTAGACAGTGGAGAGGTCCCCACCATGGTCGAGTATGACGATCTGGCCGTAACCCCGGAGCCAGCCGGCGAAGAGGACCTCCCCCGCCGCCGCGGCCTTGACCGGGGTGCCCGCCGGTGCCCTTATGTCAAGGCCCGTATGCATTATCTTGGTCTTGAACACGGGGTGCACCCTCGTGCCGAATTGGCTGCTTATCTCACCCCTGATCGGCCAGGAAAGCTTCGCCCCCGAAGGCAAGTATACCGGCGGGACGCCTGCCCTTGACTCCTGCATTTTCCTTTTCTGGGTCATGAGTTCACGGATCTTGCCCTGGAGCTCCTTCTGGGATTCTTCCAGTTCCCGAGCGGCCTTCTGGTGCAGGGCCTTTTGCTTCGTCAAGGCGTCCAGGGACTGTTTTCTCTGCGCCTCGGAGTTCTTCAAGGCTTTCCGGTCATTCTCCAGGCTTTCCTTCTGCTTGACCAGCAGGGCCTTCTTATCAAGCATCTGCTTCCTGGAGGATTCCAGCTTCATTTTACTCTCCTTCATGGTCACTATCCTGCGTTCATCCTCCCGGGCCATCCTGGCCAGGAGATAGGCGTTGGTGAGAGCCTCATGGGTACTGCTCGACGAGAGCAGGAGGTTGAACTCCGCGACACCCCCATACTTGTAGATCGCTTCGAACCTCCTGGCGAGGTAACCCCTGGTCTTGGCCAGGTCCGCCTCGGTGCTCTGGATCTCGGCGGTGAGCTCCCTGATGCCCAGTTCCGTCTTCTCGCGCTGCAGGTCGAGAAGGGCCACTTTCTGCTTCAGTAGGGTGACGCTCTGGTCGATCCGGGAAAGATCGTCAAGCAACCCCTGTTCCTTCCTCCGTGCCTGCTGGATCTGCTTTTGGTGGAAGGAGATCTGCTTTTCTATCGCTTCCAGGCGACCCTGTTCATCCTTTATCTTCGAGTCGATATCAGGTGGGTTGGCCCCCCAGGCTACCGCCGGAGAGAGGGCCAAAAAGAGCAACAGAATTACCGTGGTCGAAAACCAGCCTTTTCCCTTCATGATCCTTGCACCCCGGTTTCCAGTTACATGGACCTGGACGCCCGTCTCACAAAACGGGACGCGGCGAGCCAGCTGCAGATCCAGCCGACGGACAGGCCCGCCAGGACCAGAACGGCGCCGACCCTGAGGACGATGAGCCTGTCGGTGAGTAACCTCAGGAAGGGAAGGGACCTTTCAAGGGTGGTGAGGGCCATTCCGTAGGAGAACCATAAAAGCAGGACGGAGAGTGCCGCACCCAGGGTGCCGAGAAGGACTCCTTGCAGGACATAGGGAAAGATCACGAAACTCCTGGAGGCGCCGACGAGGAGCATTTTGCTTATCTCGTCCTTCCTGGCATAGACGCCGATGCGGATCGTGTTGAACAGGACCAGGGCCGCCGAGGCCAGGGAGACTACGAGCACGACCATGGACAGCCTGGATACAAAACGGGAGATCTTTTGCAGCCTCTCGGCGATATCCCCCGCGTAGACCACTTCTTCCACCTCGGGCATGGTGATCAGTTCCCGGGCGATGACCGTCGCGAAGGACGCCTTTTTCACCTGTACCTCCACGCTGGGGGGGAGGGGGTTTTCCTCTAGCAGGGCCACCGCTTCGGCAAGTTTGCCAAGTCTTGCCTTGAGGCGTTCCAGGGCTTCCTTGGCGGTAACGACCTTGACCGATGAGACTGAATCGTAGGAAATGGCCTTCCGTGCCACCGTTTCCAGGGCCTCCTCCGAATTCTGGACATAAGCCTGGATCGTGAGGTCGCCTTCGACCGTCTCGACCAGGTACCGGGTGTTGAGGACAAAAAGAATGCTGGCACCCACGAGGAAGAAGACCGCCACAGAGGTGACGATCGTCAGGAAGCTCAACCCGGAATGCCTGGAGAGGAGCCTCCAGGTATCCCTGATCATGTACCTAAAGGTCCCCATCGGATCGGTACCTGCCCTTCCTCTCGTCCCTGATCAGCCGTCCCTTGCGGAGCTCAATGACCCTTTGGCGATAGGAATCGACGATGTACTGGTTGTGGGTCGCCACCACCAGCGTGGTCCCGGAGGCGTTGATCGATAGCAGGAGCTGGAGGATCTCGTCGGCCGTATCCGTGTCGAGGTTGCCCGTGGGCTCATCAGCCAGGAGTATCGAAGGGGAATTCGCGATGGCCCTCCCTATGGCTACCCTTTGCTGTTCACCGCCGGAGATCTGCTCCGGAAAAAGGTTCCTTTTCCTCCAAAGGCCGAGACGGTCGAGAACTTCGTTGGTCCTCTTCTGCACGCTTTGAAAGGGTACCCCGATCACTTCCTGCACGAAGTCGATGTTCTCATGAACCGTCAGGTCCGGTAGGAGCCGGAAATCCTGGAAGACCACCCCGATATTCCTCCTGAGATAGGCCAGGTTGTGGGAGGCTATCTTCCTTATATTGACGTCGCCCACGGTGACCCGTCCCTTGGTGGGCACCAGTTCACGGGTGACAAGCCGGAGAAGGGTCGTCTTGCCGGATCCCGTGGGCCCCACAAGGTAAACGAACTCCCCCTTGTCGATGGAGAGGAAAATATCCTGGAGGGCGACGATATCCGGGGGGAACTGTTTGGTCACACCGGCGAACCGTATCTCCATTCATTACCTCCTGCGCATGGACCAAACCTGGGCCGACTCCCCCACGATCTCCCTGAAGGTCAATCCATAGTACTCCTGCAGTTCCAGGGGGGTTCCGCTCTGTCCGTACCGGTCGCTTACGGCGACGCTCTTCACGGGAACGGGGTTTTCCGAGGCTGAAAGTGCGGCGATAGCCTCGCCCAGCCCCCCGATCACGTTATGTTCCTCCGCTACGACACAGCACCCTGTCCTTCTCAGCGACGAGAGGATCAGACGGGAGGGCAGGGGTTTAAGGCAGAAACAGTCGATCACTTCGGCGTTTATGCCTTGCTGGGAGAGGATCCTGGCGGCCTTCAACGCTTCGTGGACCATGATACCACAGGCGCATAGGGTGACGCCGTCCCCCTCCAACAGGAGCCTCCCACCGCCGATACGCATTTCGGCCTCGTCGAAGGGGCCCGTGTCGGGGACCTCGTCACGGCCCAGCCGGATATAAACAGGGCCCGGATGCTCGATGGCCAGCCTCGCCATCGCGGAAGAGGAATTGAAGTCCGAAGGCACGAGGATGGACATCCCCGGCAGGCTTCTCATAAGTGCCACGTCCTGGTTCATCTGGTGCACGGCCCCGTCCTCCCCGGCCGACAGGCCAGAATGGGTCCCGACCAGGACGACCCCAAGGTCCGGGATCGCCAGGCAGGTCCTGATCTGGTCGAAGGACCTCGAGGTGAGGAAGGCCGACGGGGCGACGGCGACGGTTTTCTTGTCCCCCAGGGCAAGACCCGCCGCGGTGGTCACCATGTCCTGTTCTGAGCCCCCGCAGTTGACCGTCCTCTCGGGAAACAGCGAGGCGAAGGGGTCGACGATCTCGCTCCCGGCCATGTCCGCGTGGAGGAGCACCACATCGCCCCTCTCCCGGCCCAGCTTCACGAGCCCCTGGCCAAAACCGGAAAGGGTGCTTCTCATGGTTTCACCCCCTCTTCCATTTCACCCGAAGCCAGCTCCAACTCCCGGAGCGCCTGTTCCATTCCGTTCCGGTCCAGGAGGCGGCCCGGCTTCTCCAACGACCCCTTTTCAGCGGAAGAGACGCCTTTGCCTGGGGTGGTCCTCGCCAATATCACGCAGGGGAGCCCTTCGGGATCCGAGTGAGCCCTCGAAACCGCCCTTTCCAGGTGATCAAAATTATGGCCATCGACTTCCATCACCCTCCAGCCGAAGGCCTCGAACCTTTTCCTCCCCGAGGCCCCCTTCCCCGGGGCCGGGGTTTGCGCCGCCGATGGCGGGGCGCTGGAATCCACCACTACCGTCAAGCCTTCGAAACCAAGATCGCCCGCCCGAAGGGCCGATTCCCACAGGGATCCCTCTCGGAGTTCCTCGGAACCGATGATGCAGAAGACCCTCCTGTCGTTGCCATCCATCCTGGATGAAAGCAACAGTCCATTGGCGATGCCTATGGCCATCCCCCTCGACCCGCCGGGGGCGTCGACACCGGGCGTCCTGGCGTGCTCGGGCCTACCCTGGAGCATCGCCCCCAGGCGCCGGTAATTCCAGAGTTCCTCCCTTTCAAAGAAACCGCGCCTGGCGAGGACCGCGTAAAGGGCGGGGCTCCCGTGGTCTTTGCTGAAGACGAGCCTGTCCCTCTCTGGCCAGAGAGGTTCATCGGGTCTTATCTTCAGTACCTTCCAGTAGAGGTATACCAGGATGTCCACGACGGATAGCGAGGAATCCAGGTGGCCGGCCCTCGAAACGCCGGTCATCCTGACAATATCTTTCCTCACCTCCAGGGCCGTCCTTTCCAGTTCCCGTCTTTGTGAGGCTTTCATTGCATCACTCTCCTGAAAGCATACCTTCAAGGGCACGGCGGAAAACCTCCTCCAGCACCCCCCTTGCCTCGTCGAGCCTGGCATCGTGCCGGGGTTCCAGCGGGAAAGAAGGAAGTCCCACCCCATCCCACACGGGTAGGCCCCAGTCCTCCGCGAAGGACTTGACCTTGGGGTCATAGGGTACCGCCAGGCACGGCACGCCGGCAAGGACCGAGATGAGGCAAAAGTGGAGCCTCATGCCCACGGCAGCCCTCGCTTTCGACCATAGCTCCCTCGCCTCGGAAGCGTCAGCTATGCGGACAACCCGGGAAAGAGTGAGCGCTCCTCGGGACCGGAGATCCTTCATGAGCAACTCATCCTCGCCGGAAAGAGCCACGCCGATCGGGTCGAGCCCTGACGTTTCACCGGCCCGGGTCGCCGCCAGGGAGGCGGCTTCCGGAAGCCCACCTCGCCAGGGCCTGACATTCACGAGGAGAAGGTCCCCACCGCCGCTTGAAAAACCGGGGGCCATCGAGAAAACGGGGTCAGGGGCGATCTCACCGGCCAGGTCCCACTCTTCCAGGAGCGACATCGACCCCCTGTCCCTTACCACCCTCGCCCGGCACAGCGAAAGGGCGTCGCGGGCCAGGAAGCGGGCCATACCCCTCTCCAGGGGACCTATCGACTGGCCAAAGGCCCAGGGCCTGCAGCCGGCCAAGCGGGCCATCCTAGCCACCCCCCAGTAATAGGCGCAGGACCTCGTGCTGGTGGAATCCTGAAAGAGACCGCCACCACCGAGGAGGAGCGTCCTGCTGGACCTCAAGGCGGACATAACCTCCAGGGGGCTCCAGCGGTCGACCCGGGAAGCCTCTCCCCGGTCTGCCGCGACCCCTTGGGCGGCCGAAAGGATCGCTATCCTTTCGCCAGGCACGCCGTTCTTCTTCAAAAGGCCCAAAAGGCTTTCAGCCATTAGTTCGTCGCCGAGGTTCCCGAAACCGTAATAACCACAAAGGACGACGTCCAGCGGCCGGCTCACCCCGCGACGACCCCCTGCCACCTTCTCCAGGCCGGTATGACCAGGAACACAAGGACCGCCGCCATAATGGAACCCACGATAAGGCCGGTCAAGAGCCCGTTAAAAACGCGCAGAAGTATAAATAAAAGGTGTGTGTGGAAATGGCAGAAGCTGTTCACCACCGACGAAAAGGCCAGCGTAGCGCCAAGCCGGAATACCTCGCGATATTCCCTCCAGATGTCTTTCCTTCTCACGACGAACCAGAGCACCAGGGCCGGGTAACCTGCGAAGATCTCCTTGGTCCTGGGCCGGGCTATCAGCAATTGTTCCAGGAACTCCCTGAACCTGATCTCCCAGCCTGGGACGAAGGATACGTTCCCGCTCCTGAGAGCCATGACGCCGGCGGCGGCGGCCAGTACGCCCACGAGGGCCAATTCACCCCAGACAGGCGGTCTCGACAGCACCTGGATCAACGATTCGGGGTGAACTCTCCTCTTCAGATCGTGAAGGAGCAGGATCAGCGGTGGGAGCAGGAGCGCGATCTTGACACCGGAGAAGGCGCCCATCCTCAGCATGTACCAGGGGGTCCCGAAAAAGGAAGCGATGGATAGGCCGGAGAGGACGGCGACGGCCACGCCGCAGATCACTCCCCGAAGGGGGCGTCTGAAGTCCTCCAGGGCAGCCAGGGAGGCCTCGGTCGCGGCGAGGGAAGCGACCAGGGCCCCAGAGACCCGCGCGATGACCGGGACCTTAAGGGAGAGGAAGGCAATGGCCATCGAAAGGGCTAACGAGGCCACCGCTTCCTTCAGGCCTATGTCGCCCCTCTCCATCGAAAGGAACCTCGCCGTCAGTCTCACCGCCAGCGCTACCAGGACAAGCCCGAGAGCAAGGGCCGCGAAGGGGCTCGTGCCCCAGCGACCCATCGTATCAGGCCAGCCGGTGCTGATCCCCAGCGAGCTCAATCGCTTCGATATCATGGCGCACTCGTCGCCGAACCTGTTCAGCCTGGAGCCGGAGTGGAGGTCCGAGGGTCTCAGGTAAAGGATCTTGACGGAGCGTTCACGGGAGGCCCGGACAAATCTCTCCACCAGGTCGTCCCGGGTGAGCCTTCGGCTGAGGATCTCCTCCCTCCTCACGCTGTGCAGCGGGAGGATGTCTGGGAAAAGCCCCCTCTCGAGGAGAGCGGCGCCTATCTGCTGGGAGAACTCCACCTTTGAGACGGGGACGCCCCGCTTTCGGAGAACCTCCACAAGGGGGGCCAGGTCCGGGTAACCGGCCACGAAAAGACCTGCCGGGACGACGGCTCGGATCTCAGGAAAGGCATCCAGTACCGAGGCTACCGCGAGGGCCACGTCTTCGCCCCCGACGCCTGGGGTCGACCCCGGGCGAAAGACCAGAGGGATACCTCTCCCCTTGAGCAACTCCAGCATGGGGTAGTCCGGGAACACGCCGGCCTCGAGGGTCTCGGCCAGGGAAAGGGGTAGCACCAGCAGTTCTCCCCGGTCCAGGCCTATGGCCCGGCTCCCGGGATATTTTTTAAGGACGAAAGCCCTGATCTCACTGGAAAAAGGAGATCCCGGCCGAAGGAGGACGGCCGCTGAATCAGGGAACAGGGCCTCGGGCATCGGTCCCGGGAGGAGTTCCCCCACTGACCCGTATCCCAGGTCCAGCGCCCCCGTCATGAGTTCCTGGCCCGTAAGCTCCCCCACGGCCACCGCAGTGAGTCCCCGTCCAAGCAGCACATCAAGGACCTCCGGGACGGTAAGTTCCGACTCCCTGGCAAGGCTTGCGACATCCCTCATGTCGGTGACCAGGGCCGCCACGTTGCCCTGCCTCTCGGCCCGGATACGGGGGAGAAGCCCCGCGACCGCTAAAAGGGCGGCAAGCACCAGTACCGCTATGAAAAAGAAGGATCGCCCATTCCTCACACTCTTTCACCCCACTGATCCTCGAGGGGGATCCCCATACCCTCCAGCAGCCTGCTCAATGTGAAGAGGGGAAGTCCCACGACATTAAAATAACAGCCCCTTATGGTGCGGACAAGCAGGGAACCCCATCCCTGGATGGCGTAGGCCCCGGCTTTGTCCCCGCTCTCATTCCCTGAAAGGTAAGCCTCGATCTGCCGGTCCGTAAGATCCCTGAAGGTGACCAGGGTCTCTTCGATCGCCGACGCTGACTTGTTCTCCCACCGTACGGCGACGCCGGTGATGACTTTGTGGGTTTTCCCGGAGAGGAGCCGGAGCATCCGGAAGGCATCGCCGGGATGATCGGGTTTCCCAAGGATCATGGCCCCAAGTACGACTATCGTGTCAGCCGCTACCACGAGGGAACTCCGCTGGGAAGCGAAAACGGAGTCAGCCTTCGCCTCCGCCAGCCTACGCGCCTGCTCACCGGGATCACCGTCTTCCAAGATGCTCTCCTCGACAGCGGGCGGTACGACTCTGAAGCACCACCCCAGGTCACGAAGGAGCGCCTCACGCCTTGGGCTGGCCGAAGCCAGGACCATGTCTGGGAAAAGGCCGGAGCCATGCCCGGTCATCGAAGCACCAGCACCCCGAAGATCCCACCGATCAAGGACCCGAGGTTCGCACGGATATAAAGCCGAAAGCCGAGATCTATCACGATGAGGTCGAGGTTTTTCACGTTGAAGCCGACATCTATGATATTACGGAAAAGCCTCTCGGTGGCGGTAAACCTCTGCAAAAAGACCCCTAAAAAGCTGCCGAGGATAACGCAAAGGATCACGACCCACCATCCCTTGTAGGAGACTTTCGCCATCATCTTCACCCCCTGATCAGTTTGAGACCCACCACGAGAAGACCCGCTATCATGCAGTAAAGGGAGAAGAAACCCAGCCCTCCCCTGACGACTACCCTGCGGAGAACGCTTAAGGCCAAAAGCCCCGACCCGAAGGCGACCGCCACCCCTATCCACCACCCCTCAGGCAACGACGCGAGCACGCCGGAGAGGCCTCCCGCCTCGGCCACCTCGAGGATGGCCGCGCCGAGGATCGCTGGGAGGGACAGGAGAAAGGAAAAGGAGAAGGCGTCTTCACGGGAAAGCCCCGCCCGGAGTCCTGTCACGATGGTCGCCCCGGACCTGGAGATGCCCGGGAAGACCGCCAAACCCTGGGCCAGGCCGACCTTGAGGCCCGAAAAGGGCGAGACGGGAAGGATCCCGGGGGAAATTCGACTCCCGTAGCGCAGGATGAACCCTGTCACCAGGAGGGCGAAGCCCACGAAAAGGGGTGAGGAGAAAAGGACATCCACCACCGGCTTGACGAGGAGGACCACCAGGGCGGTAACCAGCGTGCCCGCGATGACGCCCCAGCCGTACTTCCAGCCGGGAAGCCCGCGTCCCTTCACTGAAAAGAGGCCCAGGAACCACTCCTTTAGGTTTCTCATTATGTCAACCCAAAAGAAAAGGACCGTGGCGGCCATGGTGGCCAAGTGGAGCACCACGGCGAAGGGAAGGGCCGGGCCCGACCAGCCGAAAATATCCTGGGCGATGACGAGGTGACCGGAGCTACTCACGGGGAGAAATTCGGTGACACCCTGGACGAGGCCCAGAACGGCGGATTGAAGGTACAAGGGTCATGCCTCCTTGGCGCGGACGAGGTTTATATCCTTTACTATCAGGGCTATGTTGTTGGCGTGATCGCCCACCCGTTCAAGGTTGCTCAGGATATCTATGAAGATCACTCCCGAACCCGGGTTGCACACTCCCTGGTTCAGCCTGTCGATGTGGCGCCTCCTCAAGCCTCTCTCCATCGCGTCGATTTCGTCCTCTAGGGCGAAAACCTGGCGGGCCTTCTCGCCGTCGGCCGTATCGAGGGCTTCCACCGCGAGCCTCGTGGTCTTCTCGGAGAGGTCTATCATAACTACGAATTCCTCCATGGCGACATCGGAGAAGGGAAGGTTATGCTCTACCTTGTATTCATAGAGTTCTATCAGGTTCTCGGCGTGATCCCCCACCCTTTCTATATCACCCACACCGTTCACGTAACTGGACAATGACGATGAGAGGACCGGGGGGAGGCTGACCTGCATCAGTTCCGCCGAGTAGGACGCGACTTCCCTGTTCAACTCGTTCACGACCTTCTCGGTCTGGTGGACCTGTTCGATCATCCTCCGGTCATCGTCGATGAAGGCGGTCTTTACGTCCCTCAGCATATCCAGGGTGAGCAGCCCCATCCTGACGAGTTCCTTACGGACCGCGTCAACGGCGGCTATGGGCGATGCCTTGATAAGGTTGCGGTCCAGGAACCTCGGGCCCATCAGCACCATCCCCTCGTCATCGGGGATGATGGACTTCACCAGTCGCACGAAGGGGTCAACGAAGGGGAGGAACAACAGGGTGTTGAGGACGTTGAAAAGGGTGTGGGCGTTGGCGAGCTGGCGGGCTATATCCGAGGAGGTGAGCAACACGAGGTCCTTGAAAGGCCCGACAAAGGCAAGGAATATGGCCACCCCGATGACCTTGAAGAGAACGTGGGCAAGAGCCGACTGTCTCGCCGATCGGTTCATCCCCAGCGAAGCCAACACAGCCGTGATCGTGGTCCCGATGTTGTCCCCGAACAGGATGGGTATGGCCGAGTCCAGGGTGAGAAGTCCCTGGGACCCCATGACGATGGTCAGGCCGACCGTGGCGGAACTGGACTGGACCAGCATGGTGAGGGCCGTCCCCGCCATCACCCCCAGGATGGGGTGATGCTGGAAAGCGAGGTAGATATCCTGGCGCTCTCTCAGGAAATTCATGGCGTTCCCCATGGTCAACATCCCCAGGAAGAGGAGGCCGAAACCGACTATCCCGTTGCCAATGAACTTCTGTTTCTTACTCCTCCCGAACACGGCGAAGAGCATCCCGAATCCTATCAGGGGGAGGGCGAAATCCCCTATCTTGAAGGCTACCAGTTGAGCCGTTACAGTGGTGCCGATCGCCGCCCCCATCATGACCCCCACGGACTGCTTCAGTGTCATGAGGCCGGCATGAACAAAGCTCGCGGTCATCACCGTCGTGGCCCCGCTGGCCTGGATCACGGCCGTGATCAGGGCCCCCACGGCCACCCCCTTCAAGGGGGAACTGGTCAGGGCCGAGATCAGGCGCCTCATCCTGTCGCCCGCGAGGTCCTGGAGCGACTCCCCCATCAGCTTTATGCCGTACAGGAAGAGCCCCACCCCACCGAGGAGGTTGAAAAGAAGCCCCGTCGACAAACCCTCACCACCCTTTCCTGTTAAAAAAACCGAGGGGGAACCGCCTCAAGGCCAAGACAGGCCTACCCCTTGACGATCGTGATGAGGACCCTCACCACCGGCGGGGTCCTCAGGTGCTTTTTCAGCACGTTCCGGACCCTGCCCCTTACCTTCTGGGCGACCCGTTGCTCTTCCTCGCCCGTCCTGCCCGAATGTTTTTCAAGGGTGCTTTCGATCTCACGGACAAGGTCATCCTTTATCTGCTGCGCATCGTCCATGTGAAGGAACCCTATGCTCTCGATAATGGGGCCGGCAGCGAGGCGGAGCTCACCGTCAAGGACAAGGGACACCACCACTATGCCTTCCTCGGAGATCTCCAGCCTCTCCTTGAGGAGGCTGTTCTGCATCTCGCCCAGGACCATGCCGTCGACCAGGATATCACCCGACGGGGCGGCCCCCCTTCGCACCTGGGCCCTGTTGCCGTCGAGGCCTAGCACATCGCCGTTCTGGAGCACAAAGGTGTTCTTCTGCGGTATATCCATCTCCTGGGCCAGCTTGGCGTGCCTGACAAGGTGCCGGTACTCCCCGTGGAGGGGGACAAAGTATCGGGGCCTCACAATGCTGAGCATCATTTTAAGCTCTTCCCTTGCCGCGTGGCCCGAGACATGGACCTCCTGGTCGCGGTCGTAGACCACCTCGCACCCGCATTCGAAAAGGCGGTTGATCGTCCTGCTTACGAGTCGTTCATTCCCGGGGATGGGCGTGGCAAAGACCGCCACAAGGTCGCCGGGGCCGAGGTTGACGAAACGGTGCTCACCCTTGCTCATCCTCACGAGGCCCGAGAAGGGTTCTCCCTGGCTGCCGGTGGTCAGGACGATCAGCTTGTTGTCGGGCACTCGGCCCGCATCCTCCATGGGGACGAGGATGTCCCTGTCGGCATCGATGTAGCCCAGGTCCATGGCGAGGTTCACATTCTGGACCATACTCCTTCCCATCAGGGCCACCTTCCTGTTGAACCTGGACGCGGCCTGCAGTATCTGCTGGGACCTGTGAAGATTGGTGGAAAAGGCGGCTATGATGACCCTTTTATTCCGGTGGAGCTGTAAAAGCCTCTCCAGGGTTCTCCCGATGATCCTCTCCGACTGAGTAAAGCCCGGCCTTTCCACGTTTGTCGAGTCGGAAAGCATCAACAGTACACCCTTGCTGCCGAAATCGGCGAAGGCCGAATAGTCCGTTATCCTTCCGTCTACCGGGGTGGGGTCCAATTTGAAGTCACCCGTATGGATGACAGTCCCGACGGGAGTCTCCACGGCAAGACCCACCCCGTCGGGTATCGAGTGGCAGACCGACAAGAAGGTCACCTCGAAGCACCCGAGGGTGAATTTCTCCCCCGCCTGGACCTCTACCGACCGGGGCTTGTAATCCGGGCAGGAATCCTGGAACTTGGCATCCACCATGGCCAGCGTGAGTTTCGTCCCGAAAAGGGGCACATCTATCCTGGGGAGGATGAAGGGCAGGCTGCCGATATGGTCTTCGTGGCCGTGGGTGAGCACAAGACCACGGATCCTCTCTCGGTTTTCGAAAAGGTAGGAGGCGTCAGGGATCACGAAATCTATGCCCAGCATCTCCTCGTCGGGGAACATGAGGCCGCAGTCCACGACGATCATGTCCTCGCCGTATTCGAGGACGAACATATTCTTGCCTATCTGGCCCAGGCCCCCCAGGGGTATGAAGCGGAGTTCTTCCCTGGCGGGGCTTTTCCTCCCCCGTTTCCCTCTCGGTGCTTTTGACGACATCGACACACCTCCGGCTTCACCGCCTTGGACCTTCAGCGGCCAATGGCAAGGCACAGCAAGACTTCCCGGGTCAAGGCAGGCCTCCGGGAAGGTTCCAGATGCGGCCGGCCCGCCCGGCTTCAATCGCTGAAATCCTGGGCCTTCTCACCCGCCCCCGCTCGGTCGGGAGAAGCGGCTTCCGTAAAATCCTTCCTGGAAGCGACGACCGCCTGCTCAGGAGCGGCGTTATGATCGGTTCGCCTTGAAATGACCTCCAGCAACGCATCGGCGCCGTCCTCGGCGTGGAAGGCCTTGATGAACCTCCTCGCCCATTCCGCGGTCTCGTCGACTATCCTCGCCTGGATCCTCTCGGGAAGGGCCATGATGGCATCGTGGAAAGGCTTGTTGGCTTTCTTGTAGTCACCGGACTTGCGGGAATACCCCTGACCGTCGGCCCACCGCACCATGTCGTCCCAAAGTTCCCCGGGGATGCCCCTGCCGGAATCCTTGATGTACATGCCGTCCTTGACGACGGCGTTGCCCGTTTCGGGGTCCATCTCCAGGCCGAAAACGATATTCTGCCAGAGGGTGCCCACGTTGCCCTTGTTGATCCCGAACTTGGAAAACCGGGATACCTTGTCGAGGGGGGTCCCGGAGATCCCGTGCTGGGCAATGGTCACGCCGTAGGGCGCGATGGCCTCGGCGATCTCCTCCGTCCGCTTGAGGTCGATCCCCTCGGCCTCCCCGGCGGTGCTGTCATAGGTCCCATGCTTGCTCCCGTTGGAGATGGCCAAAAAGTCGGGGAAGATCCTCCAGGAGTTCAGCCCCCCGATGAAGAACAGGGCCTCCTCCACCGTGGTCAGTTCACCGGGGCCCTTGATCTCCCCTACCTCGACCTCCAGGCCAAGGTAGGCTGGGACGTGCATAGCCACGTCCCGGGTGTAGCAAAGGTTTTCCCAGTCCGGGTTGTGGGAGGCATCGATGGCCACCGATGTCCACCCCGACTCGACCAGTTTCCTCAGGTGAGGGATGGACTTCAGGAGGTCCTCCCTGGACTTGATGGCGTAATGGTCCACGTGAAGGCCGAAGGGGACCCCCCCGCCCAACTCGCTGGAGTACTGAAGGGCCAGTTGGGGCACGTTCTCGAAGGTGCAACCGCAGTATGTGCTTTCCGACTTGGCCAGTTCCAGCAGCACGAAAGCGTTGAGGTCCCTGGCCGCCATCAGGACGCCCTTTATTGTCAGGGGGTTGCGCACGTTCGCGGCGAGAACGATGGAACCCGTCCTCCTGGCCGCTGCCGCGATGTCCCTTCCGCTCACAAGGGCCACGGGTTCACCGCCGAAAACGGCCTGGACGTTGAGGGGCCGCTTCTCCAGCAGTTCACGGAAAGACCTGCTGCCTTGATCCATTTCAGAACACCTCCCGGTAATATCCGCATACATTGTACAATGAAGAGGGCCCTATGTTCACGAAGGCCCGTCGGGCCTTTCGTCGATCTTGGGCCTTTGACATTGACGGTTTCGCTCGACCCGTGATAATATAACCGGCGCGCTACGGGAACGATCCTTGGGGGATCGTCTAATCGGCAGGACGCTTGACTCTGGATCAAGAAGTCGGGGTTCGAGTCCCTGTCCCCCAGCCAAGATCCATGGAAGGCCCCATCGTCTAGTGGTCTAGGACCCAGGGTTCTCAGTCCTGTAACACGGGTTCGAATCCCGTTGGGGCTACCAGAAATACCTAGGCGGACCTCCTTTTTGAGGGGTCCGCCTTTTCATTCGGGTGCCTTCAGGTTATACACCGGCCGGAGCAATGCCGATACTTCTACGGCCTCACCGACTTCATCCCGGATGTCCTCCCATCTTTTATATGCCATGGGCGACTCATCGATGGTCTCCTTGAGGACCGACGTCGAAAAAACACCCTCCATGCTCTTTCTGAAGGACCCCATGGTGATGGAACCCTCCTTCAGCCTTCGCTTCATTTCCTTGCGGCTGAAGAGGCGACCCGCACCGTGGGGAGCCGAGTGATTGTAGTCCGGGTTACCCTTCCCCACGCCGAGGACTATGCCTGAGGCCATGTTCAGGGGAATGACCAGCCTTTCGCCCTTGTGGGCCGAGATGGCACCCTTCCTCACGATGCCGTCCTTTTCGCTGTTGTAGTTGTGGACGCTCTCCACAAGGGTGCCCTCGTTCAACCGCAGGCCGAAGAAGGAGAGGATCCTGTCGGCGATGATGAAACGGTTCAGGCCGGCGTACTCCTGGGCTATCCGCAGCCACTTCATGTACTCGCTCCCACCCTTATTGAGCGGGAGATGCTCCAGACCGCGGGGAAGGTCGGAGAATGCCCCGGCCCCGGCCTGGTAGCGCCGGGCCATTCCTTGGAAAAAACCGGCCACCTGGAATCCGAAATGGCGGCTGCCGGTATGCACCGCGAGGAATAGCCCCCCATCAAGGTCTTCATTGATCTCGATAAAGTGATTCCCGCCCCCTAGGGTCCCCAGCTGGCTCCAAGCGGGGCCTTTAGGCCGCCGTGCGAGGAGCTTCCCGTAGAAATCATCATCGGCGAGCTCGCCCAGTTCTTTCGCCCTGGCTCCCCGGCCGGGGAAACGGGACTCGAACCAGTCGAGCATCGCCGGTCCCCGGTGGCGGGTCTTCCCCAGGGGGATGCTGTTCCTGACGAACCCGTCGAGGGCGGCGAAGTCCACGTCTCCTTTCTTCACTCCCTCGATGGGCGCGAGGAGGACGCCGCAACCGATGTCAACGCCCACCACGTTGGGTATGACGGCACCCTTGAACCTCCCGGTGAAGCCGATGACGCAACCGGCCCCCAGGTGGCAGTCGGGCATGATGGCCACCAGGCCGTCGACGGCGGGATGAGAGGCAATGTCCCTTATCTGGGCCATGGTCGGCTCGTCCACGTCCCTGGCATGGATCACCAGCTCTGTCATGACAACCACTCCAATATGGGTTTTCAAGGTCGTAAAAAATTGCCCCGGTTACATGATAACATCTGTAGGCCAGCAAAAAGGACGGTGGAAGACCACATGGACCCAGAGGAACTGTTGACGGCGCCTTCGGCGACCGGGGCGCCCTGCTTCGCTTTCAGGGGCGACCTTCTGCTTTTGAGGACGGAACCGTCGGTCGAACTGCCGGTTTGGGAGGATATTGCGGGACTTCCTCTCTCGGGGCGAAGCCCGGGTTTCTGGATAACGGGGCGGCCCGGGAACTGCTGGGCATCCCTGGTGGAGGATGCACTCCTGCCCGAAGGCATGAGCCTCGTGACACTGAGGGATGTCTGGTCCCTCATGGGCGAACGCGCTTTCTTCGAGGCCGGCAGGGCCTTCCAGATCATGGAATGGTCCCAGCGTAACCGCTTCTGCGGACGCTGCGCAACCCCCATGGTCGAGGCCGAGAACGAGACGGCCCTGATGTGTCCAACCTGCGGCTTGGTCAGTTACCCCACGGTCACCCCCGCCATCATCGTCGCCGTGGAAAGGGAGGGAAGGCTGCTCCTGGCCAGGAACACCCGTTTCCCCAAGGGCAGGTACAGTGTCATCGCAGGTTTCGTTGAACCCGGTGAGACCCTCGAGGGCGCCGTGGAGAGGGAGGTCATGGAAGAGGTCTCCGTCAGGGTGAAGAACATCACCTACTTTGGGAGCCAGCCATGGCCCTTCCCCCACTCGATGATGGTCGGCTTCCGTGCTGAGTGGGAGTCGGGAGAGATCATGGCCGACGGCAACGAAATAGAGAGCGCTGGCTGGTACTCCCCCGAAGGTTTTCCTGATATACCGCCGGGCTTTAGCATTTCAAGGAGGCTTATCGACGACTTCCTGGCCAGGCACGCTTGAGGAAGTGCCCTTCGTGGGAAGGGTCAGTTCTTGGGCTTTCCCTTGCGGAGTTCTTCCTCCCAGGTGATCAGGGAATGGTAGTAGATGCGGTCGCCGTCATCGTCCAGCCCCCTGGTGAGTTCGCTGATATGGGTATGCCCCGCCTGGACCCTCTCCAGGACGTGGCTGACGGCCTGTTCCGGTATGCTCTCCGCCCCGCAGGTATAAATGTCCAGCGCGAGGTACCGCGCTTCCGGCCATGTGTGCACCGACAGGTGGGATTCGCTGATCACCACGACCCCGCTGACCCCATTGGGCGGGAACCGGTGGAAGGAAACCGCCCAAACGTGGGTGTTGGCCTTCCGTGCGGCCTCGACCAGGATCTCCTGCATCCTGTCGACTTCGCCGATGACCTCACTGCAACCTGAAGCCTCGACAATATAGTGGATCCCCCTAGGGTCCATGGCTTCTCCTCCCCGGGATGCTCTCCCTCGAATAAGTTCGAAAAACCTAGAAATAATACCCTTTTTTCAGTTCCGGGTACAGGGGGAAGGACCCGGCAAGATCCCTTACCTTCACGGCAACCCGGTCCATCGCCGATCGGTCTTGACTTTCCGAGAGCGCGACGTCGATTATCCCGGCCACGAGGGCCATCTCCTTCTCCTTCATGCCCCTGGTGGTGAGCGCCGGGGTGCCGAGCCTGATACCGCTGGTCACCATGGGCTTCTCGGGATCAAAGGGTATCATATTTTTGTTCACCGTGATACCCACCCGGCCCAGTATATCCGTGGCCTCTTTACCGGTGAGCCCCTTGCTGCGGAGGTCAAGGAGCAGCATGTGGTTATCCGTACCGCCCGCGACCAGCCTGTACCCTCTGGCATCCAGTTCCTTCGCCAGGGCCTTGGCGTTTTTGACGATCTGCGCGGCGTATTCCTTGAACTCGGGCCTCATGGCCATCAGGAAACAGGTGGCCTTTCCCGCGATGACGTGCATGAACGGCCCGCCCTGCATACCGGGGAAGACGTTGCGGTCCAGGTCGGCGGCGTACTTGCCCCGACAAAGGATGAGGGCGCCTCGCGGCCCCCTCAAGGTTTTATGGGTCGTCGTGGTGACAAAATCCGAGTGAGGGACGGGGCTGGGGTGGACACCGCCGGCGACCAGCCCTGCAATGTGGGCCATGTCGGCCATGAGATAGGCTCCCACTTCCTTAGCTATATCGCCGAAGCGTTTGAAATCGATGAGGCGGGGGTAAGCGCTCGCGCCAGCGACGATCATCTTGGGCCTGTGCTCGCGGGCGAGCCTGGCCACCTCGTCGTAATCGATGGTCTCCCTTTCCCTGTCGACGCCATAGGGTATTATCTTGAATAATCTTCCGGAAAAGTTCAGCGGGTGACCGTGGGAAAGGTGGCCCCCTTGCGCCAGGTCCATGGCGAGGATGGAGTCGCCGGGCTCAAGGACGGTGAAATAGACGCCCATGTTGGCCTGGGTGCCCGAGTGAGGCTGGACATTGGCGTGTTCGGCTCCGAAGAGCTCGCAGGCCCTTTTCGCCGCGAGTTCCTCGGCCGATTCGACGAACTCGCAACCGCCGTAATACTTTTTATGGGGGTAACCCTCGGCGTACTTGTTGGTCAGCACCGAACCCTGCGCCTGGAGTACGTAAGGAGGGACGAAATTCTCGGAAGCGATCAGTTCGAGGCTTTGCTTTTGTCTCAAGAATTCGGACTGGACGAGGGAATCTATCTCCGGGTCCGCGTCCATCATAACCGACCTCATGATATCCAAAACCGTCCATCCCCTTTCGTAAGCTAGGTTGACCTTTATATCCGTTTGGCCAATATTATACCCCCGGTAAGATCCCTGGTCAGGCGATGCTTCCCCGTCCCGGGACCGGGTCGAACTGCCTCTGCAGGAGAGCCTCGAAAGCCGAAAGGTCCATGGTGCCCAGGTCCCCCTCGCCACGGTCCCTGACGGAGAGGGTCACATTCTCCACCTCCCTGGAGCCGATGACCACCATGTAAGGTATCTTCTCCATCTGGGCGTCACGGATCTTCTTGCCCAGCTTCTCGTCCCTGGCGTCCTTTTCCACCCTGTACCCGAGGCCCTTGAGCCTCGACTCCACCTCGGAGGCGTAGGGTGCGTGTTCCTCCTTCACCGGCACGATCCGGACCTGTACCGGGGAGAGCCAGAAGGGGAAGGCCCCGGCGTAGTGCTCGATGAGTATCCCCATGAATCTCTCGAGGCTCCCCAGGATCGTCCTGTGGAGCATGACGGGGCGATGCTCGTTCCCGTCGGGACCGATGTAGGTCATATCGAATTTTTCGGGCATCTGGAAGTCGAGCTGGATAGTGCCGCACTGCCATGTCCTCCCGATGCAGTCCTCGAGGTGGAAGTCTATCTTTGGGCCGTAGAATGCCCCATCGCCCGGGTTAAGACGGAAGGGCACGCCGAACTCCTCCAGGGCTTCCTGCAGGGCCCTTTCGGCCTTCTCCCACATGAGGGGGTCTCCCATGGCCTTCTCAGGCCTGGTGGACAGCTCCACACGGTAAGAAAAGCCGAACACGTCCCCGTAGATGAACCTGACCAGGTCCATGATGCCGATGATCTCCTGTTTTATCTGCCCCGGCGTCACGTAAAGGTGGGCATCGTCCTGGGTGAAGGACCTGACCCTCATAAGCCCGTGAAGGACGCCCGAACGCTCATGCCGATGGACGGTGCCCAGTTCAGCGACTCTCATGGGAAAATCGCGGTAACTCCTTATCCTGCTCTTGTAGACCAGTATCCCCCCCGGGCAGTTCATCGGCTTCACGGCGAAGGGCCGGCCGTCGATCTCGGTGAAGTACATGTTATCGCGGTAGTGGTCCCAGTGGCCCGACCTCACCCACAACTCCTGGTCTAGGATGAGGGGGGTCCTTATCTCGGAGTAGCCCCTCCGGGCATGCTCCGCCCGCCAGAACTCCACGAGCCGGTTTATGACCACCGTGCCCTTGGGGTGGAAGAAGGGGAACCCCGGGCCCTCCTCCTGGATGCTGAAAAGGTCCAGTTCTTTCCCCAGTTTCCGGTGATCCCTGCGTTTGGCCTCTTCAATCCTGTTTATGTGATCCTGGAGCGCTTCGGCGGTGTCAAAGGCAGTGCCGTACACCCTGGTCAGCATGATGTTCTTCTCGTCGCCCCGCCAGTAGGCCCCCGCCACGGAGAGAAGTTTGAAGTGCCCCAGTCTCGAGGTGGAGACCACGTGGGGCCCCCGGCAGAGGTCGGCAAACTCTCCTTGCCGGTAGATCGAGATGAACTCATCGGGTATCTCCGATACCAGTTCCAGTTTGTAGACGGCACCTCTTTCCCTGAAAAGAGCCAGGGCTTGCTCTCTCGGAAGCAGGAGTCTTTCCACAGGTGTGTCCTCGGAGGTGATCCTCCTCATCTCCTCCTCTATCCTGGGGAGGTCCTCCTCGGTCAACGTGCCGGCAACCTCCATATCGTAGTAAAAACCATCCTGTATGGAAGGACCGATTCCGAGCCTCGTTCCTGGAAAGAGCCTCTGGACGGCCTGGGCCATAAGGTGCGACGTGGAATGCCTCAGGATGTCCAGCCCCTCCCGACTTGAGGAGGCTATCGGCTCGACGAAGGAATCCTTTTCTATGGCGGCGGTGAGATCGACCGGTTCCCCATCGCTCCTGGCGGCGACGGCACTAGCATCTAGACCCCATCGCGACAATATTTCCCCGGCCGAAAGGGCCTGGGGGGAAAAAAGCTCCAATCCTTCTGGTCCCGCGTATTTTGGCAATGTCCAAGCCTCCATCCTAGGTAATGGCCAACCGCGCCGTTGAGGCAAAAGGGCCGGCGGGTTGCATTTTACAGCAGCAAGTCTGCGGGGTCATCCCTGCATGAAATGTATATAATATACAGCCCCCCCGGGTTTATGCAACATCCCGAGTTGCCCCATCTCCGGTCCGATCGAATGAGGAAGCATCACCTTTCGAGGGCTCCGAATAGGTACCGCCGGCACAGGGATGTGCTGCTTTGGAAAGACCTAACACAAGGAGGGATCATGATGAGTTGGCAGTTCAACAGGATCATCATAATGGCCCTGGTCTTCGGCGGCACGGGCTGGTGCGTCTACAGGACCATAAAAGCCGTGGAGAAGAAGTAGCGCGCCGATCGGCAGGTCAAAGGCCAGGGGCCGCCCCGAAGGAGCGGCCCCTGCTTTTTCCACGGGATCACTTTCCCGTGCTTCCGAAGCCTCCGCTCCCCCGCCCCGTCTCGCTCAGGAGGTCCTTTTCCGTCCATTCGATCCTGCTCACCGGGGCGAGGACCATCTGGGCTATCCTGTCACCCCGTTCAACCTCGAAGGGGTTTTCGCCCAGGTTGACGAGGATGACCCTCACCTCGCCCCGGTAATCGGCATCGATCGTCCCCGGCGTGTTCAGGACGGTCACGCCGTGTTTAAGGGCCAGCCCGCTTCGGGGTCGGACCTGGCATTCATACCCCTCGGGGATCTCGAGGCGGATACCGGTCCCCACGGAAAGCCTCCCGCCGGGGGGGATCATTGCGTGCTCGTTCGACCTGAGGTCGACTCCCGATGAAAGCGCCGTAGCGTAAGCGGGCAGGGTCACTCCCTCATCGTCATGGAAGATGCCGACTCTCACCGTACCCGGCATGATCACCTTTCCCTGCCCCTGTCCCCGAAGTCCTTCCTCCGGGGCCCCCCATGGGGCCTCCTATCACCGGAGGGCCTGTCGCCGCCAGGCCTCCCCCCGGGCCTCGGAGTTCCTCCCCTCGGGCCCCTGTCACGGTCGCTCGAGGGCGGTAGGGCCTTTATCCTCTCCTCCCTGGCATCCTCGAGGACCAAGGCGTCGGCGAACTTCTCCGCCAGTTCGGGTTCATTTCTTCTTTCCAGGGCCCGCCTCCTGGAGAGGTTGATCCTCCCCATATCGTCGATCTCCTTGACCATCACGAGGACCGAGTCCCCGGGGCTTAAGACATCGTCGACCTTGCCCACGTGGGTGGTGCTTATCTCGCTCACGTGAAGGAGTCCCTCTTTACCCGGGAGGACCTCCACGAAGGCGCCGAAGGCCATGAGCCTGGTGACCTTGCCCGAGAACACCTCTCCCGCCATGACCTCCCTGACGAGGTCGTTTATCATGTCGAGGGCCTTCTCGGCGGCCTCGGTGGTGGGCGATGCAACGAAAACCCTGCCGTCGTCCTCGACGTCGACCTTGACACCCGTCTGGGCGACGATGTTGCGTATGGTTTTGCCGCCCGGGCCGATGATGTCCCTGATCTTGTCCAGCGGGACCGTGAGGGTGTAGATCCTGGGGGCATAGGCGGAAATATTCTTGCGTGGTTCTGCGATGACCGCCTCCATCTTGTCGAGGATGAAAAGCCTCCCCCTGCGCGCCTGGTCGAGAGCCTTTTCGAGGATGGCCCTCGTAATGCCCCCGGCCTTGTTATCCATCTGGAGAGCGGTTATCCCTTCCCTGGTGCCGGTGACCTTGAAATCCATGTCCCCGTAATGGTCCTCCAGCCCCTGGATGTCGGTGAGGACCACCACCTTGTCGCCTTCCTTTATCAACCCCATGGCAACACCGGCGACGGCCTTCTTCACAGGGACCCCCGCATCCATCAGCGAAAGGCTGGCACCGCAAACCGAGGCCATGGAGCTGGACCCGTTGGACTCCAGGATGTCCGAGACCACCCTGACGGCGTAGGGGAATTCCTCTTCTCCCGGGAGAAGACCTCGTACAGCCCTCTCGGCCAGGGCGCCATGACCGATCTCCCTCCGCCCCGGCCCCCTCATGGGGCGGACCTCGCCTACCGAGAAGGGCGGGAAATTATAGTGAAGCATGAAACGCTTGGAGGGCTCGTCCAGTTTGAGGCCGTCGATCAGCTGGTCATCCTCACCCACCATTCCAAGGGTCGTCGTCACCAGTGCCTGGGTCTCTCCCCGGGTGAAAAGGGCCGAACCGTGAACCCTGGGGAGGATCCCCACTTCGCAACTGATTGGCCGGACCTCGTCCATAGCCCTCCCGTCGGCCCTCCTGCCCTCATCGACGATGAGGGCCCTCATGGCCTTCTTCACCATGCCTTCCACGGAAGCCTTGATGTAGGCTTCCGCTTCAGGGTACTTTTCCAGCAGGCTTTCGAGAGCCTTCCCCGTGGCGATATCGATCGCCTCACCCCTGGGCTTCTTTTCATGGACCTGGACGGCCTGGAAGATCTCCCCGTAAAGTTCCCTTTCTATCCACTCGTCTATCTCGGGAAAGGACGCCGCCTCGGGGAGCTTGACGGGCTCCTTCCCGGCCTTTGCGGCCATCTCGACCTGGGCCTGGACCAGGTTGGCTATCTCCTTCTGGGCCATCTCCAGGGCGTCGACCATCACGTCCTCGGGGATCTCCCCCGCCCCGGCCTCCACCATGGTGATGCCGCCGGAGTGGCCGCTCACGACCAGGTCCAGCGTGCTCTCCTTCATCAGGTCCTCGGTGGGGTTGATGACGAGTCGGCCGTCGATCCTGCCGACCCTGACAGCGCCGACGGGACCCTTCCATGGTATGCCCGACAGCATGAGTGCGGCGGAGGCGCCGTTGATGGCCAGGATGTTCGGCGGGGTGGACTGGTCCACCGACAGGGTGGTTGCCACTACGTGGATATCGTTCCTGGTGTGATCATGAAAGAGGGACCGGATGGACCGGTCGATGATCCTCGAGGCGAGGATGGCCGTCTCCGAGGGCCTTCCTTCCCTTTTGATGAACCCCCCGGGGATCTTACCCGCGGAGTAGAAACGCTCCTCGTAATCCACCAGGAGGGGGAGAAAATCGAGCCCCTCCCTTGGTTTGTCTGAAATACACGCGGTCACCAGGAGGGATGTCTCTCCCTGGGTCACTCTGACCGCGCCGTTGGCCTGCTTTGCCAACTTGCCGGTCTCGAAGGTCATGGTGCGACCCCCGACTTCGACGCTGAATGTTTCCATCATTATTTTGTTTCCTCCTCTTATTTTCTTCCCTTTTTTTCCGTTTAAGAATATCACAAGCGGATAAAAAAGGACGAGGGCGGATGACGCCGCCCTCGTCCGGGTAACTGCACGACCTGTACGTCGACGGTAACGATCAGTGCCTCAGGCCCAATTTCTGGATGAGATCACTGTAACGCCCGAAATCCTTGTTCCTGAGGTACTGGAGTAGTCTTCTCCTGCGCCCTACCATCTTGAGGAGCCCCCTCTGGGAGTGGTGGTCCTTCTTGTGGACCTTCAGGTGCTCCGTCAGGTCCCTTATCCGGGTGGTGAGGATCGCGATCTGGACCTCGGGCGAACCCGTATCCGCGTTGTGGGTCTTGAACTCCTCGATGATGCCCTGTTTCTTCTCCTTCTCAAGCACTTGCCTTCACCCCTGGCACGTCTATTCCCGGAACCAAGTAGTGCGGGGTATTCGCATAACCTAGTAACGGGTGTCGAAATTATATCACCATCAAGGTTGGGGGGCAAATCGGGCGGACCGTGGGGCAATGAACCAAAACTGAACCACAAAATAGTGATATCATAAGGTTCTGCTCATTCTGCACTCGACATTTTCTTAATTATGTGCTTTCATTCTTAATACGGGTTGCAAAGAATTCGATCGAAAGGGTGGAGAAACAAGATGAATATTCTGATCGTCGAGGACAACAGGGACCTCGTACAGGTACTGACGGAAGGGTTCAACGAACTGGAGTTTTCAGTGGACAGCGCCTATGACGGGATAGAGGGTTTGAACAAGATCCGCAATAACGACTACGACTGCGTTGTCCTGGACATCATGCTCCCGGAGATGGACGGCTACGAATTGATCGGGAGGATGAGGGAAGAGGGGAAGGACACTCCTGTGATCATGCTCACCGCCAAGGATTCCATCGAAGACAGGGTGGAAGGCCTGAACCGGGGAGCCGACGACTACCTGGTAAAACCCTTCGATTTCCGCGAACTGGTGGCCAGGGTCAACGCCGTGACCCGCAGGAGAACGGAGCCGAAGAGGACCGTCCTCCACTGCGGGCCCCTGATGTTGGACCCCATCGCCAGGGAATGCAAGGCCGAAGGGGAAATGGTACCCCTCAGGAGGAGAGAGTTCGACATCCTCGAACTGCTCATGCGCTTTGAGAACCAGGTCTTCTCCCGGGAAAAGATCATAGGTCTCGTATGGAAGAAGGAGTACGACGGTACGAGCAACGTGGTCGACGTTCATGTAAAATACCTCAGGGACAAGCTCCGCCCCTACAACCTCGACACCGTGGTCGTGACCGTCAGGGGAGTCGGCTACAAGGTGACCTGCCCGGATTACGAGTAAGGGGGCTTGTACCCCGAGAACGAGAGATGGGGATGCTGCAGTAGATGCCAAGGACCTTGGACGGGCGGCGGCCGTTAAGGCCCCGCTCGTTTCGTTTCAGGCTGATCTTCTTTTCCGCCATGACCATCATGGTGACCATCGCCCTTTTCGGGATGGCCGTGTTTACCTTTTTTACCTCCTTCGAGGTGAGCAGGCTCGACGCCGTGCTGGCATCGAGCATGGAAGAGACGGTCTCCTTTTACGAAAAGTCCGGCCGGTTCCCCCTCCAGGTCAAGGGGAGCAGGACTCTGGGCGTAGTACTCCAGGTCTACAACCAGGACAAGTCCCTGATGTTCCATCTCCCCCCCGGCCTTTCAGCCCCCTTCATACCCGAGGATCTGCTGGAAAAGGCTTCCTTCGGTGTAAGGCCCCTCACCTTCGTTCCTTCAAAGAACAGTTTCCTGCCGAGGTTTTGGTGGGTCCTGCCCTGGAACTGCCTCTCGGATCGCGACCTCTGGAGAGCCCTGGTCGCCCCGGCGCCCTTCAGGGACGAAGAGGTGGTCCTGGTCTCCATGGCTCCCATGGCGTGGCTCCTGGAATCCAGGCAATTGCTCCTCTGGATGACGATCCTGGCCGGGGCGGCGGGCCTGATCGCCTCTATCGCGGCTGGGAGCCTCCTTGCCGCGGGGGCCATGAGGCCCATCAAGGCCATCAACAGGGCTCTCGCGGGGGTTTCCATCGACAACATGTCCATCGACCCCTCTCCCTTCGGCTCGGACCGTGAGATCGGCGAGATCGTGACCCATATCAACAGGATGCTCAAGAACCTGGAAAAAAGCATGAAGAACCTGCAGCAGTTCACCTCCGACGCCAGCCACGAACTGAGGACCCCCCTGGCGGTAATGAGGGGGGTCGTGGACATCGCCCTTCTCAAGGAGAGGGACCCCGAATACTACGTCCAAAAGCTCCAGGAACTCACCTACCATATCGACGACATGCAGAACCTCGTGGGGGCCCTTCTCGAACTGGCCAGACTTGACGACTTCAGGGGACTCGACTCGAGGGAATCGGTGGACCTCCTCCTGGTCGCGGAGGATGCCGTGGGGAACATGGAGAGCATCACCCAGAGGAGGGGCCAGGTCGTCGAAAAGGACTTGAAACCGGCACCGACCCTCGGCCGGTATGTCATGGTCCTGAGGCTCGCCAACAACCTCCTGGAGAACGCCAGCAAGTATTCCCCCCCGGGCAGCAGGATAAGGATCTCCACCTACAGTGACACCGGGAAAAACCAGGCGATCCTGGAGGTCCGGGACAGGGGCTCCGGACTCGACCCTGAGGAGATCAGCCGATGCTTCGACCGGTTCTGGCGGGCCGACAGTTCCAGGACCACGCCGGACTACGGCCTCGGACTGCCCCTGGTCAAGAGATTCGCCCTGATCCATAACGCCTCCATCGAGGTGGAGTCCCAAAAAGGGAAAGGCTCCCTTTTCAGGGTCCGCTTCCCGCTGGACAAGGAAACCCTGGAGAGGTACGACCTCGAATGACAAAAAAGCGGGGGGCCTTAAGGCCCCCCGCAACCAATTAAAAACCCCTAGAGATTAGCTGACACGTAGAAGGTGCGGCCGTCCCTGAAGACCAGCATGGCGATATTCTTGAGGTCCCTGGAAAGGATATCCTCAAGTTGGGCCACGTCCTTTACGGTCTCCCCGTTGACCTCGAGGACCACGTCACCTTCCCTGAGGCCCATCCTCTGACCGACCGAGCCCGAGAGGACACCGGTGATGACGGCCCCGCCCGATCCCTCCATGCCGTACTTCTGCCTCAATTCCGGCGTCACCGGCGAGACCGATATACCTAGTTTCGAAGAACTGACGGGCTCACTCCTGGCGGGTGTCTCGTTTCCGTCGGAGGGCACCGTCGAGAGGGTTACCATCCTCTTGCCCTCGACGCCCTTGCTGAGTACCGTCAACTCGACCTTTTCACCGGCGAGGTGCTGCCGGATGGCCACGACCAGATCGCCGGGGTCCTTGACCTTTCGGCCGTCGATATCGAGGATGACATCGCCCCTCGCGACCCCGGCCTTCTCAGCGGGAGACCCCTTGACCACGTCAGCCACGAGCGCCCCCTCACCGGTCTTTATCCCATAGGCGCCGGCGAACTCCTTGGTAAGGGGCTGCAGGTACACCCCGAGCCAACCCCTGTTGACCTTTCCGTATTGGATGAGGTCATCCACGATCTGCTTGGCCATGTTCACCGGGACGGCGAAACCTATACCCTGGGCGTAGGGGACGATGGCCGTGTTGATGCCGATGACCCTGCCGGAGAGGTCCAGGAGCGGCCCGCCACTGTTACCGGGGTTGATGGCGGCATCGGTTTGGATGAAACCATCGAAGTTGAGGTTCCTGGCCCGGACGGACCTGTTCTTCGCCGACACCACGCCGACGGTGACGCTGCTCTCGAAGCCGTAGGGGTTGCCTATGGCAATGACCCACTCCCCCACGTCAACCTTGTCGGAATCACCCATGGGGACCGTGGGAAGCCCCTTGGCGTCGATCTTGATCACGGCGAGGTCGTAAGAGGGATCTTTCCCCACTATCTTCGCCGGGAAGGACCTTCCATCGGAGAGGGTCACCTCGATGGTCATGTTGTCGGGGCCGTCCACGACATGGTTGTTGGTGAGGATATAACCGTCGTGGGTCACGATGAACCCGGAGCCCTTGCCCCTCATGGGCACGTCCTGGGTGAAGCGTTCAAAGCGATCGCCGAAAAACTCCCTGAAGAAAGGGTCGTCAGGGAAGGGCGACGATGAACGCTGAACAATGGCCTCGGTGTCGATATTGACCACCGCCGGCGCCGTCTCTTTAACGATCTTAGCGATGGGGTTGCCGGTGAAGACATCCTGCGCCACGGCCGGACCAGAGGAGAGGGAAAAGACAACGGCCGCCGAAAGGAGAAGCAGGAGCGTCGCCATGAGGATTTTGGATCCTTTGTATCTATTCATTCGAGCCACCTCCTGAATGCTTTGCGCTGATTTTCCTCCTTCAGGGGCGGCTTGGAATCGTCAATTCTACGGAGATCGGATCCCCGGGTTTGAACCCAAGCATGTCGGAGGCCCTGCCCCTGTTCACAGCGATGGAGACGAAACCCCAGCTGTCCTCAAGAGCGACCATCTCGCCGGAACCCACGTCGGAGAAGGTCCGCCCCACAGGGATGCTGAAAAGCCAGCCGCTGCTGATCTTGATCTCTGAATCACCCAGCTTTCCCAGGAGATCCCAGGGGATATCGGTCCTGACGGTCCCGAAGGCATCAACGAGGGTGACATGACCGGAGATCTTGCCCGGCGAAGCGTGGGGTGCGGGCAGGGGGAAACGGTTGAGCTCTCCCAGGGGGATCTCCTCCCCGCATTCCTCGGGAGGTTTCCCGCCCACCAGGTCGGCCACCACGGGTGCCATGATGTCCCTCGCGTCAAAGGTCGGAAAGACGTGCTCCATCTCTCCCTGGACGCGTTCGATGGACCAGCACCGGCTGATGCCCCCCGTCCGTTCCGCCGCCGGGATAAGGAGCCCGTTATCGGGCCCGACGAAGAGATCTCCCCTGCCGGAACGCAGGAGCAGTATCCTCCTCTGGGTCCCCACACCCGGGTCCACAATGGCCAGGTGGATGCCGGAGGGCATGTAGAGCACCGCCCCTGCGAGCATCCATCCGCCGGAAATGACGTCGAAGGGGGGGACTTCGTGGCTGATGTCTATCACCGGCAAGGTGACCCCTCTCCTCAATAGGAGTCCCTTGCAACAAGCCACGGTCTCATCGGCCAGGCCGAAGTCGGAAAGAAAGGTGACGCACCTGAATTCCCCGGTCATTTCCGAACACCCCCGATAAATATACCACCAACAATTACGTTAAAGACCCGATGGCTTAAAGGTCGGCCGGATCAGGCCGTCCCCCGGCTGCCTTTTTGAACGGGTGTGACCACCACTCTCCTCAAGGGTTCGGAACCTGTCGAGCAGGTAGAGACGTCATCCCGGTCCTTGAGGGAGACATGGACGATCCTCCTCTCCCAACTGCTCATCGGTTCGAGGCGGATCGGCCGCCCCTTCCTCCGGGCTTCCCTGGCGGCAGCGAGGGCGATCTTCTCGACGCTCTCCTGCCGGCGGGCCTTACCCTTCGCCCCGGGTCCTCGCCCCGGAGAGCGACGTTGGTGAGGAACTCGACGGCCCTGAGGGTTTCACCGGACTTACCGATCACGATCGGGGCGTCCTCGCCGTTAAGATCGATGCTGTCGGGTCCCGTCACTTCCGGTTCGACGGTGAGGTCCATCCTCTCGAGGAGGCCCTCCAGGAAGGGGAACGTCCCGGCTGGAAGCCCGTCGGGGACTTGCGATCTCAAGGATAGGGCGACGTGCATCTTCTTGCCCAGGATCCCGAAAAGCCTTTTGCCCTCGTCCAGGACATGGACCTCTATCTCGGAGGGGTCCACGGACCAGCGGATGGCCCCTATGTGACGGGCCTCATCGAGGGAGTTCACATCTACTTCGAAAGTCTCATGATCTTCCACGGTATTAACCCCTTTCATGGCATCAGGGAACTAGGGTCTGTCGCCTTCCTTCTTCTGGGGCTTTTCCTTGAGAAGGACCGGCTTATCGCGCATCTCCACCTCGGTCTTTTTCTTGATGTGCCACTGCTGCCCCACACCGATCAGCGAAGAGACCCCCCAGTAGAGGAGCACACCCCCGGGGAGGCTGAGGCAGATAAAGGTGAGGAAGGCCGGCATGAACCAGTTCATGAACTGCATCTGCGGATTGCCGCTCCCGCTGAGTTGCTGCTGGAACCACGTCAGGAAGCCCACGCCCAACAAGAGGAGAAGGTTGGCGGCGTAAACGCCCACGTGGGCCAACCCGGCGGGGTTGGCGGCTATCGCCGAAAAGGTCTGCCCCACCCCGTGGGTCGCGGCCGTGGAACCCACGGCCTCTCCCAGCGTTGAGAGGACGGAACCCTCGAGGCTGATCCCCAGAAAGGTAGCTCCACCCAGGTCCAGGTTCATCAGGACCCGAAAGAGCAGGATCAGTATGGGAAGCTGCACCAGGAGCGGAAGGCAGCCCGCGGCAGGGTTGACATTGTTCTCCTTGTAGAGCTTCATGATCTCCTTGTTCAGAGTGTCCTTGTCGTGGGCCAACTTTTCCTGGAGGATTTTGATCCGGGGCTGCAGTTTCTGCATTTTCTGCATGCTCACAAGCTGCTTCTGCGAGAGGGGGTGCAGAAGTATCCTGATGAGGACGGTCAACAATATGATGGCGATGCCGTAGGAGTGGGAGAATGAGTAAAGGCTGTTCAGCACGAACAGCAGGAAATCGCCCGCCGCTTTCCAGAGTGCGCTCAAAGGATCCACCTTCCCTTGGGAGAATATTCTCTTCGATGGAGAACCCTGCCAAAAAACGACGGGAATCTGTCCGGAACGGGATCGTAGCCGCCGCTGTGCCAGGGACCGCATTTCATTATACGTAAAAAAGCCAAGGCTGTACCCCTTACCAGGCCGAACTTCTCGATCGCCTGGATGGTGTAGCTCGAGCAGGAGGGATAGAACCTGCATCGGTCGCCGAGCAGGGGCGAGATGAATCTCTGGTAGAAGATAATGGCCTTGATCGCGACCCACGCGGGCAGTTTGGTCATCTTCGCCCTTGCCTCCTGTCAACGAACCAATCCGGGCCGGGCCATTCGCTCTTCAGCAGGCCGGCCCTCTTGAACAGCTTCGCCATGTCCTGGTAAACCTCTTTCGCACCGCTCCCCAGGGCGTTGCTTTTGATCATGCAGACTATCCAGAAACCATCCTTCACCCAGGGCCGCAGTCGCCTCAAGGATTCCCTCAAAAGTCTCTTCCCCCGGGAGCGAAGGGGCGAGGTCCCCTGCTGCTTGCCCACGGCCACACCATAGCGGGTCTGGCCGTCCGGTGAGACCATAAACAGCAACCGCACCAACGCGCCACTCTCCCGGCGGCCGGTGCGGAAAACCTGATCGAACTGCCAACCCTTTTTTAGCCTGTCCTGGGAAGGGAAAATGAAAAAAGCCCGCAACTAGACCGCCAGGCGCTTTCTGCCCTTGTTTCTCCTGTTCTGGAGGATGCGCCGGCCGCTTGGGCTGCTCGATCGCTGCAGGAACCCGAGTCTTCTCTTCCTTCTTCTATTATGCGGCTGGAAGGTCTGTTTCAAGTGATACACCTCCTCTTGCTATCGCGTGGGAACACCGGGAAAAAACCAGCCCGGCTACTATAACATACCGGGTTATAGGCAACAAGGGGCCCCCAGGGAGCGTGTCGCCGGACAGGGATAATGTCACCCCTTAAGGGGACAGGAAAAATGTCACCCCCCCCTAGATTTTGATAGAGAATGTATCCCATGAAGAACGAGGGTGACATCAGGTTGTCCATCAAGCAGGCGCGGAGACTTCATGTTCTTGAAGAGGTGACGAGCGGGGTGATAACCAGCAGGGAGGCTTCAGCCGCTTTGGGGCTGTCGGTGCGGCAGATCCAGAGGATAAAGACCGGCTACGAGGAGGCGGGAGCGTCATCGCTGGTCCACGGCAACACCGGCCGCAAGCCTTCCAACTTCATCCCTACCGACATAAGGGCCTTGGTGGCAGAGCGTGCCGTTAGCCTGTGGAAGGGGGCCAGCGCCAGCCACATGTCGGAGCTGCTCTTTACCGAAGCGGGGCGGTCCGTCTCCCCCAAGACCATCACCAGGATCCTGAAGAAGGATGGCTTGAAGAACCCCTTCTCCCATAAGGGACCCAGGAAGCGAAGGAGGAGGGCCCGGATGGAGCGCTTCGGCCAGATGCTCCAAATA
>MWDE01000007.1 GCA_002070395.1 Synergistetes bacterium ADurb.Bin155
ATTCCCGCCCCTCGGCTTTTTTACGGGATCGGATCAATTAAAAGGGGCGACCCGGACCTTATTCAGCCAGTGAATGGAGACGGACCTCGGTGTAAAGCTCTTCGCCGAGGAGGTCCTTCATTTTGGGCCACACTTCCCTGCGGACCTTGTCGGCGCAGGCTTTGAGTTCCTCGCTGGTCAGCATGACGATCTCCCAGCCGAAATCCTTCCTCAGGATCTCCCGGTAATCCTCGTCCTCGGTCTCGACCTGGTCCCAGCGCATGGCGGAGGCCTCGTTGGCGGCTTGCTGCATGATCGCCTGGATGTCTCCCGGGAGCTGGTCCCAGGCACCCTTGTTTATGACGATCCAGTGCTGCTCGAAGTAGTCATTGTACTGGATCCAGACCTTGTTGACGTCGCGGAAGGACCAGGCCTGGAAGGGAGGCCCGCCCATCTGCCCGTCGACGATGCCCGTCTGGATGCCGCTGTAGACCTCGGCGTAGGGGATCGGAGTCGAGATGTAGCCCAGCGCTCCGTAGGTCATGGAGCAGGCTGCCAGGGGCATGACCCGGACCTTCATGTTCTTGGGGACGTTGGGGTCGCCGGGGGACGGGGGCATGGACCTCAGGGAGACGCCTGCCATCCCGATGGGGTATACCGCGAGAGGCTGGATGCCGTGGTCGAGCCATAGACCCTTTATGAGCCCGAAGGCCCAACCGCCGGAAGCGTAGGCCTGCTTGGCTTCTCCGATGTCGTTGACGACGAAGGGCATGTAGTAGGCGAAGTTCAGCCTCGGGTCGTACTGGGCGTTGGCGATCTGGAAGCCCATCTCGACGACGCCGCGGGAGATGAGTTCGAAGGTCTCCGTCCAGTCACCGAGCTGGTTGGCGGGGAAAATGTTTATCTTGACCTGGCCCTTGGTCCTCTCGAAAACCTGGTCGGCGAACCAGTGGCCCGTCTTGTCGTAATCGGTGTCCGCCGGGTGGGGGTGACCCATCTTGAAGGTCCACTTCGGTGCCGCCGCCGCGGCGGTCCCCAACGAAAGCACCAGGGCCGCCACGAGCGCTAACGCTAACACTCTTCTCATCTTGAGCACCTCCTCGAAGGATACAGGAAAAGGTTTTAAAGCCTTTTCGCTCTGCTTGCCTCTCACTCTTCAGCTCCTTCAAGCCGGACGCCTGCTCTGCCGGGCACTGCCACCCCCCTTCGCGTTCCGTTTGTGAAAAAAGCCTTACATCCTCACTGGACCCCCATCACCAGTCTCGGGAGCCACATGGAAAGGCCCGGGATGTAGGTCGTCAGCAGGATCACCGGCACCTGGGCGAATATCATGAACTTCAGCGCCGGTTTGAAGTACTCGTCTATCGAAGCGCCGCCGATCCTGCCGGCCAGGTAAAGGATCGGCGCGCAGGGCGGCGTGACGTTGCCCAACCCGAGGTTGGTCCCCATGATGGCGGCAAAGTGAACAGGATGGACCCCTATGGCGACCATCAGCGGGAGGAGGAGCGGAGCCGAGAGCATGGTGCCGCTGAAGTCGTCCATCAGCATCCCTATGATCAGAAGGAAGACGTTCACCAGCAGGAGCAGGACCATTTTGTTTTCGGAGATGGTCATCATGAAGTCGGCCAGTTGCTGCGGTATGCGCTGCATGGTGTAGACCTTCGCCAGGATGGACACGAAGAAGAGCATCAGGACGCAGACCCCCGTCGTGGTCGAAGAGTCCACCAGCGCGCGCCCCAGCACCTTGGGGGTCAATTCCCTATGGACCAGGAAACCCACCAGTATCCCGTAAAAGACGGCGATGGCCGCCGATTCGGTGGGAGTCGTTATCCCGCCGTAGATGCCGCCCAGGATGATCACCGGCATGAGCAGGCTCCAGATGCCCCGCTTCGTGGCCCTGCCTATGAGCTGGATCTTCTGGGTGAAGGGTACCTGGGGTTCGACCCGGACGGTCTCTATCTTCTTCACCTCGAACCAGTTGACGACGCACATCAAAAAGGTGGTCAGGATCCCCGGGATGACCGTCGCCAGGAAGCAGGCCGCCACCGACTGCTGGGTGACCCAGGCGTAGAGGATCATCGGGACGCTGGGCGGTATCAGCTGGCCCAGCACCGAAGCGCACCCCACCAGGGCCACCGAGTAATACCGGGGGTACCCGAGCTTCTCGAGGCGGGGGATCATGATCCCACCGATACAGGCGACGGCCGAGGAGCAGGTCCCCGATATGGCCCCGAAGATCGCGCAGGCTACGATGGTGGCCGCCCCCATGCCGCCCCTCATGCGTCCCAGGAAAGCCTGGGCAAAGTCGGTGAGGCGCTCGGCTATGCCTGAGGAGGACATGAGAGTACCCGCCATGATGAAGAAAGGGACCGAGAGGAGCGTCAGCGAGTTGAGGGCGTAATAGCCGCCGGGTAGAAGGAAGGAGAAACTGAAATTGTAGACGATTCCCATGTATATGGCCGCGGTCATGAAGCAGAAGGGGACGGGCAGCCCCGCGACGATCAGGCTGATCAGGATGACAAGGTTGATAGCTATAACCATTTTTGACCACCCCCGCTTTTCTTCAGTCGCCGCCCCGGTCGGCAGGGCAAATGGCCGGGGCGTCCACGGGCCGGCAGGTATCGTCGCCGGGCGTATCAAGGGGGACCTTCCCGACGGCCTGGAGGAAATGATCGGCCAGTTCCACGCAGAAATAAAAGAACATCAGTATGGCTCCCACGAAGATGCTGACCTGGGAGTAGATCATGGGGATCATGAGCGTGGGTGAGAGCTGCCTCTTGGTGTAGCCCCATACGGTATAGCCCCAGCCCCAGTAGATCATCATCGCGGTCAAGATCACGCAGGCGGCGGAGATCACCACCTTGACCCATATCAGTTTCCTGGGGTCCTTGATAGCGGCCTGCATAAGGTCCGCCTTTATATGGGACCTGTCGGCGGTGCCCCAGGAGGCTCCCATGAAATAAAGCCAGAAGCCCACCATGGTGGCCAGCTCTTCGACGCCCATCAGGGGCTTGACAAAGACGTACCTGAGGAGGACCTGTATGAGTACCAGGGCGAGTATGCCTATGGAGGTGACGATCATTATGATCTTCTGCAGGGTGCCGAGGATCCTCCAGAATTTCGTGTCCATTATCGCCAGCACGGGCCGGTCCCTCCCTTCGTGAGCGATTTAAACAAGGAAGTATGTAAAAGGATATCACATAGCTCGTTCACAAGTTCAGCTCCTGGGAGCCTCTGTCGATGTAGACCCTGGGTACCCTTTTGCTGATCAGCGACGGCGGGACGCAGGCCAGGGTCCCGATCTTTCCGGAGAGCTCCTCCAGGGTGATCTCCTCCCCGCCCTGCCTGCCTATGAGGACCACCTCGTCGCCCACGGACGCCTCGGGCACGGCCGTCACATTCACCATCACCTGGTCCATGCAGATGCGTCCCACGACGGGACACCGGACGCCCCCGACGAGCACATCCGCCCCCTTGTTCCATAATTCCCTGAAATAGCCGTCGGCGTAACCCACGGGCAATTGGGCGATGCGTTCATACCCAGCCGTCACGTAATCGAGCCCGTAACTGACCCCCGTCCCCGGGGGGAGTTCGCGGATCAGGCCGATAGCGGTCTTGAACTCGAAGCAGGGTTTGACGGCGATGGAGCGCTTTACCTCGAGCGAAGGGTACATGCCCGCGATGATCTGGCCGGGCCTGACGGCGTCGAGGGCCATCTCGGGGACCTCCAGGGTGGCCGCCGAGTTGCAGCAGTGGCGGACCCGGAAGGTTATCCCCCTGGCGGAGAGTTCATCCAGGTCGCCCAGGAAGCGCCGGTATTGTTCCCAGGTATAGGTGAGATCCCCCGAGTCGGCGAGGGCGAAGTGTGTGAAGACGCCTTCGGCCTCAACGCCCGGAAGGGCGGCGATATCCTCGACGGCCGCAAGGACTTGGTCGGTGGTGAAACCGATGCGCCCCAGGCCGGTGTCGATCTTGATATGCACCAGGGCTTTTTTGCCCTGCCTCACCGCCTCCGCCGAGAGGGCCCTGGCCATCGTCGGGTCGGTAATGGCCGCCCGGATCCCCAGGCGTACGTATTCCCCCGCGACGGAATAGGGGGAGGTACCCAGGACGAGGACGGGGCTCGTTATCCCCCCATCCCTCAACTCGATGGCCTCGTCGGGGGTCGCCACGGCGAAAAAGTCCGCACCGGCCCCCCGAAGCGCCCAGGCCGCCTGGACGGCGCCCAGGTTATAGGCGTTGGCCTTCACCACCGCTATCACCCGGGCGCCCTTGACGTGCTCCTTTATGAGCCTGTAGTTGTAACGGAGATTATCGAGACTTACTTCCATCCTCGTGGGCCGCCATCCCATCGGGACATCCTTCCCTTCTTTTTCAAAGTCGGGGCAAAGCCCCTAACCCAAGGCAGAGAACCTCACTCCCTCCGCCGCCAGGAGTTCCAGCGCTCTTCCCCTGTCGAGCCTGGCGTCCTCGCAAAGGAAGTCGAGATCGACCTCTGAAATTACCCTGTCCTCACCGAGGCTCTTGCAGGCATTCTTGATATAGGAACCCCGCAGCCTGTCCAGGTCCACCTCGGCGGCGGCCACCTGCCCGGGCTCCAGGGGGATCACTATGCTCTCCCCGGGCCTTTCCATCGATGGGTCCCCCCGGAAGACCTCAACGCCCATTTTCCTCGCAAAGTCGATCTGCGCGTAGGGATGCTTGCCCGCGCCGGTGTACTCCGTCTCGTTGACGACGATCACCCCATCCTCCCCCATGGTGCGGGCCAGGGAGAAGGCCGCCGCGAGGGAGGTGTTCCCGGCGGGCCCCCTTTCGAGGCCCTCCAGTTGTGCCAGAGCTTCCGTCATGTAGAAGACCGACCCCTGGGTGACCGTCACGTACCGATCCAGGTAGCGGAGCACCCTGGCGGCGTTCCTGGGGACATCGGAGCGGTCGGGCTGGACGGCAAAGGGAATGCCGAACCCCGTATGCCCCGTGGTGAAGGACTTACGGTTGAAATCCCTGTCGGAGGCCATGTGGAGCCCCTCGAGGTTGACGCTGGCGCCGATGATCATTGTTTCGGGGCTTCCGGCCTTCAGCACACCCCTGGCGGTCCCTGTGGTGAGACCTCCCCCGGCGTGGGTGCTGACGATGGCGTCGGGCGGCCGCCCCGCCATTTCCCTGGCCTGTTCCACGATCTCCACGCCGAGGGTCTCGATGCCGGCGATGGAAAAGGGAGTGTAAAGGGAGGCGTTGAAAAAGCCCGTTTCCTCCAGGACCAGCAGGAAGACGTAAAAAAGCTCGGGCCCGACGGAGAGCTGGAGCACCTCGGCACCGTAAGCCTCGCAGGCGCGCCCCTTCTCGGCTATTTCCGGCTGCTCGAAACCCCGGCTGTCGAATACTTCCTGGACTATAATACAGGGGAGGTTTTCCCTCGCGGCCTGGCTGGCCACGGCGGACCCATAGTTTCCGCTGGTGGCGGCCACGACCCCGGGGTAGCCCTTCTCCAGTGCACGGTGGACCGAGAGGGAGGCCCTTCGGTCCTTGAAGGAGCGGGCGGGGTTGTTGGCCTCGTCCTTGACGAAGATCCTGGCCCCCCTGCCGGGTTCGGAGATCCTCCTGGCCAGGGCGGTGAGGTTCTTCAGTTCCAGGAGAGGGGTATCGCCGACGTTGGATCCCTTCTGGATCTTTTTTACTTCGTCGAGGGTGTAGCCGGTCTCTTCCATCATGCCTTCGTAGTCGAAGGCCAGCCTGCCGGTGGCGAAGGACCCGTAATCGATGCCCACGGAGCGCCTCATGATCTCGCCCCGTCGGGCCATAACGGAGGAATAATCCTTAGGTCTTTTCACGTTCGATCACTTCCCCGGAGAGGATCTTCCTCAATTCCGGACCCACCGACCTGAGTTCCGGCGGCGGCGGTCCGAAACCGATATCGTAGGCCGGCTCCAGGCCGACCAGCCTCCCCCTCAGCCTGCGGCCCGCCGGGGTCTCCACGGTGACCTCCTCTCCAGGCTCGGCGAAAGCATCCACGAGGGTCCCTCTTACGGTCATCTCCAGCGGCACCGCCGCCGTGTCACCCGGGACCTGGGGGGCCCTTTCGCCGATCCCGAGGATCACCCGGTGGATCTGTACCCTGTCTCCTTTTTCGACCTTGATGGGACATCACCCCCTCCAGGAGATGAGGTTTTTCTGAAGGCTGAATACTGCGAATAGTTTGAAGTAATTAAATCATGGAACTAATATATTATATATGCCCTTCGCTTGTGTCAAAAAGATAAACCCATTACAAACCCCTTGACGGGCCCGGAAGGAGGACTTGAAAGGAATTGAAAAAATTTGCCGAAAAACTCGACCTGGCTATCCTTCCCACACCGATACACCCCGCCGGCAGGCTTTCCTCCCTGCTTGGGAGCGGGAAAGTGCTGCTGAAAAGGGATGACTTGACCGGCATCGCCCTTTCGGGGAACAAAGTGAGGAAGCTGGAATACTGCGCCGCCGACGCCCTGGCCCGCGGCGCCGACGTGCTCATAACCTGCGGGGGGCCCCAGTCAAACCACGCAAGGGCCACCGCGGCCGTGGCGGCCAAACTCGGCCTGGGGTGCCACCTGGTCCTCAACGGGAGCCCCGGCGCGCCCCCCGACGGCAACCTGTTCCTGGATCTCCTCTTCGGCGCCAGGGTGACCTTCGCACCCGTCCCCGACCTCAGGGATCAGGACGAGACCATGGAAGAGGTCGCCGGGGAGTACCGATCACGGGGACTGAGGCCTTACACGATACCCCTGGGTGCGTCCGATGCGCTGGGGTCGCTGGGTTACGTCGACGCCATGGGGGAGATCGCCGAACAGGTCGGCCGGTCGGGTCCGGCCCCGGACCGGATCGTCTTCTCCTGTGGCTCCGGCGGGACCCTTGCGGGGATCGTGGCCGGATGCCTTGTCCACGGGCTGGACTGCAAGGTGACGGCCATGAGCGTGGCCTTCCCCGGATCCTGGGTTGACGGAAAGGTAGCGGAAGTCTTTTCTGCCCTCCGCGAAAGGTACATACCCGGCCTGCCCGATCACCACGGCAAGTACGAAGTCGTCGACGGGTACATCGGCGAGGGCTACGGGAAGGCCTCCCCCGATCTTATCGACTTCATCAAGGAGGCGGCTTCCCTCGAGGCCGTCCTTTTGGACCCGACCTACACGGGGAAAGCCCTGTTCGGGCTGAAAAAGGAGATCGAGAGGGGCGGCATCAGCGCTGACGAACGGATCCTTTTCATCCACACCGGCGGGGTCTTCGGCCTGTTCCCCTTCAGGGACAGGTTCCGCATGGAATGAGGGGGCGGTAAGCGGCGGGCCAGGCTTTCAAGGATGGAATAAAAAGGCGCCGGGGCGCGATGACCCCGGCACCTCGCTTCCGCCTGTAGCGCTGCCTTGTATCAGGCCGGCGCGGTCCTTTACAGGGCCAGCGGGACCACGGCCTTGGGCTCGATGACCCTGAAGGAGAAGGATTCGGCCATGAAGAGCTGGACCTTGTCGCCCGTGGAGCATTCGAAGCCTATGGAGAAATCCTGTCCCAGGGTGAGTTCGAAGTCGCCTCCCCTGGCGGAGACCAGGAAGCCGCCCTCCAGTTCCGGCGCGAGGATGATCCCGCCGTCGAAAAGGGAGGTGATCCTCTTCCTGAGGGGGTAGCCCTCGCCGGCGACATCGACGGCCTTCCAGAGCTGCGGCCCGGCGACGAGGGCGTAGGGGCCCTCGATAGAACTCTTCTGGAAGAACACCAGCCCCTCGGAGACCCCGGCCATGATGCTCCTGGGGTTTTCGATGGTGACAGGGATCTGGTGGTCCTGCCCCGCCTGGGCCAGCCCGACGATGCAGCCGGGCTCAAAACCGTTGTAGAGGGCGTTTTCTTCGAAGGAAGCGATCTTTTCAGCGGCCCTTATCAGTGAATCCAGTTCGAGGTCCTTGACCCCCCGGGCCACGTTATCGAGTTCCCAGGTGTCCATTTCGAAGAAGGAGCGGGTCTCCACCAGGGGCTGAACGACGTGGACCCCCCAGCGCACTTCTTCCCTGTCCTCGCTGGCGGAGACATCGAGCCTGCCCGTGGAGACCACGGCGTGGTCCCACCCGAAGGGCCCCAGCACGTCCACGAACTTCCTGCCGGAAAGCCTGCTCTTAAGGACCTTGATCGCCTGTTCGTCTATCTCCTGCCAGGCGGCATCGCTTATGGGGGATATGGAACGCTTCAGGATGTCCATCCTTTTTCCCTCCTTTCCCTTTCGTAGCCTATCCCTTGAGGCTTCCTATGCCCAGGCTGCCGCCGGAGGAGGATCTCTTGGGAGCCTGTTCCCCGGCGACGGCCGCTTCCTCCACTTCCGTGATGGGAGCCTCGGTGAAAAGGAAAGTCCTCAAGGCGTGGTCGAAGGCCGGCATTTTCCTCCGGAGCCATTCGAGCATCATCGCCGCGTGCTCGATCTCCTCATCCCTGTTGTGAACGACTATGTCCCTGATGGTGCTGTCCTTGGTGGTGACGGCCCGCTGGTGGTACCAGTCGATGGCCTCGATCTCCTCCTTGAGGCTGTTCAAGGCCCTGCTGATGTCCCTGTCCTCGGCGGCCAGTTCCTCGACCGGTTCGTGGTAGCCGGACATTCTCGTATCCTCCTTTCGGGATCCAGGTTGTAAGGGGGTCCTCGGCCGGGCCCCCGTCTTTCACCGGGTAACATGGTACCATCACGGCCCCGGCGGCACAACATCCGTTCAGGGCCCTCAAACCCGGGGGTCGGATCCGAACCGGAGCGCTTGAGCGCCCCACCGGGAGGGCCGCTCCCTCCCCACTTTTCGCCCGATCCAGCGGCATCCTGCACCGGCAGCCCCGGCCTTCATCTTCGCCGCACCCGCAACGGGGCGGGTTTCCTGTTATCATGCTAGTGTATCCTGGGATGGAAGGTGAGAAGAATGAAGTGGAAAGAGAAAATGCCGGCGCCCGTGAGGGACAA
Source organism: Synergistetes bacterium ADurb.Bin155 (assembly GCA_002070395.1). Classification (GTDB taxonomy): domain Bacteria; phylum Synergistota; class Synergistia; order Synergistales; family Thermovirgaceae; genus 58-81. The sequence goes on from MWDE01000007.1 coordinate 8,933, forward strand.
GACCTTCGCCGAGTACGGTTCTTCCAGGGAGGAGAGGCCTGTCCTGGTGGACTGCGCCCTGGGGACCAACCCGCTGGGCTCCCCCCCCTGGGCTAAGGAGATTATGAGATCGGGAGACCTTCCGGATCCGGGCGGCTATCCCGGCGACGACCTCCCCCTGAGGAAGGCCCTTTCCGACGCCTGGAACGGTGCCTTCTCCCCCGACGAGATCGTCACCGGCACGGGTTCCATCGGCCTGATCATAAGCTTGGCCGGGGCCTTTTGCGCACCGGGGGCCGAGGTCCTGGGGATCGCACCCCAGTTCCCCGACGGGCCCATGCACTTCCAGTTCGCCGGGGCCTCCTACCGGTACCTGACGCTCACGCCCCCGGAGTTCGACCTGGATATTTCCAGCCTCCTGGGAGAGATGTCCGGCGATGAATCCATAGTATATGTCGATCGCCCCCACAACCCCACGGGGCAGGTCCCTCCCCTGGCCGAGATGGCCCTCCTGGCCGAGGAGTGCCTGAAAATGGGCTCGCTCCTGGTCGTCGACGAGGCCTACGGCGATTTCCTCCCGCCCGGGGAGTCGGCCCTAAACCTGGTCTCGCCCTCGGTGGTGGTCCTCCGCTCCTTCTCCAAGGGCCGCGGCCTGGCCGGGCTGCGCGCCGGCTACTGCGTGATCCGCGACGAGGAGGCCCGGAAGTACGTCCGGAAGGTGGCCCCTCCCTTCTCGGTCGGCTCCCTGGCGATGGAGATGGCCAGGGCGTCCCTCCTCGACGCCGATTATGTCGCCCGCTCGAGGGAGACCGTGAGGGAGGTAAAGGCCAGGATCCTCCAGGTCCTGGAGGGGACCAGGGGCATCACCATAGCAAGGACGGGACCGGAAGTGCCCATCCTCCTTGCGACCTGGGGGGAGGGGTCGCTGGACCTCTACGAGACCCTGATGGAACAGGGCATCAGGACCGAGCCGGGGACCTGCTTCCCGGGCCTCGGCCCCGAGAGCGTCCGGCTGAGGGTCCCGGCTCTTAAAGAACTGGAGACTTTTGAAAGACTCTGGAAGAGGACCTTTGAAGAATAAAGGCTGGCCGGACCTGGTACGGCGTTTGACAAGTGCGGGTCGCTGGTATAGACTCCCATAGAATACTTCGTTTTTTAATAATCGATCGCCTCGGAGGGAGGGTGACCCGTGCGGAGAATGAATGACTTTTTCGGCTGCTATTTTTACGGCTATTTCTTTTACTTCGCCTTGGGGTCCCCCTCCTGGCGCGGTTGAGCCGTACTCTTCCGCAACGAACCGGGAAAAAGGGACCCCTTCAAAAGGGGTCCCTTTCTTTTTTTGGGGGTGATGTCAAGGGACATCTTGAGAGAAAGACACCGGCGGGCATTATAGGGCCGCCCTGCAACGGGGCGGGCAGACAACCAGACACAGGAGGTGTCGAACGAAATGAGCGACCCCGTTGTGAACCGGGGTTTTTTCGGCAAAATGATGGGTTCTTCCTTCTACAAGAAGTTCATCCTTCCCGGCCTTATTTCCCAGTCCGTCGTCATCGCCGGGGGTTACGGCACAGGTCGTGAACTCGTCGAGTACTTCGGGAATTTCGGCAGCCTCGGCGGCATTCTTGGCATGGTGCTGGTAACCACGGTCCTGTGGGCCATCGTCTACGCCGTGAGTTTTGAGTTCGCCCGGACCTTCAAGGTTTACGACTACCGGAGCTTTTTCAAGGAACTCATAGGACCCGGCTGGATGCTCTACGAGGTCTGCTACATAATCCTCCTCCTCATCATCCTCGGCGTCGTCGGAGCCACTTCGGGGAGCGTCTTCAAGCAAGCCTTCGGGCTGCCGCCCCTGGTGGGGGCCGGCCTCTTCCTGGCGGGCGTTGCCACGCTGACCTTCTTCGGCAGCTACGTCATCGAGGTCGCCCTCTCGTGGTGGTCCTTCGTCCTCTACGCAGTCTTCCTGATCTTCCTCTTCGTGGGGCTCTCCAAGGTGGGGGGACAGATAAGCGCGAACCTGGCTTCCGGTGATATCCGGGAAGGCTGGGCCCTGGGAGGGTTCAAATACGCCTTCTACAACCTGGCCACTCTTTCGGCCGTCCTTTTCGCACTCCGCTCAATAGAGACCAGGAAGGAAGCCTTCATATCGGGGGCGATGGCGTCGATCCTGACGATCCTCCCGGGCTTCTTCCTCTACCTTGTCCTGATGGGCTTCTACCCCGGCATCCTCGAGGTGGAGCTGCCAACTTACACCATCCTGGCCCAGATAGCCCCCTGGCTCCTGCCGATCTTCCTGGTGGTCCTTTTCGGGACGATGATCGAGACGGCCGCCGGGTTCATCCACTCCGTCAACGAGAGGCTCAACTCGTGGATGGTGGACCGCAAGGGCAAGGAGCTCTCCAATGCCGGCCGCGGTCTTGTCGGCGGAGCGATGGCCCTCATCGGTCTCGGCGTCGCCTCCTTCGGCCTCATCGGCCTCATCGCCAGGGGCTACGGAACCATCAGCTGGGCCTTCTTCCTCTTCCACGGCGTGGCCCTCTTCACGATCGGCCTGTACAAGATGAACAAGAAGAAGCCCGGGAGCGCTGCCTGAAACCCCGGGATGAGGCAACGGCCCAGGAGTTTATGGGGCTGGAACTAAGAGGAATAGCTTCGGAAGCGGCCCGGCGACCTGTCCGGGCCGTTTCCCTTTCTCTGCACCATCGGTGCCGCGTTCTTGCCGTCCCCATCACCCTTGTCCGGCGACACTCGTTCCCGAAAATCCTTGACACGGTCGTGTTTTAAGGAGATTGTACTTAGTACAAAAGGAAACAATAAGTATGTCAAAGGCAAGGTCTTCTACTACCCTTGCAAATCGTAATTATTATGCACTGTAAGAGATCACCACCTCGTTGTGTGACTTTGGGGAGGAGGTTCTCAATTTATGCATGTTCGTGATGCCGCCATTAAAGTCCTGCAGGAAGCCGGCCACCCTCTTCATGCCGATGAGATTGCCGAGATGATCCTGAGCAAGGGCCTATGGAAAACTACGGGAAAAACTCCGGCAGCCACAGTGGGTGCGCGACTCTATTCGGACATCAAGAAGAAGGGAGCCGCGTCGGTCTTCGTTAAGGTTTCTCCCAATACTTTTGCTCTTCGTGATCCCTCCATGGCAACAACCAACAGTAGGTCAGCACCGACACGCGCCGAGCAAATACCAAAACCGCCACCTGTTAATTCGGGACTCTCTTTCACCGAAAGTGCTCAGAAGGTACTCGAGGAATTCGGTGGCAAGAAACCTATGCACTACAAGGAGATCACCGAAAAGGCTCTCGAAAAAGGATGGTTGATAACTAGCGGAAAAACGCCGGAAGCCTCCCTGTTATCCCAGGTTACCACCGAGATAAAGCGCCACCAGAAACGCGGTTTACGCCCTCGCTTCGTCCACCACGGCCATGGTTATCTGGGCCTGAGCCAACGGATGGGGCGCGGTCTCGCGTTCCAGATCGAACAACACAACCATCAGATCCGGAAGGCCCTGCGCGAGAAGTTGCTGGCCATGAAGCCCGAAGAATTCGAGGAACTGATTTCACGCTTGTTAACTGAGATGGGTTTCGAGATGGTCGAGGTGACTAAGCTCAGCAGTGACGGCGGCATCGATGTCCGGGGAATCCTGGTGGTCGGAGACGTGGTCCGCATCAAGATGGCCGTCCAGGCTAAAAAGTGGAAGCTCAAGAACAACGTCCTGGCCCCTGTGATCCAGCAGGTACGTGGCAGCCTAGGAGCGCACGAACAGGGCCTGATCATCACCACCAGTGACTTTAGTGCCGGAGCCATCAAGGAAGCGTCTCTGCCCGACAAGACTCCCATAGCCCTGATGAACGGAGAACAACTCGTATTGTTGCTGATGGAACATGGCATCGGTGTTCACCGCTCTACGCCGGATCTGTTCGAGATCGATGAGGATGCGTTGGCAACCATGAGAGGACAATAGCAACGAAGACTCGGACATGCATCCCAAACCTGAAAGGATCGTAATAGAAGCCTTTCGATCAGAGATCAAAACCATTGGCATGATAAAAGAGAATCCTGGTGACAGCCACATTTTTTGGCTGAAACCTTTTGATTATCTACGGACAGGGAAAATGTCATGGGTAAAGTAATTTAGCAAGTCAGGTACGAGGTCCCCTTAAGGGGTGGATATTATCCTTTTCCTTCCGGAAGGGGGCCTCGTCGCCGTCCGGTCACAAATTGTCCCTTTCCACTTGACAAGGCCGGGACATTGGTATAGGCTTCCCGAAACGTCAAGCCTTTCATAATGCATATTTTCTGAAGGAGGGAACCCGATGGGCGTAGAGAACGGCTGCTTCGGCCGACTTATGAGCATTATTATTCTCCTTAACGCCTTGGGGTTCCCCTCCTGGCGCGGTTGAACTGTACCCTTCCGCGAAAAACCGGGATAGAGGGACCCCCAAAAGGGGTCCCTCTTTTTTTTGGAGGTGATGACCAAGGGAAAGCATGGGGGATGGGACCGGGAATAGAGAGAACCGCCCTCATCAAGAAGCGCCGGAGGGCAGAGAAAAAGGAGGGAGTACTTTTGGAGAAACGGGAGTATTACAGCAGGGATTACGATTTCGCCGAGATCGAGATGGACCCGAGGTTCCTCCAATGCCGGAAGGAAATGTTCATTTCCTTTTCAACCTGGCTGGCCTTTACCGCCATTTCCCTTGCGGTAGCCTACGGACTTGGGAAAGGCCCCGTGGAGGAGTACAAGTACATCCTGGGGCTCCCGCAATGGTGGTTCGCCGTAATAGTCGTCTCCGTGGTCTTTACGTTCATCGTCATTTTCCTTTCCCTTTTCGTTTTCCAGGACATGGAACTGTCCGATGTCGCCGAGACCGGCGAGAAGAAAAAAGGCTAAAAACCTTAGTAACAGGAAGAGGTGACATGGCATGGAATGGGAGTTATCTTCAGCAACCCGTACGGTGATCCTCATAACCTTCATCGTTTATTCGATAGCCCTCCTCGTGGTGGGCTTTTATTCAAAGCGTAGGATGGACAAGACCGCCCTGGACAAGTTCGTGGAGGAGTTCTATACCGGCGGGCGGGGTATGGGATCCCTGGTCATCGCCCTCATGATCGCGGCGGGGTTATGCAGCGCCGGTACTTTTCTCGGGGGCCCCGGCCTGGGATACAGCGTGGGTTTGACGTGGGTCATGGTGCTTTTCGCCCAGAATTTCATGAATTTCTATATCCTCGGCGAGATCGGGAAAAAAGTGGGCATCGTGGCCCGCCGGATAAACGCCCAGTCCTACCTTGATCTTTTCGTCTACCGGTACAACCACAACAAGATGGTGGGTCTGATCGGCGTCGCAGGCATCGTGGTCTTCCTGGGCAGTTATGTAGTGGCGCAGTTCGTCGGCGGCGCCCGCCTCTTCGAGTCGATGACGGGACAACCCTACTGGCTCGGGCTCACTATCTTCGCCCTGGTGGTGCTGTTCTACGCGGCCTTCGGGGGCATAAGGGGCGTTTCAGCGGCGATCGTGATCCAGGGGCTCGTTATGACCGCTGCGGTGCTGGCGCTCTTCATCGGAGGCCTCCGGTTCCTCCTCCCCTTGGAATCGTCGGTGAGGAGCATCGCGGAAATGAATCCGGCGCTGGTAACCCCATGGACCTGGGCGCCCGGTTACCAGTTCTCCATGTGGGTGGTTTTCGGGCTCGTGATGATCGGGCTGCCCCACGGAGCCATGGGGTGCCTCGTCTACAAGGACACGAAGGCCATGCACCGAGCCATCGTGATCGGCACCATCTTCGTGGTCCTGTGGACCTTCGCCCTGGTCTGGATGGGGCACATGACGAAAGCCGTCTTCCCGAACCTCGCCGTGCCGGATCACGCCATCCCCACCCTGGCCATGAGGGTTTTGCCGCCCTGGCTGGCGGGTATCACCCTGGCGGGGGTGGCCGGAGCGATACAGTCGACCATAGGGGCGATGGTCATAGTCATCAGTTCGACCCTCGTAAAGGACGCCTACCAGGCCTATATCAACCCCAAGGCTGATCCGGCCAAGCTGAAGAAGGTCACGATCTGGTCCACCGTGGCGATTTGCATCGCGATCTTCCTCGGCGCCCTGTTCCCGCCGCCGGCCCTGGAGTGGATAGTGGTCTTCGCCGTCGGGGGGTTGGCCTCGGCCTTCTTCTGGCCGCTGATCCTCGGCCTTTACTGGATGAAGGCCAACGAGCACGGAGCGGCCGCCGGGATGGCCGGAGGCATGGCGACCTACATCATAGGCGCAGGGAAGTACCTCCCCATCACTTTCGGCATGAACGCCATCATGGTCTCGCTGGTAGTCTCCCTGGCACTGACCGTAGGCGTAAGCCTCATGACCCCGAAGACGCCTAAGGGGATCATCATGACCTGGTTCGGGAGGGAATACCCGAAAAAAGTACCGGCCTGAGCCGGACGGTGAAGCCATCGCCCAGGCCATTCAAGCAAGGAGGTTAGTCGTGAATGTATGATCTGCTGGTGAAAAATGCAAAGTTGTACGACGGTTGCGGCGGCCCCTGGTTCAAGGGAGGCCTCGCCGTCAAGGACGGCAGGATCGCCTCGATCGGGAAAATGAAGAACGCCGAGGCCCGCACTGTCATCGATGCCGAGGGAAAGGCCCTTTCGCCGGGCTTCATCGATGCCCACACCCATCTCGATTTCGTCTGCGCTTCGGTCAACGACACGGCGAGCAAGGTCACCCAGGGGGTTACCACCGAGATCGCGGGCAACTGCGGGCTCTCGCTCATTCCGGTGAGGCCCGAGACCATCGAGGAGCTCAAGCGGTACCTGGCCCCCTTCATCCCCCAGGACGTGAACCTTTCCTGGAAGTGGAGGTCCCTGGGGGACTGGTTCGACTGCGTCGATGAAAGGGGCAACTCGACCAACGTGGCCTCCCTGGTCGGACACGGGACCCTCCGGATCTACGCCATGGGTTTCGCCGACAGGAAGCCCAGCGGGCAAGAGATGGCCGAGATGAAGAGGGCCCTGGCCCAGACCATGGAAGAGGGCGCCCTGGGGCTTTCGACGGGGTTGATCTACCCGCCCGGGTGTTACTCAGATACGGATGAACTCAGTGAACTTTGCGAGGTCGTAGCGGAACACGGCGGCCTTTACGTGACCCACATGCGCAACGAGGGCCCTGAACTGCTGCAGTCCGTCGAGGAGGCCCTGGAGATCGGGAGGAGAAGCGGCTGCCCGGTGCATATTTCCCATCACAAGTCGTCGGGTAGGCAGAATTACGGGCTGGTGTCACGATCGCTGCAGATGATGGAGGACGCCCGGGCGGAGGGGATTGACGTCACTTGCGATGTCTACCCCTACACGGCGGGGTCCACCCTCATAAGCAGCCTGCTCCCCAAGTGGGTCCACGAGGGCGGCGTCGGGCGCATGCTTGAGAGGCTGAAGGACCCCGCGTCCAGGCGGAGGATCGCCGACGAACTGGACCGGGTCATCCCGGGCTGGGAAAACCTGGCGAAGGGTTGCGGCTGGGAGAACATCCTCATCTGTTCCTGCGAGAAGGAACCATCCTACGAAGGGAAGACCGTCACGGAGATCGCCGACGGGAGAGGAACCTCACCGGAGGAGGCACTCTTCGACGTGATCCTGGAGACCGAGGGTAAGGCCACCATCGCGCTCTTCATGATGGATGAGAAGGATTGCTCGACGGTCCTCGCCCACCCGCTCTCCATGGTGGGCTCCGACGGGTTCGCCAGTTCTTTCAGCGGGGTCCTTTCCAAGGGCAAGCCCCACCCCCGTTCCTTTGGAACCTTCCCCCGCGTCCTGGGCAAGTACGTCAGGGAAGAGGGTCTCATGTCCCTGGAAAGAGCCATCTGGAAAATGACGGGCTTCGCGGCCCAGCGGTTCGGCCTTAAGGACCGGGGTTTCCTGAGGGAAGGGATGGCCGCCGACCTGGTCGTTTTCGATCCCCTCGAGATCATCGACAACGCGACCTACAAAGAGCCCCGTCAACAGGCCGAGGGTATCGATTACGTGGTCCTGGGCGGCGAGGTCGTCGTGGATCACAAGGTGTATAACGGGAAAACCCTTGGGAGATCCCTGAGGTGACCCGGTACCGCTTTTTCCGCCGACTTCCCTTGCCCGTCGCATGAGTTGGATTAGAGCTATTGACAAGGGAACGCCGCTGGTATAGAGTGCGCTGAAGGCAACACATTTCATAATGCATATTTTCTAAAGGAGGGAACCCGGTGGGTGTAGAGAACGGCTCCTTCGGCCGACTTGTAAACATTATTATTCTCCTTTCCGCCTTGGGGTTCCCCTCCTGGCGCGGTTGAGCCGTACTCTTCCGCAACGAACCGGGATAAAGGGACCCCTTCAAAAGGGGTCCCTTTCTTTTTTCCAAAGGGGAGGTGACGCCGCGGGAAACGAAAAGAGTCGGGGAGTCGGAAAGCACCCGCCCCAAGAAACGGGAAAAGCAAGACACAGGAGGTGTCGAGTGTAATGAGAGGTCAAGAAAGTGAACGTGGGTTTTTCAGTAAAATGATGGGTTCTTCCTTCTACAAGAAGTTCATCCTTCCCGGCCTTATTTCCCAGTCCGTCGTCATCGCCGGGGGTTACGGCACAGGTCGTGAACTCGTCGAGTACTTCGGGAATTTCGGCAGTCTCGGCGGGATCCTCGGCATGGCGCTGGTGACTACGACCCTGTGGGCCGTCGTCTACGCCGCCAGTTACGAATTCGCCAGGACCTTCAAGGTATACGACTACCGGGGTTTCTTCAAGGAACTCCTCGGGCCCGGCTGGATGCTCTATGAAGTGTGTTACCTCGTGCTCCTCCTTATTGTTCTCGGCGTCGTCGGGGCCGCCTCGGGGAGCATCTTCAAGCAAGCCTTCGGGCTGCCGCCACTGGTGGGGGCCGGTCTCTTCCTGGCGGGCGTCGTCACGCTGACCTTCTTCGGCAGCTACGTCATCGAGGTCGCCCTGTCGTGGTGGTCCTTCGTCCTCTACGCGGTCTTCCTGGTCTTCCTCTTTGTGGGGCTCTCCAAGGTAGGCGGCCAGATAAGCGCGAACCTGGTTTCCGGGGACATCCGGGAAGGCTGGGCCCTGGGAGGTTTCAAATATGCCTTTTATAACCTGGGCACCCTCCCGGCCGTACTTTTCGCACTAAATTACATCGAGACCAGGAGAGAGGCCATCATTTCGGGGATATTGACAGCCATCCTCACCATCCTTCCGGGTTTCTTCCTCTACCTTGTCCTGATGGGCTTCTACCCCGGCATCCTCGAGGCGGAGCTGCCCGCCTACACCATCCTTTCACAGATCGCCCCCTGGCTCCTGCCGATCTTCCTGGTGGTCCTTTTCGGGACGATGATCGAGACGGCCGTCGGCTTCATTCACGCCGTCAACGAACGGGTCAACTCCTGGATGGTGGACCACAGGAACACGGAACTGACCAAGGCCAACCGCGGCCTTCTCGGGGGCGCCATGGGCCTTATCGGTCTCGGCGTGGCCTCCTTCGGCCTCATCGGCCTCATAGCCAAGGGTTACGGGACCATCAGCTGGGGCTTTTTCCTGCTCCACGGCGTGGCTCTCTTCACGATAGGTCTGTACAAGATGAACAAAAAGGGCGGGAAGGCACCCGCCTGATCCAGCGGCGAGGGGAGGATGCCCGCAGATGGATTGGAGATCTCTGGCCGGGTTGACCGGCAAGAACATCGAAAAAAGCTGCGCCGTCATTGAGGGTGAAGAGAAAGTGATACCCGGGGCCGTGTCGATTAAGTACTTCCCCATGGCCATCGAGAAGGCCCAGGGCTCCCTCGTCTGGGACGCCGACGGGAACAGGTATATCGACTTCCTGACCAGTGCCGCCGCCTACAACGCGGGCCACTGCCACCCGGCGGTGGTCGAGGCCGTCAAGGAGCAAGTGGAACGTCTCCAGAATTACACGATGGTCTATTTCTACAACGACCGGCCGGTCAGGCTGGCCGAACTCCTGATCACTACGACCCCAGGGGACGCACCCAAAAAGGCCGTTTTCGGCTTCTCCGGGTCCGACGGCGTCGACGCCGCCATCAGGGCCGGACGCTCTTTCACGGGACGGAGAAAGATCCTCAGCTTCAAGGGATCCTACCACGGCATGACCACGGCCGCTCTTTCGGTGACGGGAATCGTCAGCGACGAGACCAAAAAGGACGTCTGCCTTGACCCCCACGTGATCTTCGCCGAGTATCCCGATCCCTACCGCAATTCCTGGGGGATCGACGGCTACGCCGACCCCGCCGCCCTTTCGGGCAAGGCCATGGAGTCCATCGCGGCACTCCTGGAAAGGCATCGCGGCGATGTGGCGGCCGTCCTGATCGAACCCGCCCAGGGTGACGGGGGGATGATCTTCCCCCCGGGGGAATTCATGACCCGGCTCAGGGGGGTCACGGAAAGGGAAGGGATCGTGCTCATCGATGAAGAGGTCCAGACCGGAATGGGCCGCAGCGGACGATGGTGGGCCATCGAACACTTCGGCGTGGTCCCCGACCTCATCGTCACCGCCAAGTCGCTGGGCGGCGGGCTCCCCATTTCGGCCGTCGTGGGCAGAGCCGAGATCCTCGACGCTGTCCCCGCGCCGCTGTTCGCCTACACCCACGCAGGCCACGCCGTCAGTTGCGCTTCGGCGGAGGCCATGATCAAGGTCGTGCGTGACGAAGGACTCGCCGCCGCGGCGGTGGAAAAGGGACAGGTCATCGCCGACTGGTTCAGGTCAAGGGCCGGGCGGTACCCCTTCATCGGGGACATTCGGCAGAGAGGGCTGCTTATGGGTGTCGAGGTGGTATCGGACAGGGAAAAGAGAACGCCCGACAAGGCCATGGCAATGAAGATATCCTGGGCCGCCTGGGAGAGGGGCCTCATAATGATCACCTTCGGGAAGGACGGCAACGTGCTGCGGCTGGCCCCGCCGCTCAACATACCCGACGAACTCCTCCAGGAAGCCCTGGGGATAATGGATGCCTCCCTCGAGGACGCGGCGTCAGGGAAAGTGCCCGCAGCCATCCTGCCGCTCCTCAAGGGCTGGTAGCAACAACCCAACTCCTTCTTCTCCATGGGAAGCGGCCCGGCGACCTGTCCGGGCCGTTTTCTATCTCTCCACCCCGCCGATGCCGGAGAGGAACTCTTTCAGCCCCTTCCGGTAGGCCTCGCCGGTCAGGATGAAGCCCCCGTTGTGGTCGCCCTTTATCTCGAGAAAGGCCTTGGGCCCGGTGACCGCTTCGTAAAGCTTCATCCCCTGGGAAAAGGGGATGATCTCGTCGTCCGGGCTGTGGACCACCAGAACCGGGCATCGGATGCCGCCAAGGATGCTCTCCGTGGGGTACTCGCTTTTCAGGAGGCGGCGGACCGGGAAGAAGCGGGCGACTTTCTTCGCCATATCAGCGAGAGAGGTAAAACTCGACTCCAGCACCAGGGCCCCCGGGAACTTCTCCAGCGAGACCCGCGCCGCGACGGCCCCCCCGAGGGACCTTCCGAAGACTACCACGCGATCGCGGGTGTAGCCCCTTTCCACTAAAAAATCAAAAGCCGCTCTTCCGTCCCGGTAGAGACCCTCCTCGAAGGGGCGGCCCTCGCTCTTGCCGTAACCCCGGTAGTCGAAGATGAGGACATCCAGCCCCAGGTTGTGGAATATCATGATCGATTCGAGCCTGTGGGAGATGTTACCCGCGTTGCCGTGGAAAAAAAGAAGGGCTCGTCCGGAGGGGTCCGCCGCGGGTATGAACCAGCCGTGCAGGTGCACCCCGTCGGAGGCCTCGAAGGAAATGTTTTCAAAACCGAGGCCGATCCGCGAGGGGGTGGCGGTGATCTCACCCCAGGGCTGGTAGATCATCTTGTCCTGCAGCAGGAATATCCCCCCGCAAAAGACCCCGTAAATAATAACGATCCATAAGACGACCTTGGGCAGATTCATGGCAACGAGGCCAGGTCCCGGTAAACCATGGCGTGGGCCAGGAAGGTCACTGGCACGGTGATCAGCAGCCCGAGGCCGAGGGGTACGGCCCCAAGGATATTCAAACCGACGATGGAAAGCAGCAAAAGGAAAAGTTCCAGCCCAAGGCCCCGGGTCATCGCCCAAGCGGCCTTGAAGGCGTCGATGGGCCCCATCCCCCCGTCAATGATCAGGTAGGGCGTGAACTGGAACCGGATGGCTATGTAGACACCGGGTACCACAAGAAGGACTACCCCCACGCTGACGAGGGAGAAAAAAAGAAAGGTCCCGACAATGAAAGGGATGAACAGGGGCTTCATCCGCTTCAACCGCTCCATATCAAAGGCGCCCCTGTCCAGGAAGGAGAGGCTGACCACGATGATGACCATGGCGGCCAGGGACCTGAGGGCCCAGAGGGTGACCTCCAGCAAAAGCCTCGAAGGATCCGCCCCGCCCGGCGGTAACCCACCCAGAAGGGCCCCAAGGATCGCCAGGGGGATGCCCAGTATCATCAGCAGGACCATGAAGAAAAGGGTATTTCGCCTGAAGGTCCTCCAGCCAAAGGACAGGGAGTCCCTGATCCGAACTCTGCCGGTCATGTCAACCTCCCCCGGGCGAAAGGACCGCCCCTTCAAAAATTTCTCTAGGCCCTCGCGTACACTCGGGCCTCCTCTTGTCCGCCCATCACCCTGAGAGCCCCTTCCGCCAGCGCTCTCATCTCGTCCTCACCGGGGAAAAGCAGGATGGGGGCGATGAAGGAGACCCTCCCCGAGACCGCCTTGACGAAGGCCTCGCTGAAGGCCAGCCCCCCGGTCAGGACCACCGCGTCCACCTCTCCCGAGAGGACGGCGGCCCGGCAGCAGATCTCGCGGGCGACCTGGTAGGCCATCGCCTCGAAGACAAGCCGCGCCTTTCCATCGCCGCCGGCCATCCTTTTCTCGACCTCCCGGAGGTCGTTGGTGCTGAGATGAGCCACCAGCCCTCCCCCACCCACCATTTTCTTCATCAGGTCTTCGAGCTTTATGCCCGTGGAGAAAACAAACCTGACCAGTTCCCCCGCCGGCAGGGAGCCCGCCCTCTCGGGGGCGAAGGGTCCCTCGCCGTCGAGGGCGTTGTTGACATCGATGACCCTCCCGCCGCGGTGAGCCCCCACGGATATGCCTCCCCCCATGTGGGCCACGATGAGGTCGGCTTCATCGTAGGGCTTGCCGAGTTCACTCGAGGCCCTCCGGGCGACGGCCTTCTGGTTCAGCGCGTGGAAGACGGACCGCCTCTCGATCTCGGGGATCCCCGATAGGCGGACCTCCTCGATGAGCTCATCCACTACGACAGGGTCGACAATGAAGGCGGGGCGGCCGCCGGCCTCGTCGGCTATCCTCTTCGCCAGGGGCCCCCCCAGGTTGCTCGCGTGGGAGCCGTAGCAGCAGCTCCTGAGGTCCTCGAGCATCTCGTCGCCGACCTCGTAGGTCCCGCCGGGGATGGGGCGGAGAAGACCTCCCCTCCCCACCACGGCGTCGAGTTCCGCTGTCTTCGTACCCCTCTCCCCCAGCGCCCTGTGGATCTCATCCAGCCTGAACTGCTCCTGGGCGGGGATACTGGGGAACTCCCTGATCCGGCCCGCGTCGTACCTCTGGGTATCGGACCAGACCTCCTCCGGACCCCTGAAGAGCGCCACCTTGGTGCTGGTGGAGCCAGGGTTGATGGCAAGGATGGCGGGGCGCTTCATCCTCGGTCCCGGCAGGAACTACCTGTCCTGGTAAGCCGCCAGCACGACGGCCGAGGCTATCGAGAGAAGCTTCGTCTCCGGCGAATCGGACCTGCTGGTGAGCACCACGGGGGCCTTCGCCCCGAGGACCAGGCCGGCGGTCTTGTTATCGGCGAAATAGACGATAGCCTTGGCCAGCATGTTGCCCGCCTCGATATCGGGGACGTGGAGGATGTCAGCCTTGCCCGCCACCTCGGAGACTATCCCCTTGTGCTTGGCCGACTCCTCGCTTATGGCGTTGTCCAGCGCCAGGGGGCCGTCGATGACGCAACCCTTGATCTGCCCCCGGCGGTTCATCTGGGTCAGGGCCGCTGCGTCGATGGTGCAGGGCATATCCTGGTTGACCACCTCGACGGCGGCCAGGGCCGCCACCTTGGGCGTGTCGATGCCGAAGGCGTGGGCCAGGTTGACTGTGTTGTTTATCAGGTTGACCTTCGTCTGGAAATCCGGAGCTATATTGAAGGCCGGGTCGCAGATGAAGAAGACCCTGTCGTAACCCTTAACCTGGTGGAGGTAGACATGGGAGAGGGTCCCGCCGCTACGGAGCCCGACCTCCTTGTTCAGGACGCCCCTCAAAAAGTTGGCCGTGGAGATCATGCCCTTCATGAGGATATCGGCCTTGCCGGAGGAGACCAGCTTGACGGCCTCGATCCCTATCTCTCCCTGCCCGCCCTTTACGTCCACCACCTGGTAGTTCGAAAGGTCTATGCCCATCGGGTCAGTAACTTTCTTCAACTTGTCGGCATCACCGACCAGGAAGGCGTCGGCCACTCCCTCCTTGCGGGCGTTTTCGACGGCCTCCATGACGTCGGGATCCTCGGCGAGGGCCACGGCTATTTTCTTGGGGCCCACTTCCTTGGCAAAGGCGAGCAGCTCGACCAGCGATGTGATCCTTTTCATCGATGAAACCTCCTTGATTTATTATTTCTGATATATATTTAACATTAAACGATCGATGGTTCAAGGAACGGGGGAGAAAAGGTCCCCCCGGCCTCACGCCTTCGACAGCACGGCCCCGAAGGCGATGGATAGCAGCTTGGTCTCGGCATTGTCGAAACGGCTGGTCATCACGATGGGCTTACGGGCGCCGACGACGACGCCGGCTCCCCTACCGCCCGACATGTAGAGCATGACCTTGCCCATGAGGTTGCCGGCCTCGATGTCGGGGACCAGGAGGATGTCGGCCCGCCCGGCCACCTCGGACACGATGCCCTTGTGCCTCGCGGCCTCTTCGCTCACGGCGTTGTCGAGGGCGAGGGGACCGTCGACGAGGCACCCCTTTATCTGACCCCTCCGGTTCATCTGGGTCAGCACCGCCGCGTCGACGGTGCAGGGCATGTCCTGGTTGACCGTCTCGACGGCGGCCAGGGCCGCGACCCTGGGGCACTCGACGCCGAGCTTGTGGTAGCATTCCACGGCGTTCTCGATTATCGCCTTCTTCGCCTCCAGGTCGGGGTACATCGACATGCCCCCGTCGGTCAGGCAGAAGACCCTCCCCATCCTGGGGATCTGGAAGAGGAAGACGTGGGAGAGGAGGGAACCGGAACGGAGCCCCCACTCCTTGTTCAGGACGGCCTTCAGCAGCGTGGCGGTCTTGACGTTGCCCTTCATCAGCAGGTCCGCCTCACCCGAGGAAACGGCCTTCACGGCCAGTTCCGCGGCCCTGCCCTCGTCGGCCTCCTGCACGACGGGCCAGGAGGAGGTATCAATGGAAAACTCCGAGGCGACCTTTTCTATCCTCTCCCTGTCCCCGAAGAGTATGGGCAAGGCGACGCCCTTCTCCCGGGCCTCGGCAACGGCCTCGAGGATATCCTCCCCGTGGGGCGCGGCCACCGCCAGGACCACGGCCTTGCCGGACCGGCTTCGTTCAACCAGGAAATCGAGCGTTTCAAACGGCATCCTTTCATGCCCTCCCCGTCAGGTTCTCGCTATAGACCAGGGCTTCTTCCTCGCCCGAGAGGACCCTCAGGGCCCCCTGGGCGAGAGCCCTCATCTCGTCTTCGCCCGGGTAGACCAGCACCGGGGCTATCCACTGGACCCTCGATGTGACCAGTTCGACAAAGCCCACGTCGCGGGCGATGCCCCCGGTGAGGATCACGGCGTCGACTTCGCCGGAAAGGGTCGCCGCGAAGGAGGCTATTTCCTTGGCCACCTGGAGCGCCATGGCCCTGAAGACAAGGCCGGCCCACTCTTCCCCCGCCTCGACCCTGGCGTCGACCTCCCTCATATCGCTCGTGCCGAGGTAGGCCTTCAGGCCGCCGTCGCCCACGAGCCGCCTTCGAAGGCTTGCCATGGTGTAGTCGCCGCTGTAGCAGAGGCGGGCCAGGTCCCCCGCGGGGAGGCCTCCCGCTCTCTCGGGGGAGAAGGGGCCGAACTCGTTGGCGTTGTTGAGGTCCACCATCCTACCATGGCGGTGGGCGCATACCGTTATGCCCCCGCCCAGATGGGCGACCAGGCAATCGAGCTCGTCCCAGGGCCTCTCAAGGTCCCTGGCAGCCATCCTTACAGCCGCCTTGATATTGAGGGCGTGCCCGAGGGACCTCTTGGGCAATTCCGGCAAACCCGTCAGCCGGGAAAGGTCGTCCAATTCGTCCACGGCGACGGGGTCGACGATGAAGGAGGGGATCCCCCTGGGTTCGGCGATGGCTTCGGCGATGATCCCTCCAAGGTTTGAGGCGTGCTCCCAGGGCTTGCCCCGCCAGAGGTCGCGCAAGACGTCCTCATCAACTCTGTAGGTTCCGCCGGGTATGGGTTCGAGAAGCCCCCCCCGCCCGACCACGGCGTCGAGGGCGTCGAGGTCGCTCCCATTGGCCCTGGCGGCCTCCTCGATGGTCTCCATTCTGAATTGGTACTGGTCCGCCAGCTTAGGGAAGGAGGATATCACCGCCGGGTCGTGATCCACCGTAACCTGCCATCGCCGCTCTTCGCCCGAGAACCAGGCTATCTTGGTGCTCGTCGAGCCGGGGTTGACAGCGAGTATTTCCGGGTTCATCGCTTCGAGCTCCGCCTCCTTTGAAGGGGTTCTAGGCCGTTCATGGGAATTATACACTTCTTCAATCCCTGAAACCCGGCCGGATGGAGTATACTGTTCCCCGTCCCAAAAGACAAAACCCGGGGGGTCCACCTTCATGGCCATCTGCTACACCGACGGTGTCTTCGTACAATCCGGCGAGGCCTCGCTGCCCCTTTCCGACTTCGCCTTCCAGAGGGGTGTCGCCGTGTTCGAGACCATCAGGACCTACGGCGGGAGGCCCATGGCCCTCACCCCCCACCTGGAAAGGCTCGCCGCCTCCGCTGCCGGGTCGAGGATCGCCATGCCCATACCCATCGAGGAGATGAAGACCATTATAAAGGAGGGCATCAGGCTAGTCGGCGGCGAGGTCAGCGTCCGGCCCTACATCACCGGCGGCGACACCCTGGACCGCGAGCGCGGCTTCACCAGGCCCCGCCTTTTCATACTCTTCGAACCCCTGGTCCCCTTCCCCGAAGAGAATTACCGGGAGGGCGTCGCCCTTTACCCCGACGATTCGTCGAGGCCCCTGGCCGGCATAAAAAGCGTCAACTACCTGGAAAGCTACCTCCCCCTCGCCGGGGACCACGAAGCGGTGGAGGTCCTCTACTGCCCGGGAGGGGAAATAACCGAATCCTCCCACAGCAACGCCTTCATGCTCCTCAGGGGGAAGATCCTTACCGCCCCCGTGGAGAGGGTCCTGCCCGGGACCATGAGGGGGATGGCCCTCGAGGTCGCCGGGGAAGCGGGCTTCCCCGTCGAGGAGAGGTGCCCCTTGACCGTCGAACTCCCCCTCTGCGAGGAGTTCTTCATCACCGGCAGCGTGAAGGAGATCCTCCCCGTCGTCAGGGTGGGGAGGACGATCATCGGCGGCGGCAAGCCGGGGCCGGTCTCATCGCACCTGAGGAGGCTTTACCGCCAGGACCTGGACCGCTGGCTGGAGTAAGGACCGTGAATCGGGAATCGTTGGTCGTGAATCGGGAAAGCCGGATCTTGTATCACCGGGATACCCTGTTATAAACCGAGTATTTTTTGAACCCTTACGATCTGGACCTGGTTGTAACTCGCTGAGGCCGGATCTTACAACAAGGACTCGCTCCGTCGTTGAAAAACTCCGGTGGAAATAACCCGGTTCTCTTTTTTTCTTCACCGTCGATCCCTTACGTTTTTTGCCCTTTGGTTCACGGCTCACGATCTTTGATTTACGATTTTGCCTATCTCCTCCAGGGTCGCCACTATATCTGCATGGATCACAGCGTCGGCCAGGGGGTCCAGCCTGGTGGACGTCATGTTGATGATGAAAAGTTTTGCCCCCGCCCTCTTCGCCAGCATGGGGTAGGCGTTGGCCGGCGATACCTCCAGGGAGGAACCCAGGACAAGAAAGGAGGAGGCCGCCCCGGAGAGGTCTTCGGCGGCCTCCATGGGGCCTTCGGGGAGCATCTCCCCGAAAAGGACCACCCCGGG
The DNA here is from genome assembly GCA_002070395.1 of Synergistetes bacterium ADurb.Bin155. Classification (GTDB taxonomy): domain Bacteria; phylum Synergistota; class Synergistia; order Synergistales; family Thermovirgaceae; genus 58-81. The sequence continues at coordinate 27,093 of MWDE01000007.1, forward strand.
CCTCAGGGGACCCCCGCAGTCGGGGCAGTCGTCCCGCTCGAGGAAAAGGCCGCTGTCGAAGGTCGACCGGCAGCGGCCGCAGCTGACCTTCCTGAGGTTACCGTGGAGTTCATGGACTTCCCTGGAACCCGCCGCCTGGTGAAGCCCGTCGACGTTCTGGGTGATGACGCCCTTCAGGAGCCCGCTGGACTCCCAATCCGCCAGCACCCGGTGCCCCCGGTTGGGCTCGACGCCCTGGAGCATCCTGATCCTGTGCCGGTAGAACTCCACGAATTCGTCGCGGTTATTCTCCATGGCGAAGACGGAGGCGAGGAGCCGCGGGTCCTTATGCCTCCACAAACCGTCGGCGCCCCTGAAATCGGGAAGCCCCGAAGCCGTACTCATGCCCGCCCCCGATAGGACGACGAGGCCGCCGGAGGCGATACTTTCAGCGATGAGGTCCAGGTCCATATCGCTCGCTCCCTTCTCAGATATTCCTGGCCCTGAAGACGAGCGCCACCCCCGATAGGATCACCACCATGGCGGCCAGCGAGATGAACGAAACAGACTCCCCCGCGAAGAGTGCCCCCAGCATCGTAGCGGTGATGGGGTTGACGAGGGTGTAACTCGTCGCCAGGGCCGGCCTCACCGTCATGAGCAAGTAACGGTAGAGGGTGAACCCTATGATCGAGGAAAAGACCACCAGGTGGAATATGCCCATCGATGCCCTCGCCGTCGGCGGCCAGGAGACCTTCTCTCCGATCAGGGCGGAGACGACGAGCATGAGGACCCCGCCCGCTATCATCTCCGTGGCCGAGGCTATGGGTTTATCAAGGCTTTTGAAGCGGTTGTTGAGGACCGACCCGAGGGACCAGATGACCGAGGCCGCGAGGATCACCACAGCGCCCATGGGGTTGCCGCTGATGCCCTTGTCGAAGTTGAGAAGGGCCACGCCGACGATCCCTATCCCGAGGCCGATCCACTCCATGGGAAGGGGCATCTTGTCCCAGATGCCCGCGAAGAGCACCGTCCACAGGGGGGTGCTGGCCAGCAGCGTAGCCGAAAGTCCGGAGGCCACCCACTGCTGCCCTACGCAGAGAAGCCCGGTGCCGCCCAGGAACAGCATGGCCCCCACGATGAAGGAATCGATCCACCCCCGGAGGCCCAGGCCCTCGTCGCCCTTCAGGCGGAGGAAGGCATAAAGAAAGATCCCCGCCGGCAGGAACCTGAAGGCGTTGAGCATGAAGGGCGGGAAACTTTCAAGGCAAAAACGGTTGGCCAGAAAAACGGAACCCCACACAGCGTAGAGGATGATCATGAGGATGAGGATCTTGTGCCTTGCCATGGCGCTACCTTGTCCCACGGCGAACCCCCCCGGGAGATGGTCTCGGGTTTCCCCGACCCTCCCATTGTAACGCCTCGGGAAGGCGCTACCACCCCCGGGGTGAGGCTACCGCCGGCCGCCTTCGTCCCTCACGGCCGGCCTCAGCCTCGCCCCGACCCTCGAAGCCAGGGCTGCGGTGCCGGCCATCTTGAGGATATCACCGGCGATGAAAGGGATCACGCCGTACTCCAAAACCTGCCCCAGGGTCGCCTCCTTGCCCGCGAGGTAGTTGAGGTTCAGGAAAAGCACGAAGCCCCCCGCGGCGTAGATCACCACCGTACCGGCGAGGCACGCCGCCAGGTACAGCAGGAAGGAGGGTTTCTCCGACCTTTCCGATATGAAGCCGATGACCCATGCGCCGGCGATGAAGCCCAGCAGGTATCCGAAGGTGGGGTGCAGGATGTACTGGGGCCCCCCGCCGCCTGAGAAAACGGGAAGGCCCACCAGCCCCATGCCGAGGTAGAGGGCCTGGGCCAAGGCCCCGGCCCGCGACCCGAGGAGCGTGCCCGACAGGAACACGAAGAGGGTCTGCAGCGTGATAGGCACCGGCGGGAAGGGTATCCTGATGAAGGCTCCCACCGCGGTCAGGACCGCGAAGAGGGCCGACAGGGTCATGGTCCTGACGGGAAAGCGCACGATCCACCTCCTTGTCAACCTATAATTTAACTGGTTGACATAGCATGGAGAGATCTTACAGCCGGCGGGGACAAATGACAAGGAAGGAGGCCGAACCTGGTAAGGTCGCTTGGGTCTCTTCGTGAAGAAGCGAAGGGCTTTCACTTGGACCCTTGTATGAAGCAACAGGGGAAGAACCCGCACCATGGGTGAAAAGGGCCGGGCGCCATTCCATTTTCGCGCCGGTAAGGGTAATAATAAGGACACGGCCAGCGTCACGGACGCCCCTGGCGAGGCCGGCGAGAAAGGGGAGCGTAACGCCATGATCACCGCGTCGGCGGCTTTTGGAACGAGTTACCCGGGGACCTTTTTCGGGTTTATGGTCATCGAGGGCATCCTGAACGACCCGGGAAACCCGGCCTTCGAAGAAAAAAAAGCGGCGCTGGAGGAGGAACTCCGCCGTCGGCACCGGGGAAAAACCCGGAAGGACCTCTCCCGGGAGGACCCTTTCCAGGGCTACGAAAGGTACTTCCGTAAATTTGGCCAGGGCTACCCGGTGCTCCACCAGGTGGAGACGGTAGCCCTCAAGGGGAAACCCCTCTCATCGCCGTCGCCCCTCGTGGCCGCCGCCTTCATGGCGGAACTGGGGAACGGCCTTCTCACGGCCGGGTATGACCTGGACAAGGTGTCCCTCCCTCTCCTCCTGGATATCTCCAAGGGCGGGGAAACTTACCGGGCCATGGGCGGGAGACCCCGGAGCCTCCCGAAGGGCGATATGTTCCTATTGGACCGGGAGGGCGTCCTCTCGAGCATCATCTATGGGCCCGATGCCAGGAGCTACATCACCCCGGGAACGACCCGCGCCCTCTTTTCGGTCTACGGGGTGCCTTCAGTCCCTGCCGGGCGGATAAGGGCGCACCTGGAGGAGATCGGGGAACTCGTCGCCCTGCTGAGCCCGGGGGCCCTCCGCAAAGAACCGGTCATCCTGGGTTAGAGGCGTCACGCCCCTCATTCCGGCAGGTCGACCCGCCTGCAGTCGGCGTCGAGCCAAAAAGTCGCGGTCCTAGCCCCCAGGTTTTCCCAGACCGCTCCATTAATGAAGCCGAGGGCCTTCCGCAGTTCCTCATCCCTCTCGGGGGCGAGGCTTTCCATGCAAAGCAGTGCCCGCTTCGTTCGGCGGGTGAGCTTCGTCCTGTCGGCCTCGCGCCAGTTCCAGCACCGACAGATGGCCCCCGCGTCGTCCATGTAGGCGAACTCACCCTCCCGGGGAGGGTCCTCTTCCTCGGCGCCGAGGGGCAAAAAGTGCTCACCGCCCCGGGCCGCCGCCAGGCGGATGTCGCCCACGACCGCGTCCAGGTCCTCCGCCCCGCAGGGGAAGAGGTACTTGAGGGACGTCACGTTGTAAAGGTCCACCAGGGGATTTATCGACGGGGGACAGCTGTCCTTCACGGCCCTTTTCGCGAGCCCCTCCACGGAAGAGCGGTAACCCTTCGGGGCCCCGAAGGCTCGGTAGGCCTCCCGCCAGGGGATGAAATAGGGACTCTTGCCGAAGGGCACTTCCCCGAGCCGAGCGGCGGCTTCCCGGCAGGCCAGCTCCAATATCCCCGCCCCGTTCCAGGGGACGTCGTTGTCCATATCCTCGATGACCAGCCCGCAGACCCGGGCCTGGGGGAAAAGGATGAAGATCTTCTTGTCTATCACGAACTCCCGCATCGCCTCGTTCTCCCTCCCGCGGATCGATGATCGCCCGTCATGCCGGGACGCCGGCACCGTTCATGCCGTACCTTGAAGCAATTTCTCCCTGACCCTTTGCAGGGTGGCCAGCTCCTCGGCAGACCCGGGCCGCCCCCGGTTCGCTCCGTCGGTCAGGTAGTAATACGGGTCGAGACGCGTCGACAGGGCCGCCGTCAGGAAAAAGTAGGCTGCGAGAAAGGTTGAGGGGGCCCAGAGACGGTTCCACAGCAGCCAGGACACCCAGGCGAGGCAGGACCACCGGAACCCGTTCAGGAAAAAGGAAAAGTGCTTTGACCCAAGGGGGTACTTTATCGCGAGGTGGTACTTTCGCAGGACCTCGATCTCTTCCGGACCCCAGGCAGAGGGGTCGGGCTCAGGCCTCCCGGTCCGGTCCGCGAAAAAAAGGTAGGCCGCGAAGACCGCCGCCACGGCCGCGAACACATAACCCGCCACGGCGGGGTCCTTCAACGACCAGGCTAAAAAACCGGCCGGAACGGCGAACCTCACCAGGTTTGCCAGCAGCACCGCCACCAACCTCATCCCTCCCAGTCGGGGTCAGGTCTACACTTTTGACTTCGCGGACTTATTCACTATCTTCCGCGCCTTTCGCCCCTTCGGGCTCCCTCTTCCCCATTATTATTACATCCCGGCGGGACCAGTCTACCCCAGGATCGCTTCCCGTGACCGGAACCGCCTCCCTTTTTCCGCCCAATTCCGCGGTTTAGTCAAAAGTGTAGACCTGACCCCAAGGTGGGGGCTAACCGCCGCCGACTAGGGGGAAGACGGCCAGGTGGTCTCCTTTCTTCAAAGGGGCCGCCAGGCCGCCGATATGTTCGATATGCCTCCCGTTTAGGATCAGGATGAGTTGCAGCTCGCGCTCCGGCGTCTTGAGGACCTTTTCGCCGAAGCGCAAGCCATACCTTCCCGACAGGACCTCCAGGAGGTCCGCCACGGTACCTTCCGCTTCGACCTGCGTTTCCTTCTCCCTGACGATACCTCGGACCATGCCGAAGAAGGAGACCCGTATCATACCCTCCCCCTACCGGATCCCCAGTGCCGCCAGTTTTGAGGGCGTGGGAACGCCCTTCTCGTCCCAGCCCCGAAGCTTGTAGTACTCCGGTATCATTTCGCCGATGCGGCTCACCTTGCCCTTGGCAGGCCCATCGGGGATGGGTTCCTTGAGCAGCCTGACGGGCAGTGTATCGTCCTTCGCGGGGTCGAGCCCCTCCCTGAGGTTGAAGAGCCGCTCCAGGGTCCAGATCCTGTCCCCGGCCTCGAGGAGGCTGTCGGCGTCGAGGTCGAAGCCGGCCCCGTGCTTGAGCATGTCGGCGTAGTCACCAGCGCCGAGCGCGAAGGATGTGAAGAGACACATGCCCGAAGAGTCGATGGCGGCCGTCAGGTCGTGGAATATCTTACCCCACTGGGCCTTGCCCTCCGTCACCCAGGGGTCGAGTTTTTCGGGGATGCCCAGGACCTCGGGGGAAATGAGGTACCCCCTCACGTGGCAGGCCCCGCGGTTGCTCACCGCGTAGGTCAGGCCGATGCCCTGGATGCCCCGCGGGTCGTAGGCCGGGAGTTCCTGCTTCTTGACGGAGATGGAGAACTCGGGGTGCACGTAGTATTCCCCCAGCCGGTAGCTGCCCTGGGCCATTCTCTCCCCGAGCCCCTCGACCTTGCCCATCTTCTCCGTCCAGTAGACCAGGGCATCGCCGGAGCCGAACTTCAGTTCCGGCCCCACGCCAAGGTCCTCCCTGGGGATGAACCCCTTCTCGTACAATTCCATCGCCGCCGAGATCGTGCCCCCGGCGCTGATCGTGTCCAGCCCCAGTTCGTTGCACAGGTAGTTGGCACGGATGATGGGCTCGAGGTCGTCGACGCCGCAGTTGCTGCCCAGCGCCCAGAGGGTCTCGTACTCGGGGCCTTCGCCCTTCTTGTCCTCCAGGGCTGTCTCCCTGCCGCACCCTATGGGGCAGGCGAAGCAGTTGGTCCTCCCCGTGAGGAAGGTCTCCGCCAGCCTCTCGCCGGAGTGTTTCTCGGCGCCTTCGTGTTGCGACGCCTGGAAGTTCTTGTAGGGGTAGCTGCCGAGCTGGTTGAGTATGTTGACCAGTACCGCGGTGCCGTAGGTGGGCAAACCCTCGCCGGTGACCCCGTTCTCCTTGATCTTCTGCATGGCCGCCTTCAGGGTTTCCCTGAGCCCTTCGGGGTCGGCGGCCTTGAAGCTCCCGCTCCCCCGGACGACGACGGCTTTGAGGTTCTTCGAGCCCATCACGGCGCCCACGCCGCTCCGGCCCGCCGCCCGGTGCTTTTCGTTGACGATGCAGGCTATGGGGGATAGCTTCTCCCCGGCGGGGCCGATGCAGGCCACCCTCGCCTTGGGGTCACCCACTTCCTTCAGCAACGCGTCGGTGGTCTCGTGGGTATCCTTGCCCCAGAGCGAAGAGGCGTCGCGCAGTTCGGCCTTGTCGTCGTTGATCCACAGGTAGACGGGCTTCTTGGCCTTCCCCTCCACGAGGATCATCATGTAGCCCGCCCTTGCCATTTCCGCCCCCCAGTAGCCCCCGGAGTTGCTCGAGGCTATGAAACCTGTCAGGGGGCTCTTGGTGATCACCATGTACCTCCCGCCGGTGGGGACATTGGAACCCGTCAGCGGACCCGTGGCGAAGATGAGCTTGTTCCCCTCTGAGAGGGGGTCCGTCCCCGGTTTCAGCTCCTCGTAGAGCAGCTTGGTCCCGTACCCGCGACCGCCGATGTACTGCTTGACCCAATCGGGGTTCAGCGGTTCCTGTTTGACCGTTCCCGCGGAAAGGTCAACCCTCAAAAGACGTTTCTCTTGCATGTCTCTCCCTCCTTTTCTCTTTTTGCGATAACCTTGCCGTCCCACGGTAAAGAACTCTCGAGGCTCTCTATTCTTCGCTCAGGAAGTCAGCCTGGATACTTCGAAGGACCCGTCGTTCACCTCCTTTTCCCCTACCGGGTGATCTTCTAGGGGCACCGGATAAGGTTCCGATCCCACAGGCAGTCGCTGCAAGCCGGGGAGTTACCCCAGCAGTCGCTCTCGGTGGTCTTGGCGTACTCGCAGGACCTGAGGAGGTTGCAGTCAAGGCAGGAGGCGTAGAGGGCCCTCCTCAGCCTCCACCTGAAGGAAACGTAACCCGGGTCGTCCCAGACCTCCGCCAGTCCTTGCCTTTTCAGGTCGCCGAAGAACCAGGGGATCACTTCCTTCTCCCTCCCGAGGACGATCTCCCTGTAGCCATGGCACAATCTGAGGCAGGGGGCCACGAGGCCGTCCCACCTTATGAAGCAGGACTCGGACCTCACAAAGTTGCAGTGCCGCTCGGTGGACAGGGAGAACCTCGGAAGTTCGGGCTTGATCCCGGCGTACTGGAATTGGGTGTAGAGTTTCGAACGCACCGTCACTTCCTCTTCGAGGGTGAGGGGATAGAGCCGGTTGGCATCGGCCTCCATATCGGTGGGGAGCAGGTTGCTCACGGAGACGGCGCTGACGCCCTTGCCTTTCAGGGATCGCACGATACCAGGGATAAGGGGGAAGTTCGACCGGGTGACCACCAGGGCGATGCGGATCTCGCAGGCGTTGGAACCGGCATGCTTCCTGGCCTCCCGGAGCTCCTCCACCGCCTTCGACAGGATCTCCAGGCTGCTCACCCTCCCCGGCCACGGGACATCGTCGGCCTCGACGGAGAGGTCGATGATGTCGGCCCCCACGGCCACAAGGGCCCTGGCGGTGGCCCCGTCGAGCAGGGTGGCGTTGGTCGTTATCCTCACACGGCGGCCGCCGGATTTGAGGATGCCGACGGCCTCGATGAGCCTGGGGTGGCAGAAGGGTTCTCCCATACCGAGGAAGTGGACCGTTTCAAGGAGGGGGAATTCGGCGAGGTCCGAGGCAACCCGGAGGAACAGGCCCCAGTCCATATCGCCCTGGGGCTCCGTCCAGGATTCCCGGAAGCACATGGGGCAGTTGAGATTGCACCTGGTACTGAACTCAAGGTAGACCTTGCGGAGCCGTCGGTCCTTGGGAATGACGATCCGGCTCTCGTCAAGATCGAGAATAACGCTACCCATTGTCACGGACCCCCCTTGGGGGCCGTCGATCCCGACAGCCCGCATCCCTGACAATGACTGTTTTATTATCAGATTAAAGCATCTCTACGTCAAGGAGCGGGGTCAGGTCTACACTTTTGACTAAATGCTGAACCCTGAGGAAAAGGCAGGAAAAGGCAGGCCCGAGAGCAAAGGACGCTCTTTGTCTAAGTGGATTTTGCCACGGTCGTGTAAAAAGTCAAAAGTGTAGACCTGACCCCGCAGTTGGACCCCGCTTTTGGATCTTCTCGAGCATGTCGGTTGTCATGGCGTCCAGGTCGTACTTCGGGGCGAAGCCCCATTCGGCCCTGGCGGCCGAGCAGTCCAGGGAACGAGGCCACGACGCGGCGATGGCCTGCCTCACGGGGTCGACGGCGTAGTCGATCTCGAAGGAGGGGATACGTTTCCTTATCGAGGCCGCCACCTGCCCCGGCTCGAAGCTCATGGCCGATACGTTGTAGGCGTTGCGGTGGACCAGTTTCGACGGCTCGGCCTCCATCAGCCGGACGACCGCCTCGAGGGCGTCGGGCATGTACATCATGTCCATGAAGGTCCCCGGGGCTATGTAGCTGGTGTAGCGGCCCTGGGAGACGGCCTCGTAGTAGATGTGGACGGCGTAGTCCGTGGTGCCGCCGCCGGGCGGGGCTTCGTAGGAGATGAGACCGGGGAAGCGCAGCCCCCTGGTGTCGAGGCCGTACTTCAGGTGATAGTAGTCGCAGAGAAGTTCACCCGTGACCTTGGCGACGCCGTAGATCGTGGTGGGCCGCTGGATCGTCACCTGGGGCGTGCCGTCGGGCGGCGTGGAGGGGCCGAAGGCCGCGATGGAGCTGGGGAAGAAGAAGGCAGCCCCCCGCTCCCGGGCGCACTCCAGGGCGGCGAAGCACCCGCCGGCGTTGACGTCCCACGACCCCTGCGGGTCGGCCTCGGCCCTGGCCGACAGGACCCCGGCGAGGTGTATCACGGCGTCGACCCCGAAGGAGCCCATCAGCCCCGAGAAGGCCCTCCCGTCGCGGACCTCCAGGATCTCGAAGGGCCCCCCCTCCGAGACCGGCCCCGGCACCCTGCGCCTGGCCGTGGCCAGGACGTTTTCGGCACCGTACCGCTCCCGCAGGTAGGGTACCAGTTCCGCGCCTATCTGCCCGTTGGAACCGGTGACGAGGATCCGTTTCACGGCAGGATACCCATCCCCCGGCCCACCTCGACGAAGCGCTCCACGGCGAAGCGGAGGTCTTCCTTCGTGTGGGCCGCCGAGACCATGCAGCGGATCCTGGCGGTCCCCCTCGGGACGGTGGGGAAGACGATGGCCGTCGCAAAGACGCCCTTTTTGAAGAGTTCGGCGCTGAAGGTTTTGGCGTCGGAGGCCTCGCCGATGATGACGGGCGTTATGGGTGTCTCACTGTGACCCGTGTCGAAGCCCGCGGCCGAGAGCTCCCTCTTCAGGAAGTCGCCGTTCTCCCTGAGCCGGTTGACCCGTGCCTCGCTCTCCTCCAGTATATCCACCGAGGCGAGGTTGGCCGCCACGTCGGGGATGGTGAGGGCGCTGCTGAAGAGGTTCGGCCGGGCCTTCTGGCGGATGTAGTCGATGAGGGTGGCGCTCCCGGCGATCATGCCGCCCATGACCCCGAAGGCCTTGGACATGGTGCCCACCTCCACGTCCACCCTGCCGTGAAGGCCGAAGTGGTCGGCGATGCCTCGGCCCCCCCTGCCGAGTACGCCCTCCCCGTGGGCGTCGTCGACGACGACGATGACGCCGAAGGCTTCGCACAGTTCGACTATCTCCGGCAGTTTGGCTATGTCGCCGTCCATGGAGAAGACCCCGTCGGTGACGAGGAGGTGCCTGCCGGGGTTGCCCCGGTGCTCCCGGAGCTTGGCCTCGAGGTCCGCCAGGTCGGAGTGCCCGTACCGCACCACCCGGGCCTTGGTGAGGCGGCAGGCGTCGATGATGGAGGCGTGGTTCAGGGAGTCGCTGTAGATGGTGTCCTCCGCCGCGGGGACGAGGGTGGGTATGACGGCCAGGTTGGCGCAGAACCCCGACTGGAGCACGATGGCCGCCTCGGCCCCCTTGAACTTGGCCAGGCGCCTCTCCAGCTCTATGTGGGGCGTCATGGTCCCGGCGATGGTCCTCACGGCCCCGGGTCCCACGCCCCACTTGTCCACGTACTCCTTGACCCTGCCCACCACCTTCGGGTCGTTGCACAGCCCCAGGTAGTTGTTGGAGCAGAGGTTCAGGTGGTCTTTGCCCGCTATCCGGACCCACGCCCCCTGGGGGCTTTCTATAGTGCGGATCGTCCCGTAGAGGCCGTCGCGCTTCATGGCCTCCAGCTCGTCGGTGAGGAACTGCATCGGTACCGCCACGGCTATCACTCCCGCTTCCGTATTTGGCCCTTGCCGGGACCAGTATGCTTTTCACCCGGGGGAAGTGTCAACGAGGTATAGTTTGAAGGGCGGTTCGTATAATCGGCGGTCGGGATAATATAATATTCCCAGGTCCCCCCCGAGGGGGAAAGCGGGGAGGTCTTCACCGATGGATGACTGGACCCTAAAGGAACTGGCCGGAAGGATGAGCGGCGACACCAGCGCGCCCCACCACATAGCGGCGGTGCTGCGGGACGCCATCTACCGGGGCGTGCTCGAGGAGGGGGGGCCGCTCCACCAGGCCCGGATCGCCCAGAGCCTGGGCGTGAGCCCCATCCCGCTGAGGGAGGCGTTGAGGCTGCTCGAGACGGAGGGACTCGTGGAGTTCCGGGGGTACCGGGGGGCCTTCGTGACGGAGCTCTCCCTGGAGGAGGCCCGGGAGCTCTACGAGATGGTGGCCGCCCTGGAGACCAGCCTGATGAGGACAGCCTTCCCGGGGATCACCCGCAAGATAATCCAGGACGCCGGCGAGGTCCTCGACCGGATGGAAAAGGAAGAGGACTGCATCCGCTGGCGGGACCAGAATTTCCTCTTCCACACCCTTTTCTACGAGCCGGCCGACCGACCGCTGACCCTCGACATGGTCTCGAGGCTCAGGCAGAAGACGGACCGCACGATCAGGACCCACCTGGGCTCGATGAGGGACGAGTCCCAGCGACAGCACCGGGAGATCCTGGCGGCGGTGACGGCCGGCGACCTCGAGAGGTCCGTGGCCGCCCTGGCCCACCACCTGGCCTACACCTCCAGCGACCTGCAATCCTGGATGAGGGACGAACAGTCTAGGAAGAAAAGGCCGGAGCCTTGAAGGCCCCGCTCAAGGGGTGAAGCCGAGCGCCTCGGGCCGGCGCAGGGCCTTGTGCTTCAGGACGGGAACGCCCAGTTCGCCGGCGAGCCTCCGGCACTGGTCCCTGAAAGCGCCCTTTATCCCCTCGTGGTAGACCACGGCGTCGATGCCTCCCCTGATACTTGACGCGACGGAGCGCAGTTTTTCGTAACCCCCTTCCGAGGCGTAGTCCCCGGTGACGATCCACTGGTTAGGGAGTATGTGGGATACGCCGAAGGGGAAGTCGCCCAGGGCCGCCTCGGAGAAGGACCTTTCGAAGTGGACCCCGCCCACGCACAGGACCCGGTACAGGCGTTGGGAACCCGAAAAGGGCTTCACCAGGCTCCTGGCCATCACTCCCACCGCCCGCGGGTCCTCCCAACTGGCGGGGGTGCTACCCACCTCGATGTCGAGCATGGGGACGGGGAACCCGTCCATCAGCCGGGGGTCCTGTCCCTTGAAAGTCCCCGTCCAGTGGGTGGCCTCGGTCACCACGCTGAAGTCATCGACTTCCGCCCGGGCCCTCTCGTCCTCCAGGGCGCGGAGGAGATTCCTCACGTAGGCCGGCTCGGCGGGGGGGAAGACTCCGGCGTTCACGTCGCCCACGGTGTGGACCGTCAGGACCCTGTCGGGGGCGTTGGCACCCTCGTGCCAGTTCACCTCGGCCGCGAGGTCGACATCGAGGAAATGCTCCCTCAGGACGGGCAGGTATCGGCGGAAGTCGTAACTGACGAGGGTCTCCTGGCGCATAAAGAAGAAACGGTCCCCCCGGCCGTCGACGTACTCCATGACGGGGTACCCGTCGACGGAGACCCCCGTCTCATCGGGGCGGTAAAGTTCCAGGACCTTCTCGAAGGCCTGCCTCGAGACGTGGTCGTAACCCTTGCCGACGCAGAAAAAGAAGAGGGCCTTTCTCCCCCCGGCGGTCTGTTCCTTTTTCATTTCTTCGCCTCCCCCTGGAAGTGCTGTTATTATACAGGGCGTGAAAGAAGCCGCGGCTGTCGATGAAAGGAGATGCACCCCTTGCGATTCTGCATAGCACCCGAAGTCTTCGAGAAATGGCCGGAGTACCGCCGTTGCACCGTGGTCGGCCGGGGACTGGAGAACGCCGAGGACGACCCCGCCCTGCTGGCCCTGCTCAGGGAGGCCGAGGCGGGCGTCAAAGCCGACCCCGCCCTCGAGGATTACAAGGAATACCCCCTGATCGCGTCCTGGCGCTCCGTCTTCAGGGAGATGGGGCTCAACCCCAACAAGTTCCCGCCATCCATCGCCAACCTCATCAGGCGGACCCGCTCCGGCAAGGACCTGCCCTTCATAAACAGGATCGTGGCGATCATGAACATCATAAGCCTGAAGTACCGCATCCCCTGCGGCGGCGACGACCTGTCGGGGCTGGCGGGGGACCTTCGGCTGGGGCCGGCGAGGGGCGACGAACCCTTCGCCCAGCTGGGCGACCCCGGGACGGTGGAGAACCCCGACCCGGGGGAGATCATCCTCCACGACACGGCGAAGGGGACGGTCTTCTGCCGAGGGTGGTGCTGGAAGAACGGCGACCCCAGCAAGATCACGGCCCTGACCAGCCACGTGGCGCTGCACCTGGACTTCCTGCCGCCCCTGGAGGTCGCAGCCCGCGAAAGAGCCGTCGAGGAGATCATGGGCCTCCTGGAGGGCCACTGCGGGGGGAGCATCACAACCCGGCTGATAGAACCGGGGAACCCCTGCTGCGAGATCTGACCGTCCTTCGGGGCGGAGGGGTTGAACCACCCAAGGGGAAGGGCTTAAAATCCTTCCCGAAAATATCGCTTTCACGGTGAGGAGAGAGGTCTATGGATCGTGCATCCAGGGTCGTGGTAGCCCTGGGGGGGAACGCCCTCCAGGAGGCGGGCGCGCCGCCGACGGCCGAAGCGCAGCTCGAGGTCGTGAGGAAGACCGCCGGTTTCCTGGCGGAAATAAGCACCAAGGGCTACGAGATGGCCATTGTCCACGGCAACGGGCCCCAGGTGGGGAGGATCGTCCTCTCCCAGGAGATCGCCTCCAGGGAGAACCCCCAAACCCCCGCCATGCCCTTCGACGTCTGCGGGGCCATGAGCCAGGGTTACATCGGCTACCACATCCAGCAAGCCCTCAGCGAGGCCTTGAGGGATAGGGGCCGCGAAATACCGGTGGTCACCCTCGTTACCCAGGTCGTCGTCGACCCCGGTGACCCCGCCTTCAGCAACCCCACGAAGCCCATAGGCCCCTTTTACACCGAGGACGAGGCCAAGGCGATCGCCGAAGAGAGGGGTTTCACCATGAAGGAGGACGCCGGCCGCGGCTGGCGCAGGGTCGTCCCGTCACCGGACCCCAAGAGGATCGTGGAGCTCTCCGCCGTGAAACGCCTCTGGGATACCTCCATTGTGATCACCGCCGGCGGCGGCGGCATCCCCGTCGTGGAGAAAGGTGACGGCTCACTCGCGGGCGTGGCCGCCGTGATCGACAAGGACCTAGCGGCGGGGCGGCTGGCCCAGGACATCGAAGCCGACATACTGCTCATCCTGACCGAGGTCGACAAGGTCTGCCTCAACTATAAAAAGCCGGGCCAGAGGTTCCTCGACGGCATGACCGTGTCCGAGGCGGAACGTTTCATGGAAGAGGGACACTTCGCCCCGGGGAGCATGCTCCCCAAGGTCCTGGCCTCGGTGAAGTTCGCGCGGAGTTCCCCCGGCAGGAAGGCCGTCATCACCTCGCTCTTCAAAGCCGTCGAAGCCCTGGAGGGGCGCGAGGGCACCGTCGTCACAATGGATTGAAGTCCCCTTGGATGAGATTAGGCCCCGGGGTTATCCCCGGGGCCTCATTTTTTCTCTTTTCGATCAGGCCGTTCTGCTCCCGGCGCGATCCCGGTCGCTCCAGGCCCTTCGCCTCCCCGAGGCGGCGATCCGGCTAAGGGCCGGTCCCGACAGCCTGTCGGGGTCCCGCCGGTACTTTTCAAGGGCCGCGGGGAGCAGCTCCACCATGACGCCGTCCTTTTTGAGCACTATCTCGGCGATCTCACGGCTTTCCACATCCAGGGCCGAGCATACCGTCCTGAGGACCTTCCCGGCGTTCCAATCGGCGGCGTCCCTCACGGGGAGCCGGACGAGGGTCCCCCTTTTGCGCCCCAGGGGCTTGCGCTCCCTCCGAGCTGGGACGGCGCGGGGACTCCGGTGGGCCGCCTGCTCCCTCTCCCGGGCGAAGTCGTCCTTGAGGGAGTAGCCGGAGCGGATGTCCTTGGCCGCCAAGTCCAGGAAGGCCGCCACGAGGTCCACCGGGTCGGCCTTCTCGAGCAGGCTCACGGCCCATTCCCTCGTGCCGTCGTCGCCCCCGAGGGAGTCGCCCAGGACCAACTCCTCGTAACGGGCCCTCTGCATAGTCCTGATGGACTGGGCGTCCGGGACGGGCGACCAGCTCAGGGAGATCTTCGTGTCCCTCAAGAGGCCCTTCAGTTTGTGGGCCTCGGCCAGGGTGAGCACCAGGATATCCTGGCCTTCGTTGCCGGCCCTCCCGGTCCTTCCGCTGCGGTGCACGAAGGTCTCTGCGTCGGAGGGGAGGCCGAACTGGAAGACGTGCTCCACGTCGGGTATGTCCAGCCCCCTGGCGGCTACGTCGGTGGCTACCAGGTGGGAAACCCGGCCCGAGGCGAACATCGCCAGGGCGTGGTTCCTCTCCCTCTGGCTCATATCGCCGTGGAGGCAGCAGGAACTGAACCGCTCCCGGGCGAGCCTGTCGGCCACCTCGATGGTCTCAGCCCTGGTATGGCAGAACACGAGCCCCTTCGACGAGTTCTCCCAGAGCAGCGCGTTCACCAGGCCCTCCACCCTGCGGCCCTTCGGCGTCGTGTAGACCCGGTGAACTATGTCCTCGTGCTGGGCGCCCTCTTCCACGAGGGATATCATCTCGGGGTCGGTGAGGTACCTCCTGGAAAGAGCCCTGACAGCCGGGGGCATCGTGGCCGAGAAAAGCCAGGTCCTCTCCCTCGCCGGGGCGGCCTCGAGAATGGACTCCAGTTCCTCCCTGAAGCCCATGTCGAGCATGTGGTCGCCCTCGTCGAGGACCACGGTGCGGATGTGATCCATCTTGAGCGTCCCCCGGCGCACGTGGTCCAGCACCCGGCCCGGGGTCCCGATGATGAAGGCCGCCCCGTGCCTCAGCTCGCGGACCTGGGCCGCCATGTCCATCCCGCCCACCAGGGTGGCACAGGCGCATTCTATCCGCCGGGAGAGCCACGCCGCCTCGCGGGAGATCTGGAGGGCCAGTTCCCTCGTCGGGGAGATGATCAGCACTCCCGGCCTCGATGGATCGAGGTCCGGGTCATTCATGAGGGGAAGCAAAAAGGCGAGGGTCTTTCCCGAGCCCGTCCGGGCCCGGACGATCAGGTCCACGTCGAGGTCTTCCCGGCCGAGCACGGCCTCCTGGACCGGCATCGGTTCGGTGAAACCCTTCGCCTCGATGGCCTCGAGGAGCTCTTCCCGGAGGCCGAAACCCTCAAAACCCTTCCGGCCTTCCGGTACCATTGTTTCCAGTGTCGCGGTTTGTTCCATAAAAGCACGTTCCTCCTGTATTCGATAAAGGGACACAAAAAAAGCGGCGCCCATGGGGGCGCCACTTCGTGTAATCCCTTCACGGCAATGGGACAATTATCGCCATCGGCGGCGAAATGTCAAGCGGTGCCGGGGGCCTTCACAAGGTACTACCCCGGAACCGCGCCGGGGTGCTTCATTTCGAGGTCCGGACCCAAAGCATCCGGCCCTTTTCAAAGAGGGGCTCGAGGGTGCCATCGTCGGCGAGATGTGAGAGGTGGGCCGACACGGTTATATGGGTGAGGACGTACTGGGCAGGGTTGAGGGAGAGGTCGAAGTGCACGGCCAGCACAGCGATGAGGTCCTCCCGGGAGGAGGGGACGGCGCAGGTCCCCAGGATCCTGTCGCGGACCTCATCGAGGGCATCCCTGTTCCTCTTCACGAGGGGGCCGATGTCGCCGCGGGGCTCGGCATGGCTGGGCACGAAGAGGGCCGCCTCGGCCTTTTCCAGGTATTCGAGGGTTTTCAACTGGGAGGCCACGTCAAAGCAGACGGCCATGCCGTACTTGTCGAGTATGGCCGGCGGGAAAAGGCTGTCGGCGATGAAGAAGACGCCGTCGGGGGTCCTGAGGCCCACCATGTCGAGGAAATGCCCCGCCAGTGGCACCGCCTCAAGGCCCGTATCAAGCACCGGCCCCGACGAGAGAATGATGTCGGTGACCATCGAGGGCTGGGCCTTCAGGAACTTCCCGCTTATGGCGCCGAAACCCGCCGCCCCCCAGAGGAGGGCCGGTTCCAGCCAGGGCTCCTCGATGAAGACCGACTCGGCCCGCGTCGCGGCCACGCGGCAGCCCGTCCTCTTCTGGATGAGGGCGTTGCCCCCTATGTGGTCGGCGTTAGAGTGGGTGTTGACGATCAGGTCCAGGTTCCACCCCTTCCCCTCGAGGGCCTTCAGGATCTTCCTCCCCGCCGACTCGTCGTTCCCGCTGTCGATGAGGACCGCCCGGCCCTCCCCGGCGTAAACCCCCAGGTTGGTGGGGCCCGGTATGTACCAGCTGTCCCCCGACGCGTTCACCATGTCCATTGGTGCACCACCCCTCTTGCTGTTACTATAGGTTCGCCGCGGGAGAAGGACAACCTCTTCCCCGCGAAGAAAAGGAGGTACCCTTGACCGACCTCATCCTCATCGACGGCCACGCCCTGGCCTACAGGGCCTTTTTCGGCGTCAAGCGGCCCCTCCGCTCCCCCGAGGGCGTGCCGGTGAACGGCCTCTACGGCTTCGGGAGGGCCCTCATGGCCGTCGTCGAAAGATCCGGGGCGAGGGAGGGGGCCGTGGTCTTCGACTCGCCGGGGCCCAGCTTCCGAAAAAAGCTCTACCCCCCCTACAAGGCCAACCGCCCCGCGCCGCCGGAGGACTTCATCCCCCAGTTGCCCCTCATGATGGAGCTGGCCCGCTGCCTGGGGATAACGGTCGTGACCAGTCTCGCCTTCGAGGCCGACGACCTGATCGCCGCGGCCGCCGTCAGGGAGGCGGAGCGCGGCAAGGGAGTGATCATCGTCACGCCCGACAAGGACCTCTTCCAGACCCTGGGCGAGGGCGCCATAACCATCCTGCGCCCCGCCGGGGGCGATAGTTTTACCAGGGTGGACGCCTCCTCCTTCCGGGAGGCCTTCGGGTTTGAGCCGCGCCACATGGCGGAGTACCAGGCGCTGATGGGCGACCGGACGGACAACATCCCCGGCGTCGCGGGGGTTGGGCCCGTCACCGCCGGGAGGCTGGTGAGATGTTTCGGCGACCTGGAGTCGCTCTACGAGGGGATCCGCTCCGTGAAGGGCTCCCTGAGGGACCGCCTTGAGAAGGGGCGGGAGGAGGCCTTCCTGAGCCGTGAGCTGGCCCGCCTCCGCCTGGACGCCCCCGTACCGGAGGACCTCTTCCTGGCAGAGCCCGACCGGGAAGGTTCGGCCTGCTTCTGCGAGGAAAAGGGGCTCGAGGAACTGGCATGGTCCTGCCGCGCCTTCAGCCCTTGCCCGACAGGGTGGTGATGGCCCGTGGCAGGCGGTAGCGTGGGCTTCCTTCCCGTCGACCGGGAGGACCTGGATCGCCTCGGCTGGGGCGAGGTGGACTTCGTCTTCATCACCGGCGACGCCTACGTCGACCACCCCAGTTTCGCCAACGCCGTCATACCCAGGGTCCTCGAGGCCCGGGGCTACCGGGTCGGCGTGATCGCCCAGCCCGACTGGAGGAGCCTGGGGGACTTCCTGGCCCTCGGAAGGCCCCGCCTGGGCGCCCTGGTCTCGGCGGGCAACCTGGACTCCATGCTCTCCCACTTCACGGCGGCGAAAAAACCCCGCCGTGACGACCCCTACTCCCCCGGCGGCAAGGCCGGGAGAAGGCCCCAGAGGGCGACGGTGGTCTACTGCAACCGGGCCCGGGAGGCCTGGAAGGATATCCCCCTCATCATAGGCGGCGTCGAGGCCAGCCTAAGAAGGTTCGCCCACTACGACTTCTGGTCCGACAGCGTCAGGAGGTCCGTCCTCGTCGACGCCAAGGCGGACCTCCTCGTCTTCGGCATGGGGGAAAAACCGATCCTCGAGATCGCCGAGGCCCTTTCCAGGGGCGTGCCCGTGGGGATGATAAGGGATGTCCCGGGGACCTGCCGCCGGGCAAAGGGGACGGACCTCCCTCCGGGGGCTGTCGTCCTGCCCTCCTTCGAGGAGGTCTCCCGCGACCGCGCGGCCTTCGCCGAGGCCTTTCGGCTCCAGTACGGTGAACAGGACCCCTTCCAGGGGCGCCCCGTCGCCCAGGACCAGGGTGCCTGGTACGTCGTTCAGAACCCGCCGGCCATGCCCCTTTCCACGGAGGAGATGGACTGGGTCTATGAACTCCCCTACAGGAGGGAACCCCACCCCATGTACGATGACAGGGGGGGCGTCCCCGCCGTCGAGGAGGTCCGGTTCAGCATAACGGCCCACCGGGGCTGCTTCGGGAGTTGCTCCTTCTGTTCCATAACCTCCCACCAGGGGAGGGTGATCCAGGCCAGGAGCGACGCGTCCATCCTCAGGGAGGCCAAGACCCTGACGGGGCTGCCCGGTTTCAAGGGTTATATCCACGACGTGGGGGGACCCACGGCCAACTTCCACTCCCCCGCCTGCCCCGCCCAGCTTTCCCGGGGCTCCTGCCCCGACAGGGACTGCCTTTGGCCGGAGCCCTGCGCGGCCCTGGAAACCGACCAAAAGGGCTATTTCGAACTTTTGAAGAAGATCCGCTCCCTCCCGGGGGTGAAGAAGGTCTTCGTGCGCTCCGGCATCCGCTACGACCACCTCCTGGCCGCCCGTGATCCGAAACTCATCGAGGACCTTTGCGAACACCACGTCAGCGGTCAGCTCAAGGTGGCCCCCGAGCACGTCTCGCCCAGGGTCCTGGCGCTGATGAGGAAACCCGGTAAGGAGGTCTTTCTGGAGTTCATGAGGGAATTCGACAGGGCCAACAGGAAGTCGGGAAAGGAGCAGTACCTGGTCCCCTACCTGATGTCGAGCCATCCCGGCTCCACCCTGGCCGACGCCGTGGAACTGGCCCTGTTCCTGAAGGAGATCCGTTACCACCCCGAGCAGGTGCAGGATTTCATCCCAACGCCGGGGACCCTTTCAACGTGCATGTTCTACACGGGCCTGGACCCCATGACCGGCGAAGAGGTCTACGTGCCCCGCTCGACCCACGAGAGGAAGCTCCAGAGGGCGCTGCTGCAGTACCGCTCGCCGGCCAACAGGAAACTGGTCGAGGAGGCCCTGGTCAAGGCGGGGAGGGAGGACCTCATCGGCACAGGCCCCCACTGCCTGGTCGGACCCATGGGCCGCGGGGGCAGGCGGAAGGGGCGCTCCGGCAAAGCGGGGCGGACCCGGCTCAGTCGCGGGGGCGGAAAACGATGACCGTGCAGGGTGCGTGCTCCACCACCCTGGCGGCCACGCTGCCTATGAAGAACCTCTCCAGGCTCCCCATGCCCCTGTGGCCTATGAAGATGGAGCGATAGGGGTACTCCTCCGCCTGGCGGATTATCTCCCCCGAAGGGCTCCCGTAGGGGAAGACCATGGAGACCTCGACCTTCTCGGCTCCGGCCTCCTCCCGCTCCTTGAGCACCATGGCCTCCAGGGCCTTCCTGGTGGCCTTGGCGTGCTCCTCCTCGATCGTGGTGGGGATGGGCATCCCCGGGAAAAGCGCGGCGGGGTAGGGCTGGAAGACGTAGATGAAGTCGAGCCCCTGGAGCTTTTCCTTCCTGGCCCGCTCAAAGGCGAACCTCACCAGCGGTTTCGTTATGTCGCTTCCGTCGATGGCCACAAGCGCCTTGCGCATCATCGATCACCTCCATGATAGACCCCGGATCTTCGATCAGGATCCGGGAAAGCGAAAACCCTTCTCCCTGAAAAGCCTCAGGCAGGCGTCGGCCACCTGGGGGTCATAGAGGCGCCCCTTGTTGGTCTCTATCTCCTCCAGGGCGGCTTCCACCCCCAGGGAGGCCCTGTAAGGACGATGGGAGGACATGGCCTCCACCACGTCGGCCACGGCGAGGACCTTGGCCTCGAGCATGATCCGGTCCCCCTTGAGTCCCCTCGGGTAACCGGAGCCGTCCATCCTCTCATGGTGCTGCAGGATCATGTCGGCCAGGCGCCAGGGGAGCTCGATGTTCTTCATTATCTCGTAGCCCACCTCGGGGTGGGTCCTGATCAGGGCGAATTCCACCTCGCCAAGGGTGCCGGGCTTGCTCAGTATCTCCGTCGGTATGTTTATCTTGCCCACGTCGTGGACCAGCCCCGCCATCCTGATGGAATTGACGGTCTCCTTGTCGAGCCACAGCTCCTTGGCGATGGCTTCGGAAAGGGCCGAGACATTCCTCTGGTGACCGGCGGTATAGGGGTCACGGGTCTCGGCGGCCATGGCGAGGACGTCGATGGTCTGTTCCCAGGCGCGGCTCATGCTCTCGAGGCTTTTTTCGGCATGCTCACGGCTTTCGATGAGGGCCTTCCTTGCCTCCTTCGCTGCCGATATGTCCCTGTATATGACGTAAGCGCCGACGAGCCCCCCCTCCAGAGTGACGGGCACGGAGATCAGGGAGACATCGACGAGGGTGCCGCTCTTCTTCCGCCTCACCGTCTCTTCCTGTAAGGCGTTGCCCTTGTCGGTCCTTCTGTCCATTTCAATCCCTTCCTGGAGCAGGTCCCCGGGCACTATCATTTCGTTCAGGGTCCTGCCCTCGGCCTCGTCGCGGCGGTAACCGAAGAGCCTGGTGAAGCCTCTGTTGACCCGCAGGATACTGTTGTCCTCCGTGCTTTGCAGCACCAGGGCATCGGGCGATTCCTCGAAGAGCTTCTCGAAGAGGACCTTTTCCCTGGAAAGATCGGCCCTGCTCTTCAGGAGTTCCCTGGAGCGGGCCAGGACCTTCCGCCGCAGCATCAGGTTCGTGAAGAGGACACCCAGCACGGTCGCCAGGGACGCCCCCACGAACCAGGGGAACCACCGCGGGATGACGCTCATGACGCTCCTCTCGGAGAGCCAGTTCTGGATAGACCTGTTGAGGGGGGAATCGGGGATGGGCCTCCACTTGGTGAGGTGAAAATCGAGGATCTGCAGTACCGTCACGCTGAGGCCCTTGGGGGCGGCGAAGCGCAGCTCCCGAGGCTCCAGGAAGATGTTGGTCCGGTCGACCCGGTGCTCCGCCTCGTTGGTCAGCCCGAAGAGGCGGCTCACGAGCCCGGCCTCGGCCTTGTAGCCTTCGATGGCCTTGAACACATCTGGGTAATCATCCACCTCGAGGTAGGAGCAGGTTATCCCGAAGCGCGCCGCGAGGCTCTTAAAGGCTTCCCCGTAGGTGTCCCTTTTGACCACGGCGACCTTCATGCCATCCAGGTCAGGGATGGAGGTGGGGTTCATGTCACGGCGGGAGTAGAAGACCCCCCAGTTTGAGACGACGGCCTCGCGGGTGAAGTCGAAGAGCTGTTCCCTCTGCTCAGTCCAGGCCACGGCCGCCATGATGTCCAGCTCGCGGCGCTCGAGCCTTTCAAGCCCTTCGGCAAAGGATCCTTCCACCCATTCCATCGTCCAACTGTTCTCAGCGGCCACCGCGTTGAGGACATCGGCGAAGAGGCCCTTCACGACACCGTCGTCGTCCCGGAAGACCAGGGGCGCGTTCTGGTAGAAACCCACCTTGACGTGGTGGAGCGCCTGGGCGGGGGCTGAAAAGAGGAGAAGTCCCAGGGCGGTGGCCGCCATGCAGCGGGTCAGGAGTTTCCTCGTCAGCACTTGCACGCGGCGCACCCCCTTTTATAGCCCTCAAGGATCCCCGATGGGAGCGGGAGATTGTATTATTTATGAAGGCATACGAAGTGATTTTATCATGCCCCAGGGGCGAGGGCAAACGAGATCATTATTAAATCGTCCCTTCGTCGGGGGGCGCCTCGGCCCCATCCTCCGCGAGGGGATCCTCCAGCGGAGCCGCCTCCAGGCCGCTCAGTTTCCGGATTTCCTCCAGCCTCTCCAGGGGGCGGTCCAGACCCCTCCGGCGGGTGGTCACGAGGTTCTCGTAATCGTCACGGGCCCCTTCGATCTGCTTCCCCAGGTGTTCCAGCCTTTTCAGGAACTCCTTCCACTGCTTGCTGAAGGCCCCGAAGAGCGCCAGCAGTTCCTTGGAGGTCTGCTCCAGGGTGAAGTTGTCCACGGCCTGCCTTATCACGGCGAGCACGGCGTAAAGGGTGACGGGCGAGCAGAAGATCACCTTCTGCCGGAGCCCGTCGTCGATCATGCCAGGCTCCTGTTCGTGGATGAAGGAATAGACCTGCTCGTTGGGAATGAAGAGGAGGGCGTAGTCGAGGGTGTTCTGCCCCGGGTCGATGTAGTCCCTGGAGGCTACCTCCTTGATCCTCTCCCTCACATCCCTCAGGAAGGAACGGCGGCACTGCCCCCTCTCGACGTCGTTCGAGGCGCCGAGCCAGGCGAGGTAGTTGGCGAAGGGGAACTTGACATCCATATTGAGCGTGAGCCCCTTGGGCAGGAAGAAGGTGAAATCGGGCTTCCTGCCCGACCCGGCAAGGACCTTCTGCCTGGCGTAGTTGAGCCCCTCGACGAAACCGGCGAGGCGGAGGATATCCTCGGCCATCCGCTCACCCCACTGCCCCCTGGCCTGGGAGCTGGAAAGGGCCTCCTTGAGCGTCCCCGTGGTGGTGTTCAGTTCGGCGGTCTTCTTGCTCACCTCCCTCAAGCGATCGGCCAGCTCGCCGAACTTGGACTCCCGGTCCTTCTCCAGGTCGCGCACAAGGCTGGAGACGGCTTCCAGCTTCGCCGTCATCTCCTCGAGGCGGCGGTCGATGAGCTCCTTCTTCCCCTCCAGTTCCCGGCTGCTGAGGTCTCTCTCCGCGTCGAAACGGGACTTGGCCAGCTTCAGGAATTCCTCCGTCGACCTCGAGAGGGCCTCCAGGGAGAGGTCGCCGAAGGCGGCCTTGATGTGCTCCGTGATGTCCTCGACCCGGTCCCTGGCGGCGCGGGCATAGATGGCCCTCAGGGAAAGGACCACCACAACGGCAAGGGAAAACCCGGCGAGGAAAACGGCCGCCAGGGGGTAGAGGTTCGTGATCGGGCCCATGGCATCATCCCCATCCTTTCCCACCGATTATATACGTCCCCGCGTCATCGCGGGCATCCCGCCCTTGTCGCCCCGTCTTTCCGTCGTGGTAGAATGTTCTAGCCCCCACCCGGGCATACCCTCCCGGAGGTGATCGATTGTCCCTCCCCGGTGAAAACCGAAGGACGGCCTGCGGCGGCCTCGAGGACCATTTCCGCCTCCTCGTGGAGAACTCCCCGGAAGGCATGGTCATCTGCGACGAAGACGACAGGATCATCTTCGCCAATTCCCGTTTTTGCGACATCTTCGGTTGGGAGGCGGCCGAAGTGACTGGGAAGGGGATCGGCGAGATCACGGCCGGGGCGCCGAGCCCCCCCTCCCATGCTTTCCTCGTGCCCTCCACGGTTTTCCCCACACCCTGCTTGATCACCGACGCCGTAAGAGTGAAAAGGGACGGTACCGAGATAAAGGTCTCCATCCTGATCGGGCCCATCCACGAGGAAGGGCGCCCGGTGGGGACCTACGGGATATATTGGGACGCGGGGCGCCGGGAGGAAGTGGAAAGGGCCCTCCGGGAGAGCGAACAGCGATTCCTGAATATCGTGGAAGACCAGGACGAGTTCATAATCCGCTTCAAGCCCGACGGGACCCTGACCTTCGCGAACACCTCCTACTGCAGGCGCTTCGGCAAGGACCCGGGCAAGATCCTGGGGCTGAACGTCTTCGACCACGTGGACCAGGAGGAGACAAGCCGCCTGCACCGGGAATTCTTCGAAAAACTGACCCCCGAGAACCCTACGAACACCGACGAATCGTGGTCCCTCCTCCCCGACGGCAGCGTTGGGCTCGAGCAGTGGCACAATCGGGGCGTCTTCGACGAAGAGGGGCGCCTCGTGGCGATACAGTGCGTGGGGAGGGACATCACCGCCCAGAAGGAGGCCGAGCAATCCCTCCGGAAGAGCGAGAGGCGCTACGCCGCCATCGTCGAGAGCCAGGTGGAGATGGTCTGCCGTTTCTCCGACAGTGGGGAGATCACCTTCGCCAACGACGCTTTTTGCCATTTTTTCGGGCTGGACAGAGACCGCATCGTTTCGCACCGCCTCTTCGAGATAATGGGGGACGCCGAGGCCTCGAGATTCCTGGCTGAACCGAACGGCCAGTCCACCTCGGGCCAGGGGCCCTTCTTCGAGCAAATTCTCGACCTCCCCCAGGGGGGGAAGCGCTGGCTGAGATGGACCAGGAGGGGCATCCTCGATGAAAAGGGCGACCTCATCGAGGTCCAGGCCGTGGGCCGCGATGTGACCATCCTCAAGAGGACCGAGGAGGAACTGAGGCAACTGAACTCCATCCTCCGCTCCGTCAGGGGGGTAAATCGGCTCATCAGCCACCACCACGACAGCGAGAAGCTTGTCCAGGAGATCTGCGCCCACCTGGTGGAAACCAGGGGCTACCGCAACGCCTGGATCGGGATCCTGGGCAAGGGAGGAACCCTACAGTCTGTATCGGAAGCGGGGGTGACGGCCGACGGCAAACACCTGTCGGAGAGGAGAAGGCACGGCATGCTCAACGAATGGGGACTTTCGGCCCTCAAGGAACCGGGGATACACCTGAAACGGGGCACCATGGCCATGACCGAAAGCCCTCTCCTGGATAGCTACGAAGAGGGGGGCATCATGACCACCAGGCTGGAATACGCAAAAAAGACCTACGGCCTGATATCGGTCTCCCTCCCCGGCGACGCCCACTTCGACCCCGAGGAGCAGACCCTCTTCTCGGAACTGGCCGAGGATATATCCTTCGCCCTCCACGCCATCGAGACCGAAAAGGACCGTCAGAGGAAGGCCGCCAACCTCGAGGAAAAGGCCCGGCAGCTCGAACTCCTGGTCGCCGAACACTCTTCGGGGCTCTGGGAGTGGGATGTGAGCGAGGGGAGGGTCGTCATGAACGCCGCCTACGAGACCATGCTGGGCTACTCCCCCGGCGAGATGGGGCAGTCCCTGGAGGACTGGAAGCGGCAGATCCACCCCGACGACCAGGCCGGTGTGGCCGACCTGCTGAGAAGGGTCCTCTCCGGGAAGGACGGCGACGATATCTACGAGATCGAGTTCAGGATGCTGAAAAAGGATGGTTCCTGGCTGCCCCTCCGGAGCCGGGGGTTCGTGGTCCGCAGAGATAAAAACGGCAGGGCCGCCAAGATGGTCGGCATCCATACGCCGGCGGGGGAAGCCCTTCAAAAACAAAGGAGGAGGAGAGGACATGAGGCGAAAGGATAAGGAGATCACCGACGAGGCCCAGATCAGGGGGATCCTCGAAAGGGGCAAGGTCTGCCGGGTGGCCTTTTTCGACGAGGAGTACCCCTACATGGTCCCCCTCTGCTTCGGTTTCGACGGGAAGGCCCTCTACTTCCACGGCTTCAACGGTGGGAAGAAGATCGATTGCCTGCATAAGAACCCAAAGGTCTGCTTCGAGGTCGACGAGGACATCGAAGTCGTCCAGGACCCCGACCCCTGCGAGTGGACCATGAAATACAGGAGCGTCGTCGGTTTCGGCACCGCCGTCTTCCTGGAAGGGACCGTTGAAAAAAGGGAGGGGCTGAACCACGTGGTGAGGCAGTACGCAGGCCGCGAGCTTCCCTTTCCCGACCAGGCCATGGCGTCAGTCGCCGTCGTCAGGATCGACATAGAGTCCATGACAGGCCGCCGGAACGGGTACACCCTATGAAGACGGGCAGCCGGTGATGCTCGGCCAGGCCGTAACCTGGATAGTCTCCACCATCGGGAGGATGGGCTACACCGGTGTGGTGGCCCTGATGTTCTTGGAGTCGTCCTTCGTCCCCTTCCCCAGCGAAGTGGTGGTCCCCCCCGCGGGTTACCTCGCGGCCAGGGGGGAGATGAACCTCTTCGCGGTCATCCTGGCCGGCATCGCCGGGAGCATCCTCGGGGCGATCTTCAACTACTGGATCTCCCTCACCTTCGGGCGCCCCTTCTTTGAAAGGTACGGCAAGTACTTCCTGGTCAGCGATAAGGCCCTGGAGCGGGCCGATTTGTACTTCGCGAGGCACGGCCACATCAGCACCTTCATCGGCAGACTCCTTCCCGGCATCCGCCAGCTGATATCGCTGCCGGCGGGGCTCACGAGGATGAACGTCCCCCTCTTCCTCTTCTATACAACCCTGGGGTCGGGCATCTGGGTGGTGATCCTCGCCTGGGTCGGGTTCTGGGTGGGCAACAACCAGGCCCTGGTGCACCGGTACATGCACACCGCCTCCTACGTCCTGGCGGCCTTCTGCGTGGCCCTGGCGGCCGGATACGTGTTCCACTGCAGGAGGAAGAATAAAAAGATCGAAAAAACGTAAAACTGAAGGACATCCGGGGATACCAGACCGTGTTCCGCAAATCCCAGCGGCACGGTTTTTCCCTCGCGACGCCCTTGGACCTCCCCTTCCACCCTTACTCGAGACGCCGTGCGTTATGGGCGGTTTTCACCTTCCCTGAAGCGGGTTCGTGAATTATTTGACGATTTTCTTTTTTCTGTGTATACTCCATACACAAGAAAAAGTGCCTCTGCCAACAACGATATAACCACCTATTCTCCGGGAAACACCGAGCGAGAAGCGACAAGCCGCAACCCTTTGGTTTAGGCGCTTGACTTCCTGCCCGCCAGGCCGGCGGCCAGCAGGTTTTCTGTGTTCGGAGACAAGACGGCGACGGCTGAGATCCCGTCCCCGCCAAGCGGTCCCGTCGCCCAGGCGGGTCGCGAAAATCTGGGACCGAGCGGAAAGGAGGGGAACGCGATATGAAGGGAAAGGCGATGCTTTTGATGGTCCTGATAGCCCTTGTGGTCGTCGGGGCCCTCGTGGTGATGAACAAGGGCAAGTCGGAGATCCCGCCGGCGGAGGAGGCTGCCGTGGTTGAGATGGAAAACTCAGGCTCCTAGGCCACCCCGGCACGATACTGTTCGTCGCGGCCGTCCGCTTTTCGCGGGCGGCCTTTTTTGCCTGTTCCACCGGTACATGGTACATTGTGCCGGTAACGCACCCAGCCAGGGAACCACCTGAAAAAGTGAGGAGCGGCAGCCATGTCGATGAGAGATATTTTTCACGGGTCACCCTTCGGGGAGGGCGAACGCCCCAGGCGCGTACCCCCCTTGAAATTAAAAAAAGGTATCTGGATCATCCTGGGGGTGCTCCTCCTGCTGGCGGTGATAGTGCCGGCGACGGCCACCTTTTACACTGACCTGCTCTGGTTCCGCGAGAGGGGGCTCCTGCAGGTCTTCTGGACGAGGCTTCTCCCGCAGTGGGTGCTGTTCGCCGCGGCGGCCGCGGCGGCCTTCGTGATCTTTTCACTGAACTGGCTCAGGGCGCGCCGGTCCGCCATGAGGGAGATCGCCTTCGCGTCCCTGCCGGGAGAGGTCCTCGACATACCCATGCGGGCCTCGGCCCTGGCGGTGGTGGCCATCGCCGCGGTCCTGGCCGTCATGAACGGCCTCACTGTCCGTTCGGGGTGGATGACGGTCCTCCAGTACCTGAACAGGACCCCCTTCGGCAAGAACGACCCCATCTTCGGCAGGGATGTAGCTTTCTACGTCTTCGATATCCCCTTCCTTTCGCTGCTCCAGGGCTGGCTCCTCAGCACCCTCGTCACCACCCTCATAGGGGTGGCCCTGATCACCGTCCTGGCAGTGCTGCCGAGGATGCGCGATGAGAACCGGTTCTACCTGCCCCCCTTCGCCCGGGGGCACCTTTCTGTACTGGGCGCCCTGGTGGTCGTCCTGTGGGGCGCCGGGCTCTGGCTCGAGCGTTTCCACATACTCCTCTCCCCCGAAGGGGTGGTGTTCGGGGCGGGTTACACCGACGTGCACGTCAAGCTCCTGGCCTTGAACATCATGGTGGGCCTTTCGCTGGTCGTCGCAGCCCTGCTGGTGGCCAACATTTTCAGGAGGACCTGGAGGCCCGCCATGGCGGGGGCCGTCCTCCTGGTGGGGGCCTCCCTGCTCTTGCGGGGGCTCCTCCCAGGCATCGTCCAGAAGTACGTTGTCGAGCCCAACGAGTTCGCCAAGGAAAAGTCCTTCATCGAGTTCAACATCCGGGGGACCCTCGAGGCCTACGGGCTCGATGACCAGGAGATAATCGACTTCCTCCCCGAGGACGCCGTCTCCGCCGAGGACATCCGCAACGAACCGGACACCATAAGGAATATAAGGCTCTGGGACTACCGGCCCATCCTCAGAGCCTTCAAGCAGCTCCAGGAAATAAGGACCTACTACGACTTCCCCGACGTGGACGTGGCCCGCTACACCTTCAACGGCTCCTACCGCCAGGTCATGCTGGCAGCGAGGGAGCTCGACCACGGGCAACTGCAGAACCAGACCTGGGTCAACCAGCACCTGGAGTTCACCCACGGATATGGCCTGGTGATGAACTTCGTCAACGAGGTGGACACCGCGGGGAAACCGACGCTGATCGTCAAGGACCTCCCCCCCCAGGCGACGGTCCCCCTGGAGGTCGACAGGCCCCAGATCTACTTCGGCGAGAGGCGCATACCCTACTCGCTGGTACGTACGAACATCATGGAGTTCGACTACCCCATGGGTGACTCCAACGTTAGGACCACCTACGAGGGGACCGGCGGGGTGCCCATCGGAGGAGTCTTCAACAGGATAATGTTCGCCCTGCGCTTCAGGGACTCCCAGATCCTCTTCACCAACGCCATAACAGCCGAGAGCAGGATCCTGATGTACCGCAGCCTGAACGAGCGCCTCCAGAAGGTGGCCCCCTTCCTGCTCTACGACAGCGACCCCTACCTGGCCGTCGTCGACGGGAAACTCGTCTGGATCGTGGACGCCTACACTGCCACCGACCGTTACCCCTACTCGAACCCCGTCAGCCTCTCCGGGACGAGGCAGAAGATCAACTACGTCCGCAACAGCGTCAAGGCGGTGATCGACGCCTACGACGGAAGTATCGTGCTCTACGTCTACGACCCCGATGACCCCATCATAAGAACCTGGCAGGGCATATTCCCGGCCCTATTCACCCCGGCCGACGAAGCCCCCGCCCAACTCAGCACCCAGATCCGGTATCCCATGGGGCTCTTCCTGATCCAGAGCGAGATATACCGGACCTACCACATGAGCGACCCCAACACCTATTACAACAAGGAGGACGTCTGGAGGCTGTCGACCCAGGCGTCGACGGGTGACATAAACGCCTACTACCTGATCATGCGCCTCGTGGGCGAGGAGAAGGCCGAATTCGCCCTCATCGCCCCCTTCATGCCCGTGGGCAGGGACAACATGATCGCCTGGATGGCGGGCCGCTCCGACCCGCCCAACTACGGGCAGCTCCTGGTCTACCAGTTCCCTAAGCAGAAGCTCATCTTCGGCCCCTCCCAGGTGGCCGCCCTGATCGACCAGGACCCCGAGATCGCGGCCCAGCTCTCCCTTTGGACCCAGCGGGGCTCCGATGTCATCCGGGGCGACATCATGGTCATCCCGCTGGGCGATTCCCTCCTCTATGTGCAGCCCCTGTACCTCAGGGCCGAGAACAGCGACCTGCCGGAACTCAAGCGGGTCATCGTCTCCTCCGGCGGGAAGGTGGCCTGGGGCGGGACGGTCGATGAGGCCATCACCACGCTGCTGCTCCGGCTCCACGGCGAGGCTCCCCCCGAGGTGAGCCACCCCGCGGCGGAAGAGGAAAGACCCGCGCCGCGGCGGCCGGCCGCCGAAGAAAAGAGCGTCGGCGGGCTTGCCCGACAGGCGAGGGAGCACTTCGACGAGGCCCAGGAGGCCGCCCGGCGGGGCGACTGGGCGAGGTACGGCCGGGAACTGGAAAAACTCCAGGCGGCCCTGGAGGCGCTGCTGGAGGAGACGGAACGGGGACAGCGATGACCTCTTCCCCTGGCCTTAGCCGGGGGGGGGAGGCCGTGGGATCGGGCGATAAAATTTCAAGCGGCGGGGCGGGGGAAAGAATACCCCTGCCATGGGGAGTATTTCCTTCCCGGCTATTGACTTGGGCTGGCCTTATATCTAATCTTTCAGACAGTAGCACTCTATCCGGGAAGGAGGGCATACCATGAGAAAGCTGTCCTGCTTGGTCTTCATGTTTGTTGTCCTGTTTTTGGCTTTCCCCGCTGCCGCTGACGTGGTCGACATTTCGGGTCCATGGGTCCTGGAGTTCCCCCAGGGCCAGGGGCTTGTAGTTTTAACGCCGACGAGCGATAACCCCCCCAATTACACTGGACATGTTGAGATACCTTCCGCCGACTTTGCAGGGGGCAAGCAGCCCTTCGGTGTCAAGATGCTGACCGCCCCAAACTATGTCACCCCGGGCCAGGACATAACCTTCCAGCCCACCACGGGAGGGGGCGGGATTTCGTTCTTCATGATGAACTTCAGCGGTCCCGGCAACGGGATAGCCTGGATAATCACTCACGGCGGCGCCAGTAATTACCAAATACAACTATCCAACGAGAAAGCCTTGGCCCACCGGTAGGACCTTCGATCCACCCACACCCTGCAATAGGTAAGGGGTCGGCCCTTTCAAAAGGCCGACCCCTGTTTTTTTTACCCCGTCAGGCACGCAGGGCCTGATCAGTGCCCTTTTTACAGCGAACGCCGGGGGTGAAGTCCATCCACCAGGACCCCGATGCTCCGACATCGCCCCCCCTGGCGTCAAACCTGTAGATCCGCGTGGGGGATAACGAGATCAGAGCTTGCCCCAGATCTTGTAGGTGAAAGAGTAGCCTTCGCTTTCGGCCGCTTCCTTCACCGCCGAACGCACTCTTTTGTAATCGAAGGTGTAGTCGTACTTCTTGCCGAAGAGGCTCGCCTGCTGGTCGACGACACCCTCCAGCCCCTCGGTGCTCGAAGACACCTTGCTCTTCCTGAAGGAAAGCCCCGGCCCCGGATCGTCGAGCCCGCCGGCGCCCAGTCCGGACTTCGACTCCTTGAGCATCTCGGTGAAAGTGACCTCCTTGCTGCCCTCATCCACCTTGAACTTCGCTGTGTAGGTCAGTTTCTGTTTGCTCATGAAGGCTTTCCTTTCGGCGATGACGCTGTCGAGGCAGAAGACCTCCTTTTTGTCCACGAAGGTTCCAGGGACATCCTTGATCTTTTCGGCTACCCTTTGAAGAACCTTTTCCCTGCTCATGGCACTCCACCCCTCCCTCGAAGGACCGACCTGGAAATTTTGTAATAGGGATTATACCCTTGTTTCTTTACCTGGACAATGATTTCTTACACTAAAGCTACCACCTGCGAGGGCCCCAGGGGCGGCTTTTCGGCCTATTCTCTCGCTGGTAGCCTGGCAGTGTATACTCTCTTCCGAGGCCGGTAACAGGCGTATTCACCGTTCCATTGACCGAAAATTGAAAAAATTATAAAATAACGGCGCACCACCCCTGTGAAAAAGAGAGGGGCGGCGGTGGGATGGCGGTAAAGCTCATTATCTTCATCTCCCTGGTGTTGCAGCTCGCGGCGGCGATCGTGGCCTGCAGGCTCCTCCCCGTATCCCGGCGGCATCCGGGCCTTTATTTGTTCATCGCGGCCGTGGCCCTGATCCTGGGCCGACGGTTCATCAGCTTTTTCCATGCCCTCTCGGGCGCCGACCCCGCCGGCTACCCCCTGGTCTTTGAGTCCACGGCGCTTGCGGTGTCGCTGCTGCTCCTTCTGGCGGCGGTCTGGTCGGTGCCCCTCATCCGGCAATATATAACCGACAGTAACGAACTCTTCCAGAAGCACTCGAACATCTGCCAGGTCATCCACGACCTGGCCGTCCCCGCCTTCGTCCTGGGAAAGGACCACACCGTGACCCACTGGAACAAAGCCTGCGAGAACCTGACCGGCATCGCCGCCGGGGACATGGTGGGCTCAAAAGACGCCTGGAAGGCCTTCTACCACGAAGCGAGACCCCTCCTGGCGGACCTGATCCTGGATGAGGTCGCGCCGGAGGAGTACGCCAGGCACTACAGCGACGCCCCCCGTCCGTCGATCACCCTGGAAGGCGGGTGGGAGGTGGAGGCCTTCCTCCCGGCCCTCGGCGAGGGCCGATGGATCTCCTTCGCGGCGAGCCCTCTTCGCAACCTCGAAGGGGCCATCTGCGGCGCCATTGAGACCTTCCAGGACACCACCCCCCAGAAGACGGCCGGCCTTGTCCTTTCCAGGAGCGCCTCGGGACTCCGGACGCTTCACGAGATCACCAGGGAGATCTCGGGTGAGAAAACGTTGCCCGACCTTCTCGATCTGACCGTCAGGCTGCTCAGGGAAAAGATGCACATCTCGAACGTAACCATCCTGGAAAACGCGGCCGAAAAGAGGGAAAAGGACGTGAGACTGCGCCTCAAGGCTTCCAGCGGGCTCGATGCCGCCGCCATGGAGAGGCTCACCGAAAACCTGCAGCGATCGGGCCGGGGGCTCAGCACGAGGGCGGCCTTGTCCAGGAAGGTCCTGGTCACCGCCGACGTCTCAAAGTCCCCGGATTACGTCCCCTTTTTCGAGGGGAGCATTTCGGAGATCGACGTACCGATCCTCGACGGTGAAAGAGTCCTGGGCGTCGTCACCGTGGAGGGCTACGCTCCCTTCGACTCCCAGGACGAGGAGTTCCTGACGATCCTCTCCGGGCACCTGGCCTCGCTATGGAAATCCCTTGAACTGGTGGCCGAGGTCGAGAGCCTGGCCCTGACGGACCAACTGACGGGCCTCCCGAACCGTCGCGCCCTCTTCCAGAGGCTCGACAGCGAGGAAAAAAGGCTCAACCGGTACGGCGGAAAGATGTCCATCGTCATGATGGATATGACCGGTTTCAAGGAGGTCAACGACACCTACGGGCACCTGATGGGCGATGCCACCCTGCAGGCCGCGTCGCTTTGCGTCAGAGACAGCCTCAGGGAGTCGGACTTCGTGGCCCGCTTCGGCGGCGACGAGTTCGTCGTCCTTATGCCCGAGACGGGAGCGGAAGAGGCCGCCGCGGCGACAAAGAGGATCTCGGAAAAGCTGGTGGAAGTCCGAGTCAGCGGCATACCGCTTAAGCTGACGGCCCATTTCGGCCTTTCCCGTTACCCCGAGGACGGGAAGAAGCTGGCCGCCGTCCTGAAAAAGGCCGACGACAGGATGTGCGAGGAAAAAACGCCCCCTGGGAACAACTAGCGGGAGGGTACGAGGAAGGTCATTCCCAGGAGCCTTTCGGCCAGGTCGCCTCGCCGGGGGTCAAGATTCGCCGCGTCCCTGCCGGGCCGGAGCGTCGTTATGACCGCTGAACCAACGATATGGCGCCCTTCCTTCCCGTCGCGGAGCGTCCTCACGCCCCACATCGAGTGGAAAACCCAGGGCTCACCACGGTAGGTCCCCAGGTAGAGCATGATATGCCCGGGCACTGCCAGCAGGGTCGCGAAGGGCACCCCTTCCAGGGCCAGCCTCTCCTCTTTTTCCCGGCCCGGGACCTCGCCGAAGGGGACGAAGGGGTAAGCCTTGGCCTGGGCCGCCGAATTACGGGGGAGCCAGACGCCGAAGGCGGTGAAGAGGTCCCTCAGGCTCCCCGAACAGTCCCGGTTCCCCCCCAAGTCGCCCCACCCGTAGGGTTTGCCGAGCATCCTGTCGATGACCATCGCCAGGTTCCACTCCGTCAGGGGCAAAGGCCCGTCGGAGGCCTGCCCCGGGGAAAGGAGGGCCTCGACCTGGACGGCTTGGCCCTGCTCATCCCTCACCGGTACCGCAATGACCAGGGGCCCGCCCTTGCCGCCCCCCACTACGGGGAGCACCGCGCCCACCCGGGCGGTGAAGCGGTAGATGCCCCCCGAATCTCTAAGGGCGACATCGTCGTCGATCACGAAGGCAAGGGGCATACCCTGCCATTTCTTCGCCAATTCTTCGCTCATGAAGGCGATATCCCTCGAGTCGACCCACCCCGAGGCGTAACCCGTCTCGACGAAAGCCCAGGCCCCGTCGGCGGAATAGTGCCCCACGAAGAGGGGCTCGCCGGCCTTCACTCTTGAATTCTGGAGGTAGTCGAAGGGGTAACCTTCTCCTGCGCGGGAAGGGTCCTCGAAGAAGGGCCTCGAGGTCGGCAGGGCCCTGAGGTCGGTGTCGACACAGGCCACGGCCTTCCGGCTCACCGAGCCCCATTTGTCCAGGTCGCAGAGGATATGGAGGGAACGCACCCACTCCCTCGAGTGGGGCCTGAGGTTCTCTCCCCAAGGTTCGCTCTCCTTCCACCGTTCCCAGGCCCACAGGGATTCACCGGGCTCGACCACGGGGGCGCTCCTGCCCCAGGGAGAGAAGTAGTTTTTCCTGAAAAGGTCCGCCATCTCTTTTTGCGCGGCCTCGTCGATCATGGGGGCCCCGAAATCCTTCCCCACGAAGCGGAAGGCCGTCCTTGGCGCCTCGAGGGCCGCTACGGGAAAGGGAAGCGATAAAAGCAGCAACAGGAGGAGGAGGGCCGCCGCGGAGAGCGGGGACCGGCGCTTGCCGGCCGGCGCTGGAAGGGTCTTCATTTGTCCCATCACTCCCTCGGAGGAGGTTTCCCCCTTTGACGACCTTTCTGATATCTTTGAAGGGGGGGTGACGGCTTGGACAACCGGAGCATGGTGACGAGGTTCCTCGACGTGATAGAGGGGGACATCCTGCCCCTCACCGAGGGTGCGGTGCCCAGGGGGCACAACATTTTCGGTGCCGCCGTGCTTCGGGCCCGCGACTTATCCCTGGTGGTCGCGGCCACGAACGAAAGGGGCGCCGACCCCACCCTTCACGGGGAAATGGCGGCTATCCGGGCCTTTTTCAGGGACAAGGGGCACCCCGACCCCGCCGACACTGTCTTTTTGGCCACCCACGAGCCCTGTTCCATGTGCCTTTCCGCCCTCGCCTGGTCAGGGTTCCGGAAGATCTACTTCCTCTTCACCTACGAGGAGACCCGCGACGACTTCAGGATGGGCGACGATCTGCGGATCCTGGCCGAGGTCTTTTCGACGACGGTACCCTCGAGGAAGAACTCCTATTTCGAACTGGTCCCCCTACGGGGCATGATAGCCTCGCTGACCGAGCCGGAGCCCCTCCTGGAGAGGGTCGCCGGGCTCAAGGGGACCTACAAGGCTCTTTCCGAAAAAGTCCTTACCGCCTAAAAGGGCTCGAACCCCATCTCGCTCATGAACTCCCGCTGCAGCACCCGGTACTGTTCGTCGATGTACTCCTGGTGCCCGCTCTCCCACTCGGAGAGCATCTCGAGGACCCTGCGGCCCTCGGGGTCGTCCATGGTGCGGGCGGCGTTGTTGTAGAAGTTCCTGAAATCGGTCTCGATGGCGAGGGCCATCCTCAGAACGCTGAAATCGGAGGACATCTCACCCAGGGGCGGCTCGACGGCTGTGCCGACCCTCTTTTCCAGGATGATGCCGCCGGCCTTTTCCATCTCCTCGACGGGCAGAGCCGCGTCGGCCCACTTTCCCGTCTCGCCCAGGCTGACCTTGTGCTGCTTCAGGAAATCGTAGTGCCCCTTCTCCCACTCGGCCAGGTTCGCCAGGAGGCTCCTGGTGTCGGCCCTGCTCACCTTCTGCAGCGAGTCGAGGTAGAAATCCCTGGCCTCGAGCTCCATCCTCATGGCGAAATCCACGATCCGCTCCGCCTTTTTCATTTGCCGCACCCCCGACATGATATTGTGCCAGTCTTTTGATTCTATCAGTAAGGAAGGGGGTAAAAAGCGCGGCGGCCTTTGGATAATGGATACAAAAAAGCGGCCCCCGACCTCATCGGGAGCCGCCCTGGTCCGGTCCTTACCAAATCCTTATTCTTTCAGGCCCTTCGACAAAAACACCGATCTTAGCCGCATGGGGGAACCCGGCTTCATGGCATGCCTCGAGGAACCGCCCTGCGGCCCCCTCGCTCACGGCCAGCAGGAGCCCACCCGAGGTCTGGGCGTCGAAAAGCAGGGCCGGAAGGGCCCCGGGCATCTTTTCCAGGCCCTCTACCCTCGGGGCGTATAGTTCCATGTTTCGATTGGAGCCGCCGGGGATAAAGCCCATCTCGGCCTTCTCGAGCGCCCCGGGCAGCAGGGGCAGTTCGCCGGGGGAGAGCCTCGCCTCCAGGCTTCCATCGGAGAGCATGTCCAGGAGGTGCCCCGCCAGGCTGAAACCCGTCACGTCGGTGCAGGCGTGGACCTCCGCCAACAGTTCCCCGGGCAGCCTCGCCGGAAGGTCGTTGAGGGCGCGCATGGACCTGACGGCGGCCTCCGTCTCCCCGGGGTCGGCCGCCCCGGCCTTTATGGCCGTCGCTACCAGGCCCGTGCCCAGGGGCTTTGTGAGGATGAGCGCGTCGCCGGGGCGGACTCCCGTGACCTTCCACATCTTCGCGGCGTCGACCTCGCCGAAGACCGCGAGGCCGTACTTGGGCTCTCCGTCGTCGACGCTGTGGCCGCCGGCGAGGACGGCCCCAGCCGCGTTAACCCTCTCCTGACCGCCCTTGAGGATCTCCGACAGCACCTCCAGCGGTTCGCAGGTGACGGGGAAGCCGACGATGTTCAGGGCCACCAGCGGCCTACCGCCCATGGCGTAGACATCGCTCAGCGCGTTGGCGGCGGCGATCTGGCCGTAAGTGAAGGGGTCGTCCACCACGGGAGTTATGAAATCGAGGGTCATGATGGCCGTCCTCTTCCCGTCGATCATCCAGGTGGCGGCGTCCTCGCCCTTGTCCCAACTGGTGAACAGGAACCCGTTCTCCTGGGGGGGAAGCGCCTTCAGTATCTCTTTCAGGTCCGCCGGACCTATTTTGGCCGCTCAGCCGCTACTGTGCGACAGCTCAGTAAGCCGCATGGTGAAACCTCCTCATTGGGGTCAGGTCTACACTTTTGACTATTTCAGCTTTTCCCCTATTTCCCGGACCCTTTCCTTCAACTCCCTGTCCTTTTCCATCCTGCCCTCAAGCCTCCGGCAGGTACGGTTCACCCCCGATTCCGTCAACCCGTAAAGGTCCCCTATCTCTTTAAGCTTAGCACCACTGAACCTCCAGCAGAGGTAGATGCCCGCCATCCTTGCCAGCTTGTCCTCCCCGGGGAAAACCTCTTCAGAAGCCGCCTTGATATCCTCCAGGGCGGGGCCACCGGCCAGTTCCCTCAGCGCCGGAAGGTCACGGCCCGGCTCCATGCCTTCCAGGTACTTCTCCCTGATGTCCCTGATGAACTCGTCGGTGCCGAGGATCGTCGAGGCGATCGAACCGGCAAGGGGGTCCACACCCTCTTCGCCGACGGCCTCCATCAAGTAGGCCCTGTAGTTTCCGGGGCGGTCCTTTTCGGACGGGCCGAAATACCCCAGGACGAGGCCCGTCGAGAGCCAGGAGGGGGCGGAGCCGTCGAGGTACCGGGGGCAGCTGCTCCAATGGTACTCCTCCGGGGATGAGACCATCTTCGCCCTGACGGGGTTCAGGTGGATGTAGCGCGAAAGTTCAGCGGCGTAGGCGTCGGCCTCGACCAGGGTTGCCTTGTAGCGGCCCTGGAGTAGGTGACCTGCCCGCTGATGCTTCAGGTTGAAGTAGGTGGTGTAGGACCCGTTGATATGCTTCATCACGCGCGAGAGGTTCCCGTCGGGGGTCTCCACCATCAGGTGGTAGTGGTTGCTCATGAGGCAGTAGGCGTGGAACACCGCCCCATGCCTCTCCCAGGCCGATGACAGGTACGAAAGGAATTTTTCCCTGTCCCGCGTGGTCCTGAAGATATCCTTCTTTTCATTGCCTCGGGACATCACGTGGTACAAGGCGCCGGGGTATTCGATCCTCAAAGGCCTGGCCAAGGGGAAAACCTCCCGTCGGGTAAGGAACGATCATGATTTTCCCCGATGAAGCCGGATTAGTCAAAAGTGTAGACCTGACCCCGCTCTTCCAGGTTTAATATGATAGGGTTGCAATAAGCTCCAAGGCAGGGAGAGGAACCCGGGCGAAATCACTGGGGAATGAAACGAGATATCGCCTGGTTGGGGCATCGGGGCCCGGTTTTTCGGAGGACGGGGTTCTCAGAAATCCTGGTCTCAACTCGGAAATCCATGGCCTCAACCAGAGGTTGAGGGTTCCCATTTTTATTATTTTCGATGAGGGCTGTTCCTATGTTGAAGATACAAGGAAGTTACAACCTACGAT
Organism: Synergistetes bacterium ADurb.Bin155; assembly: GCA_002070395.1. Lineage (GTDB taxonomy): Bacteria > Synergistota > Synergistia > Synergistales > Thermovirgaceae > 58-81. Next base: position 65,388 of record MWDE01000007.1, read on the forward strand.
AATGTTCAAGTTGGCTGTTCTTTCCCTGTCCCTACTTACTTTGATGTCCAACAGCGCCGTATCTCCGGCCCTTGGGGAAATCAGTGATTATTTTTGTTTTGCCGGCAAGAGCCTTATCCACCTTATCCCGGTAGCTCATTCCCTAACGATAGTCCCTACTATTTTCTTTGTTGGACGCCTTTCAAGAGTTTTCCCCGGTAAGGCCTTGCTCGTTTTTGGACTTTCGGTTTTTACCCTGTCGGGGACGGTAGGGGGTCTTGTCTCCAACATATTTACTCTACTGTTGACTAGGCTCTTCATGGGTTTCGGCCTTGGCCTGGTGATCCCCTTTTCTACGGCATTGATTTCGGATTTTTTCGAAGGGGATGAAAAGACCAGGCTGATGGGCCTTTCCAGTTCTCTTAATATGTTTGGTGGGATGATTGCCCTGCTCGTTGCGGGACAGCTGGCTTCCTTTTCCTGGAGACTACCTTTTTTGATTTATTCTTTCGGTATTCCTGTTCTTGGTTTGACCATCCGCTACCTACCCAACCTGGCTATAAGCGCCACCGAAGAAGCTACCGCTGGAACAGGCCCTGGAAAGTCCATCCTGCCGATAGTGCTGTCGATGTTTTTATTTAACCTGGTTTTCTTTATTCTCACTCCCACCATGGCCTTTTATCTTCGCTACAGCGGCCTCGGTGACAGCAGGGTAACGGGAATGGTCATTGCTTCCGCGAATATTGGAGGTTTCGCTGCGGGTATTTTGTTGCCCCAGACAAGGAAAACCTTGGGAAAATATTTTATTCCGGTTGTCCTTTTTTCGATTGGAATAGGGTTTATCTTGCTATCGAAGGCGACCCTGATCGCTGTCGTTTTCCTGGGCACCATTGTTATCGGCTTTGCCAATAGGTCCATCTACCCTCTTTTTTTCCTGAAAGTGACGGAAAACACCACGCCGACGGAAGCAATCCGAAGAACTTCTCTATTAAGCACAATGGTGTACCTAGGGCAGTTCATGGCCCCTATCTTCCAGCAATTTGTCGGTATAGCTTTTCAAAGACCCGATATACGTTTCCTATACGGTTTTGTGGCCGTCCTTTCGATAGCCGCATCTTTCCCATTTTTTACCTATTCTTCAATCAAGAGGGAAAATGCTCTCCAGGCGACAAAAAAGGAATAGCAATTTGACAGCTCACGCGCTCCCTGTACCAGTAAAAGCGAAAACAGCCCTGTAAAAAAATGTGAATCAAACTCCATCCCAAGAGCGCCGCCTATTACATAAGGGAAAGGGAAAAGCGACGATCCTGCACCGCCCGCGCGAAGTCGTAAAAAATTCCTTGCGGCCAAAAGCATAGAATCCTATCCATCCGCACAAGGCCATCGAGTATCGCCGTTTGTGCGATGCCGAAGATCTACCTTCTCATCCCCATGATCTCTTTCGTAGAGCAGTTTTTTCGATACCTTTTTGAAAGGCCTGGAAAGACAAGGTCCGAGTCCATTTTGACTAAGTCAAGTTAATCGACCGAAGAGATGCATTTCGAGAGGTTAGAGTTAAGAAGACCGCCCAACAGCCTGCCGCCTAATAGGTTTAAGGCAAGTGATACAATTATTCTGAACGGCATGAAGGGATGGCAAGAGATAGATTAAACTACGACGGGAGGTTCGATCATGACCTTTTCACCCAGTATGAGTTCGGGCTTTACGGCGGCCAGGAACAGGAGCAAGTATATTTCCCCCCAGTCGGGGATGTGCTCCCTGTGCACCGAGGAGTGCCCGGGGACTTGCGAGATAGCCCAGGCGGCCGTCCTGGGGAAGATAACGGTTTATCCCACCACCACCGGCGCCAACCAGATCGCGTCGGAAAAGGATTACCCCATCGATTTTTCCCATTTCAATATAAACGGCCGTTGTTTCGGCGCCCTGGGGGTGGAGGCGGACCTCGAGCACGGGGAGATTTTCAACGTCAACCTGGCCTCGGAGTACGGCTATGACAACAAGGTGAAACTCGACCTGCCCATCGTCCTGCCCGCCATCATCAAAATGAACTGGGTCGATTACTTCGGGGGCGCCGCCATGGCGGGGGTGACCTGCATGATCGGCGAGGATGCCAGGGAGAAAGAGCCCAACCTGGAAATGACGGACGGCAAGATCACGTCCTTCCCCATGTTGCAGAAAATACACGACAGCTTCCATAAATATTACCGTGGTTCGGGGCAGATGGTGCTCCAGTGCAATGTCGACGACCATCTCACGGGCGTTCCGGAGATAGCGCTTGAAAAATACGGCTTCGAGGCCCTAGAGTTCAAGTTCGGCCAGGGTGCCAAGGGGACCCAGCCGGTCAACAGGATCAAGAACTACGACGAGGCCGTGAAAAAGGTGGAGAAGGGGCACCTCGTCCACCCCGACCCCTTCGATCCCAAGGTGATGGAACTCAAGGAAAAGGGCTGCTGCCCCAACTTCTACACCTACGGAAGGCTCCCGATGTGGACCGAGGAGACCATGGCGAAGCGGATTGCCGAGTTGCGGGAAAGGGGTACGAAGAACGTCTACTTCAAGATGGCCGGCTTCGACCTGGCCGACGTGGAGCGGGTCATCCGCATGGCTATAGAGAACAGGGTCGACATGGTCACCTTCGACGGGGCCGGCGGCGGTTCCGGCTACAGCCCCTCGAAGATGATGGACGAATGGTCCCTCCCGACGGTCATGCTTGAAAAGGGTGTCGTCGATATCTGCGACAAACTGGAAAGGCAGGGTAAAACGCTGCCGGCCATGGTCATCACCGGGGGCTTCATCAGCGAGGACCAGGTATTCAAGGCCCTCGCCTACGGCGACGGGTTCATCAACGCCGTCGGCGTCTGCCGCGGCGCGATGGCGGCGGCCATGACGGGCAAAACCATCGGCGACGAGATAAAGGCGGGCAGGACGCCGGAATTCTTCAAAAAGTTCGGCGATACCGTCGACGAAGTCTTCCGTGACCTGGCCGACCTGAAGGGGGTCTACGGGAAAGAGGCCGAGAACTTCTCGACGGGGGCGATCGGGGTTTTCTCCTACCTTAACAAGCTGGCCTTCGGTTTGAGGCATTTCGCGGCCTTGAACCGGAAATTCGACCTTATGTACCTGGACAGGAGCGACCTGATCCCGCTCACCTATTACGCCAACGACCTGTTGGGCTAGATGGACCGGCCCCGGCATAGGGGACAAGACGCGGCGGATCCTAAACCCGATAAACGCCGGGGCCCCATTGTGCTATAATGACTTACGTTGAAGCAAGATTTTTGGGAGAGGGTCAAGGACTCTCCTGTTTTGGTGTAGCCATATTGGTAATGCCAAGGACTTATCAGAATGACTTTCGGGGGAAGGTCTTGTTGAAACCGGCTTCTGTCCTTGGCGCCGATCTCGATACTGGCCGGAAAAGGGGAACCCTGATGTCGTCTGGAACCGCCGACGAGAAAGGAATGATCTATAAGATAGCCCGTTACGCCATCCATGATGGACCGGGGATCCGCACCACCGTTTTTTTGAAAGGCTGCCCCGCCCGCTGCCTCTGGTGCTGTAACCCCGAGTCGCAGCGCAAGGAACCGGAACTGGCGAAAAAGGTAGAGTTGTGCCGGACCTGCCCCGCCGACGCGCTGGAATGGATAGGTCGGGAGATCACCGCCTCTGACTTACTCCGAGAAGTAGAACCTGACCGCCCTTTTTGGCGAAGGTCGGGAGGGGGCGTGACCCTTTCCGGTGGTGAACCTCTTTTCCAACCCCGGTTCGTGAAGCGATTCCTTCAACTTTGCCGGGAAAAACACATACACACCGCCTTGGAGAGCAGCCTTTTCGGCGACTGGAAGTTCCTGGAAGAATTGATGGATCTCGTCGATTTCTTCCAGTTTGACTTGAAGGCCATGGATCCCGAGGAGCACCTTCAATTGACCGGTCTCGACAACCGGGTCATTTTGGATAATGCCGCCAGGCTCCTCAGGAGCGATAAACCGCTCCTGGCAAGGATACCCCTCGTTCCCGGTTGCAACGATGGGGAGTCCAATCTTCGTGAACTGGGGGCTTTCCTGGAACGGCATCGCCCCGGGGCCCACCTGGAGGTCCTACCTTACCACCGCATGGGAGTCGGCCGATACGAGGAGTTGGGCAGACCCTACCCCTTGCCGGATACTCTCCCGCCGACGGAGGAAGAGATGGAGAGGGCCTTGGGGATACTGAAAGATTATGCTATCCGGGTTATCAACTAGGGAGGTCGATAGCGTGCCCAAGACAGCCACGAAAAGACGCGAACAGACCGTTGAACGGATCGCATCAATGAGAAAGAGGATGATTCTCGAACAGCCCACGGAACTACTCCCTGAAAGGGCCCTCTTGGTCACCCAGGCCTACGAGGAGCACGTCGCCGAGCCGGCCTTGCTGCAGCGGGCCTACGCCCTGCAGAAGGTGCTCTCGGAAATGACCCTTTTCATGGATGATGACGAACTTTTCGTCGGCCACCCTTCGCCGCAACCCCGGTCACCCATCGTCTGCCCGGAATTCGGCGCCCGCTGGATCCTGGAGGACCTGGATAACTTCGCCACTCGCAGCGCCGACGCCGTGGGGCTCACGGAAGAGAATAAGATCCTTTTGAGAGACTGCCTGACCAAGTGGGAACGGAGTTCCCTGGATGCCGTCGTCGACCGGCTGATCTCCCAGGAGGTCAAGGACGCACTCGAAGAGGGAATGATCACTGTCGGCGGCCGAGGGACGGCCCAGGGCAACATCTCCATAAACTACAGGAAGCTGCTCGCCAAGGGCCTCCGGGGGATCATCGACGAGATCGACGAAAAGCTGCGTACGGCTGCACCCAAGGATATCGACGGGACGAAGAAACGGACCTTCTGGAAAGCCGCCCGGATCAGCTGCGAAGCCGTGATCGATTTCGCCCACCGCTACGCTGACCTGGCCGCCCGGAAGGCCGCCGGGACCGACGACACCCGGAGGAAGGAGGAACTCCTCCAGATAAGCGAAATCCTGAGGCGGGTCCCCGAGTTCCCGGCGACGACCTTCCGGGAGGCTGTCCAATCGGTATGGCTCGTCTATTCGGTGCTTCATATCGAGTCGGACCCCCACGCCATACTCCTGGGGCGCGTCGACCAGTATCTGTATCCTTTCTACCTGAAAGACAAGGCTGATGGCCGCATCACCGATGAGGACGTGGTGGAGCTCCTGGCCACCCTCTGGATAAAGTGCACCGCTATCATCAAGCTCATGGATTCAGTCACCACTCGTACTTTCGCCGGTTTTCCGCTTTTCCAGAATGTGACCATCGGCGGCCAGGGGAGCCACGGGGAAGACGCCTCCAACGAGCTATCCAGGCTCATCCTCGATGCGGCCCTCGTCGCCCGCGTCACCCAGCCCTCCATCGGCTTCCGCTACCACAACAAGGTGGACCCGGACCTGCTGCAAAAAGTGGCAGAGACGATCCGAGAGGGACTGGGCTACCCCGCCATCATGAACGACGGGTGCATAATCCCCAAGCACCTTATCCGGGGGACCACCCTGGAAGAGGCCCGCAACTACTGCACCAACTGCGTCGAGACCGATATCGAGGGGATGACCGATTCCCGCGCCCATTCGGGCTATGTCAACTTCCCCAAGTGCTTCCTGCTGGCGATGAACGACGGCGTCGACCCCGAATCCGGCCGCCGGGTCGGGCCCTCGACGGGGAAACTCGAGTCCTTCACCTCCTTCGACGAACTTTTCTCGGCCTACAAGACCCAGGTGGCCCATTTCACCAAGCTCATCGTCGATGCCTACGACCTGGTTGACGGGGCTCACGCCGTCCATACTCCCGAGCCTTTCATGTCGAGTCTCCTCGATGACTGCATCGAACGGGGAATGAGTCGCCAGGAAGGCGGGGTCCGGTACAACTTTTCGGGGATCTTCGGTGTCGGCCTCGCCTCCGTGGCCGATTCCATGGCGGCGGTGCGCCGGTTGTGCTTCGATGACCGATCGGTGCCCCCTTCGAAAATGCTAGAAGCGCTGAAAAACAACTTCCAGGGCGAGGAAACCCTCCTCGACGCCTGCGAGAAGGCGCCCAAGTTCGGCAACGATGACGACTACGTCGACCTCATCGCCCGCGACGCTGCCCATGTCTTTTGCAGCGAGGTGACCCAGTACCCCTGCATGAGGGGCGGTTTCTACATCCCCGAGCTTCACTCCGTCTCGACTCACGTCTACTTCGGTGAGGTCACCGGGGCCACTCCCGACGGCCGCCCCAGGGGCATCGCCTTCTCCGACGGCGCCTCCCCCGTGGGTGGCAGGGACCACAAGGGCCCCACGGCGGCAGTGCGGTCGATGACCAAGATCGACCACCAGGAAGTCCTCCAGGGGGTCCTTTACAACCAGAAGTTCTCCAGGAGCCTCCTGAGAAAGCCCGGCGAAGTGGGGGCCTTCACCGATTACATCCGCTCCTACTGCGACCTGGGAGGCCACCACATCCAGTTCAACATGATCTCCACCGAGGAATTGCGGAAAGCCCAGGAGAACCCCTCGGCCTTCCGCGACCTGATAGTACGGGTGGCAGGGTACAGCGCCTATTTCACCGAGCTCAACCGCAACACCCAGGATGAGATCATCGCCCGTACGGAGTACGAGGAGCTCTCCTAATTTCAAGAAAGGGATCTGGAGGTGTCGATAATGGCTAACAGTTTCAATGCACCCTACGCGGACCGGATAAACAGGTTAAAGGAGAAGGTGCTGACCACCTACCCCGAGATCGACCTTGAGAACGCGAGGATCCTCACACAAAGCTTCCATGAAACCGAGGGGGAGGTCTTTGTCCTGAGGAAGGCCAAGGCTTTCCGGCGCCAGTGCCAGGAGAAGACCGTGGAGATCTGGGACGATGAACTGATCGTAGGCAACGCCGGCAGCAAGATCCGCGGCGGTATCCTCTCCGCCGACGTCTGCTGGTCCGTGCTCGACAAGGAGTTGGACACGATCAACACCCGCCCCTACGACAAATTCCACCTCCGGCCGGAGGACCGGAAGATCTTCGAGGAGGAGATCCGCCCCTATTGGAAAGGGCGCTCCAATTACGAGGCTTGGCTGGCCCAGATACCTGAGGATGTGGCCGCCTTGAGGGACAACGGCGCGCTTTATATCGACAAGAAGGCCGTCCGCGGCTGGGGCGAAGTGACGGCCGGTTACGAGTGGTTCATAAAGAACGGCGTCAACGGGATCGTCAAGCTCGTGGAGGCCCAGAAGGCGGGCCTGGACGCGACACGGCCCGGCGACTACGAAAAGGAGGCCTACCTTGACTCGCTGCTCGTCGTGGCCGAAGGGATGCTGACCCTGGCAGAACGCTATGCCCTCGAAGCCGATCGCCTGGCCTCGGCCGAGAAGGACCCGGCCCGCCGGAGAGAGCTCCGGAAGATCGCCGAGATCTGCAGGCACGTCCCGGCCCAGCCGGCCTGCACCTTCCACGAGGCGCTGCAGTCCTTCTACTTTTACCAGATCTTCCTGTTCATGGAACAGAACGCCGCCGCCTACAACCCCGGCAGGATGGACCAGTACCTGTACCCCTACTACAAGGCCGATCACGACGCGGGGCGCATCACTCCCGAGGAAGCCCAGGAACTGCTGGATTGCCTTTGGGTCAAGTTCTCCGAACAGTGCCTGTTCCAGGACGGCAAGTCGGCCGAGTACTCTTCGGGGTACCCCATGTTCCAGAACCTTTGCGCCGGCGGTGTGGACCACCAGGGCAGGGACGCCGTCAACGACCTCTCCTACATGATCCTCCAGGCGACGATGGATACCCAGCTCTACCAGCCCTCGCTCTCGGTGCGGTATAACATGGCCAAGAACCCCGACGCCTTCCTTCGCAAGATCGTCGACCTCATCAGCCTGGGGACGGGTTTTCCCGCCTTCCACAATGACGAGGTCGGCATCAGGATGCTCATGAACAAGGGGGTCCCCCTTCGGGAGGCCCTCGATTGGAACCCCGGGGGATGCGTCGAGACGAACCTGGCCGGGAAGCTCCGGGCCTATTCCGCCTTGGCTGATATCAACCTCGGGAGCGTGGTGGAGTACGTGCTCCTCGGCGGGAAATGCCGCAAGACGGGCGCCCAGGTGAGCATCGACACGGGCGACCCCAGGTCCTTCGCCACCTGGGAGGAATTCGAGGAGGCCCTCAAGGCTCAGCTCCATTACGTCATCCGGGTCGTCGTCAAGGCCAGCCATATCATCGACGAGATCTGCATGGACCGCCCCGTGCCGGCCCTGTCCTTCAGCTTCGAGGAATGCATCACCAGCGCCAAGGATTACGCCTGGGGCGGAGCCAAGTACAACACGGGCAACGGCATCATTTGCATCGGCGTCGCCGACCTGATCAACAGCGCCGCCGCCGTGCGCCATCTCGTATACGAGACAAAAGCCCTCACCATGGGCGAGCTCCTCGAGGCCCTGGACCGCGATTTCGAAGGCCGCGAGGAGACCCTCCGGCTCTGCCGGGAGGCGCCGAAGTACGGCAACGACGACCCCCGCGTCGACGACCTGGCGGCGGATCTTTTCTCCTACATCGCCGACGAGATCGAAAACTACCGCAGCAAGTTCGGCGTAATGACCCCCGGCATCCTTCCCGTCTCAGGGAACACCCCCTTCGGGAAGGAAGTGGGCGCCCTGCCTTCGGGACGGCGGGCGTGGAAACCCCTCGCCGACGGGGTCAGTCCCAACGGGGGAACAGACCTGAACGGCCCCAGCGCCGTCCTCAAGTCCGTCGCCAACATCCCCCACGACCGGTTCGTCCAGGGGACGCTGCTGAACATGAAGATCGATCCTGAAATGCTCCACACCGAGAACGGGATCATCCGGTTCATGGCCCTGCTGAAGAGCCTTTACTCCCTGGGGATCTATCATGCCCAGTTCAACGTCGTCGACCAGTCCAAACTGATCGACGCCCAGAAGAACCCCGAAAATTATAAGGGGCTCCTTGTCCGCGTCGCCGGTTACACGGCCTTCTTTGTCGAACTGGGCAAGGACGTCCAGGACGAGATCATAGCCAGGACGGTTCACGGAGAGAAACCCTCCAGGACCTGCTGATTTAGCAATTCCGAGGCGGCGGAGTTCCCGCTTCGCCGCCCCGGTCACTTCCGATCCAAGGATCGAACCAGGGGAGTCATGCCATGAATATCCTTACAAAAGGGACCGACGGAGAACGGGTCGGCAGGGTGCTGCGGATCGAGAGGTCCTCCATCCATGATGGGACGGGGCTGAGAACGGTCGTTTTTTTAAAGGGCTGCCCCCTGCGCTGTCTCTGGTGTTCCACTCCTGAGTCTCAAAACCCTCTGCCCGAGAAAGGCTACGCCGAGGAACGCTGCACCCTGTGCGGCCTCTGCATTGAAAACTGTCCTCAGGGGGCCCTGAGCCTCGATGAGGCGGGCAAGAGGATCGTCACCGACCGGGATAAGTGCGTCAATTGTTTCGAGTGTGTCAGGGTCTGTCCCTCCGGTGCGATGAAAAGCTACGGGGGCTTCATGACCGTCGACGAGGTGGTGGAGGAGGTCGAAAAGGATGCCGTCTTCTACTTCCATTCCGGCGGAGGCGTCACCATCAGCGGCGGGGAACCTCTGGACCAACCTGAGTTCGTCCAGGCCCTCCTGCGGGAATGCCAAAAGCACGGTATCCACCGCGCCCTGGAAACGAGCTTTTTCGCCCCCTGGGAAACGATCGAACCTCTGCTCCCTCTGGTGAACCTGCTTTTCGTGGATATGAAGCACTCCATGCCCGAAGAACACCGACGCCTTACCGGGGTCGACAACAACCTGATCGTTGAAAACATCCTCAAGGCCGATGCCTCGGAGTATTCCTTTGACCTCGTCATCCGTACCCCCCTGGTCCCAGGGCTAAACGATTCGGAAGAGGCCCTCGCCAAAGCGGCGCATTTTCTCAAAGACTTGAGAAAACTGAAAGAGGTGGAATTTTTGGCCTATCACCGTCTTGGCACCGACACCTACGCTCACCTGGGGATTCCTTATCCCCTGAACGAGATAAAAAGTCCGAGCAAGGATTTCATGCTATCCAAGGCAAGGTTTTTCATGTCAGAGGCCAAGGGAATCCCCGTCGCGATCAACGGAGTCCCCGTAAACCCCTAACAATCTGAACACATACCTTAGCTTTTGGGGAGGACCCGCCATGGAGAGAAAAGATTTTGCCCTGGCCTTCTTGGTCGTGACCATATGGGGCGGCAACCTGATCGTGATCAAATTGGGTCTCAACGACGTACCGCCCATGCTTCTCGCCGCCCTGCGCTACATCTTCACGGCGCTACCGGCCATCGCTTTCATAAAACCGCCCCGGCTGGAGTGGCGCTACACTATCGCCTACGGCATGACCATCGGTTTCGGGCAGTTCTCCTGCCTCTTCTACGCCATGTACATCGGCATGCCCGCGGGGCTCTCCTCGATCCTTCTCCAGACCCAGGCCTTTTTCACTATCTTCTTCGCCGCTTTCTTCTTCAGGGAAAAACTCGAGGCCCGACAGATGATAGGCCTCGTGACGGCCTTACTGGGCCTTTTCCTGATCGGCGGCATCAAGAGTCCCGCCGGCATACCTCCCGTCTCTTTCACGGCCTTCGCCCTGACCATGGCCGCCGCGGCTTTTTGGGGACTATCGAATATCGTCGTACGGATGGCCGCCAAGCATACCGCATCCCGAGGGGAAAAACTGAACACCCTGAGCCTCGTGGCATGGTCCAGCCTTGTGCCACCCCTGCCACTCCTCGGCCTGGCTGTGCTGATGGACACTCCCCGCGAGCTCATCGGCGCGGTGGCGCATATGAACCGCGTCTCCCTCTTCGCCATCCTTTACCTGGCCTACCTGGGGACCATTTTCGGGTCTTCCCGGTGGAGCGGCCTGCTGGCGAAGTATCCCGTGGGGAAGGTTGCACCCTTTTCCCTGCTCACGCCACTGACCAGCCTTGTCATGGCCAGGTTCATCCTCGGGGAAGAGCTGTCCCTGCACCAGTACCTCGGCAGCATGGTGGTCCTCCTCGGATTATGGATCGTCAACTTCAACGGGCGGCTAAAAAGAGAGGGGCAAGTTCAACCCGGCCGGGGGGAGCGGACCTCGACATAAGCACAACCTCCGGGGGCGGCGTCAACGAGGGGCTTCACCGATCAGCGCGGTTGGGCCGGGTGGAAGAAAAGATCGCCCGGGGACTTCGGTCCCCGGGCGAAGTTTTACCGGTATCGACCCCTAGCGCAGTCCCAGGACGTTGCTCGGGAGCCACAGGGTGAGCTGGGGGAAGAAGATGACCAACAGGACCACGGCGATCTGGATCAGGATGAAGGGCCAAACCGATCGGTAAAGATCCATCGTCGTGATCTCCGGCGGGGCCACCCCCTTCAGGTAAAAGAGGCAGTAACCGAAGGGGGGCGACAGGTAGCCGATCTGCATGTTGATCATGAAAAGGACGCCGAACCAGACGGGATCGAACCCGTAGCTGGCCAGGATCGGCGCGTAGATGGGCAGGGTCAGGCACATCATCGTTATCTCTTCCGTGACGCACCCCATGATGATGTAGGTCATCTGCATGATCATGACCATGACCAGGGGAGTGACGTTGAGGTTCAGGAAAAACTGGCGGATCAGGTCGGCCGCCCCCACGGTGACGAACATGGTGGCGAAGAGCTTGGCACCGACTATGATCCACATGACCATGTTGCAGATCCGGAAGGTCCTGTCGCAGGACTCCCACAACAGAGCCAAGGTCAGTTTTCTCTTGGCGGCCACGCAAAGAAGGGCCACGCCGGCGCCGATGGCGGCTGCCTCGGAGGGTGAAGCGGCGCCTATCAGGATCGTGCCCAGGATGGAAAGGATCAGGAGGAAGGGTACAAGAAGCCCTCGCGTCATCCTCACCTTTTCCTGGAAAGAGACCCTGTCTTCAACGGGAACGGGAGGGCCGAGTTCGGGGTTCAAACGGCAGCGAAGGTTGATGTAGACCAGGTAGCCCAGGGCCAGGATCAGGCCCGGGACGATGCCGCCGGCGAAGAGCTTGCCTATGGAAACTCTGGCCAGCATGCCGTAAACGATGAAGGACACGCTGGGGGGGATCAATATGGCCAAGGCGCCGCCGGCCATGATGGAGCCCGAAGCAATGGATTTGTTATAGCCGTAACGGAGCATAAGGGGCAAGGCTATGATACCCATGGTCACCACACCGGCCGTCGACACCCCTGAAAAGGCCGCGATGATCGTGCAGACCACGACGGTGGCCATGGCCACCGAACCATGGACGCCGGCGAGCCACTGGCGGAAGCACTCGAACATTTCCTCGGCAATGCCGGACCTTTCGAAGAGGCAGGCAATAAAGACGAAAAGAGGCAGAGAGATCAAACCTATGGAGAGCATGCCGCTGTAGAGCTGGCTTGCCGCGAAAGAGAGCATGCCGGGCCCCGAATAGATGAGGGCCGCCAGGACGGCGCTGCCACCTAGGGTGAAGGCCATAGGGAAGCCGAGGAAGAGTCCGCCGAAAAGAAGCCCGAGAAGCATGATGAGGTAAGTGGACGCGGTCAGCTCCATGATCACACCTTCTTCTCGAAAAGGCCGTAGAGAGTCTCGACGAACTGGGCGATCCCCTGAAGGATCATCAGCATCGAAGCGGCGGGAATGAAGAGCTTCACGGGGTAAACGGGCGAACGGAGGAAGGAGACCGTTGTCTCACGGTATAGGACCGACGTGTAGGCCATCTTGCAGCCGTGATAGAAGATCACGCCCATCAACAGGAAGAAAAAGGGGTAGGTGATCAGATCGACGATGGCCTTGGACCGTTCGGAGAAAAGGGCGTAAAGGACGTCAGATTTGATGTGTTCCCGGTGCAGCAGCACGTACCCCCCGCCTATGATGGCATAGGCGCCGAAAATGTGGCCCGAGATCTCGTGGGCCCAGATAGTGGGCGCGTTAAAGACGTACCGCGAAATAACCTCGTAACACAGGATGCCGATCAAGGGCAGGATCAGAAAACAAAAGGTCTTTCCCAAGAAGGTGTTCAGTTTCCCGATAAACCGGATGAAATACTTCATCAACAACCCCCCAATGCATTCGCAAAGCGATAGGACTCAAAAGGCCGAATTTAAAGGGCGCCCTGGGAGCGCATCAACAGCCCCCGAATGCATCATACCGCCAATACAAACCCGAAGCCCGCCCTGGTTCACGGATACGGTCGAAGCAAGGGCAGGGCATAAGTTCAAAAGGACTGGAACTATGAAGAAACCTGGCGGCGGTCCGGCATTTCGGAAACTCCTCCGGCGCCGCCTGGAAACCGTCGGGGCATAAAAAAACGTCACTATCGTCCTGTCGAAGCGTCGTGATACCGATCCCGGTTCATCCGAATGCGCCGCACCCGGTGACGACCCCAAATGGCGGGGAACAGAGTAAACCTGCAAGATCCCCCAGGGCGTTTGACTCTTTCCCCGATGAAAGGGGAACCTTGCAGGCCTATTTCGGTTGACAAAAATATTTCGCCCGTGCCCGAGCCGGTCATGAAAAGCATCGTCGCCTTTTGGTCCAAGGCACCGGCGGGATCCCTAACGAGAAACGTCGGGGATCATGTAACAGTTACTTCAAGGAGGGACTTCGGCTTCCTTATCGGCTGAACCCGATCAGGCCTCCGTCACCTCGGCCGGGCCATATCCGGCCCGGCGGCCAGGTTATTGTTCCATCAAAGCTTTTGCCAGCTCAGGCCTGTATTCCTGGAGGTAGGCCTTAAGCACTTCGATGGCTTCCTTGCTGGCGGCGTCCTTGCCGAAATCGGGTAGGAAGGAAGCAACCGTGGCGTTCCACTTCAGGGCATCCTCTTCGGACCAGTCCACGATAGTAACGCCCAGATCCTTGGCCTGGCCCCAGGCTTTGCCGTTGTCGGCCGATCCCTGGAACTCGGCGAAGGCGTTGCCCGCCGCAAGGGCGGACTCGACGACGGCCTTGAGATCGTCGGGAAGCTCTCTCCAGACTTTGCCGTTGACGATGAAGTAGTCAACATTGACCGGGCCCATCAGGGGCGTCCGGAGCCAGTACTTGGCGACCTCGTGGAAGCCCATGGCGATGCTGTCGGCGGGACCGCAATAGGTACAGGCATCGATAACTCCCGATGAGAGGTTTGTGTAGATCTCCTCCCCGGGCGACCAGGTGACGGAGGCTCCGAGAGCACCGAGGGCGTTGGCCACGGGGACGTCGCCGCTGCGGAACTTCATGCCCTTGATCTTATCGATGCTGTCGATGGGCACCTTGGAGTTCATGATCATTTCGAGCACGTAGTAGGCGGGGCCGACTACGTGGACATCGCCGTATTTGGCCAGCTCTTCCCGAAGGAGGGCCAGGATCCGCCCGTCGTTCTGCTTCTCTACATACTGGTGGAGTTCCCAGGTGTTGTTAAGCAGGAAGAGGGGGTTGGTGGTCATGCCCAGGAGGGGCATCTTTCCCGAATAGTAGTCGGTATAGATCATCATCGCCGGGGTTGCCCCGGTGGCCACGGCGTCCAGCTGCTCGGCGACGGCACAGACCATCCCCGGAGCGGTGGGCGTCACCTTGATGCGGCCGCCCGAACCGCGGGTGATGAGGTCCGAGATGTAGACAAGGCGGTCCCATACAACGCCGCTGGGCTGCCAGGTCGAAGGATACCACTGCCAGGTTTTTTCCTTGGTCTCGGCCGCAATGGCTCCGGTCTGGAAACAGGAGGCAACGAGAGCGAAAGCCATGAGTGCTAAAATCCCAACTTTCAGTACGTTGTTTCTCTTTCTCATTACGAAGAGCACCTCCTCAGTTTACTGGCGTTTCTTATTACACAGGTAGTGTTGATCCGATTCGATGGCATCCCCCCTGCTCCGGCCTGATGAGGCCTTGCTCACTGTAATCGCTTCGGGGAATGAACTCGATCAGTCCATCAACATTCCGCCATTAATGTTGAGGACCTCTCCCGTAATATAAACGGCCTTCTCGGAAAGGAGGAAGGAGACGGCGTCGGCTATTTCTTCGGGTTTGGCCAAACGCCCGATGGGGATCCTCTTGATCGCTTCTTTCCAGCGGTCGCTTTTAAGGATATTGGGCGTTTCCACCCATCCCGGCGCGACGGCGTTCACGTTGATGTTGAATTCCGCCATTTCCGCTGCCAGGGATCGGGTCAAACTGATCACTCCGGCCTTGGCCGCCGAGTAGGCGGCGTTCCCGGGTCCGGGCGTCTTCCCGTCGATGGAGGCCATGTTGACGATCTTCCCCGATCGCTGGGCCATCATATCGACGAGGCTCTCCTGGCTGCACCATAAGAAAGATTTCAGGCATACGTTCATGACCAAGTCCCAATCCTGGTCTTTTATTTCCACGAAGGGGCCGCTGGGGTAAATACCCACGTTGTTGACGAGGGCCTTGACGGGTCCAAGGGCGGACCGCGCTTTCAAAACGCCTCCCTGGGCACCATCCCGCGTTGAGAGGTCGCAGGCGACACCTCGGGCGGTCCCGCCGTCCCTGGTGATCTCATCCGCCACCGCTTGGGCGCGCTCTTCAGAGAGGTCGAGAACACTGACGGACCACCCTTCACCCGCCAGCGTCCGGGCAATGGCCCTTCCTATGCCGCTTCCTCCTCCGGTGACAACAGCATGACCCTTTTGTGATGTCAAAAATCCCACCCCCAGAATAGGTAGACTATTAGTTCCGAGGAAAACCCCGATGGTGATCACGGTTCCCGACCCGCCGAAGCCGTGATAAAACGCTGATCGGGGACCGCCGCATTCCGTCCGCCGGCCCCGGGATACTCGCAAAAGATCTACTTCTTTGGGGTACGAAGGGCTTTCGTAAAAAATGGTATCATTGGATTTACCAAGATAATACCAGTTTGGGAAACATTTTAACATGCCGTCGGATAACGTCAAGAAAGGGGGCCGCCAAGGCCTTTCATGTATACTGATGCTCGGGAACGCACCCGGAGCGGACCCCGGGGGGCGGCAGGGTTTCCGGGTAAAACGGGAGATCCGGGGAAAAAGGACACCCGCCGTGGAAGACACGCTTCAAACCTTTCGAGGCCTGTCACCGCGGGTTTGCGCGGTCGGTCAGAAAAATTTAAGGGGGAACTACAGTGAGCAAGCGAGGAGCCCTGGTCAATCAGATACTCGAAGGAATAAAAAACGGTTCCCTGGTCGAGAACGGCCAATTGCCCTCGGAAAGGGCCCTGGCGAATCAGCTCGGCATCAGCCGCATCCTCCTTCGAGAAACCATAGTGGTCCTGGAGACCTTGGGTGTGGTAGAAAGCAAGGAGAGGCTCGGAATTTTCGTCAAGAAACCCGACATAAGCGGCCTGGCGGAATCCCTGCGTATAATGCCTTACTGGTCCGAGAGTTTCGTTCCCCAGTTGATCGAGATACGCCTCATGACCGATGTACAGGCCGCCGAACTGGCGGCGTTGAGGAGGACCGAGAAACAGCTGGAGGAACTTCGGCAGTGCCTCGCCACCTTCCTGGAGATCGGCGTGGATACCCCCCAGGAAGCGAAACTCTCTTCCCACTATGAATATATTTTCCACAGGCTCATCGTGGCGGCAGCGAACAACGATATATTGATCAGGGTCTACGAAGGGCTCAGCGCCCTGATGGAAAAAAACAACGACTTCCTTCATGAGAAACTGACCCGTGACACGACCTGGGGCAAACGCGTGAAGGAACATCACAGGAACATCTTTCAGGCAATCCAGGACGAAGACCCTGAAAAAGCGAAGCAATGGATGCGGACTCACCTTTTCGAGACGAGGGATAGGTACGGCAAGATCCTGGAGGAATTGAAAGGACTTTTTATATAAAATCTGCCGGCCACGTTGGGAGGCCCCGGCAACCTCGAAAAGGAACGCGATCCCAGGCCCGTCGACTCCATCGCCGGATCCGCGGCGGGTTCCCCTCATGAAACCGAGGCCTCCGGAAGGAGGCCTCGGCGATGGATCGAGATTACCCCTCCCCTGAAACGCCGCCCCTACATGAAGCCGCTGTACCTCGTGCGGCAGACCGCCGAATGGACGTGGTTGATCATGGTAATGAAGTCAAACACGGGGAGGTCGGTCACTTTCTGGATGGCGGCCGCGTAGGGCGGGAGGTCGCTGCATTCCAGGAGCACGGCGCCCAGGTTCGGGTTCTCCTCCTTCATCCTGGAGGCTACGCCGCATACTTCCTTTTCTATGAGGTCCGAATCGAGGGTCCCCTTCTCGTCGAGTATGGAGGTCCTGAACTCGTCCTGGTCCTCCATGCCGTAGACGACGACGGGCATATCGGGAGTGATCCCCACCGACTCGAAATGCTCCGAAGTGAGCTGCGCCTTGTTGGCCGTAATGATGCCGACGGACCTTCCCGGGGGCAAGATCCGGTGGACAAAGGGCACCTGGAGCAGGCTGGAGATGAAGACCGGGATGTGGACCGCCTGGGCGACCTGACGTTGGAAAAGGGCCATGAATCCACAAGCCCCTGTTATCGCCCTTACACCTTCCCTTTCAAGCTCTTGGGCCGCGTCGATGAAGAGCGCCAGGAGAGAGGGGTCCCTCTGATTGATGAGTTTTTCGCTTGAAGCGCCGCTGACCTCTTTGTAACGGACCGGGAAATCGTAGGTTGTGGCGTTGCCCACGTTCCCCGGGATACAGGGGTAACAGGCATCGAGTATGAGAATGCCTATCGGTACGCCATCCCACGACCTGGTCCTGCTCCTCACCTTGTAACGGGCCATGCTGAATTACCCCTTCCTGCGTGATATGCTCTCCCAAAGATCGCTTTGTGACCTCAGGCAGCATGATATTTCAAGGCGGTGCTGAGGGCAAGTCGCCCCGTGAAGCGATCCGCCCAAGACGCGCCTTTTTCATGAGCCGGTGGTCAGCGCCGCCGCCCATGCCTGGAGAACAATGCTTTGAACAAAGACCTCCGCCACGGCGGGCAAGCAGGGAAATTCCTCCCCGCTCAACTGCATCGGGTGTCCAGGTGCGAGGGCAGCCAGCCGACGATCACCTGGCTACTTTCCTCGTCCCAGAAGAAATAGATCCGGAGGGTCTCCCTCTCATCCCTGGACACCCCCTTGGCAAGGTGAGTGTCCAGCAGCCTGCGGTTGGACGTTCCCGGCGGGTACGAAACGTAGTATTCGTCCCCCTGCTCTCCGGCGCTCTTTTCCCCGATGGCGGCGCCGTATTCCAGGCCCATTTCCCTGCAGCGCTTCTCGAAGTCGGTTATTCTCGCCAGGCCGTAACGCATGTCGCGGTATTCCTTCGCCAGGAGGAGGAGTGCCCGGTAGACCAACTCGACATCTTTGTACTGAGCTTTTTTTAGGGCGTTCCTGGCCCTGGGTAGAAGCTCCACCCTTCCTGCAAGATTCTTTTCGACCCACTGAGGCATGGCCTCGTAGTCGTGCGGAATAGGGACCCCCTCATCGGGATCATCTACCGGAGCCTTCATCGCCAACCTCAGGGCCTCCAGGGCGGCCGCCAAGGTGTTGCCCCTGTTGCGATGATAATCAGCCTCGCTGGCGTAGTCCGTCGCCAGGGCGGCCATCTCCGCAGCCGATTCCTCGGCCTCGTCGATCCTGGCCTGCATCGCCTTCCCCAGCTCGTCAAACTCGGCGATGCACTTTTCGCAGTCCTTTTCTCCGAGGCGTTCCTTCAACTGCCTTACCCTGAGGTCGGCCTGCACCAGTCTGGCCTCGGCCAGGAAGATCAGCGGCTTCCACTCGAACTGGATGCGGGGGTTCGCCACCCGCGTTTTCGCGATGACCTCTTCGACAAAGGCCGACTCACCGAAACCGTCCCTGTAGCGCCAGTAATAGATGCGATCTTTCAAGGCCAGGGGGTGCGACCTGGGGCTGTCTTTTTCCTGGTCGATCCCGGGCATATAGGTTCGGACGGCTCCGTCGAAGACGGACCACAGCTTTCCTACCCTGTCGGTCCATTCGAAAGAGGCATCCCTGGCAAGGCAGGCCACGTGGGCATAGCCGAGGGTCTTTCTTGCCAGCTCCCGGCAGTCGATCGTCCATTCGGGGAACTCCCCCGGTAATGTCCATTTCGAACGGTCGGGCTGGGTCGCCACAATTACGGGGATCGTCCTCTCGGGGGCAAAGACCAGTTCGAAAAGTCTCCCCACCTCAGCCGAGGTCCGGACAGCCCAGGGTTCGCCATCGAGGGGGCGGACCTGGAAGAGGCCGACGGTGTCGGCCAGGGATTTTATTATCCCAGGGCGGATGAAAGCCACGAAGTCGTCCCTGTCGGGGAGGGAAGAACAGGATATCTGGACGCCGAAGAGGATCCCGGTTTCCGTCCTGGCAACAGAGAGGTCACTCAGCCAGGTCCTCCCCGGTACGGCCCGTAACTCGCCCATTCCGGCGTCGGGGTGGGAAAAACGAGCCGCCCATATTCCCTTCTCGGGGATAGAGACGCACTCCAGCCTCTGGCCGGGCTCCTCCAGGACAAAGGACTCACCCTGCCCGGCCGCTTCAGGCAGGGGCGTGGGAACTTTTTGGGCGAGCCACCGGACGGATTCTTCGATGGTCCTGAAGAAGGGGTCCTCTCTTTCCTTCAAGAGGTGCCCCGTGTGGGCCTTCAGGCAGTAGGTGGTCGTGATCCTCGGCCTACCGGGTTTAATGAAAGTTCTTTCCTGAACCGTTCCATCCATGGATCATGCCTCCTTTTTTGGGCCTTTGTCATCCTGCGGATGCTGCCCTTGCCAAAGACTCGCCAAAGAGTGGTTTCGGTATTCTAAAACTGACCACTTTTACTGGAAACGACAGCCGAAAATTGACCACCTGACCATCGCTCCGTGTATCATCGGCGAAAAGTTAACAACTGTCGAGGATACCGGAGGGGGAAAGGATGCTGGAGGTGGAACAGTACGAATACATAAGGACCGCCCATCGTATTTACAACAAGAACGTCAGTGAAATAGCCAGGGAGACGGGTCATTCAAGGAACACCGTCAAAAAAGTCCTTAGGGGCGAATACACGGGCTATTCCAAAAGGAAAACCCAGCCCTTCCCTGTGCTAGGCCCCTTTCACGACGTCATCTACAAGTGGCTTGAGGAGGATCTGGAAAAGCCCAAAAAGCAGCGTCACACGGCAAAGCGAATATACACCCGCCTGGTGAAAGAACTCGGCTTCACCGGGAGCGAGACGACGGTGCGCCACTACGTTGCGTCGGTTAAGAGGAGCCTGGGTCTCAAAAGCAGCGAAGCCTTCGTCCCCATGGAACCCGTTCCGAGGGGCGAGGCGGAAGTCGACTGGGGCAGCGCCACGGTCATCCTGGGTGGCGAAGAAGTTCGTGTAAAGATGTTCTGCATGAGATCGAAGTACTCCGGCATGCCCTTTGTCCGCCTCTACCCCTGCGAACGCCAGCAGGCCTTCTTCGACGGGCTTGCACGGGGTTTTGAATACTTCGGTGGCGTCTTTCCGGTGATGATCTTTGACAACCTTACGTCCGCGGTGGAGAAAATACTCCTGGGCAAGGACAGAAAGGAGCGGGAAAGCTTCGTCCGCTTTCGTTCCTGGTACACCTTTGAGGGTCGCTTCTGCACTCCGGGGCGGGGCAACGAAAAGGGCGGCGTGGAGGGCTTTGTGGGCTATGCCCGCCGCAACTACATGGTCCCTCTTCCCCGGGGCGAAAATTTGGAAGAGATCAACGACCGGCTCCTTGAGGAGTGCATCTCCAGCGGGGAGCGCAAAATAAGCGGTAGGGAGGGGACAATAATGCAGCTTCACGAAATGGAAAAGGAAACCCTCGCCCCTCTCCCCCGGCACCCCTACTGCAACGAGCGGACCGTCTCCGACAAAGCGGACAAATACGCCACCGTCATGGTGGACAAAAACCGCTACTCCGTCCCCGCCTCCTACTCCGGCCGCCTGCTCAGGGCTATCATGACCGTCGGGGAAGTAGCAGTCTACTGCGGGGAAAAGCGTCTGGCCGTACACGGCAGAAAGTACGGCAACAACCACTGGGTACTCGACGGTGACCACTACCTTGAACTCCTCCGGGAGCGCCCCGGAGCCTTCCGTGACGCCCGGCCGCTGAGCGAATGGAGAAAGACCTGGGGCAGATCATTGACCACCCTTCTGGAGCAGTTCCTGGACCGTCATGGTGAAAACCGGGGCATCAAGGAATTCATCGACGTCCTCCTCCTCACCAGGACCTACGGTCAAAACCGCCTGGAAGAAGCGGTCGCCCGGACTCTTGAAACGGGCCTTGGCAACGCCGCCGGGATCCGTCACATCCTTGAGAGCGCCGAAAGGCGGGAAGAAACGGTCCCCCCGCTGGAGGACGGCAGATGGAAAGTCCTCCCCGCGGCCGACATTTCGGCTTACGCCGTACTGGGTTCGGGACAATGAACGCCGGCCACCTGCTGCAGCTTCACGAGAACCTCAAAAACCTCAACCTGGGCAACATGGCCAAGCATCTTGAAGAAAGGATCCGGCAGTCCGAGGCGTTGGGCGCCAGCTACGGGGACTTCCTCCTGGAACTCACCGAACTTGAACTCCAGATCCGGCTTGAAAGCAGGGAAAAAAGACGGCTTAAGGAGGCCCGCTTCCCCCTGGTCAAAACCCTTGGGACCTTCAACTTCGAAGAGGCTCCGCAACTTGACAGAAGACTCATAGGGAAACTTGCCGCCGGAGACTACATCACCGACCGCAGAAACGTCCTATTCCTTGGCAAAAGCGGCTGCGGCAAAACTCACCTTGCCACTGCCCTTGGCATAGAGGCCTGCCGAGACAACAGGAGGGTCCGTTTCACCACGGCCTGCAACCTTGCCAATGAACTTCTGGAAAGCCGGGACGACAAAACCCTCACCCGCACCCTGGGCAAATATGCCCGTTATGACCTGCTCATTGTGGACGAACTTGGTTACGTTCCCTTTTCGAAGGAAGGAGGCGAACTATTATTCCAGGTCTTTGCGGAACGGCACGAGAGGGGATCTGTAATAGTAACGACGAACCTTGGATTCGGAAGCTGGACGGAGGTGTTTGGAGACCCCAACATGACGGCGGCCCTATTGGACCGCCTGACTCACAAGGCACACATCATCGAGTGCACCTGGGAGAGCTACAGGCTGAAGGAAACATTGAGGGAGGGGAGAAAGAGAAGGCAGATAGAACTGAAAACGACGGCCGCTGAAGAGTGAATGGGGTGGTCAAAATTCGGCTGTCGCAGGTGGTCAGTTTTGCATTGACAAAGAGAGTGCATAATATTTTGTGTAAAGTCCACTGTCGGGGTTGAGTCCTAGTGTTGCTGCTGCATTCTGTCCCCGA
>MWDE01000008.1 GCA_002070395.1 Synergistetes bacterium ADurb.Bin155
GGAGGCGTAGTCCCGGTTGTAGCCCGTCGTGGCGGTAACACGGTCCAATATTAGGCCCTTCCCCTTCTTCGACGCCCTGCGGTACTCGTCAGAAGCCTGGACGATCACTTCCCTCCTCGCACCCATCGAAAGCCTCACCCGTCCTTCCCCCTTCCTCCAGGGTCACGTCCCTTGAAGGAAGATGCTACACCCTTCGGCTAGATTCTTAGGTGAGGCAACGTATTACTTTCGTCTAGATTTTAGGTGAGGCAACTCGGGCCATTGACAAAAGCCCCGGGGCGTTATAGTATGCTCCAAACGTCAGGAACGGCCGACTCTTTAATAAGGAGGGAAACCGCGTGAAGGACAGGGTCCAGGGCTCCGCAGCAGTGACGGGCAATGTCGCCATTATCGTCCTCGTTCTTACGTGGGGGTCCCCTCCTGGGGCGGCCGTCGCGCTGTAGGCGCGTAACCGCCGACCGGGACCGGGGCCCCCTTGCAACGAGGGGGCCCCGGTTTTTTATTGGGTTCGCGGCACTCCTGGAGGACCGACCGGAAGGGGAGAAAAGAGATGCAAAAGGCGAGAGGGTTTTTTATGAACCAAGCACCGGCGACGGGGCGAGGCAAGGCACCGGCGACGGCAGAACAAGGGAACCGTCATAGCCGGGATCAGTATCCCCAGGACCTTTACGATCCCAGGTGGAGAGGACCCTTCGAAGGGTACAGGTAGAAATAAGCCACACCGGGGAACCCCTTGGCCGTGAGCGTAGGGCGGCGTGAGTAGTAAGGGCGGCGAACCGCGACTCCCGGGTCCTGAGAGTTTTCGCCCGCCCTTGACCGCCTGAGCCTCCCCATTTCCTGCCAGGCACCCATCCTGCTATCATTGGGCGGGAGGGAGGGTCGGCATGGCTATCACTGTCACCGGATATCACCGGGTCGTGGAGATCGAGGGGGAACTGGCCCGGCTGGGAAGCGGGCGCGACCCGTCCCCTGTCTTCCTCGTCCCTTCCACGGGGGACAGGGAACTCCTCCGCGACATCATCCTCGAAAAGGTCTCCTTCGGGCCTTCCGAGCCGCCCATCCTCCGCTGGGAGGACCTTTACCGGGAGGCGGCGCGGGAGATGGACGTGCCCCGGAAGGCGAGACGGAGGCAGATAGACCCGCCCGACCATTGGCTTATCGTCCGGCATGTCCTGGAATGCCTCAAGGCAAGGGTCGAGGAGGCGGCCATCCCCGCCGGGGCGAGGCATAGCGGCTTCATCTGGACCCTCGGCGAGGACCTCAGGGAACTGCTCAGGGAAGAGGTCCGGCCCGATATCCTGGCGCTGTCCATGGGGTGCGACCAGCGATGCCTGGGGGCGGACTGCCCGAAGCTTCCCGACCCGGGGGCCCTTCTTTGCCGCCTTTACCGGGACTACCTGGAGTACCTGGACGACCACTCCCTGGCTGACAGCGCCCAGACCGCCACCGTGATAGCCCGGACCCTGGAGGAAGACCCACCCAGGGCCGCGGCGTGGGTCGGCGGAAGGGACTTCGTCTTCGCGGGCTTCATGAGTTTCACCCGCTCCCAGTTGAGCCTCATCGGCGTACTCGCGCGGCTGGGCGCGAGGGTCCGGGTCTTCATGCCCGAGAGCGGCCTGCAATACCACGATGCCAGGGCCCAACTCCTCGGCGAGGACCCCGCCGCCCTCCCGATAAAGACCTTTGACCCCATCCCCTTTCTGACCGTCGTCGCCGGGGACCCCCGGCTTGAACTGGAGACTCTCGCCAGGAACCTTGCCCTTTGGAGGGCCGGCAAGGGGGAGCTCCAGGCCAGGCTCGGCACCCCTTTTCCCGGGTGGGGCGAGATAGGGCTCTCACTGGACGCCCCCAGGCTGGGGCTCGCCGTGGAGGTCCTCTCCCGCTACCGGATCCCCCATTCCCTTCGGGGAGGGCCCAGCGTGTCGGAGACGGCCCTTTGGAAGACCGCCTCTTCCGTCATCGAGACCGCCGCCCTGGGTTTCCCCCCGGAGGAGACAGCCCACATCCTGGCTCAGCCCTGGATCACCCCTGACGGTTTCGACCTTAGGGACACCCTGAGCCAAGGACCCCGTGGAGAGAAGCGGTGGAGGGATCACCTCCGGAACCGGGGGGACCGGGAAGCCCTTTCGTTTTTCGGAAGGATGGAGGCCTTCGTTTCGGTCGTGGAAAAGGGCGCCCGCCCTTCAGTCCTCCTCCGTTCCCTGGGGGACCTCGCTGGTGATGCCGCCGGGGTCGACCTCTCCCGCTTCATCATCGATCACCCCTCCCTCGATGAGTCTGCGAGGCACCTGAACGCGGCCCTCCAGGAACTGGAGCATAAACTGGAGCAGACGGCCGAGATGGAAAGCGCCATAGGCCCGGCGGGGACCGATATCTTGAAGGGGAGCGACGCCGCGGCGTTCCTCTCGGCCTGGAGCGAGCATTCCACGGTCCGGCAGCCCCCAGGGACGAGGGACAGCCTCACCCTTTACGCAGGGGGCGTACCGGTGCTGGCCCACCACAAGATCTTTATCCTGACCGGGCTCACGGCGGATGCCTGGCCCGGCAGGCTCTGGGAGTCGCCGCTGCTGGACGACGGCCGCAAGGAGGCTATCCACGGCAACCCCGAAACGGGACTTTCCCCCTCCCACCTCCCCCTGCTGAAGGAAAAGAGGAGCCAGCGGGAAGCGCTGCTGCTGAGGATGATCGCCTCGGCCGACGGGGTCTGCGTAGGGTCCCGGCCGAACCAGGACGACTCGGGAAGGCCCCTCCAGCCCTCAGTCTTCATCACGTCGGCCCTGGCGCGGCCGCGGCCATGGGCGGCGAAGGCCGGCGGAGACCCCCCTTTTTCGAGATCGATGAAGGACGTCATCCCCGGCGAGGGGGAGCCCGCCATCGCGGGCATCGAGGCCCGGGCCTCGGACCCACCCTTCAGGCCTTCCAGGCTCCTGGAGGTCCCCCCGCCGACACCGTGGCCCGAGGGTGCGGCGAAGAGGGTCCCGGTGAGCGGGATAGACACCTGGGAGGATTGCCCCTTCAAGTATTACGCCGAAAAGGTCCTGCGGATCGAAAGGCCCCGCCCCTGGGGCTTCGACCCCGCCAGGGCTGGTAACGTCGCCCACGCCCTCTGGGAAAAGGCGTGGGCGGAGAGGATGATCACGGGGGAAGACCTGCCGGCCTTGGCGCGGAAGCACTGGGAGGCCGCCCTCTCGGAACAGTACCCCGAACTGTCGTTCTTCCCGGCCCGCCTGGAACTCTTCAGGGAGCGGGCCTTCGCAATGGCCGCCCTCCAGCAGAAAATGGACGACGGGGGGCTCGCCGCAGCAAGGGTCTCCCAGGAGAGGGAACAGCTCCTGGAGATGGAGATCGGCGGGGTGCTCTTCCGGGGGAAGTTCGACCGCGTCGATCTTCTCGACGACGGTTCGGCACTGGTCTTCGACTACAAAACGGGGAAGTCCGATAGCCTGGCCGCTTCGCTCCAGTTGCCGGCCTACGCTGTGATACTCCAGGGAACCAGGAAGATCCCCGTCTCAGGCTACGCCTACCTGTCCCAGAGGGACAGCTCCTTCACGGGGCGCCTTGAGGGCCGGGCCCTTGAACTCCTTCCCGGGTGGGGGGGCCGATCAGGGGACAAACTGGAGGCCGTGATCGAGAAGGCCGGGGAGAGGCTCCAGGCCATGGCGGAGTCCGTCGCGGCGAGCGACTTCCCCCCGAACTACGACAACGTCGCGGTATGCCGGTACTGCGACTTCCAGGACCTCTGCCGGAGGAAAGAATCCCCACGGGTGGACCGGGGTGAGGAAAATGGCAACGGCAGCTGAGATCTTCCAGAGGTACCTCGAGGAAAAAGCCCGCCTTGAGCCGGAGCAGGTCAAGGCCGTCATGGGCGATGGGCCCCTGGTGGTCGTCAGCGCCGGGGCCGGGACGGGGAAGACGCTGACCCTCTCCTGGAGGTTCCTCCGCCTGGTCGTCGTCGACGGCGTACCCCTGGAGAGGATACTGACCATCACCTTCACCGAGAAGGCCGCCCTGGAGATGCGCGAGAGGATCCGCGGGCTCCTGGGGGAGGTCAGGGACGGGATCCCCGCTTTCTCCGAAGGGGCCGGCGACGCCCTCTCCCGGCTGGATGAGGCCTACATCTCCACCATCCACGCCTTCTCGATGAGGATCTTGAGGGAGTCCGGCCTCTCCGTCAACGTGGACCCCGGCATTCGGCTCATCACGCCGCCGGAGGAGAACTCCTTCTGGCAGCGCCTGGAGAGGTCCATCGACCGGGAGGAAATGGGCCCGCTCGCCGGGACGCTCACCGGCAAGTGGCGGGAGAGGGCGAGGGAGGTCTTCTCGTCTAGGCGGACCTGCGACCTGGTGGACGCCTTCGGCGCCGGCGGCATCGTCGGCGCGGCTTCCTCCGCCATATCCCTTTTCGAGAGCAAGAACCTCGATCCGGAGGCCCTGTGGGAGTGGTCCGAGGACCTCCCCGAAAGGGACGGGGAACTCTCCCGCCGGCTCCGGAAAGAGTTCGCACCCCTGTGGCGGCGGGCCTGGGTTGACTGGATGGAGGGTATCCTTCCCGGCGCCGGGGGGCTCAAAAGGTTTCTTGCCGACAAGACGCAATTCTCCGCCAGGGCGGCGGCCTTCATGGAGACCTGGGACGAGGAGCCCGGCGACGAAGACCTGCCCCGCTTCGTGATGGACCTCCTGGGAGAGAGCCTGCTGGGGAAACTCTCGGGGGGAAAATGCAAGGAGGACGTCAATGGACTCGCCTTGACCGTCACCGGCCAGGGCTTGAAAGAATACCGGGATGACCGCAAGGCCTGGTCCGCGGCAGCCCGATGGATCACCGGGGACAGGCCCCCCCAGGAGACGGAGATGAGGGCCCTGCTGCTCAAGGTCATCGCCCTCTCCTGGGAACTGTTCCGCGCCGCCAAGTCAGCCTCGGGGACCCTGTCCTTCGACGACATGATCAGCCGGGCCCTGCAGGTCGTGACGGCGGAGTCCTCCCTCCCGGGCAGGTTCCTTCATGTCATCGTCGACGAGTTCCAGGACACCAACGCCCTGCAGGACGACCTCCTCTCGGCCCTCGTACCCGAAGGCGGGGGCAGCCTCTTCCTGGTGGGCGACCTCCAGCAGTCCATCTACCGGTTCCGCCATGCCGAGCCGGCCATCTTCCTGAAAAGGGTGATGGAGGCCTTCCAAAGCGACCCCGACTCCCTGGTGAACCTCGACGTGACCTTCCGCTCGAGGCAGGCCGTCATGGACGCCGTCAACAGCCTCTTCGGCCGCGTATGGAGGGAGGGCGTCACCAAGGCCCTGGAGAGTGGGTTCTCCCGGCTGGCACCCCCCGAATCGCGGGATTGGTGGCCGAAACGCCAGGAGACCACCGTGAAACCCTTCGAGATCGTCATCCCCGCGGGCGAGGCGCCGCCCGCGAAGCCGAGGGTCAGTGAAATACGCCTGTCGGCGATGCGCCTCCTCGCCGACCGGATCGTCGAGGCCGTGGACTCGGGAGCCACCGTGTGGGATACCGACGGCGAGGGGTCCTTCGCGCCCAGGCCCGCCCGTTTCCGGGATTTCGCCGTGCTGGTGCCGTCGAGGACTTTCTACGACCAGATAGAGCAGGTCTTCATCGATGAAAGGGGCATACCCACCTACTTCGAGGGCAACCGGAACTACTTCGGCCGGGGCGAGGTCAGGGACGCCGTGAGGCTCCTCGAGGCCCTGGCCGACCCCGGCGACCCGCTGGCCATGGCCTCCTTCCTGGCCTCGCCGCTGAGCGGCCTGGCGCCGGGGGTATCGGCCCGGCTCATCGCGAGGTCGCGGTCGGACGGCTCCGACCTCCCGTCCCTCCTGGCCCAAGAACACCCTCTTGAAGCATCGCGTTTCGAAAGGCTTCGGAGGGAAGGGCTCGCGGCGGGTCCGTCCCGCCCACTGGCCACCCTGCTCGAGGACGATTCGGCCCTACTCTCCTGCGAGGGCTGGAAGCGGCCCCGGGTGGCGGCCAACCTCAGAAGGGCCATAGACCTGGCCCGGGAGTACGAAGCCGGCCTGGGCATGAGCCTCGGGGGCTGCGCGGACTACCTCCGCGACATGACCCGCAGGGGGATCGAGACCAGGGAGGCCGACACCCTGGGCGAGGACGACGACATGGTGAGGGTCATGACGGTCCACGCCGCGAAGGGGCTTGAGTTCCCCGTGGTGGCCGTGACGGGGCTCGAACTGGCGCCGAGGACCCGGAAACAGGGGGTGAGGCTCGTGGTCTCCCCCCACCTGGGCATCGCCGCCACGGCCTTGCCGGAGGGCTGGGTAGAGGTCGGGGAGAGGGAGGTCCTCGCGGGGGCCATCCACGACCTGTTCGAAAACCGGGAGACCTGGGAGGAAAACCAGAGGCTCCTCTACGTGGCCTGCACCAGGGCGAGGGACTCGCTCATCCTCTGCGGGGCCTCCCCCCGGACCGAGGAAGGAGAGCTCCGCTCGAAGAGGCATTCCTGGCTGGAGACCGTGCTGGACTGGGCCGGAAGCGACGGCTCCGGCCCGCCCGAGCCGGAGCCCCCCACTGAAGGGGCCGCCCGGCGGGGTAAGGCCGCCCCAGCGACGAAGGGTGAAAGGGTCGACCTTCCCCCGGAGGAAGGCGGGACCCTGGAGAGGATCAGCGCCACGGCCTACGCCCTACTCAAGTTTTGTCCCTTCGCCTTCAGGATGAGGCACAGGCAGGGCCTGGACATCTCCTGGGAGATGCCCTCCGATGACGTGGGCGGGGCCGACCTTGGGAGCCTGGCCCACTGGCTGTTGCGCCGGTGGGACCTCCGCCCGGAAACGCTCTCCCTTTACGACCCCCTCCGGGATGGGGCCGGCCTGGGAGAACTTCTCCCCGCCGATCTTAGGCCGGTCTGGGCCGACCCGGCGAAAAGAGTCCCCCTCATGGGCTGGCTCGAGCGTTTCGCCTCCTCCCCGCTGGCTGAGAGGATAAGGAACGGAGAAGACACCCGGAAGGAAGTCCCCTTCAGGGTGCGCCTCGACAACGGAGCCCTCATGGTGGGGGTCATCGACGTCATCTGGAGGGAGGGCGAAAAAACCTGTATAAGGGATTACAAGATAGGCCGGATCGAAAACGCGCCGAGGGAACTCTACCGGTCCCAGCTGCTCTTTTACGCCCTCGCCGCCAGGAAACACTTCGGCGGGTCACCGCTGGAACTGGCCCTCCTGTCGCTGAAGGAGAACCGGGAGATCCCCGTGGGTAAAGATCCCTTTTCCTGGGAGGACCTCGAAGAGGACGTCGCTTCGGCGACCCGCCAAGGTGCGGCTGGACCCTTCGAGCCCTCCCGAAAGATGTGTCCCCTGTGCCCCTGGAAAGGCGAATGCGTACTGGGGCGGGAATGGACAAAAGGGGCCTTATGATATCATTGCCCCGTACCCAAACCGGATTCTGACGGGGGGATGACCATTCCATGGTTTTTGCCCGAGCCGTCCTGGCGTTAGCTGTCATGCTGCTGCCGGCGACCTGCGCCCCATCGGCGGCCGAGGAACTCCCCTGGGAGGAGCACCCGGTCCGACAAGGCGAGACCCTGGACACTATAGCGGAACAGTACCCCGTCGATAGTTACTGCATACGGCGGGCCAACGAACTCAGCGGAGACGTCCCCCCGGAGGGGCTGACCCTGCTGGTGCCCCATAACGACGATCTGTTGCTCGAGACCCTGGCGGAGGTCCGCGCCAGGCGCAAGGGGGAGACCACCGCCGACCGTTACCTCGAAGAGGATGACCGTCCCGGGCAGGCCCCGATGCCGGCATCACCGCGGGTAGATAGAATGCGATCGGAATACCCGGGTATCGAAGGCCTCATCGCCCTCGCGAGGGGATCGGCCGCCGAAGCTGCCGTCATCACTCGCCCCCAACTCTCATGGCCCGTCGAAGGGATCGTCTTTTCGCCCTTCGGCCTTAGACGTGGGAGGTTCCACTGCGGCATCGATATATCGGCCCCGAGGGGTACTCCCATCCGGACGGCGGCACCGGGGACCGTCGTCAGGGCAGCCACGAGGAGGGGCTTCGGCAAGTCCATCCTCATCGACCACGGCGGCGGGGTGATGACCCGTTATTCCCACTGCGACACCATGCTCTGCAAGGCCGGCGACAAGGTCTCCCCGGGCCAGGTCATCGGGAAGGTGGGCAGGACGGGCAGGACCACTGGCCCCCACCTCCACTTCGAAGTGGTCATCGACGGGAAGCACCAGGATCCTCAAAAGCATTTGCCCCAGCGTGGAGACTAGGAGGGAAATGCCATGGTGGAAGAAGGAACAAAAGCACCGCCCTTCTGCCTGAAGGACAGCACGGGCAGGGAGAGATGTCTCGAGGAGTTCACCGGCAAATGGGTGGTCCTCTACTTTTACCCCAAGGACAATACCAGCGGTTGCACCCTGGAGGCCATCGAGTTCTCCGCCCTCGAGGAGGAGTTCAAAAACCTCGGGGCCGTGGTGATCGGCATCAGTCCCGACACCTGCGAAAGCCACGCCCGCTTCATCGGCAAGCACAACCTGACGGTCCTTCTCCTCAGCGACCCCGAAAAGAAGGTGCTTGAACCCTACGGTGCCTGGCGGCTGAAGAAGATGTACGGCAGGGAGTCCATGGGGGTGGCCAGGAGCACCGTCCTGGTATCACCCCGGGGCGAGGTGGCCAGGACCTGGAAGAGCGTCAAGGCGGCGGGCCATGCCGCTAAGGTGCTCGAAGCCCTCAAGGAGGCCGCCGTCTGAACCTCATGCCCCCTCTCCCGGGGGGCTTTTTTTTGGCCCTTAAGGTCAGTGTTGATCTATAATTCCCTACTCTTTATCCTTACTGAAGTTAGCCCCTTTCGGGCGCCGGTGGTATCATCGTCTTTCAAGGAGGTGATCGCCATG
Source organism: Synergistetes bacterium ADurb.Bin155 (assembly GCA_002070395.1). Lineage (GTDB taxonomy): Bacteria > Synergistota > Synergistia > Synergistales > Thermovirgaceae > 58-81. The sequence goes on from MWDE01000008.1 coordinate 8,868, forward strand.
GACGAATGGACCAGTCCCGACCCGACGAGGATGTCTCTGCTCACCATCGATATCCAGCGGGAGTTCCAGCCCGGTTTCCCCTCGGGGAGGCCGGAGAACGCCTTGGCTGTCCCCGCGGCCGCCGCGGTCGCCCGGGCTTTCAGGGAGGCGGAGAGGCCCATCATCCATATCGTCCGGCTCTACCTGCCCGACGGGAGCAACGCTGACCTCTGCAGGAGGTCCAGGATTCTCTCGGGGAAGCCGCTCCTCCTTCCGGGGTCGGAGTCGAGCCAGATCGCCCTCGAGCTGCTGCCCCACCCCGCGATCGTCCTCGACCACGAACTGCTGCTGGCCGGCCGGGCGCAGGAGATCGGCGAGGCCGAGTGGATAATCTACAAACCCCGCTTCGGGGCTTTTTACAGGACCCCCCTGGAGGAGCACCTCCGGAGGCTGGGGGTCAACACCCTCGTTATCACGGGCTCCAACTACCCCAATTGCCCCAGGGCCACGATCTACGAGGCCAGCGAGAGGGATTTTCGGATCGTGGCCGTGACGGACGCCGTTTCACTGCTCGACGATCGGGGCATCGCCGAACTCGAGGCCATCGGGGTGCTTTGCATCCCCTCGGGAGAGGTCCCCGACCGGCTCCTCCCTCGCAGGTAGCAACCCCTTTTTGGTATATAATAGTAGGGTTATCACAATCTCCTTCCAGGAGGGACCCCCTTTGGTGTTTCTTCTCCTAGAGGAAAACATGATGGTGCACCTGGGCAGGGTTCTTGCCCTTGTCAGGTATGAGGGCGAGACCGCCGTGCTCCTCAGGGACGGCTCTGTGATGGCTACGGGTTTCACCCCGCCGACCCTCGCCAGGAGATCGTCCCGCTTCATGGAGGAAGGGATAGGATTGGCGCGTTCCTTGCGCCAGGGAGGAATTGATCCATGACGTCAGCTTCATCCTCAGCTTCGAAGCAGTACACAGCCAAGGACATACAGATCCTCGAAGGACTGGAAGCGGTCCGCCGAAGGCCAAGCATGTACATCGGCGACACCGGCCCCCGGGGTCTCCACCATATCGTCTACGAGGTGGTCGACAACGCTATCGATGAGGCCATGGCCGGGTGGTGCTCCACCATCGTCGTGGTGATACACGATGACGGCCACGTCTCCGTTGAGGACAACGGCCGGGGGATACCCACCGACCCCCACCCGCAGACGGGGAGGCCCGCCGCGGAGGTGGTGCTCACCACCCTCCACGCCGGGGGGAAGTTCGACAAGAAGTCCTACCAGGTCAGCGGCGGCCTCCACGGCGTAGGGGTGTCGGTGGTCAACGCCCTGTCGGAGTGGCTCAACCTCACCGTCTGGCGCGACGGCAAGGAGTGGAGACAGACCTACCGCAAGGGCAAGCCCGTCACGGACCTCTGCTGCGGCGAGCCCACGGACAAGAACGGCACCCTGATCGAATTCATGCCTGACCCGGCGATCTTCGAAGAGACCGAGTTCACCTGGGAGACCCTGGCTGGCCGCTTCAGGGAGATGGCCTTCCTAAACCCAGGCCTCTCCATCGAACTGCGGGACGAGGCCTCCGGGACGGAAAAGGTCTTCCACTACGAGGGGGGCATCTCCTCCTTCGTGGAATACCTGAACCGGGGCAAGAACCCCCTCTACGCGCCGCCGATAGTCATCTCGGGCGAGCGCGAGGGCGTCACCGTGGAGATAGGGATCCAGTACAACGACAGTTACCTGGAGAGGCTCTTCGCCTTCGCCAACCTCATAAACACCGTCGAGGGCGGCACCCACGTTTCGGGCTTCCGGACGGCCCTGACTCGGGCCATCAATGAATCGGCCCGGAGGAACAAGGTCATCCGGGATAAGGACCCCAACTTGACGGGCGACGACCTGAAGGAGGGCCTTACGGCAGTCATATCGGTGAAACTCCCCGAGCCCCAGTTCGAGGGTCAGACCAAGACCAAGCTGGGCAACGGCGAGATCAAGGGCATCGTGGACTCCCTCTTCTACGACGGCCTCATGGCCGAGATCGACGAACGGCCCGACATCCTGAAGCCCGTCGTCGAGAAGGCCGTCAAGGCCAGGCTCGCCAGGGAGGCCGCCAAGAAGGCCAGGGAACTGGTGCGCCGCAAGACGGCCCTGGCGGGGCTTGACCTGCCGGGTAAAATCCTCAACGTGGAAAAAGCCCGCATCGACAAGGCCCTGGACAACCAGGAGATACGCACCATAATCCAGGCCCTCGGGGCCGGCGTGGGCGACGACTTCAACGTCGACGCCGTCAGGTACAACAAGGTTTTCGTCATGAGCGTCGACGGGGAAGAACCCACCCTCGTGAAGGACCCCCATGGGATGATCCGGCAGGTCCGGATTGGGGAATTCGTCGACCGGGTCATCGACGGATCCCTGTCCCTCGATGGGTACCAGGTCCTGTGCTTTGACCTCACCACCCAGGCCACACGGTTCAGGCCGCTGGCCAAGGTCATCCGGCACCCCGTCGAGGAGCCCCTTTACGAGATCCGTACCGCCTACGGCAGGACCGTGAAGGTCACATCGTCCCACAGCGTTTTCGTCTGCGACGGCGGAGAGGTCGCCCTGAAGAGGGGCTGTGAGGTAGCCCCCGGCGATCTGCTCGTAGCGCCCCGCGCCATCGACCTGGGTGAAGGGGCCGCACCGGACCTCGACCTCCCGGGAATGGCAGCCCCGGCGCCGGGAGACCCCGCCAGGGAAGATCCGCCGCGGCGCCTCCAGGTCTCCGAGGACCTCATGACCGTCCTGGGCCTCTTCACCGCCGCGGGCATCCTGGACGAAGAGGGCGTCGGCTTCGCTCTCGGAACCGGCAAGGGATCCCTTGAAGGAGAGCTCCGTAACCGGTTCCGCAAGGCCTTCGGCGTGGACCTCCAGCAGCGTCGCACCGGTGAACTGGCGGTCTCGGAGCCGCTCCTTCCCGCCGTCTTCAGACTCCTTTTCGACTTCGACGGGGAGGCCCCCGAAGGAGTGCCCGGCATCGTCTTCAACGCCCCGGCGGACCTAAAGAAAGCCTTTCTCCGGGGCTATTTCCTCGTAGAGGGCGGCGTGAGCGGGAAGGGCGTGGACTTCAGGGCGCCTGCCAAGGACCTGGCGGCGGGCATCCTCTTCCTTCTCTCCTCCATGGGGATCATGGCATCGCTTCACTCGAGAGACCGAAGGGTAACGCTGTCCGCCGTCGAAGACCTCGACCTCATCGAGGCGGTCTGGCGCGACCACCCTCTCGCCGGGGCGCTGCTCGAAAGAGTCCGCGGGGCCGCCGGCAATGAGAACAAGCGCCGCTTCACCCCCCTCCGGGGCGACCTGGTCGGGCTCAAGGTCACGGGAGTCAGTGAAGTGGAGCCCTCCTCCCGTTGGGTCTACGACTTTTCCGTGGAAGAGGACGAGAACTTTGTCTGCGGCATGGGCGGGATATGCTGCCACAACACCGACGCCGACGTGGACGGAGCCCATATCAGGACGCTGCTCTTGACGCTCTTCTACCGCTTCATGCCCCAGCTGATCGAGAGGGGCCACCTCTTCATAGCCCAGCCGCCCCTCTACAGGGTCCAGGCCGGCAAGGAGGTCCACTACTGCTACAGCGACAAGGACCTGAAGGCGCTTCAGGACCGCCTGAAGGGCCGCAAACTGGCCATCCTGCGCTACAAGGGCCTGGGGGAAATGAACCCCGAGCAGCTTTGGGAGACCACCATGGACCCGGCGACCCGGATAAGCAAAAGGGTCGAGGTCGAGGACGCCGTCTCCGCCGAGGAGTACTTCAGCATCCTCATGGGCGACAAGGTCGAGCCCCGGCGGGAGTTCATCGAAGCCCACGCGAAGGAAGTAAGGAACCTGGATGTGTAGCGCAAGGGACGAGGTTGTAAAAGAAAAAGGGTGAAGGGTTAAGGAAGTAAACCCCGGGAATGCTAAATCCCAAAAAACCCGGAACGGAACCCTTGTCACCGCGAAAAATACAAAAACCCCGGTACCTGGTTACAGTAAAACTCATGACCGCACCCGGTGGGAAAAGAGAGCCAAACCGCCGGCCCAATCGAGGCAGGAAGGTTTCGGCGGGCTTCTACTGCATGAGGAATGGCGTAATCGCCACATTGTTCCGTTAATATTGCAAGGAGATTCCCAATAATATGTCCTAATAAAGTTCTTCCTCTTTTTATACACGTTTTTAGTGTATATTTATTGACGGGGGCGCGACTTGGATATACAATTCAAGAACCCAAGATTAGGGAAAATATGCTGTATCTATGAATATGCCATCGGACATTCGGACCTGGGAGAGAATCTGGCGAGGAAGTTGCAAAAAAGAATAAAAGAATTGCGGGCTTTCGAAACCCTTGAGGACATACCTCCTACGCCTCCCTTTCGCAGGCACAAACTGAAACATAATAGGAAGGGCCAGTATACCGTCGACGTTGATAAAAAATCCGGTTTCAGAATCATTTTCGAACCCAACGATAACCCCCTACCAAGGACGGAAAGGGGCGAGATCGATATTTCACGAATAACGAGCATCCTGGTCATCGAGGTGGAAAACTACCATGACTAAAAGAACATTTCCCTTTGAACTTTCTGATATCGCGTTTCACCCCGGAGAAACGCTTCAGGAAGTGTTGGAGGCCAATTCCATGACACAAAAAGAACTGGCCGACAGAACGGGCATAACAAAAAAAACCGTCCAGGAGATAGTTCAGGGCCGTGCCTCCCTTTCGGCTCACACGGCGGTGGCACTGGAGAAGGTCTTGGGGATAAAGGCGACCTTCTGGTTGAACCTCCAGGCCGGGTACGAGGCCGACCTCGCGAGGATTGAAGCCCAGAGGCGGATGCAAAAGGAAATAGACCTAGCTAAACGATTTCCTTACGCAACGATGGCGAAACAAGGAATGGTCCCCGAGAAAAAACAGTGGGAGGAGCGAATAGAACTCCTGCTACGCTTTTTCGCCGTGGCTTCCCTGGAGAAAGTGGAACTTACGCTCCAAGCCGCGTTTCGCAGAAAAAAGAATCCCGATGTTTCTCCCTATGCTCTGGCCACCTGGTTACGCCAGGGAGAAATACTGGGGTCAAAAACTGAAACGGCTCCCTTCTCACGGGATCGCTTAAGATCGGAATTGCCCGCCTTGCTTGCCCTTAGCCGTTTACCGCTGGTTGAGGCTAAAAAGGAAGCTGTCCGTATCTGCGCCGAGTGCGGTGTTGCCGTCGTTTTGGTGCCTCACCTGCCCAAAACCTATGTCAATGGGGCCACAAAATGGCTTTCCCGGGAGAAAGCGCTGGTAATCCTTAGTTTGAGAGGTTCCTACGGGGATATTATCTGGTTTTCCCTGGTGCACGAACTCGGCCATATTTTGAAGGGGCACAGCAAAAAAGATACTTTTATAGATTTCGCGAACGATAGGGACCGCGATGAAAAGGAGACGGAGGCCGATGATTTCGCCTCGGAACAATTGATCCCAAGCTTGGCACTCAGGTTCTTCCGCGACAAAGGTGATTTTTCACCCCAGGCCATCGGTGAATTCGCAGAAAAACTCGAGAGATCACCGGGAATTGTGGCCGGCCGACTGGCTCACCTGGGTCATATCAATTGGAATTCCGCGGCCCAGTTCAGGGAGATAGTAACCCCCTACATGCGCTCGGTACTCATTACCCCCACAACGCACACAGCCCCGAAGGGAGAAAAAAACCCTCTGGGGCTGTGTGTTGAACAATGTTCAAGAACTGAAGGGGACCTTGTCGGAAGCCCCTACATCGCCACGGGTTCGACCATGACGACCATCCCGTCGGCATCAAGGTAGAGCATAACCGTCCGGCCCTTGTTCTGATCGAGGAAGGCCCACGGGCCTATCGCCGTGCCGCCCCTCGACAGGAATCGTGTCTTTTCTGGGTCCCAGGGATACTTCTCCATCTTCCCGGTGACGATGTCGTAGGGCAGCGTCGTGAGGTTTTCCAGGATGGCACCCACCTTGTTCTCGTAGATCACCTCTTCTTCCCCGGCCGGCGGGGGACCCGCATCCTGCGCCAGGGCTGGGGCCGCGTCCCCCGACAGGAAAAGCGAAAGGGCCAGGGCGATCATGACCAGCAGGACCCTCGCCCCGGCATAAGCGGGAGATCTCATCATTTTGTCCTCCACTCCCTCCAGAAAATGGGCCCCGGTTCGGCCCCGGCACCGGCATCCCCGCTGGAAGGTATCTCCTCGGGAAGATCGAAGGAGAGCAGGTTCCCCGTCAACCGGGCACTGTCACCGAGGGCGCTCTTGAGGTCCCCCGCTGAGGCCGAACCCACGACGCCCAAGTAGACCTTGTCGTCGAAGACGGTGATCCCCGCCACCTGGAGCCCCTCCAGCTGGATGAACTTGTTCCCGCCACCCCAGGCGCCGCCGCCGGTCAGGGCGTTCACCGCGTAGAACCTGGAACTCCCGATCGCGCAGGGGTCGTTGAAGTTCCCCGAGAAGGTGGCGAAGAGGAGGTAGCCGTTGTAAAAGGTCACCGGCGTCGAGGGTATCTCCACTGGGGTGGTCCGGAAATCCAGGTACCAACCGTTGGTGTTCGACGACGTCCCCTGGGTGGGGGTCAACCCCTCGAGGTCTGCAATGGTGAGGGGGCTCTGTTCCGTCGCCCTGGAGGTGTTGAGGGCGTAGAGCCTGTAGCCGGAAGAAGAGTAGTTCAGGTTCTCGATATCCCCCGTCTGGTAGAACAGCCAGGGCTGTCCTCCCAGCATGCCCACGTCCATCCTGTAGGTGATGCCGGCGTCGCCGGCCGGGGCCTGGAAGATCTTGAGGGCGGTGCCCCAGTTGTCACGGCCGGACTCCCAGGAGTAGACGTTCCCGCCTATGTCCCCGGCGTAAAGGTGGTCCAGGAGCCTGGTGGCCATGCTCCGTCCGAAGCCGGTCACCGGGGAGCAGACGGGCTTGAGCACATTGGCGCCGCCCGAGTCCTGGGCGCTCAGTTTCCTCAGTATCTCCCCGCTTTGGACATCGATCATGTAGACGGTACCCCTGCCGGGGTTACCGCCGAAATTCCCCGGGTGGCCGTTGCCCATGACCGCGACCCAACGGTCCTCCCAAAGGCCTTGCCCCCCGTTCACCACGCCGGCGGCGTTGGCCACGATGGGGGTGCTCAGGGTCCTGTAAAGGCCACGGTAGTCAAGTTCCTCCCCGACCTCGGCGTGGGGGTGGATGGTGTAGTCCGCCTGGAGGCTTCGGCTCTTTTTCCAGTAGTGGATCTTCCTCGAGTCGGCGCCCAGGGCCGAGGAGCCGTCGGGAGTGACGATGTTGTTCTCCACGGCCCATAAAAAGACGGGCTCTTCCGGTTCCGTCACGTCGAGAGCGTACAGGCCCTGGCCTCCGTAGCCCAGCAACCCGACCAGGATGGTCCTCCACTCGCCCCCCATGAGGACATCCTCGGCCACGAGGGGCCCGTCGAGGAGGTATCGGGGAATGGAGGGTGTCCTGTTGTACACTTCCACCTTGCCGTCGTTGGCGAATTCACCCTTGAGGCCTAGGAGCCTCCCGTTGCCCAGCACGTTGGGGGGGATGAAGGCCCACTTTTCTGCCCCGTTGTTTTCGGGGTCAATAGCGTGAAGGAGCCCGGCGTTGCTCTGCAGGTAGAGGATCTTGTCCCTCTCCGCGTGGGACGCGGCGAAATCGGCATAGGCCTGGGACGGGTAGTTGGCCCTGGGAGGCCCCACCTCCGTCACGCCCCCGTGGTAGACGTCGGCGAACATGTACCGGTGCCCTCCAGTGGACGCCGGGTTCTCATTCCATATATCGAAACCCCGGACCCAGCTGATGAAGAGGGCGAGGAAATCCGACGAAAGGGAGTACTCCCCGGAACCGGTCACCTCGTCCATCAACGAGGCGGAGCCGTCAAAGTTCACGAGGTTGGTTCCGCCGCCCAGACCCTGGGCCTTGGGAGAAGGCATGCCGGCCCAGTCGACGGTGAATATCTTCCTTCCGCCAGGCTCAAGCTCCTGGAGGGTGCTCGAGGCATCCCAGTTGGCATCCTCGTCGAGGGCGCCATCCTCGCCCACGGTGTACTGGAAGAGGTGTCCCTTCCACTGGGCCGAATTCTGGGGGAGGAAGGAAGCCACGTAGATCGACGAATCGCCGGCCTCGGTCCGGGCGGGGCTTACCATAGGGGCCCCGCTGGTCGTCCTGGAGGCCTGGATGATCTCGAAAATTCTCCGGAAGGTATAGATCAGACTTTCGATATCGGTCGAGAAGAAGGCTCCTGGACTCGGGTCCTCCGGGTCGGCCTCGCCGACCTGGCCGTCCCAACCAAGGTCGGCCATATTTTCCAGAGTGCCGGCCAGCTCCGTCATCTCCTCAGGATCGATGAGGCCTATCACCAGGGTCCTCACCGGAAGTCCGCGTTGCCTGTCCTCGGAGGCGGTGATGTTCTCGTGGTACAATTTCCTGACGGCTTCCGCGGGGTTACCTTTTTCCGTGTCGGCCCCGTCGGTGAGGACAATGAGCCAGTTGTACTGGCACCGCCACTGTACCACGTCATTGGCCTTGAAGAACTTCACCGCCGAATCCTGGGTACCGTAGATCGAGGCCGCGAGCGGAGTCCACCCCGCCGCCCGGAGTTCGGGGTTGCCGCTTTCCTCCACGCCGTCGAACCATTTCAGGATGTCCGAAAGATGGGAGGGATCGTCGGCGGAGCCGAAGGGCACCCTCAAGAGGGCCTTGGGGTCGCCCTCCTTGGCGTAGTGTAATTTTTGGGTCTCGTTGGAATAGTTATAGGGATATCGACTACTTTGAAGCGTAAACTGGTACCAATCGGCGTCAGTGCCTCCGGCCGACTCCTTCTGGTGATAGGTGGCCAGGGCGATCCTGAGGCCCGAGGTCAGTTCCGGGTTGGACAATATCTTGTTGAGGACCAACTTCATCTTGTAGAGGCGGCTGTCGTTGGGGTACTTGTAGCGGGAGTAGCCCGGCGGGGGGTCGTCGTTGGGGTGCTCGCCTCCCAGCCACGTCTTTGCCTGGCTGCCCTGGTCGGAGTCGATCAGGTCTACCTCGGCCTGGGGGACGTACTTGAGGTTGGGGTGATAGTTTGAAGGGTTCCCGGGGTCGTTGTTGCTACTGTCCGTGTCCTTGCCGTAGTAGAACTGGCGGCTCGAAAAGCCAAAACTCACCGGCTTGGAGCCATCGCCCCAGGTCGTATCTTCCGAATCGGATTCGTAGGTCATGGACCCGCTCGTGTCGAGGAGGAGGAGCACGTTGGGCTCGACCCTGTTCTCATAAAGGGCGGGGGCAGGTTTGGCATAGGAGGTGAATATCTGGGGTGACACAGCCGGAGTGCCGCTTTGGACGTGGACCGTAACCGAGGCAGACTGTGTGGTCTCTCCGCGTTTCGATATGGTAGCCACGTTGGTGATGTCCTGGCCGGCCTTACCCTCCGGTACTCGTGCCCTAATCTTGATCATATTATTTTTGATGGTGTAGTTTTTCGGATCGGTTCTGTTGTCTCCCACCAATTTGTCGGGAAAAGTATTGTTGCGAGGCCAGGATTTAGGCCCTACCGTCACGGTCCGCTGCGGCGTACCGCCGACGCGGTCATAAGTGTAAGTGACATCCTCAAAGGATGACATGACGTCCACAAGAGTGGCCTCCGATAAAGTGGTATTCCGGGTGACCCCGAATCCTATGGTAAAAACGACGTAATCCCCAGGATTGGGGTCGGAGATGTCTACCGTCTTAGTTATGGTGAAAGCCCCGTGGGCGGCCCCGGCCGAAAACAGCGAAGCCATGAGGATGGCGGCGGCCAATCCGGCACCTCCAAGGAGCTGCCGGGCTCTTTCCTTTCCTCTTACCTTCATACCGGTCACCTGCCTTTCAGGCTCACTTGCCCAGGACCCGGATCACAGCCTCGCTCAGGGACTTTTCCTTCTCCCCGAGGACGGCTCTGCTCCTGACGAGGTAGACCCCGAACCGGTCCACCCCGAAGCCGGCGCCGACGCTGCCCTCCCCGCGGTTGGAGGCGGCGTAGGAGGAACTCATGTGCCATGACCCCATGTACTCGATCATCGTCGCGTCAAGCCGGGGGGGGAAGATCACCCCGGGGTCCAGCGCGATGGTCCCGATATCGTAATTAAGGTCAAAGACCTCCACTTCCACCATGACCCTGGGGTTCCCCGCCGCCGGGGCGGGAGGGATATGGTGTACCCTGAGAGCCGAGGGGTCTCCCGTGACATTCACCTTTCCTGTCAGGTCCTCGGGGTCATCGGGGGAGAACCTTGGCAACCTGTCGTGGGTCCTGATATAGCCGTCCAGCCATTGCTTTCCCTCCTCGAGCCCTCCTTCGGCCTCGCCGGTGACGTCGATCTCCCTGACCAGGTTCGTCGAAGTGGAGAAGTAATTTTCCACCATCACCAGCACTACAGCAGAAAAGGCTATCCCCACGAGGAGGACGACCAGGGTGAGGGGCAGTACGGCTCCCGTTCTCTTAGGACCTGTTCTCATAGGTTCTTCACCCTCCAACTGGCCTCGATATCCTCGAAGTCCTCCCAGTTCCCCTCCTTGCCGCGGCCGGTGATGGTGACACTTATCACCCTCGTTTCTTCGTCAAAGTTCACCGAAAGTCCCTCGACGCCTTCGACGGTGACGCCGCCGCCCCTCCCCGGCCTCGGGTCAAGGGCGTGGAAAAGGCCGTCCTCGCAATAAGCCCTGAAGAACTTGACCTTGTGCAGTTCGTCCAGCCGGGAGATGCCCGTCGGGCCTCCGCGGTTCTCGAGGGTCACGTCGTTGCCGGAGACGGACCTTACGATAAGGGGTGAGACGCCGGTGGGGAAGACGACCCAGTCACCAGGGACGATACCTTCAGGTGCTCCGTTCAACTGGACCTGGATCGTGGCGCCGGAGCCTGCCTGGATGTCCTCAGGGAGGAGGACGGAGAGCCCCGTGGGTTCCCCGAAGGCCAGGTGGAGTTCCCCCGACCCTGTGATGTGAAGAGCGGAGGGGTAATCCTGGGGGGTGATCTCGGGTGTGTAGACCTGGTCGAAAGCCGCCTGGAAGTCACCCGAGGTCACGGGCATCCCGAGCCCCGCGTGTTGGGTGGGCTTCGCCAGGATGGAAAGGACCATTTCCGCTCTCTGGCGGGCCGAGACGCCGGAAGAGACGAACTGGAAGTTGGAGAAAAAAAGCGACAGCACGGTGATCACCGCGCCCATGATGACCGCCGTCACCAGGATGGTGATCAGTACTTCCGCCAGTGAAAAACCCCTTCGCCCCGTTCGGGTGAAGGAAACACGCCGGCAAGAAAGAACCCTGGATGCCAAATCTCTCACTCTCACTTCCCAGGAAGATAGAACCCTTTCGTTCACGGTCGCCTCCACCAGCGGGCCCGGGATCATCCTGCCGTTGCCGTTACTGTTCACCCTTCATCCTTTTGCCCCTGGTCTGTTCGCCGGTGGCACTGATGGTTCTTATGAATTCCAGTTCCTTGTCCCCCCTGACCCCACTCCAGGAGACTTTGAACCTCAAGGTCTTCCCGACGGTCTCGCCCCTGGCGGTCTCTTCTCCGTCGATGAAAAGTTGGGGAGTGTATTTCAGGTTATTCCTGTATTTCTCCAGCGACATGCCTTCAGTGATATCTTTAAGGGGGAGGTATTCGATCTTCTTCAACACCGAGGCCGCCTCGAGCGAGGCTTCCTCCTTTTCCTCAAGGTCGGCCTGGAGGGCCACGACGTGAGTGACCAGCGTCACCATCGAGAAGAGGGCGATGGAAAGGATCAGGATCGAGATCAGTACCTCCACCAGGGTGAAGCCAGCCTGTTTTCCCTTCGCTCCCGAAGCGAAGTGTCCTCCAGGTCCTTCAAATTGGCGCGTTAAAACCGGGCGATCTTTCTCCCTACCTCTCTCCATGGCTCTCTTCCTCTTGAAAGTTTTCCGCGCGCCTCGCCGGTGGCTTTGGTTGATTATATCACTTTACCCTTGGGAAGGGATAGGTGATGGAAGCACTCAAGCCGCTTCGCGGCAGGGAAACCGCCGATCCCTTAAAAGTACCCAGGCTCCGCTATTACCCGCGGTACGTCCTTTCATCGGTTTCCTTCAACAAGGTCTTGACCTCCCCCGGCGACAAGGGGCCGATCAGTACCCGGGAAGACACCAGAGCCTTCCCCTGGCAATTCACGCCACTCCGAACCTTGAAAACAATGACCCCCTTGCAAAGAGGAAAAACAGGGCTATAATGTGAATGATCATTCACTTTGGAGGTTGATGGTAGATGGCGGTCAGGTTGGACACGGAAATACGAAGGGAGCAGATCATCAGCGCGGCCCTCGGCCTCATCGGGGAGAAGGGGCTCAGAAACTTGAGGATGCCCGACATCGCCCAAAAAGTGGACCTCGTCCCCTCCGCGCTCTACCGGCATTTCTCCGGTAAGCAGGAACTGGTCCTCGCTATCGTCGACAGCATCCGGGCGTCCCTCGAGAAGCACCTAGCCCGGTCGGGCGAGGAAACCCCGGATCCCCTGGAGCGGCTGGAGTTCATCATGGATGAACACCTCAAGATGATCGGGGGATCCCCGGGGATGCCTCTCCTGGTCCTTTCAGAGGATGCCGCCTTTGGCGACCCCAAGATGCGGCGCCGGGTCCTGGAGATCCACGAATTCTTCAGGAAAGCCGTGGCCGACATCATGAAGGAAGCGATAAAGACCGGGAGGGTCGGCCCCGATACCGACCCTGGGGAGGCCGCCCTTGTATTCGTGAGCCTCATCCAGCATACAGCGGTCATGACGGCCATCAGCGGCGGCGATGTCCACCTCGGTCCCCTGGCCGGAAAGGCCTGGCGGAAATATGTCAAGGACCTTGTGGGCTGAAATAATTTTTCACTATAGTGAATGATCATTCACTTTTGCGAGGTGAAATAATGAAACCGAGGACTGGATCTTATTACCTCCTTGGAGCGGCGATGACCGCCGTTTTTTTGCTCGGGCCCGTCGCGGCCCTGGCCTCGGAAGCACAACCCTTGACGCTCGAAAAATGCCTTGACGCGGCTCTTTCCGGAAACCGCGGCATCGAGGCTCTCAGGCATCGGGTGGATGTTTCCGCCGCGAAGGTCGACGAGACCCTGGCGAAAATGGGGCCGAAGCTTTTCGCCGTGGGGAAATACCTGGCCGCCGGGGAGCAGCAAAGGCTTTGGCCGGCGCGATATGACGGCGAGAAGGGCGTCTACGACGACGCCTTCACCGAGGCATCGGTCGTCCTGGAGATACCCCTCTGGGACGGAGGAAAGACGAGGCACAGGACCATGGCGGACCGGAAACTACTGGAGGCCGCCAGGGGTTCTCTCGAAAGGCAGGAACAGAAACTGCGTTACGATGTGGAACGCCTCTTTTTCATGGCCCTTTCCGTCAAAGAAAGTATCGGGGCGCTGGAAGCATCGCTGGGGTCACTGCTCCAGCATGGGGAGGACGTGCAGGCCATGGTCGACTCCGGCAAAGCGGCGCGGGTCGATTCCCTCAGGATGGACGCGGAAGTGGCTTTGACGCGGGAACGGTTGCTGGGGGCAAGGCATGAACTGGAAAGCCTCAAGGAGGACCTCCTCTTTATTATCGGGATCGACGGCAAAGGCGAGGATTTTGACCTGGAAGGCCCTTTCCCGGAAACACCGGACATCGATGACCTCAGCGTCGAGGATAGGGCCTCGAAAGCCCTTGAGAAAAGGCCGGATTACAAAGCCGCCCTCGACAAAGCGGCGGCCGGCAAGGAGGGCGTTCTCGCGACCCTGGCGTCGAAAAACCCCGAGTTTTTCCTCAGGGGGCTGCATGGATACCGGAGCGCTTCCAACGGGGTCGGCGAATCCAGGACTGATGTGGAACTGGCCGTGGAGATACCCCTTCTCGACGGGGGGCTCTCTTCGGCAAGGAGGCGCCAGTCGGCCTCCGAAGCGGCGGCCGCGGAAGCGGAGGCCCGCGAGATGGCTTCCCGGGTTTACTTCGAGGTCTCCGAGGCTGTACGGGCCTACGAATTCGCCCGGGAGAGGATCATTGTAACGGAGGCGGCGGTCAGGGCGGCTGAAGAGGCCCTCCGGATAGAAAAGTTGAGGTTCCGGTCGGGCAAGGGGACGACCACCGACGTGCTTTCGTCCCAGGCGGCATGGCTGTCGGCCCGCGCCGGGCGGGATGCGGCGCTGTCGGAGGGTGCCATCGCCGCGGCAAGGCTGACCTTCGCGATGGGAGGCGGATCCGGTGAATACTAGGATCAGAAACCTGGTCAAAAAACCATGGCTCCTTGTCCTTGTCGTGCTTGTAGCCGGCGCGGTGATCCTGCTCAGGTTACGGACAAGCCAGATCGAGAGCGCCGCGGAATTCCACCCGAACCCCCTGAAGGTGACGACTGAGGTCGCCGCCAGGGGCAGCCTGGCGGAAAAGAAGCGGTACCTAGCGACGATGGAGCCCCTCGCGACGGCGGAGGTCGCCTCACAGGTGACGGCCCGTATCGACGAGGTATTCGTCGACATCGGCGATGAGATCTCATCCGGGGAACTCCTCGCCGCCCTGGACGGTTCCGAAGCGGGGTACCAGTTCCAAGCCACCAAGTCCCGCATTTCCGAGGCCGAGGCCGAGATGGAGGGACTGAGGATGCGGAAGGTCTCCATCGAAAAGAACGCGGCCTACTGGCGTGAAGAGGCCGGGCGGGCGGCCTTCCTATTTTCTGAAGGCGCCATAGCGAGATCGGAGTTGGAGATGGCTTCCCTGAAAGAAGCGGAGGCCCAGGCGGCATTCAAGGAGATCCAAAGCAGGATACGGGCGTTGAAGGAAAGGCAGGGTTCCCTGGCTTCCGAGGCGGCCGCCTTCCAGGAGAGGTTGGCGCTCTTCTCCATCAGGAGTCCCTTCGACGGCACCGTTACCGCCCGCCGGGCGGAGCCGGGGAACCTCGCCAGGCCGGGGGAGGCCCTTTTCACCGTGGAGGACAGGAGCGGGTGGAGGGTGATCTTCAGGGTTCCCCAGGAAGACCTGGGACTCGTCAAGATCGGTCAGACCCTATCGGGCTCCTTCGGCCGGTCTTCCATCAAGGGCCGGGTCGACCGCGTCTCGCCCTCCGTCGACGCGGCCAGGATGGGGCGCGTTGAGGCGACGCTCGAGAAGGACCCGGGCGATGCCGCGCCAAAGGCGTACGGGCGGGGGGTCTCCTTGACCATCGATGTCACCCTCGGCACCCACGAGGACGTGATCACCATCCCGGCGGAAGGGGTCATACGGGCCGGAGAGAGTTCTTTTGTCTACACGGTCTCCGGGGGCAGGTTGAACAAGCAGGAGGTGATCGTGGTGGCCTCCGACGGGGAAAGGTCCGCCGTTAAGGGCCTCTCCGAGGGCGACCACGTGGTCCGGAACAGCCCCTTCGGGTGGGCGGCGTTATCCGAGGGCCGCGAGGTGAGCGAAGAATGAACCTTGCCAAGTGGTCCCTCGAGCATCCCTACCTTGTCCTTGCCCTGGCCTGCGCCGTAGGCGTCCTGGGCCTGGCCGGTGTGATGTCATCCCCCAGGGACCTTTTCCCCGACACCACGCCTCCGCAGGTGCTGGTCGTTACCGTCAGGGAAGGGGCTTCGGCCCCGGAGATGGCCAGGACCGTAACGGAGCCCCTCGAGCGGGAGATCAGCGGCCTCAACGGTTTGGCCAACCAGACCAGCACGACCGCCGACGGCGTTTCTTCGCTCCGGGCAGAGTTCGCCTACGGGAAAAAGGTATCCGAAGCCGTGACGGAGGTGCGGAACGCCCTCGCGGCCGTAACGCCGAGGTTCCCGGCCGGAACGGCGGAACCCCTTGTCTACAGCATCACCAGCCGCACCGCGCCGGCGGTGACCCTGGCCCTGTCCCCCCTTGACGAAGGGGGGCCGACCCTCTCCGAGATCCGCTTGCTTGCGGAACACGTCATCAGGGACGAACTGCTACGGATCCCCGGGGTGGGCGAAGTCGAGGTCTTCGGAGGCCATCACCCTTCCGTCGAGGTATCGGTCGACAGGGATCTCCTCGCCGCTTCGGGCCTTTCTCTCGAAGGCCTGATCGGGGCGATCGCCAAGCAGAACATTTCCGCTCCCGCCGGACGCTTGACCGTGGAGGGCGCGGAGATCCATTTCACCCTGGACTCGCTTTTTCCCGGGGTTGATCAAGTAGGGGATACCGTGATCGCCTCACCGGAAGGCGGTGCGGTGAACCTCAGGGATGTAGCGCGTGTCGGGATAGGCGAGATGCCCCAAAGGAGCCTCTATCACGGGAACGGGCGGCCGGCCATTGCGGTGAATGTGCTGAGGGCCGAAGGAAGCGACACCATTCGGGTCGTGAAGGCGGTTATGGACCTCATCCCGGAGTTGGAGTCCCGCTTCAGAAGCATGCGGATCGAGGTGACTGACAGCCAGAAGCCCCTCATCGAACTCAATATCTCCGGCATGTACGGATCGCTGGTACAGGCGATAATCCTGATAGTGGTGGTGAACTTCCTGTTCCTGGGCAACCTCGCGGCGGCCCTGGTATCCTCAGTCAGCATCGCCCTTTCATTCCTGTTCGGCCTCGCCGTTATCTGGGCCAGCCCCTACACCATCGACATGGTGACCCTCACGGGAATGATCGTCGCCGTCGGGATGGTGGTCGACGCTTCGGTGGTGGTCCTAGAGAATATTTTCAGGGTCCACGAGGCGACGGGCATGAAGGACCCACGCGTCGCGGCCGTGGCCGGGGCGAAGGAAGTGGCCCTTTCCGTGACGGCCGGCATGCTGACCACCGTTATCGTCCTTCTCCCCGTCATGGGTTCCAGCGGCTACACGAGCCGGGTGCTCAGGCCCCTAAACATGGTGCTCTTCGCCACGCTGGCCGCCTCCCTCGTGGCGGCGCTCACGATAATCCCCCTCCTGGCCGGGTTCGTGCTGGAGGGCAAAGGACACCGCCCGTCAGGCGTACTCCGGAAGATAACCTCCTGGTTCGACGGGGTACTGAAAAAGGTCGTCACTTTTTACATCGAACTGCTCAAAGTCAGCCTGAGGCACCGGGGCCTGACGGTCGTAGCCTTCGCCCTTTTCTTCCTGCTCACCCTTCGCCTGGTGATGCCCCTTTTGGGAGGGGAGATGATGCCCCCCATGGACACGGGCATTGCCTTCATCGAATTTGAAAACCCCGCTGGAAGATCTCCGGAAGCCGTCGAAAAGACCCTGACCGCCATGGAAAAGAAGATCCTCGAGGAGAAGCACGTATTGTCCCTTTCATCGCAGGTGGGCTCGGAGCCCGGGTCGCCCAGCTTCGGGGGCGGTTCAACCCCCCAGGCCGGGCGGATCAAGGTCCTCATGGTGGATCGTTCGAAGCGGAAGGAAAACATTTGGGAGATCCTGGACCGCTGGAGGGCTGATTTCAAAAGTATCGAGGGGTTGCGATGGTCAAGGCTCACCGAGTACGGCGCCACGCCGAGGGCCACAACCAAGGCCCCGCTCGATGTGATCATCAGCGGCCCCGATGCGCCCCTGCTGGATAGCCTCGCCAGGGAAGCTGTGTCCGCCATGGAGGGCGTAAAGGGGTTGGGGGACGTACACCAGGGCTGGTTCATAGAGAAGGAGACCCGGAATATCGAGGTCGACCCCTACCTTGCCTCGCGGTACCGCACTTCGCCGACGGACATCGCCCGTGAAGTGGGCACGGCCCTGAATGGCCGCACCGCCACCTACCTGAAAGTCCCCTCTTTCTCCGATATCCCGGTGAGGGTTTTTTACGGGGACCAGTACCTGGAGAAAGAGGAGGATATCCTGGATGTGACCATCGTGACCGGGGACGGCCTTCTGCCCCTTTCGGCACTGGCGAGGGTGCGCACCGTCCCTGAAGCGCCCCTCATCACCAGGGAAAGGCTCAGGAACACCATAGACATAACCGGGGTCAACCGGGGCCGCACCATAAAGCATGTGACGAGCGAGGTGAAACTTCGGCTCCGGGGCATCCAGCCCCCGGACGGTTACTCCATCGAGGTCGCGGGGAGCTCGGCTGACCTTGGAGAGAGCATGGCCATGCTCGGCAAGGCCCTCCTTTTGGGGGTGGTGCTCCTCTACTTCCTGCTGGTCTCCCTTTTCAGGTCCTTCCTTTACCCTTTGACGATCCTTTCGATAGTCCCGCCGGCTGTCGCGGGAGGGTTGTGGGGGCTTCTTCTCTTCAACAAATCGATGTCGATGAACGCCGCCATGGGGTTCATCCTCCTCGCCGGGACCGTCGTGAACAACAGCATCCTCCTGGTGGATTTCATCATTGAATCCAGGAAGCGGGGGGCTTCGCGAACCCTGGCCATCGTCAGGTCGGTCAAGACCCGCACGAGGCCGATCCTGATGACCGTCACCTCGACCATAATCGGTTTGACGCCGCTGGTCATGGAGTGGGCCGTCGGCCTGGAGAGGATGAGTCCCCTGGGGATCGTCGCCGCGAGCGGGCTGATATTCGGGACTTTTGTCACGATGATCTTCGTCCCGGTCATCTATTCCGTCATAGACGATATCAGTTCCAGGGCGGCGGCCCTGGTCGGTAGAACAGGGGAAGACCCCGGCGCGTGAGGGGCGCACCGACCATCTCCGCCACCCCGGCGTCGAGGGACGCCCGGATGAGTACCCGCGGCCCAAGGCCCCGGGGCCTCTTTTTGATATATTATACGGAACCGCGCCCCTCGGCAAAGGTGACACCGCGGGGTACGGGACTGGATCATAAACAGGCGAGATCAAGGGAGGGAGCGACCGATGGGTAAAGAGGGGATCACACCGGAAATACTGGAAAGGATCAAGGTCTTCCAGAGGACGGAGATCACCGAGTACCACGTATACAGGAGGCTCTCCCAGTGGATGAAGGGCAAGAACCGGGAGGTCCTTGAAAAGATCGCCCAGGACGAGAAGCGGCACGCCGGGATATGGCGGCGCTACACCGGTGAGAGCCTTGCGCCCGACCGGCTGATGCTGTACTGGTACCTGCTGCTGGCCTTCGTGTTCGGCGTCACCTTCGCCATAAAGATCATGGAGCGGAACGAGGGTTCCGCCATGGAGACCTACGGCGCCGTGGCGGACGTCCTCCCCGTGGCGACGGAAATAATGCAAGAGGAGGAGGAACACGAGAAGGCCCTCATTGACCTCCTCGACGAGGAGCGGCTCAAGTACATCGGGTCCATGGTGCTCGGGCTCAACGACGCCCTGGTGGAGCTGACCGGCGCCCTGGCGGGTTTCACCTTCGCCCTCACCGACGGCAGGGTGGTGGGCGTCGCCGGCCTCATCACCGGCGTGGCCGCCACCCTCTCGATGGGCGCCTCGGAATTCCTCTCCCAGAGGACCGACAGCGGCGACCTTAACCCCCTGAAGGCCGCGATCTACACGGGGATCGCCTACCTGGTCACCGTCGCCCTGCTGGTGGCGCCCTTTTTCATCGTCGGGAATGTATACGCCGCCCTGGCCTGGTCCCTTTTCAACGCGCTGGTGGTCATACTGCTCTTCTCCTTTTTCGTTTCCGTTGTCAAGGAGACGCCCTTCAGGCCCGCTTTCCTCGAGATGGCTGCCATAAGCCTCGGCGTCGCGGCGATCTCCTTCCTGATAGGGCTGGTGGCAAGGCACTTCATACCGGTGGACATCTAGAAGGGACCCCTGGAATGGCCGGGACAGCCATCGGGATCAGGGGCTCCCTGTGGACCGGCGACCCGCGGAGGCCCCGGGCCGAGGCGCTCGTCGTCAAGGGCGGCGACATCATAGCCGTGGGGAGTTACGAGGAGGTCAGGGACGGCCGCCAACCGGGGGGCGTCGAATGGATCGACGCCGGCCGTCGGACGGTCCTCCCCGGGATCACGGACTCGCACCTGCACCTCGGGGCCCTCGTCAGGCAGGGATCGGCCCTTTCCCTTTACGAGGCGTCATCGAGGGAAGATCTCCTGGAGCGGGTCCGCCGTAAGGGCGCAGAACTCAGCCCCGACCGCTGGATCCACGGGGTCCGTTTTGACAACTCCCGCTGGCCCGACACGGCCATGCCCACGCTGGAGGAACTGGACGGGCTGGGCCTCCCCAACCCGGTCCTCCTCGTCCGGGTCTGCACCCACGTGCACGTGGTCAACAGCAGGGCCCTCCATGAGGCCGGGCTCTCGGCGGCGGGCCTCACCGGCGCCGGCGTCGTTCGGGACGGACGGGGTCGCTTCACCGGGACGCTCCTCGAGGGCTCCGCCGGGCCGGTGATCCGGGCCATGGAGAGGGACACGGCCGGGGCGGCCCGGGCCTTGAAGGAGACCATGCTCACCCTCGCGTCGGAGGGCATCACCGGCGTCCATACCTGCAGCGCCCCGTCCTACGGCCTGGGGGAGGACCTGGGGGCCTACCGGGTTCTGCACGAGCGTGGGGAATTCCCCGTCAGGGTTCGCCTGTACAGCGACGAGCCCCTCCCCGTGTGGGAGTCCAGCGGCCAGGGCGATGAGTGGCTCTGCTACGGGGGAAGGAAGTTCTTCCTCGACGGCTCCCTGGGAGGCCGGACGGCGGCGATGACCTTCCCCTACGAGGACGCCCCCTCCACCCGGGGGGTGCTCAACAGGAGCGACGAGGAGTTCTTCCGTCAGGCCAGGGAGGAACACGCCGCCGGGAACCAGGTGCAGGTCCACGCCATCGGCGACGCGGCCGTCGACCAGTTCATCCGGGCGATGGAGGCCCTGAGGGACCTGCCCCCCCTCCCGTCGGGGCTGCGTCACAGGGTCGTTCACCTTCAGGTATGCCGACCGGACCAGGTCCGGGACCTGGCCCGACTCGGCGTGGTCTGCGATGTCCAGCCCGCCTTCGTCCCCAGTGACATCGCCATTGCCGAGGGCAGGATAGGCCGCGCCAGGCTAGGGTGGGCCTACGCCTGGAAGAGCATGCTCCGGGCCGGTCTGCTGCTCACCGGGTCGAGCGACGCGCCCGTGGAGCCCACCAACCCCTGGAGGGGCGTCTGGGCCGCCGTGAACAGGGTCGACGACGAAGGCCGACCCGCGGGAGGGTGGCTCCCCGGCCAGAGGCTGACCCTCGACGAGGCTCTCGCCCTTTTCACGGTGAACGCCGCCGAGGCTGTCGGGCAGGGTGACAAGTTCGGCTCACTGCGGTCGGGGTCGAGGGCCGACCTGGTGATCCTCAACCGCGATATCGACCTCACCCCGCCGGGGGAACTAAAGGACGTCAAACCGATCTTGACCATGGCGGGGGGCAAGATCACCTTCCAGGCCGCCGGCGGCGGTCTCTGAAACCCCTAGACGAGCTCCTTCAGCGACCGGGCCAGCGTCCCTCGCGGGAGGTCGCCGACCTTCCCCACGGCCAGGAAGATGCCGTCCATGTAGATCTCGCTGGAAAAATCCTGGACCGTGACCCTTATGACCTCGTCCTGCCTGGCCAGGGTGACCTCGTGCTCCGAATAAGGGCCCGGGTAGGGAAATCTCTGGGAGGTCACCGGCACCCCCGAGATCATGGCGCCCATCACGCCCGGGAAGACCTCGTGGCTTTCGACCTCGCCCTTTGGGCCCTCGGCGGCGATGCCGGCCAGGGTGGCCGCCGTCCCGCTGGGGGCGTTGGCCATCCTCGCGGGATGCCTGTCGGTGACGGCGACATAGGGGTAGTACTGCCTGGCGGTCCTCAGGAAATCCATCACCAGGTTTATCCCCAGGCCATAGTTGGAGATCACCGACCAGCGCAGGCCCTTCTCTCTCACCATCTCCCCCACCTGGGCCATCTCCCCGTCGGTGAGGCCCGTCGTCCCGATGACGGCGTCCACGCCCGCGTCGGCATAGACCCGGAGGTTGTTCATGAGGACCACCGTAGAGGTGAAATCGACCACCACGTCGGGCGAGGAGTCACGGAGGCCCGACGCCAGGTCGGCGCTCGAAATCACCCCCGCCGGCGCCATGCCGGCCAGGACGCCCAGGTCACGGCCCGCCTCGAGGCACCAACCCCCGGCCAGTTCAAAACCCTCCCTCTCGAGGACGTTCCTGACCACCAGTTTCCCCACGTTGCCGGAAGCCCCGGAAACGAAAACCCTTTTCAATGTTATCCCTCCTCATGGTATCGAACCGTAAGGATCTCCAAGTACAGTGTACCCTGTTCCTCCGCCGGGCGGGACCATGATGGTATGCTTGTCCCGTGGTTTCAGCTATTTCATCGGTGGAACACGAAGGGGGACCGGACAATGACCCTCCCATGGCAGGAAAAGATCGTCTCCGCGAGCACCCAAAAAGGGGATCACCGCCTGGTCCCCTGGCGGGTCTGCCGGGAGGCGGCCAGGGATGCCGACATTCCGGCCAGGGAAGCCGAACTCTGGGCCTGCGAGAACGGGATCTGCCCCTCCCGCTACGAGCGCAGCCTGGGGACCCTGGGCCTGGTGGGCCAGGCGAGGCTCCTGGCTTCAAGGGCGGCGGTAATAGGGTGCGGGGGGCTCGGGGGGTGGATAGTGGAGATCCTGGCGAGGGCCGGGGTCGGGGAGATTGTCGTCGTCGACGGGGACTTCTTCGGTGACAGCAACCTCAACAGGCAATCCTTGAGCCGTGAGGACAACATCGGCGCGGCCAAGGCTCTCGAGGCCAGGAAGAGGGTCGAGGCCGTCAACGGCGCGGTGGAGGTGACGGCCTGGAATCTTTTCCTGACAGCCGACAACGCGCCGGGGATACTCGAGGGCTGCCGGGTCGCCGTTGACGCCCTTGACAGCAACGAAGCCCGGGCGACGCTCCTCTCGGCCTGCAGGAGACTGGGCATACCGATGATCCATGGGGCCATCGGTGGGTTCTGGGGACAAGCCTGCGTGATCCTCCCCGGCGACAGGGCCCCCTGGGAACTGGCCACGGCCGGGGACAGGGGTGTGGAAGATGTCACGGGCAACCCCCCCTTCACGCCCGCCTTCGTCGCCTCCCTGGAGGCGGCCGAGGCGGTGAGGCTCCTCTCGGGGGCGGGTGAACCCCTGGCGGGCATGCTCTGGTGCGACCTGAAGGAGCACGAGTATTGCAAGATAGATCTCAGGAAAAGGACGGTCGGGTAACCGTAACACATTTGATCCAAACCCGGGAGGTCTTCCGATGCTTATCGACAGGGTCAGGTACTACTATCTCCTCGAGGACATGAACTGCGCCGAGACCATCCTTTGCGCGGCCAATGACGAATACTCCCTGGGGCTCGACCCCGTGGGGCTCAGGATCATGGCCGGCTTCGGGGGCGGCATGGGCATCGGATCCACCTGCTGCGGGGCTTTGTCCGGGTCCATCGCCGCGATCTCGGTCAGGTTCACCTCC
This sequence comes from Synergistetes bacterium ADurb.Bin155, assembly GCA_002070395.1. Classification (GTDB taxonomy): domain Bacteria; phylum Synergistota; class Synergistia; order Synergistales; family Thermovirgaceae; genus 58-81. Next base: position 32,082 of record MWDE01000008.1, read on the forward strand.
TCGAAGTCCCATGAGAACCCCCTGGTCGCAGACCTCTGCAGGGCCTTCCTGGAAGGATTCGCCACCAGGCACGGGGCCATCGACTGCGACCCACTGAAGGACCTTTACCGGGACAGCCGGTCCGGGTGCCTTCCGGTGGTCGAACGGGCGGCCGGGGAGCTTGAGAGGCTCATGCTGGAAAACGGGCCGAAAGCTCCTCTCCCGGAACGGGGCAAGAAGGAAGGGTGACGGGCACTTTCGGCTGATCGCCCCGGGGACCGGCCTCCCCCCTCCCCGCCATGAAATCCGAAATCATTCTTGACTTCGCCCATTGGCTGGATTATTGTCCCTTTAACCGGTTTGAGAGAGGGTGGTGAATTGTCGCTCCCGTCCCGTCTTACCCCGTTCCTGGCGGCACTCCTTTTATGTTTCACTTCCGGCCTCGAGGCGGACCCGGGCCCAATCTATTCCGGCCCCAAGGGAGTACCCGTCGTGGCGCTGACCTTCGACGACGGCCCCCGCCAGTTCACGACCCCCAGGCTCATTGCGCTCCTCGATGAACTCTCCGTCAGGGGCACCTTCTTCATCGTCGGAGCCCAGGCCGTCCAGTTCCCCGGCATACTTGAAGACCTCGTCTCGAAAGGGCACACCGTGGCTAACCACTCCTGGTCTCACCGCAACATCACCCAGCTCGACCGTGAAACCCTCCTCGAGGAACTCACCTTCTGCAGCCAGGCCATCGAGACGATCACCGGCGTCCGCCCCCGGTTCTTCCGCCCCCCCGGCGGGAAATGGGATAGGCGGTCCCTGGCCGTCGTCCAGGAACTGGGCCTCACCACGGTGCTCTGGGACGTTACCGGCAGGGACATGGTCCAGAGGGCTCCCCGCCAGATGGCGGCCTCCGTCGTCAAGGCGGCCGGACCCGGGTCGATCATCCTTCTCCACGGGGGGATGGAGTGGACCATGGAGGCGCTGCCAATGATAGTGGAGGGACTGAGAGCAAGGGGATTCCACCTGGTCTCGCTGGACCAGATGTTCCCTTCCGCGAAGGAGGCGGCGGTGCCCCTGAGGAACGTCCCGGTCGAAAGGACCTCGCCTCCCCCGGTCCGTCCCGTAAAGGTCGTACCCTGAGCTTCGGGGGAGGAAACTTTCCCGTTATCGATCAAGGCGTGTCTCGGCGCTCGCCGCCAGGCCCTCCATCACCCCCATTCGCAGCATTAACATGAGATCCGTCGTAGGGTCGCCCCTCCCGGCGAAGGGGATATAATGGGAGCGGGGGGTGGCCGTTTTGACCAGGGTCGGGTTGGCCCTAGGCGGGGGCGGCGCCAGGGGGGCCGCTCACTTCGGGGTCCTCAAGGTTTTCGAAGAGGAAAGGATCCCCATAGACCTTATAGCCGGAACGTCCATGGGAGCCATCGTCGGCGCCATGTACGCCCAGAACCCCGACGCTTCCGCGGTGATCGAGAAGTACGAGCATTTCATAGCTAACATGGATTACGGTTCCTTCGGCCTTAAGTATATCGCCGCCGACGCCGACCAGGACTCCCATCTGCTGCAGAAGTTCGCCAGGACCATAGCCCAGAGGATCTACATGAGCTCCATGGGCCATCGTTCGGGGATCATGAAGCCCGAATTCCTGGACAAGGCCCTCAAGGAACTGCTGGACCGGGGTAACGTCCAGGACACGAAGATACCCTTCGGCGCAGTGGCGACGGACCTCAACTCCGGTAACACGATCCTGATCCGGGAAGGGAGCATCAGGAAGGCCGTCCGGAGGAGCTCCCTGATACCGGGCTACCTGCCGCCGGAGGAAGAGGGGGCTAAACTGATCACCGACGGGGGGGTGAGCGAGCCCGTCCCGGTGGATTCCGCGTTGAAGATGGGCGCCGACGCGGTGATAGCCGTTTCGGTGGACCCCGCCAAACTGCCCGACCTCGAGGACCCCAGCATGATAAACATAATGCGCCGCTGCGACCTCATCAGGGGTATCCACATGTCAAGGGCCCAGGTCGAAAAGGCCGACGTCTGCCTGTGCCCCGACATGAGCGGCAGCGACTGGAGCGAATTCCTCTCTTCCGGCGAGTTCATAAAGGCCGGAGAGGAAGAGGCCAGGAAAAAGCTGCCCCTGGTGCGGGAAGCGCTGCGCAGGAAAAGGCCCTGGTTCCTGCGCATCTTTTCTAACTGACCCCGGCCTTCCTTTATCCTTGACATACTCCCTATTGGTATACTAACCTTGCGGCGTGCTCCGGGTTTCCCGGCAATCACCTGCCGCGGAGTGGCAAGTATCCTGATCCCCAAGGAGGGATGGGTCATGAAGGACAAAAAGGTGCTCATCGTCGGCGGCGTCGCTTGCGGTGGCAAGGCGGCGGCGAGGCTCATGAGGGTCGACCCCCGGGCCGACGTCACCGTGCTGGAAAAGGGAGAATACATCAGTTACGCCGGGTGCGGCCTACCCTACTACGTGGGAGGTGTGGTCAAAGAGTACCGGGACCTGATGACCACCCCCATAGGGGTGGTCAGGGACGAGAACTTCTTCCGCAAGGTCAAGCACGTCACCGTCCATACTCAACACCTGGCCACGAGGCTCGATCGTCGCAAGAAGATCGTCACGGCCCTGGACCTGCGCAACGGAGAGGAGAAGGAGTTCCCCTACGACAAGCTCGTCCTGTCGACGGGGGCCAGTCCCTTGAGGCCCCCCATACCGGGGTCTGACCTTCCCAGGGTCTTCACTCTCTGGAATATGCCCGACGCCCTCGCCATGCGCGCCGCCATCGACAGCGGCAAGGTCAAGAACGCCGTGGTCATAGGGGCGGGCCTCATCGGTATGGAGGTCGTGGAGGCCCTCCACGACCAGGGCATCCAGGTATCCATCGTCGACCTCTGCGAGACGCCGCTGCCCCAGATGATGGACCGGGAATTCGGCAACCTCCTCAGGGCCGTCCTTGAGAAAAAGGGCATCAACTTTTTCGGCGGAGAGAAGGTCCTGGAGATCCAGGGATACAACGGCGAGATAAAGTCCGTCAAGACCGACAAGCGGGAGGTCCCGGCCGAAATGGTCCTGATGGCCGTCGGTGTGAGGCCCAACGTCGGTATCGCCCGGGAGGCCGGCCTGGCCCTTGGCAGCTGCGGCGGTGTCATCGTCGACGACCACATGCGCACCAGCGACCCCGACATCTACGCCGGCGGCGACTGTGTAGAAGTGAAAAATGTCCTCACCGGCAAACCCGTCTGGCAGCCCATGGGCTCCGTGGCGAACCGCCAGGGCCGCGTGATAGCGGACAATATCGCCGGCCTGCCGACCACCTTCAAGGGCGTGGCGGGGACGGCCATCATGAAGGCCTTCGAGTACACCATCGGCAAGACGGGCCTGACCAGGGAGCAGGCCCGGCTGGAGGGCTTCAACGCCGAGGCGGTGACCATCGTCGATTCCGACACCCCCCACTTCATGCCAGGCTCCGCCGCCATCCAGGTCCGCATCGTGGCCGACAGGAACACCCGAAAGGTCCTGGGGGCCCAGGTATTCGGGGCCGGCAGGGCCGACAAGAGGCTCGACATCCTCGTCTCGGCCGCGGCGGGGGGCCTCACCATCGATGAACTGGCCGACGCCGACATCGCCTACGCGCCACCCTACTCTACGGCGCTGGACCCCGTCACTCATGCGGCCAATACCCTGAAGAACAAGATAGACGGCCTGATGGTCTCCTGGAGCCCGTCGGAACTGGCGGAGAAGATCAGGAAGGGGGAGAACCCCGTGCTTCTCGACGTCCGCTCTCCCGACGAGGTGAAGACCCAGGGCACCCTTCCCTACGAGACCACCCTCATCCCGCTGGGGCAGCTGTGGGACCGGGGATCGGAACTCCCCAGGGACAGGGAGATCATCGCCTTCTGCAAGATCTCGGTCCGCGGGTGGGACGCCGATTCAATACTCAAGAGGCTGGGTTACGAGAAGGTCTCCGTACTGGAGGGTGGCATCGCGGGCTGGCCCTTCGAGTTGAGGAAGGAATAAAAATGAGGGCGGTACCGGCCTGTCAGCTTTCCAGCCGGTACCCCTTTTCTCTGAACAGGCGCAGGCAGGCCTTGGCGACGTCGGGGTCGTAGAGGGTCCCGGCGTTGACCTCGATCTCCTTGAGGGCTTCCTCCAGCCCGACGGCGGGCCGGTAGGGCCGGTAGGAGGCCATGGCCTCCACCACGTCGGCGACGGCCAGTATCCTCGCCTCGAGGCTGATCTCATCGCCCTTCAGGCCCTGGGGGTACCCGGAGCCGTCGATGCGCTCGTGGTGCTGGTAGACGATCATGGCCAGGCCCAGGTCGCTTTCCACGTCCTGGAGGATATCCCTCCCATGGGCGGGGTGTTCCCTGATGATGTTCATCTCGAGTTCCGAGAGCTTGCCGGGCTTGCTCAGGATCTCCGCCGGGACGGATATCTTCCCCAGGTCATGGACAAAACCGGCCATCCTGACCTGGTCCTCCTTTTCGGGGCCAAGCCCCATCTCACGGGCTATCCTCGCGGCCAGTCCGCCGACGCGCCTCTGGTGCCCCGCTGTGTAGGGGTCCCTGCGCTCAACGGTCTGGGTGAGGACGCCGATGGTGGTCTCTAGGGCGTGCCGGAGCTTTTCCTCATTACGTTTCCTGTCGGTGACGTCGGTGGACAGGACGGCGAAGACTCCCGGCGATGGGCTGTAGGCCTTGACCTCGTAGTACCTCCCCAGGGGCGCGGCGTAATCCACGAAGGAGACGGGCTCTCCGGTCAGTGCCACCTTCCCGAACCTCCGGACCCAGGAATCCTCGATCCCGGGCAGGACCTCCTGGACCGTCTTCCCGATGATGTCACGGCCACACAGCCCCGTCAGCCTCTCGAAGGCCGGGTTGACGGCGATGAAACGGTAGTCTATGGGTTCCCTGGCTTCATCACAGATCAATTCCTGAAGTGAGAAGCCATCGAGCATCTCGCGGAAGAGGGTACTGTAATCCCTCTCCAGCTTGCGGCGCTCGGTGATGTCCTGGAAAGCCCCCTGGGCGCCGACGATCTTCCCGTCCCCGTCCCTGACCGCCTCCCCTATCTCCCGCACCCAGATGGTCCGCCCTGTGCCGGTGATCTTCATGAACTCCTCGTCATAGGGCGTTCCGTTCCTGACGCACTCCCCGAAAACCTTCTCCGCCAGGGGCAGCGACTCGGGGGCGTAAAACCCTAACACTTCTTCCACGGCGGCGGAAAAGCCGGGGGGCTGCTCATGGATCCTGGCGGCTTCGTCGGTCCAGACCGAGCGGTTTTTGTCCAGGTTAACGCTCCAGCCGCCGACGGAGGCCATCTTCCCGGCCATCCGGATGAGGTCGTTCTTCCTCTCCAGCTCCTCGTCGGACCGCTTCCGGGCTGTGATGTCCTCCACGGTTCCCTCGTAGAAGAGGATGGCGCCGTCGTCATCCCTGATCGCCCTGGCGCTCTCCCTGACGAAGACCACGGAGCCGTCCCGCCGGGTCCAGGCCGATTCGAGGCCCCTTATCTCCCCATCCCGAGCGATCCTATCCTGGAAATAGGACCTGGGGTAGTCCGGTTCGAAGCCCTCCTCGCTGAGGTTCCGCGAGGCCAGTTCTTCGAAGGAGGCATAACCCAGCATGGCCACCAGCGCGGGGTTGGCCATGAGGACCCTGCCGTCGGGGCTGGTCCTGTAGATACCGATCGTCGCGTTCTCGAAGATGCCCCTGAAGCGCTCCTCGCTCTCCTTCAGGGCCTCCTCGGTCATCTTGCGGCGGGTTATATCGCGGATGAAGGCGAGGGAACCCCCCTGCCCGTCGTAAACGAAGGGCACCGCCGATATTTCGACGGGGACCTCCGAACCGTCCTCGCATTGCAGCAGGGTCTCCAGCGGAGGGACGGCCTTTTTCTCCTCGTTCAGCCTTTTCAGCCGCCGACGGATCGTTTCGGTCTGGCCGGGGGAAAAAAACTCCTCCACCTTGCGCTCCAGCAGTTCCTGGACCGAACCGGCCTTCAGCAGGCGGCCGGCCGTCTCATTGAAAAAAGCGATCCTTCCATTCAACTGGACGAATATGCCGTCCGGGGCCCCCTCGACGAAGGACTTGAATTGCGACTCGCTCTGCCTCAGGGACTCCTCGGCCTTCTTTCGGCCGCTTATATCCTGCAAGGCTCCCTGGATGCGGGTGATCACGCCCGCCTCGCCGCGGACCGCCGTCCCCACGGTCCTTACCCAGACCCGGCGGCCGCTCCCGGTGACGATCTGCAGCTCCTCGTCGAAGGGGTCGCCCTTCTTGAGGCAGTCCTTGAAAACCTTCCGGATCCTCCGCCGGTACTCAGGCGCGGAGAACTGAATAATTTCTTCAAGGGTGGGTTCAAAGTCGGTCGGCACTTCATGGATCTCGGCCAGTTTTTCGGAGTAGGAGAAACGGTCCTCACCGACGTAGTACTGCCACCCCCCGAGGGCCACCAGCTCCCCGGCGATGCCCAGGAGGGACTCGCTGTCGGCCAGGCGCTCCAGGAGGGCCTTGTTCCTCTCCAGGGCCCGGGCCAGCTGGAGGTTCCTGGCCCCCAGTTCGGAGATCTGGTCGGCCACCTTGACGAAAAGGTCCATGGCCTGCTCGATCTTTTCCCGTGATATCCTCGGGATCTCCGCCAGGGCATGGAGGTACTCCTCTTCATCGAAACCGAATTCCCTGGCCTGGGCCCTGAAGGTTTCAACGTCCGGCTCCTCCTCCTCGAGGAGGAATTGGCCCATGATGAGATTGCCCAGCTTGCGGCCCTCGACGAAGATCGGCGTGGCGATATCCCAGAGGTTGTTCTTGCACTTGTACAGGAGGGACTTGCCCCGCTCGAGGCCCGCCGTGAGCAGGGTGTCGCTCTCGACGCAGGCTTTGCCGGCTTCGGGATGGGGCCTGTGAAAGTCGGTGCACAAACTGTGCCAGCCGGCGGCGCCCAGGATGCGCCCCTCCAGGTCTATCACCCCCACGCTGGGCCCCGCCATCCTGGAAAGAGCTTCCAGGAGTTCCTGCATCCGGGCCAGGCCGACGATATCGGCGAGGTTTATCTCCCCAAGGTCTGTCTCGGAGCTGTGCTCGGATTCAAGGCTCTTTTTCGCGCTCATGTCCCTTCCCTCTTGGGAATAATTTCAAACTTTTTTTATGGTACATCTTTTTACCCGGAAAAAACAACCTCGCCAGGGACCGGCGGCTCCGGGGTTCAGGTCCTCCCCCGCCCCGAAAACCGGGGGCGATGGGCGGTAGTTGTAAAATGAAGGCGAAGGAAGGGGATGGTCGCTATCAGGAGAATGCTCTCCGGGGTCGCTGTTTTTTGCCTGTTCTTCCTGCCGGCGCTTCCGCCCTCCCCCGCGGGGGCGGTCGGGAACCAGCAGGAAGTGATCGGGGGATACGCCGGTGTCGTCCCTCTCGAGTGGGGGCAGGAGGTCACCGGCGTCGTAACCCGCTTCGACCCCGGCGAAGAGAAAGGGCTGGCCCTCACCTTCGACGCCTGCGGCGGGGGGGTCAAGGGCTGCGGTTACGACGAAGAACTCATCGAACTCCTCCGGAAGGAGGGCATACCCGCCACCCTCTTCATAAACGCCCGCTGGATAAGGGTGAACCCCGAGACCTTCGCCTCCCTCGCGGCGGACCCCCTTTTCGACATCGCCAACCACGGGCTGGACCACAGGCCCCTTTCGGTGAGCGGCAGGGAGGCTTACGGCATAAAGGGGACGGAAGGACCGGCGGAAGCCGCCAGGGAAGTCGAGGAAGGTGCCCGGGCGATCGAGGCCGCGTCGGGGAAAAGGCCGCTCTTCTTCCGTTCCGGCACCAACCACTACGACGAGATCGCCGTGAGGATCGCCGGGGAGCTGGGCCACCGGGTCGTGGGCTGCAGCGTGAACGGCGACGCCGGCGCAACCTACTCCGCGGACCAGGTGGCGAAGGCGCTGATGTCGGCCCTCCCCGGCGATATTGTCCTGATGCACATGAACCGGCCCGAAGGGCAGACCGCCGAGGGCCTCGCCGCCGCCCTCGGCTCGCTGAAGGAAAAAGGGTTCACCTTTGTCCGCCTCTATCAGGTCCTCTCCCCCCCGGCGGCGGAGAGGACCGCAACGGTTTTATGACTTTGCCGGGGACCTTGTCTTGCCAGGAGAAGCAACGGGTTCAGTACCCAAAACTGTCGGCGATCAGGACGACGTAGCACTCCCTCCCCATGGGGGCGTACTCGATGATCGAGGTTATCCTGCACCCCCTGTCGGGCACATGGCATTCGATGCATTTCCCCAGCTCAACGCAGGGGGTCTTGCCGCCTACGCGGGCGGTATTCGGGGGCGCAGCCTCGTTCTTGACCCGTGCTATGGCCTCGGGTACATCGACGCATATTTTATTGACCCCGGCGATGTATATTATCTTCCCCGGCCCCCAGGCCATCGCCGAAACCCTGTTGCCCACACCGTCTATGTTCACCAGGGCCCCGTCCATCGTGACGGCGTTCGTGCCGGTAATGAACCAATCGGAGGTGTTAGCATTGATAAAACGTTCTTTCCGGTCCTCTGGCGCAAGGTTCGGGTCCCAATGGTGATAGACCTTACATCCCTTTTCGGTGAGCTTGTCAATCAGTTTCAGTTGCCTCACGGTCACGCTTCCGGGGACTCCCACGGTTTGCTCCGGGGAAACCAGGTCCAGTACGGCCTTGGCGGCAGCCTCCCCATCGGGGCAAAGGATGGTCTTAAAACCTTTTGATTCGAGCGCGGCGCCCACGGTTTTGCATTTCCTGACCAGAGAGTCATCCTTGAATTTCCTGAGAGCCTCCAACACGTCGTTCCCTCCTTCTGAAGTCTTGGACAGGTTCAACTATTTTTGCATCCAGTGATGTTCTTCTTAAAGGCCATCGCCAAAGAAACGACCACAACCCCCAGGAAAAAGGCGCTGATCGGCCTGGTAAGGAAGATCATCGGATCCCCGTTGGACATGATCAGCGACCGCCGCAGGTTCTGTTCGACCATGGGGCCAAGGATCATACCTAGCACAAAGGGACTCCCATGATACCCGAGATTTGTCATGTAATAACCGGCTATCCCAAAGAACATCGCTACGAATACATCGAAGATCGAGTTCTGGATAGAGTAGGAGCCAACGCAGCAAAGCAGGAAGATACAGGGGACCAGGTACTTTTTCGGGAGCCTTTCGATCTTCACAAAAACATTTGCCAGCCCGAGCCCCACCACCAAGGTGATGATGGAAGCCACGAAGAAGCCCGCGAAAAGTGTATTGACCAGCATGGAGCTCTCCAGGAAAAGGCTGGGGCCGGGTTGCAATCCCCAAATGATCAGGGCGCCCAGTATGATAGCGGTCACGGCATCCCCGGGGATGCCGAGAGTGAGCATCGGGATGAAAGCACCGCCGCAAACACCGTTGGCCCCCGCTTGGGGTGCCGTTACCCCGATGATGCTGCCCTTGCCGAAACTTTCCTTGTCCTTGGACCATCTTTTGGCCTCGCCGTATGCTACGAAGGCCGCGATATCTGCCCCGGTCCCGGGCAGGGCGCCAATAAAGGTCCCGATCAGGCTGGAGCGCAGCATATTCAGAAAAGTGATCTTGATCTCCTTCATCGTCGGGATAATGTCGGTGATCCGCTGGGTTTCCCTCTGTTTTTTATCGAAATCCGGGTCAGTGATCATGGCCTTGACATTCCGGAAAACCTCAGAAACCGCGAAAAGGCCTATCAGGACGGGAACATAGGAAATACCCCCCGATAACAGGACCGTATCGAAGGTAAAGCGGGGCACCCCGTCGATGGGATCGATGCCGATCGTCGTGATCAGGATGCCCAGGAAGGCGGAGATCCAGCCCTTCATGGGCGAGTCCGAACAGAGGACCGCCACGATGGAAATACCGAAGACGGCAATGGAGAAGTACTCGGGAGCGCCGAATTGGAGAGCCACCTTCGCTATGGCCGGCGACAGGGTCACCAGGAAAAGCCAACCCACCATGAGCCCCATGAAGCTGGAGATCTGGGCCAGCCCTATCGCTTTCCCGGCCTTTCCCTGCTTAGTCATGGGGTAACCGTCAAAACAGAGAGCCGCCGAGGCGGAGGTGCCCGGCGTGTTCCACAGTATGGCGCTGACGGAACCGCCCTGTACCGCCGATATGAAGACGGCCGCCAGGATGAGCAGCCCCTGCTCGGCAGGGAGCGAAAAGGACAGGGGCACCAGGATGGCGACCGCCATGGTCGCCGTAAGGCCCGGCAGGAAACCCACGATGTAGCCCCCCAGCACGGAGACGACGGAGAGGAAAAGTAATTGGAAGGTGAAGAAATTGGAAAATCCGGCTAGCAACTGAGACATGGTTCCACTCCTTTAGAAAAAGATCCCCTTGGGGAGCTGGACCCTGAGGAGCACATTGAAAAGCAGGTAGATACCTATGGAAAGGGTCACACTCAGGGTCACCGACTCCTTAACGGAAAGGGATATGATCCTGCAAAGCAGGAAGGTCACGACCAGGCCCATTACGATGAACCCGCCCAGGTAAAGGATCAGCGAAGCCAGAGCGGCGAGAAGGAAAAAGTAGACCAGTTTCCGAGGCGTCGCGCCGCCGGCCTTTTCCTCCGGGGCCGCCTTTATCCTGAAATAGATAGTGGCGATGCTCAGGGGGATCAAGGAAAAGGCGAAGAGGTTGGGGAAGAAACAGGCGCCGCAGGCATCGGTGATACCTCTCTGTAACAAGGGGTTTCTACCCCCGCTCAGAAACAGGATCGCGACGACAAGGAAGCAAAAGGCGATTATGATCTCCTGATCCCTCAAGATCTCTTTTCTCATCGAAAGGACTCCCCTTAGTTGATCTGTCGGCATGGTACGCCCATGTTTTCAAAAAGTGCCCTGAAACCATCCATCTCTTCCCGGCTCACCGAGGGGGCTCCTTTCCACGGGTATTCCCTGCCCAAACTTTCGTACTTCTTTTCTCCATACCTGTGGTAAGCCATCAGTTCCACGGGGGTGCGCCCGGCGTTGTCCCTGACCCACCGGGCGATCCGGCCCATATCCTCCCCGTCGGCGTTGAATCCCGGTATCACCGGCACCCTGATCACGACGTCGGGATGAAGAGTGACCAGTTTTTTCAGGTTATCCAGGATGATCCCGCATTCCTGCCCCGTACCGGCCTGGTGGCGTTCCGGATCTACATGCTTCACATCGTAAAAAATCTGTCCCAGCAGGGGGGAAAGCCTTTCCAGGTGCTCCCAGGCCGCGAAACCGCATGTTTCCATGGCGGTATCGATCCCTTCGTGATAACAGGCTTCCAGGAGGGCCTCGGCGAATTGCCATTGCTGCAACGGCTCTCCACCGCTGAGGGTGACCCCACCGCCGGAGCACCTGTAAAAAGGGATGTCCCTCCTGACGGCCTTCATGACATCTTCGACACCGTACACCTCACCGGAGAAACGAAGGGCGCCGGAGGGACAGGCCTCTATGCACTCCCCGCACAGGTCGCATTGGGTCCGGTCGAGGACCAGCGACCCGGAGGGCTCGAAGGACAGAGCCCCTCTGGGACATGCTCCCACACAGGTCCCACACCGGATGCAATTCAATTCCGACAGGAAGATCTCTTTTTCCGATCCTTGAGATTCCGGGTTGGAGCACCACCGGCACCGCAGGGGGCAACCCTTGAAAAAGACGATCGTCCGAAGCCCCGAACCGTCGTGCAGGGAGTACCGCTGGATATCGAAGATCATGGCCGTCTTCTCACTAGAGCTCACAAAATTCCGTCCTCTTGATGATGTCGTCCTGGACTTCCTTGTGGAGGGAAGCGAAAAAGGCGCTGTATCCAGCCACCCTAACGAGAAGATTCCTGTATTCCTTCGGTTTTTCTTGGGCCGCCCGAAGGGTTTCGGCGGAGACACAGTTGACCTGCAGATGCCAAACTCCGGCGTCAAAGGCGCCCCTGATGAGGCCGGCGAATTTCCGCAGGCCCTCGTCGGAGGAGACGCTGGAGGGATTGATCTTGATGTTCAGCAGGGTGCCGTTCCGAAGCCTGGGGGCATCCATCTTGCCCACCGAACGGAGCATCGCCGTCGGCCCGTGGGTGTCCATTCCGGGCATGGGCGAGGCGCTGTCGGCGTAGGGCTCCCCGCTTTTCCTCCCCGACGGAAGAGCTCCCACGGCTTTCCCGAAGGCGATCCCCGAGGTTACCGGGATTATCCCCGCGTCGGCCTGGCCGCCGAAGATATTCTTATAGCGCATCACCGCTTCGTTGCCGGCATGGACGACCCTGGCTACAGCCAGGTCCGCCTCATCATCATCATTGCCGTACTTGACGACCTGGTTCAATAAGTAGGCCCTGAGGGTCTCCCATCCTTCAAAGTCCTTCTCCAGGGCATCCACCAGTTCAGCCAGGGTCACCCTCTTCTCCTCATATACCGCCTTCCTGACAGCGTGCATGGAATCGCCGGCATCGGTCACGCCTATGAGGTTGACGGCCGGTCCGAAGTTGTACTTCGCGCCGCCTTGCTGGAGGGTTCTGCCACTGCTTATGCACCCCTCGGTGATCGAGGAAAGGAAGGGGCTCGAGATTATCTCCGAGTAGGCTTTCTCACCGTAGGCGTTGATCACGAACAGCTGGTCGATCATGTGATCCAGTTGCTTCACGACAGCTTCCTCGAACTTTTCGTAGGTATCGAGATCCTCGAGTGAACCCGTTTCAAGCCCGATCCGTTTACCCTTACCCGGGAAAAACCCGTCATTGAAGGCCAGGACGATAGCGACGGGCATGTTGACGAAACCGCCCGTCAAATGTACTCCCTCCCCCATGACCCTTGGCTCGACGCATCCCATGAGGGAGAAGTCCCGGGATTCCTCCAGCGAAAGGCCCTTCGCCGCCAGTGAAAGGGTGATGAGCTCGTCGTTGTAGAATTTCGGATGCCCCGTACCCAACCGGGCGAGCCGGCATGCCGCGGTGAGGAATTTCTCAGGCGTATCCCGGTGGATCCTCACTGATACATCGGGCTGGACGAGGAGCAACTCCGACATGGCCTCCAGGCAGAGGTAGGAAAGCTCGTTGGTGGCATCGGTGCCGTCGGTCCTCCTACCGCCAAGGTTGAGGTTCTGCCATTGGGGAACACCGGCGTACAGCCTGGACGTGGCGGTGCTCACCAGGAGGAGCAACTCGGAGAACTTGATAAAGAGACACTCGATCAATTCCAGGGCTTTTCCCTGCTTGTCTTCTTTTAACCCCTCATCGTTTACGTAGTATTCCCAAAGGTACTGGTCGAAGCGCCCCGGCGAAAGGGAGTGGCCGCTCATTTCGATCCTGACGGCCAGGTGGATGAACCAGAATGACTGTAGGGCTTCATGGAAGGTCTCCGGCCTGTGGGCGGGCACCCTGGAACAGATCCTGGATATCTCCAGCAACTCCCGCTTTCTCTCAGGGTCCTGCTCCACCAGGCTTTTCTCCTTCGCCAGGTCGGAATACCTTTCCGCCAGGTTAACCAGTCCCTGGAGCACGATCTCAGCAGCCTCGTAAAATTCCATTTTTTCAACATTCCGCGGGTCAGTTATGTCCACCAGGTCCTTGGCGCGGCCGATCTCTTCCAGGACGCCCTTGACCCCTTTGCCGAGGATTTTCCCGTAATTGGGGACCACCGTACCGATGCCTTTCTCCAGGAGGGAGAAGTTGTCGATGATGCAGCTGGGCTGGGTTGGGTAGACATCGGGGTCCTTATAAAGGAAGTCCTTGGTCTCGCAGGGCAGTTGCTTGAACACCCTTTCGTTGATCGTTTTCCCCTTCCAGAAGGGCAGTATCTCCCGCTCCAATAATTCACGGTCCTCTTTTCGAAGCAGCAGGGGGTCCCATTCCCTGGTCGGCAATTTATCCAATTCCGCCCCCAGCCAGCCCGACTGCACTTCCGGGAACACTTGGCAGGCGCGGGCGGAAACGGTCGGGGCCCCGACGATCAATTCATTCTCATGGATCTCTATGGGCATCGTTTCGAACACCGTTCTCAACGCGATGGCATTCCTGGTCACGAGGGGAAGAGGTGTGTTGGCTTTATGAACTTCGGTCCAGATCCTGGCCCTGTTGATATCAACGCTTGGGATCGAGTTGATCACCCTGTCCTTCAATGCCTTAACCCTGGGGTTCAATTCTGTCACCTTCCCGTAGAGGCGAAATGGGGGGCTCCCGGAATACATTGAGAGCCCCCGTCGAGATCTCAACTTGCTTTACTTTACTGCGTTTTCAAAAACGTCGTTCATCCGGTTAAGCCAATCAGCGAAATCCCCTCGGTCGAGGTAATTCCACTCGAAGCCCCTATCCTTGAGGAAAGCCCTCGTCGACTCGGACTGGATGGCCTTTCCGAAAAGCCCGGCTAGGGTGTCGACGATATCCTTGGGGGTACCCTTAGGGACGCCGATACCCCACCAGGCGCCTATCTCGACAGTTATGCCCTGCTCGTTGAAGGTAGGAGCCTCTTCCCAGGTCTCCTGCCTCTTCGCGCTGGTAACGCCCAAAATGCGCATCCTGCCGTCGGTCACGAAGGGCAGGATCTCTGAAAAACCGCAGGAAACGGCATCGGCATGCTTACCGAGGGCCGCCATGATCGCGGGGTTCCCGCCGTCAAAGGGGATGGCGGTGAAATGGACGCCCGATTGTGTCCCTATCAACTTCAACGCGAGATTCCAGATCGACCCCTCGGAGAGGCTCGCCACTTTCACCTGTTCCGGGTTGCTTTTCACGGCCTCGACAAAATCCGAATAGGTCTTGTAGGGGGAATCGACGGTTACAGCGATCACCGCCGGGGCGGTCGCGATGAGGGCGACGGGTTCGAAGTCCTTGTAGGAGAACTTGGCGGCTCCGAGAAGGTGCATGATCGAAGATTCCGTTGTCGCCAGGGTGACGGTGTACCCATCCTTTCGGGCCGTCGACCCATAATTGTGGCCGATGGCGCCGTTGCCGCCCGCCTTGTTCAGGACGACGACAGACCTGGAAACTTCTTTTTGTACTTCAGCAGCCAGGAGCCTGGCCAAAGTATCTGTCGCACCACCGGGAGCCCAGGGAACAACGAGGGTTATATCCCTGGCAGGGAACGAAGCTGCTGTAGCAGGGAGCGGGGCGAGAACACAGCTGAAAACGAATAGCAGAACCAGCAAGAACCTCCAGTTGCGCATTCCGAACACCTCCGTCAGATTTGATCACTTCATTACTTGATATCCTTGTATTCCCAAAAGGCAGCCTTTAGGTGCTCTTCCATCTTCAGCTTCGACATCACCGGGTCGTTCCTTTCGAGGAAGTTCAGCAGATCCCCGTGGTCTTTAAGGCTCCTCAATATGGACTGGCTGTCCTCGGGCCAGATCCTGTAGGCATCCCACAGGTTGAAACCAATAAGGTCCATTACCTCTTTGAAGATCTTGAAAAGGACCGGGTTCCCCGAAGACCGGGCCAGTTCCATGTGGAACCGAAGATCCGCGTCCTGGTATTTTTTCAGATCCTTGTCATGGACCGCCTTTTCCATTTCCCCGAAGACAGACCTCAAGATCTTGAAATCCTTTTTCTCCATCCGCCTGGCGGCGTACTCCGTGATGACAGGTTCGATGAGAAATCGCGCCAGGTAGGCGTCGTAGGACCCTTCGACCTTTTCCATCTCTTCCAGGTGATCCCAGAAAATGGCCCTGTTGGGAACACCCATCATCGAAGGGACCTTCCTGTTCTGAACAAAAGTGCCTGTCCCGGGGATCCGCCTGATCACTCCAAGAGTGACGAGACCTGACATCGCTTCCCTTACGACGGACCTGCTCACCCCGAATATCCTGGTCAATTCGGGTTCGTTCGGAAGCTTGTCGGACTCCTTCAGCGTTCCGTCCTCGATCGCCTCAAGGATCTGCTTCATGATGCTCGAAGGTTTATTTTCACTGCTGAGTTTTTTGAACACGCCCGGGACACTTCCTTTTCTTGGAGTTTATCTTATGTCAGACATAAGATTTGTCAATCCCGGAAGAAGACCTGTTCGGACCCAAAAAAGGGAATTCCGCGTGAAAAGGTCTTTCATCGACCGGGGGTGGAAAACTCTTTTATTGCCCCCAAAGGGGCTCGGGAGAAGAAAACTAGGTCCTCTCTCCCCTGGCGGCGACGACGATCCCGGCGAGGATGAGCGCGCCGCCGGCGACCTTGGCCGCCGTCAGGGTCTCTCCGAAGAACAGCCGTGCCAGCAGGGTGGCGCCGATGGGTTCTCCCAGGAGCGCCACGGCCACGACGGTCGCGCTGAGGTACTTCAGCGTCCAGTTGTAGCTGCTGTGCCCCATTATCTGCGACACCAGGGCCATGCCGAAGAAGGCGCCCCAGGTGCCGCCGCTGAAGCCCCGCAGGGGAAGCCCCAAAGGAGCGATGACGGCCAGGAGGAACAGACAGGCCGCCCCGTAGCAGAGGAAGGAGTAGACGGGGAGGCTGACCCTAGCCCTGACCACCCGCCCGGTGAGGAAGTAGCCCGTGGCGAACCATGCCCCCAGGAGCGCCAGCAGGTCGCCTAAAAGCGCCCCGCCCCCCAGGGCGAAGTCCCCGGCGCCTATCACGACGACGCCGATGAAACTCAACAGGATGCCCGCCCAGGTCGTACCGCTCACCCTGTCGCCGCTGACGAAGGGCGAGAGGATGGCCGTCCACACGGGAATGGTCTGGACGATGACCACGCTGCTGGCGATGGAGGTGTAAAAAAGCGACGTGATCCAGGTGGAAAAGTGCAACGCCAGGAAAGCGCCCGCCAGGAGGACCCGGAGGAGGTCACCGCCTCGCAGGTCGGAAAGTTCGCCCCGGCAGCGCAGCAGCACCAGCGGCGCCATGGCCGCCGTCGCGATCCCCGTGCGGTAGAAGGAGATCACCAGGGGCGGCGCGTCGGCGAAGCGGGCGAAGATGGAACCCGTCGATATCCCGATCACGCCGAGGGCGAGGATGAGGGCGGGCGCCAGGCGCCTGGGGGGAGAGGGCGTCATCTCGGGGTCGGCTCCCATGGTGGCCAGGACGTCACATCATCATCAGCAGGCTCAGGGCCATGAGGGCCATGCCCGCCACGAGGCCGATCAGGCTGTCGTGTCCCTTGCCGTAGGCCCGGCTCAGGGGGAGCAGTTCGTCGAGGCTGATGTAGACCATGATGCCGGCCACCATGGAGAAGAGGGCCCCGGTGACGGCCGGCGTGAACTCCCCGCCGCCCACGGCCAGGCGGATGACCCCGTAGGCCACGAGGGCCCCGACGGGCTCGGCCATGCCGCTCAGGAGTGAGTAAATGAAAGCCTTAAACCTGTCGCCGGTGGCGTAGAAGATCGGCACCGAGACGCTTATACCCTCGGGGATGTTGTGAAGGGCCACGGCCACGGCTATGACGATGCCCAGGTTGGGGTTCTGCAGGGCGGCGAGGAAGGTGACCAGCCCCTCGGGGAAGTTGTGGATTGCTATGGCCAGGGCTGTGAAGACCCCCGTCCTCAGCATCCCCTTGTCATGGATATCGCCCTTGGCGGCGGCCTTGGCAGGACCTTTGTGAAGGGAGGCGGTCTCCTCCTCGGTCCTGGCCTCGTGGGGGTTCTCCTCCTGGGGGATCAGGTAGTCGATGACCCCGATCAGGGCCATCCCCCCGAAGAAAAAGGCCGTGTTCAGCCATTCGCCCCTGACTCCGTAGGCCCCCCTGAGGGAGATGGAGCCCTGGAGGAATATCTCCACGAAGGAGACGTAGAGCATAACCCCCGCCGAGAAGCCGGTCGAGACCGAGAGGAAACGGTAGTTGGCCCTGTCGGCGAAGAAGGCTATCGCGCTGCCGATGCCCGTAGCCATGCCGGCGAGGAGGGTCAGCCCGAAGGCGTAGGCTAAACCGCTCAAACCCCGGACCTCTCCCTGGTCACCGGTATGGCCAGGTCGTCGACGAACTCGTAGAAGGAATCAGCCTTGCGGCTTACGGCACCCAACGCCTCCAGGCTTATGGTCCAGGCGTCGGCCGGTTCCGCCGGCGCTACCAGCCCCCTCCCGGCGTGGCGGAGCCTTCGGGCCAGTTCCCGGGCCTCCTCCTCCGTCCGGGTGGCCCAGAACCACCAGGAAAAGCTGTTCTGCTGGTGAACGTCTATGTCGAAACGTCCGGGGAGGTAGACGTGCCGGTTGTCCAGGAGGAAGAGGGAGAAGGCGGTTATATCCGAGGCGGCCTCCCCCAGCCCGAAGGACCGGGGGTCCCGGACGATGTTCAGGAAGAGGCGGTCCGTGTTCAGGAGCCCCCACCGGTCCGTATCGGCCCGGCTCCGCCAGTAGTAGGCGTAGTCGCACTGGTTGAGGCAAAGCACATGGGGTGACCAGGGGACCCTTTCAAGCCCCAGGCCGTCCACCCTCCCCTCCAGTTCGGTCAGGCTTTCCCCTCCTGAATCGCGGCCCCGGGGGAAGGAAGATAGCATTTTCACCACCCCGGGGTGTTCCAGAAGGTCCCAGGCGATGGCCCCCCCGGTGAGGGAAAAGGTCTCCACCATCGGGACGCGGGGGAAGTACTCGAGCCCGGGGGACAGGGTCACCTTCTTGGTGCCCTGGAAGCCCTTGAAGCCCCTTTCAAAGAGCAGCGCTGTCTTCAGCTTCAGGCCCTCCAGCCCGGGGTCGTCGGGCTTTCCCCCCGGCAGGGACTCCAGGTAGGATTCCGCGGCCCAGCGGAGGAAGGCCTCCCGCCCCCGTGCCGTCAGGCAGAAACCTCCCTCGAGGTTCTCCAGGTACCCCTCTTTTTCCAGGGAAACCGCCGCGGTGGGGTCTTCCCCCGCCAGCTCTATCAATTCTTCGGTCCAGAAAGGCCTGCTCTCGTCGAAGAGAAGCAGCACCCGTTCCATGCCCATGGTCTTCACTCCCTTCTAGAGGAGAGGGCTCATCAGTTTGGCCACGCCCTCGACGGTCTTGAAGAGGAAGGGCCGTTTCTCCCACTCCAGCTTCGACAATTCCGTCGAGGCCTCGAGGAACTTTTTCTGCTCCGCCAGTATGGGAGCCACGGTCTTTTCGCCGTACACCACGCAGTTTATCTCAAAGTTGAGCGTGAAGGACCTGATATCGAAGTTGCTGGAACCGAAGAAGCACAGGTTGCCGTCGACGCTCATGGTCTTGGCGTGGATGACGCCGTCGTCGTAGAGGAAGATCCTGACGCCCTTGTCCATGAGGAGGTCGTAGTAGGCCATGGCCGCCTTCCCCACCAGGAACTGGTCGGACCTCCTGGGTATGACCAGCTTGATGTCGGCGCCGTTGAGGACGGCCACCTCCAGCCCCTCCACGAGGCTCTCGTCGGGGATGAGGTAGGGGGTGGTGATGACGACCTCCTTCGAGGCTGAGTGCAGCGCCGATACCACCAGCCGCTGGTAGTTCTCGGTACGGTAGGAGGGGCCGCTGGGCACCGCCTGGAAGAGGTGCTCGCCGTCGTGGCTGAAGAGCGGCTCGCCGGCGCGCTCGTCGATCAGCTCCAGGGTCTCCACGTACCAGTCCTCCAGGAAGACCCTCTGCAGCTGCAATGTTCCGGGTCCCTCGACGCGCATGGTCAGGTCCTTCCAGAGGAGCCCCTTGGCTTTGCCCCCGTAGGAGGGCTCGATCATGTTGTGGGATCCGGTGTACCCGACCCTGCCGTCGATGACGGCGATCTTGCGGTGGTTCCTTAGGTCGAACCTGGCGGAGAGGGGGTCGCGCCGGAACATGCTCAGGGGGAGGGCGCCCACCACCTTGACACCCGCCTCCCGCAGCGCCGGGGCCTTCCTCTTCAGGAACTTCGCCGAACCCAGGGAGTCCACCAGCAGGCGGCAGGACACCCCCCTGGCCGCCGCCCTTTCAAGGGCATCCAGGACCGGCCCTGTCACGCCGTCCCTGGCGAAGATGTAGTAAAGGAGGTGGACGTGGTGCTCGGCGGAATCGATATCATCGGCGAGGGACCGGGCCATCTCCTCCGTCGAGTCGATGATCTCCATCCTGTTCCCCCCCGTGGGGGGCATGTCCCCCAGTTTTTCGGCGAGGGAAGCCAGGCGGTAGAGGCGAAGGAGGCCGCCCGGCAGGTCCTTTTCTTCGGGTTTTTCCGCGTCCCAGGCGGCGCAGCAGGAGCGGTCCAGATTCTTCAGGATGGTCTCATGCCGTTCGGCCCTCCGGGCGGGGAGCCTGAAGGAGCCGAACACCAGGTAGAGGGCGAGCCCCGGGATGGGCCAGAAGAAGATCACCAGCAGCCACGTCATGGCCGCCGAGGGGGTGTGCAGCTGGGGTATGACGGCGATGCTAGCAAGCCTTATGACGACCGAGGAGAGGTCGTGGATCAGGATCAGGAGCAGTCCCAGGTCCATTCCGCTCTCACCCTCCCCCCAGGGTTACAGGGACAGGCAGAAATCACAGACCACCGGCAGGTGGTCCGAAAACCTCACTTTGGGCACCTTCACCCCGGATACGGTTATCTCCGGAGAGTGCAGAATGAGATCCAGGCCGAGCATCGGCCGGCCGCTGGGGTAGGTCCGCTTCCCCCGGGTGTCGGCCTTCACCAGGCCCGCCTCAAGGAGGGACCCTATCTCGTGGTCGCCCCCAAAGGTGTTGAAATCACCGGCGATCAGGAGGGGCCTCTCCCGCTCACCCGCCAGGGCGGCCAGTTCGCGGATCTGCTCCCTCCTCGCGCCGGGCCCCAGCGACAGGTGGACCAGTTTCATATCGAAGCCGTCGAACCGCGCCTCAATGACGGTGTTCTTTATACCCCTGCCGAGCCTCCGGACCGACGCCCCCCGGATTGGGAGGGAGGAGACCACCGCGTTGCCCTGGTGTTGCAGCAACGGAATGTGACCGGAGATCCCGGGGGCCCGGTACTTGGGTGAGAAGACCCACTCCTGCCCTAGGACCTCCGCCAGGGAGCCGGGCTGGCTTTTTCCGCCGTTCCGGAAGGAGCCCCCGTCGGTCTCGACGAGCCCTACAATGTCGGGCTCGAGGGAGGCGATGAACTTTTCAATGCGGCCGGAGCGCTCCGTGGTGGTCCTCAGGGCCCCCGCGAAGGGGAAAGGTACATGGTAGCCCCAACCCGTGCCCGTGCCGTACCGGGTATTGTAAAGGACGAGCCTTATCGAACCGTCTTTCAGCGGCGCCACCCCCTCTCTTTGCGCTTCCTCTACCCTCTGACGGCCATTATCACCCATTCACGCTTCTTGCCGGGCCGTCTTCCGGGAAAAAAGTATTATAGCACAGAACGGGAGGAGGCTTCAGGGGCGGTGCCCTTCGATGATCCTCCCCACGACGAAGCGCAGGATCTCCGGGTAGACCTCGAGCATGTAGGGCAGGTGGACGCGCTCGGTGCACTTGTGGGAGTCCTTGGCCACGGCTCCCAGGTTCAGGATCGGTATGTCCAGTCCGGCCAGGGCCTCGACGGGGAGCCGGTACGGCCTCCCCCAGCCGGGCATGTTGCCGGCGAAGACCTCCATCTCCCGGTCATCGCCCTGGAAACCGCAATAACTCAGGTCCGAGACGCCCTCGAAGAAGGGCCTTACCTCGAGGTCAAGGCCGAAACGCCCTTTCATCTCCCGGACCGCCTCGAGGGCCGCTCCCTCGACCACCCTCTCGCCGGGGTTCGCGCCCAGGTTGGCCCTGTGGGGGTACCAGGGGGGGAGAAAACCCACCACCACGACGGGGGCGGCCGGGCCGCAGCGGTCCACCATCGCGCCGACCAGCCGGGCTGCGAGGTCCCTCTCGTCGGTCCCCGGCGGGGCCGCCTCCAGCGCCGCCGCCACAAATCTTTCGTAATCCTCTCCCAGGACCTCCCTCGCCAGGCGGTTGAGTTCGGCGAAGGTGAGCACCGCGGGTTCCCATTCGCGGATGCCCGACAAGAATCCGCCCCGGGCGATGAACTCCCCGGCGTTCTTCCGGTATTGCCCGATGGAAGCCTCCAGGGCCTCCCGGGCGACGGCCTTCAGTTCGGAGAGGATCTCCCCCGGCTGCCGGGTGGACGTCAGGTAGCTGTAGAAGGCGAAGCCCCTGGTCATGATGGTGGCCGAGTAATCCCCCCGGAGGTCGGTCTGCCTCTGGCAGCCGAAGGGCGGGAAGATCCTCCCCTGGAAGGAGTCGGCGAAGGCAGGATTGCCGTCGAGGGCCAGGTTTATCCGCGAGAGGACCGGCGCGGGGGAGAAGCCCTCGTAGTACTCGCCGGCGTGGGCCTCCTTGCCGGCGCAGAAGAAAAAGCAGTTTATCTTCCCCAGGCTGCCCAGGTAGATCGTCGGCCCCCCCTCCTCCCCGGGGGCGAAGGTGGGCTCCAGGTCGACGCAGGCCAGATAGTTGAGGCCTTCTTCCTTTTGGAAGCGGGCCAGGTACGAAGAGGCCGAGAGCATCCCGAGGGAGTTGTTCTCCTCGTCGGGGACGAAAAGGGCGGCCACGTTGGCGCCGTACTTCCCCGAATTGGCGGCGGCCTCCATGAAGAGGTCCATCCCGGCCGCCACACCGCTTTTCATGTCGGCGACGCCCCTCCCGAAGAGCCACTGGCCGGACTCGAGGTCCTTCCTCGCGTCGGCGGGGATCGCCGCCGAAGCGAGGCGCCGGGTGTAATCCTCGGGCTGGAAGGCGTAAGGGGCGAGCGGGCCGCAGCCCTCGACGCCCACCACGTCCATGTGCCCCGTCAGGATGACCGTGTCGGCCGTCTCCCTTTCGGCCCTGACGATGGCGAAGACGAGGTGCCTGCCGTGGGGGTCGCCCTCCAGCGGCAGGAGGCGGAGGTCCCCGGGGTGCCTATCGAAATAGGGCAGTCCCCGGAGACGGTCATGGATGAAGCGGGCGATCCGGTTCTCGCTCTCGCCGCAAGGCGATACGCTGGGTATCCCCACCAGGTCGAGGAAAAGCCGGTAAAGTCGGTCCCCCTCCTGGGGCTTCATGGGCTACTTCCCCCCGCCACGGCCGGCGCGGTACCGCCTCAGCGCCTTTGCCAGCCGGAGGGCCCCCTCCTCCGCCTGGTCGGGCTTGACCGCGGCGAAGGCGAAGCGGATCCTGTCTCCCCCCCTCCCCGGCTCGGGGTAGAAGTGGGCACCCGGCACCACCGCCACCTTTTCGTTCTTTATGGCCTCCATCGCGAAGGCCTGCGCGTCCTTCAACCAGGGGATCCTCCCCCAGATGAAGAACCCCCCGCCGGGGACGTCGACCTCGAGCCCCTCCGGCCCGGCATGCTTCACCAGGGAGGCGGCCAGGGCATCGCGGTTCGCCTTGTAGAGGGGGCGCACCTTCGCGAGATGCTCCTGGAGGCCCCCGGCGCCGGCCAGGTCACAGACGGCGTACTGGATGACATCGGGCAGGCAGAGGGTTCCCGCGATGCGCAGCTTCTCCAGGGCCATGTCGACGGGAGAGGGGGCGATCATCCATCCCAGCCTCAGGCCTGGGGCGATGACCTTCGAGAAACTTCCCATGTAGATCACCCTGCGGTCGTCGCCGGACGCGCGGATGTAGGTGCCCCTGGGTTTCTCCTCGAAGGTGATGTTCCTGTAGGGGTCATCCTCGAAGATGACGAAGTCGTGGCGCCGGGCGAGTTCCAGCACCCGCTCCTTCTTCTCGTCGCTGGTGGAGAACCCCGTGGGGTTTTGGTAGGTGGGGATCGTATAGAAGGCCTTGACCTTCTTTTCGGCGAGGAGCCTCTCCATCGCTTCGACATCGGGCCCGTCGGGGAGCAGGTCGACCCCCTCGAGGAGCACCCCGTCCCGGCGGAAGACTCCCAGGGCGTCGGGGTAGGAGGGCGATTCCACCATCACCCTGTCGCCGGGGTCGAGGAGGCACTCCGACAGGAGGGACATCCCCTCCTGGGAGCCGTTGGTGACCAGGAGGTCCCCCGGCGTGACCCACCCGGGGAGGAGCCCGTCGCGCCCCATCCACTCCACTATCCACCGGAGGAGGTCCGGCACACCGCGCCGGTGGGGGGTGTAGCCCCAGTTGACCCGGCCCTCGGCGAGCACCTTCTGGAAGGACTCCCTCAGCTCCTTTTCGGGGTACAGTTCGGCCATGGGTTCGCCGGCGGAGAGCATCAGGGCGCCCTGGCGGGCCGCCTCCCTCATCACCACCGAGATGGCCGATTCCTCGAGCCTGTCGCGAACGGTCGCGCTGAAACGGTCCTTCCACTCCATGAAGAGAACCCTCCCTCGGGGATCCCCGCGGCCGTTCACGACTAAATCACTGGCCGGAGGATCGGGTCATGGTACAAAGAGGATTGTACCAGCCCGGGGCGCGCCCTCAAAACCCCGCCGCCCTTCACTTCCGGCCCGGGAAAGTGCATACTCTTGGCGGGGCTGTTTTTTCAAAGCGGGGAGTGATGGTGGTGAAGATAGAACCCTTCGGCGTCGAACAGTGGATGGGGCGCTGGGAGACCCTGGCGGTCAACAACATCGCCGAGACCTGCGTCGATTCCCTGGTCCTCTACGACCTGCTCGAGATGTCTGGCAGGAAGGAAGATATCATCGTGGACCTGCTGGGCACCCGGATGACCTACGGCGACATCAGGGGGAGCGAAAGGCTCCGGGGCCTCATCGCCGGCCTTTACGAGGGCGGCGACCCTGAGAGGGTCCTCGTCATGAACGGGGGGTCGGCGGCCAACTTCCTGGCCCTTTTCACCCTGGTGGAACCCGGCGACCGGGTCATCAGCGTGTGGCCCACCTACCAGCAGCTGACCAGCATCCCCGAGGCCTTCGGGGCGGAGGTGAAGATACTCCCCCTTAGGCCCGAGAACGGCTGGCTCCCCGACCCGGACGAGTTGAGAGGGATGGCCCGCGGGGGGGTCGACCTGGTCTGCCTCAACAACCCCAACAACCCCACGGGATCCCTCATGGACAGGGGCCTGCTGGAAGAGATTGCCCTCATCGCCCGTGAAAAGGGGGCCTGGGTCCTCTGCGACGAGGCCTACCGGGGGCTCAACCACGAAGAGGGCGCCCCGGCGACCTCCATAACGGAGGTCTACGAAAGGGGCATAAGCACGGGGAGCTTTTCAAAGGTCTTCTCCCTGGCCGGCCTGAGGAGCGGGTGGATGACGGGCCCCGCGGAGTTCATCGAGGAGGCCTTCTCCCGGAGGGACTACACCACCGTCAGCTGCGGCCCGCTGGTGGACGCCCTCTCGGTGGTCGCCCTCGAAAACCGCGGCGGGATCATGGAGAGGAACCTCGGCATCATCAGGGAGAGCCTCGCCGTACTGGAGGAGTGGATCGACGCCCACCCCCGTTTCCACTGGGTCAAACCCCGGGCGGGGACGACGGCCTTCCCCGGTTACGACTACGACATGCCCTCCGACGAGTTCTGCGTCGACCTGTTGGGCGGCACGGGGACCTTCCTCCTCCCCGGGAGCTGCTTCGGCATCGACAAGAGGCTCCGGGTGGGTTACGCCTACGGCACGGAAGTCCTCCGGCGGGGGCTGGCTTCCCTGTCGGAGTGGCTTGAAAGCCGCTTCCCCAATTGAAGGGGCCCGGCGATATTCTTCAGGTCACCCTGTAATTTCATCATTCGGACAGCTATACCCCTGAACCGTATAATGTGGTAGACTCAATGCCGGACCCAGCGGCGGCCGTCGGCCGCCGGGAGGACGACGATGGAATTTCAAAGGGTGCGGCTGGTACGTTCCGACGTGACGAACCCCTGGGATAACCTGGCCAGGGAAGAGCAGCTGGTGAACCTCTGCGAAGAGGACGAGGCGATCCTCTACCTCTGGCAGAACGCCCACACCGTGGTGGTGGGGCGCAACCAGAACCCCTGGGCCGAATGCCGCCTGGACCTCCTCGAGTCGGAGGGGGGCAAGCTCGCGCGGCGTTCGACCGGCGGGGGGGCCGTCTACCACGATCTCGGCAACCTCAACTACTCCTTTATCCTTCCCAGGAAACGCTACAACATGGAACGGCAGCTGGCCGTCATCCTCGGCGCCCTCCGGGGGCTCGGCCTCGACGCCGAGTTCTCCGGCAGGAACGACCTGGTCATCGGCGGCAGGAAGTTCTCCGGCAACGCCTACCAGCTGACCAGGGACAAGGGGCTCCACCACGGCACCCTCCTCTTCTCCGCCGACATGGCCATGCTCTCCCGGTACCTGAACGTGGACCCCGAAAAACTGAAGACCAAGGGGGTGGCCTCGGTGGCCTCCCGGGTGATGAACCTCCGGGACGCCTCACCGGGCCTGACCCTGGCGGACCTCCAGGACGCCCTCGAAGAGGAGTTCCTCGCCAGCTATCCCGCCGCCGAACGGCTCAGGGAACAGGGGACGCCCGGGGGGGAGGAGTTCCAGCGCCTCGCCAGGCGCTACCGGAGCCGGGAGTGGCGTTACGGCCGCTCCCCCGGCTGCGAGGTCTCGCTCCGGCGGCGCTTCCCCTGGGGGGGGCTGGAGATCCGCTTCGACGTGAGGGACGGCCGCGTCTCCTCCCCGGTGGTCTTTTCCGACGCCATGGACGGCGAGATGATCCTCGCCCTGGGCGGGATGCTGGAAGGCGTGCCCTTCCGGTGGAAGGAGATGGCCGACGCGGTCAGGAGGGGTTTCCCCGGCCGGCGGGAGATGGCCGAAACGGCCGCCTGGCTCGAGGAAGCCCCCATAGGTGAAAGGAAGGAGGCTTGTTCATGAAGCGCACCGATATGTACGAAAGGCACGTAGCGGCAGGCGGGCGGATGGTCGATTACAGCGGATGGGAACTGCCGGTCCAGTACGACGGCACCGGCATAAAGACCGAGCATCTCAACGTCAGGGAAAAGGCGGGGCTCTTCGACGTCTCCCACATGGGGGAGATCATGGTGGAAGGCCCCGAAGCGGAGAAATGGCTCTCCACCCTCGTGACGAACGACATCTTCGTGATGAGGGACGGCCAGGTGCAGTACAACATCATGTGCAACGAGTCGGGGGGCGTGGTGGACGACCTGCTCGTCTACCGGTACGGCCCGGCGAAGTTCCTCCTCGTGGTGAACGCGGCCAACGTGGACAAGGACCGGGAATGGCTCACGAAGCACCTGCCCCCGAGGGGCGCTGCGATCGACGACATCTCCATGAAGACCTCCGAGACGGCGCTCCAGGGGCCAGCGGCGGAAGCCATCCTGGCCAAGGTGGCCGACTTCGACCCGTCGACCCTCAAGTTTTTCACCTTCACCCACGGGGCCAACCTGGGGGGCATCCCCGCCATCGTCAGCAGGACCGGCTACACCGGCGAGGACGGCTTCGAGATCTACGTCCCCTGGAAGAGGGGTGCCGAACTCTGGGACCTGCTCATCGAGGCGGGGCGCGACTTCGGCCTGATCCCCGCCGGGCTCGGCGCCCGGGACAGCCTCCGCTTCGAGGCGGGGCTCCCGCTTTATGGTCACGAGTTCGCCGAGGACCTGGGCCCCCTCGAGGCTGGTTTCGGTTTCTTCGTCAAGGTGGACAAGCCCGGCGGTTTCATCGGACAGCCGGCGCTGAAGCGCCAGAAGGAGGAGGGCCTCCGGCGGAAGATCGTCGGCCTGCGCCTCGAGGACAAGGGAGTGCCCCGCTCCGGGATGGACGTGGCCGACCCCTCGGGAAACATCGTGGGCAAGGTGACCTCCGGCGGTTACTGCCCCTCGCTGGACGCCAACATGGCCCTCTGCCTAGTGGGGACGCCCGCGCCGGAGGAGGGCGACCCCTTGAGCGTCATCGTCAGGGACAAGCCGAAGAAGGGCGTCGTCGTGAAGAGGCCCTTCTACGCCAGGAAAAGAGGCAACCGGTAAGGACGCTTTCTCAAAAGACGAAGGGAGGATGAAAGGAATGGCCAAGATACCCCAGGATCTCCGTTACACCAAGGATCACGAGTGGATAAGGATGGAAGACGGCGTCGGCGTCGTGGGGATCACGGACTACGCCCAGCACGCCATGGGTGACGTCGTCTACGTGGAGTTCCCCGAAAAGGGCAGGAAGGTACGTGCCGGGGAGGACTTTGCCGTGGTCGAGTCGGTGAAGGGTGCTAACGACGTGTTCAGCCCCGTCTCCGGGACCGTCCTCGAGGTGAACGACACCCTCGAGGAGTCGCCGGAACTGCTGAACCAGGACGCCTACGCCAACTGGCTCGTCCGCCTCGAGGTCGCCGACCCCGGCGAGCTGGACTCCCTTCTGGATCACGCAGCCTACGCCGCGCTCCTCGAGGAACTCGAAGCGGAAAACGGATAGGAGGTGTCTTTCATGAGCCGGTACACACCAGCCACGGCGGAGGACCGGCGCCGGATGCTCGAATACATCGGCGTCGGGTCTATCGATGACCTCTACTCGGGCATCCCGGCCGGTGTAAGGCAGAAAGACCTCCCGGATATCCCGAAGGCCCTCTCGGAGCCCGAGGTCATCCGGGACCTCCGGGAACTGGCCGGCGCCAACAGGAATATCGACGACCTGCCCTGCTTCCTCGGCGCGGGGATCTATGACCACTTCATCCCCGCCGCGGTGGACAGCATCATCTCCCGGGGGGAGTTCACCACCTGCTACACGCCCTACCAGCCGGAGGTGTCCCAGGGCACATTGCAGGCCATATTCCAGTACCAGACCATGGTCTGCGAACTGACCGGCATGGAGGTCTCCAACGCCTCCATGTACGACGGCGCTTCCGCGACGGCCGAGGCGGCCGTCCTGGCGGCGTCGGCGACCAAAAGAAAGAAGATCCTCTGGGGGAGGAACGTAAACCCCCAGACCAAGGAGGTCCTCCGCACCTACTGCTGGAGCAGGGGCCTCGAGCACGGTGAAGTGCCCGCCGCCGGCGGCACGATCGACCGGGAAGCCCTGGACGGGGCCCTTTCGGCGGGCGACGCGGCGGCCCTGGTGGTCCAGTCGCCCAGCTTCTTCGGCACCGTCGAGGACATCAAGGCCCTCGCCGAGAAAGTCCATGGGGCGGGGGCGCTCCTCATCGTCGTCACGGACCTGCTGGCCCTCGGGACCCTCGAGGCACCGGGCGCGCTCGGCGCCGACATCGTCGCGGGCGACGGGCAGACCGTCGGTAACCCCGCCAGTTTCGGCGGGCCCGCCTTCGGGTTCATCGCCGTGAACAAGCCCCTCATGCGCAAAATGCCGGGCCGCATCTGCGGCCAGACCGTCGACAGCCGGGGGAGGCGGGCCTTCGTCCTGACCCTCCAGGCCAGGGAGCAGCACATCCGGAGGGAGAAGGCCACGTCGAACATCTGCTCCAACCAGAACCTCTGCATCGTGGCGGCCTCGGTCTACCTGAGCCTCCTGGGGCCCCAGGGGCTAGCCGAGGTGGGCGGGCAGATCATGGCGAAGACGGAGTACGCCCTGGGTCGGCTCGAAAAGAGCGGCAAGTTCAGGAGGGCCTTCCCCGGGGTGCCCTGCTTCAGGGAGGCGGTGCTCCTCAGCGAAAGGCCCGTCAAGGAACTCAACAGGCGCCTGCTCGACGCCGGCATCATCGGCGGGTACTCACTAGAGCCGCTCTACCCCGAACTGGAGAACGGCTGGCTCCTGGCGGTGACGGAGAACAGGACGAAACAGGAGATCGACCGCCTTGTGGCGGTCGCGGGAGGTGACGCCTGATGACCCGCAGGATGGAAACCGTCTTTGAAGCGAGCCGGCCGGGGAGGAAGGGCTACGCCCTGCCCGAACTGGACGTCCCGGCCGTCGACTGCCGCACGGCCCTCGGAAAGGCCTGCCGCGGGAAGCCGCCCAGGCTGCCCGAGATGGCGGAAGTGGACGTGGTGCGCCATTTCACCAGGCTGTCAAAACTGAACTACTCCGTGGACGAGGGTTTCTACCCCCTCGGTTCCTGCACCATGAAGTACAACCCCAAGGTCAACGAGGTGGCGGCGAGGATGCCGGGTTTCGCGCGCCTCCACCCCCTCCAGCCGGAGGAGACGGCCCAGGGGGCGATGAAGCTCCTCTTCGACCTCGGCGCCATGCTGGCCGAGATCACCGGCATGGACGCCGTCACCCTCCAGCCCGCCGCGGGAGCCCACGGCGAACAGACCGGGCTGATGCTCATAAAGGCGTGGCACGAGAGCCGGGGCGACGCAAAGAGGACCAAGGTCATCGTCCCCGATTCGGCCCACGGGACCAACCCGGCATCGGCCGCCGTGACGGGTTTCGAGACCGTGGAGGTGGCCTCCGACGATGAAGGCATGGTGGACCTCGGTTCCCTCGAGGCGATCCTGGACGATACGGTGGCGGCCCTCATGCTGACGAACCCCAACACGCTGGGCATCTTCGAGAAACATATCCTCGAACTCACCGAGGCCGTCCACCGGGCCGGGGGCCTCGTCTACTACGACGGGGCGAACCTGAACGCCATCATGGGCAAGGCCCGCCCCGGCGACATGGGTTTCGACGTCCTCCACCTGAACCTCCACAAGACCTTCGGCACCCCCCACGGGGGGGGCGGGCCGGGGGCGGGGCCGGTAGGGGTCAAGGCCGAACTGGAGCCCTTCCTCCCCTCGCCGGTCGTCGTCCATAAGGGCGGCCGCTACACCTTCACCGGGAAAGACGAACGGCCCCGCTCCATCGGCAGGGTCAGGAGTTTCTACGGCAACTTCGGCGTCCTCGTGAAGGCCTACGCCTACATCCGCGCCCTCGGGCCGGAGGGGCTGAAGGAAGCCTCCGAGATGTCGGTGCTCAACGCCAACTACCTGGCCAAGAAGCTGGGCGGCCTCTATCCCCTGGCCCACAAGGGCCACTGCATGCACGAGTTCGTACTGAACGGCGGCCCGCTGAAGCACGAGACGGGCGTAAGCACCCTCGACGTGGCCAAGGCCGTCATCGAGGCCGGGTTCCACCCGCCCACGATCTACTTCCCCCTCATTGTACCCGAGGCCCTCATGGTGGAACCCACGGAGACGGAATCGGTGGAGACCCTCGACCGGTTCGCCGATGCCATGGAGGAGATCGTGGCCAAGGCCCGCTCCGAGGGACCCGAGGCCTTCCGCGGCCTGCCGACGACGACGCCCATCTCCAGGCCCGACGAAACCACGGCGGCCCGCAACCCGATCCTTCGCTGGCAGTTCGGGGAATAACCGGGGCCGCGAGGCTGGGGCGCCTTTTCAAAAGGGCGCCCCTTTCGCCTTCAGCAGGCCCTAAAAAGGAGAGAAGGACATGTACGACCTGGTGATCCTCGGCGGCGGGCCTGGCGGCCTCCGGGCCGCCGAACTGGCCGCGGCCGCCGGCATGAATACCGTCCTCGTGGAAAAGGACCGCCTCGGCGGCGTCTGCGTCAACAGCGGCTGCATCCCCACCAAGGCCCTCTACGCCTCCATCATCGGCGGCAAAGGGCCCAGGGAGGGGCTCTGGTCCAGGGTGGAGTCCGTAGTGGACAAACTCCGCCAGGGCTCGGCCACATCGCTCCGCATGGCGGGCGTGAAGTACCTCCGGGGGACCGGCAGGGTGACCCGCTGGGAGGGAGTGAAGGGGGTCTCCGTCACTAAGGCGGACGGCAGCGTGGAGGAGATCGCCGGCGCCAGGCTGCTGCTGGCCACGGGCGCCCGTTCCGTGCGTCCCCCCTTCCGGGGCGGCGACCTCCCGGGGATCCTCACCGGCGACAAGGCCATCACGGAACCCTCCCTCTGGGACCCCGAGCGCAACTCGCCAGTGAAGACCGTGGCCATCCTCGGTGCGGGAGTCATCGCCGTCGAGATGGCCTCCCTCCTCCAGGGCCTGGGGAAGGAAGTAGTCCTGCTCAAGCGCTCCGACCAGGTCCTCCGACGGATGGACGGCGATATAAAGAAAAAGACCGTCCAGATCCTTAAAAAACGGGGGACCATGATTAAAGACCACGTCCGCCTCCGGGAAGCCTCGCTGAAGGAGGGGCGGCTGTCACTGGAGGGTACCGCCGGGGACGATCCCTTCGTCGTGGCGTGCGACCGCCTGATCATTGCCTCGAGCATGGAGCCCGTCCTCGACGGCTTCGGCCTCGAGGAAAGCCCTGTTAGAGTCGAAAGGGGCGCCATCGCGGTGGACCCATCCCAGGGGACATCGGTGGAAGGTGTCTACGCCGTGGGGGACTGCACAGGGGGAGCCATGCTCGCCCACCTGGCCGAGTACCAAGCCCTCGCCGCCGTCTCCTCGATGACGGGCGGTGACTACCGGGTGGACTACGACGCCGTCCCCGCCTGCGTCTTCATGGACCCGGAAGTTGGTGCCTTGGGGCTGACCGAGGAGGAGGCCCCTGCCAGGGGCGAGGAAATCGTCACGGCGAAGGCCTACTTCGGCGCCAACGGGATGGCCCTGGCCCTGGGCGAAAGCGACGGCTTCGTGAAGGTCGTCGCCCGGGCCTCGGACAAAACGATGCTGGGCGTCCACATCATGGGGCCCGAGGCTTCGTCACTCCTGGGCGAGGCGACCCTGGCCGTCGCCCAAAAACTCACCGCCGTCGACGTGGCCCGCACCGTCCACGCCCACCCGACGCTGTGCGAATGCTTCCGCGACGCCTGCTCCCGACTGAGAGACGGGGCTTGAGCCTGATTATTAATCAATAAAGGTCCGCGGCCGCCTCACTCGTCCCAAAGGACGCCCTCGGCGACCAGCACAGTCTCCCCCTTCAGGAAGAGGCGCACCACCCCGGGGCCCTCCTCTTCTATCAGGACCGTGTTGACCCCCCCGGGGTTATGGACCTCCACTGGTGGCGAGACCTCACCCTCGAGCCAGGCGGCCACGGCGCCCGCCGCCGAGCCGGTCCCGCAGGAGAGGGTGATGCCTTCGACGCCCCGCTCGTAGGTCATCAGTTCGAGGGCACGGCCGCCCCTGACCTTCATGAAGTTCACGTTCGTACCCCTGGGGAAGCGCTCGCCGTCGGACTGGAAGACCCTGGCGACCCGCGCCAGTTCCTCCTCCTCCCTCCCGTCGTCGGGCGCCTGGAAGATCACCGTGTGGGGGACGCCCACGGTCAGCTGGCTGTAAAGGAACCTCTCGCCGGAGAGGGTCAGTTCCTGACCCCTAAGGACCGAGGCCGTCTCCAGGGTGCCCATGTCGAGGGTGGCGAAAGACCCCTCCACCCTGGCCCCCACCAGGCCGGCCAGGGTTTCGATGGTCATCTCGCCGGGAGCGATCCCCTTCTCAAAGGCGTAGCGGGCCAGGCACCTCGCCCCGTTGCCGCACATCTCGCCCTCGGAGCCGTCGCGGTTGAAGAGGCGCATCCGGAGATCGCCCTTGTCGCTCCCTTCCACGACCAGGAGACCGTCGGCCCCTAGGGAGGTCCTCCTCCGGCAGAGGCGGAGAGCAAGGCCTGGGAGTTCACCGCCGGGGATGTCGCCGTAACGGTTGTCGATGACCACAAAGTCGTTGCCGTTGCCGTGCATCTTCGCGAAGGGAAGTCCTTTTCCAGGCAGGTTCATCTCTTCACCCCCCTGTCCGAACATTTCTCGTCCCGCTATTTTACATGAAGGGAGAGAAAGGACCGCGGCCGGGGAGCGGAAGGTGTAAGGGGGTAGGAAAACAAAAGGCCTGACGTCCGCGGGAGACGCCGGCTAAAAACGAGGCCGGGACTCCCTGTCCCGGCCTCGTTATCTCAAGGAACCCACTATTCAAGGTTCACCAAGTACAAAAGTTTAGCAATTGACCCAGATCTTACTCCGGGCCTTGCCTTTCCTGTCTACTGCCTCCCGCCGCCTGTCGCCTTGCTTTTCCGATCCCCGATTCACGTTCCCTAAAACCTCACGGTGTAGCTAATAACGAAGACATGGGCGTCCACGTTGCTCGTACGGGTCTCCAGTATCCCTTCCGCGGGACGGGCAGCAATCGTCCTGTCGTCGGCCAGCAGGCAGGTATAGGCTAAGTCCCAGGTACGGTCGTTCTTCCTGAAGCCGAAACCGATGTAAACAGCTGCCGGTCGCTCATGGGGGCCTGGAAATCGACGCAGGCGTCAGGGGACGGCTTCAAGTCATAGGTATAGCCAAACCTCCAAGTCCTCTTCGGGCTGTACTTTTACTCGAACTCCAACTGGTACCTCCAGACGTTCTTCCAGTCCTTCTTCACGACACTGGGAGGCAAACCCTCCACATTTATCTGCAGGCTGTCGTAGGAACTCCGCCCGGTATAGACGGCGCCCACCGCGACGTTAAACTTGGGGGTCACCTGCCGGCTTATACAGAACATGAACATCTCTCCGGAGCGTGAGGTCGCCCCAAGCATCCCTGGAACCCTGGAAACCCGCGGTGCCCGAGATGGTCAAATTGAACTGGCTCCTGTAGTGAAGCCCGATCCGGGTCGCCTCGTCCAGCTTGAAGTGGAGCCCCACGTTCCAGCCGTAGCCAACGTCGTCACTGAGAAGCCGAAAGTCTATTCCCATCGGCACCTGTTGAGAGGGGGGTACTCTCCTTCTTGCCCCGCACTCGAACCACAGCACCTCGACCCCCATGGAGAGGGACAACCGGTCGTTCACCTTCCAGGCCAGGTTGGGGTTGAGCGACGGGGACTGGATGTTGGCGTAATAGCTGTTGTACTTTCCATACCAATCCGGGGGGAAGTCGGTGCCCAGGCCGAAGAGCGTCAGCAGGCCCACACCGAACCAGCGGTGGTCGCTCAGCTGCCGGGTGTAGTAAAAGTGGGGAGGGATGAAGGTGTGATCGATCATGCCGTCACTATCACCGCCAACCTGCGTGAGGGTCTCTCCCGGCATGATGAAGGCCAGCCCCGCCGAGAGTAGCACTCCCATGGCCGTCACGTCCACGTCATAGTAAGATAGACATCGCTGGAGGAAATCACCCGGCACCAACCCTTCAAAAAGAGGCTGTCATGGCTGAAATATCGGAAACCTTCTACCCCTGGCAACTTAAAGCCTGGGAAACGATCAGGGGCAAAGATGCCGTTCTGGCGGCGCCCACCGGCTCGGGCAAGACCTGGGTGGCTTACCTGTGGTCGGGGCTGATGGACCTGCAGGGCCGCATATGGCCACCGGGCACGAGGAGGGTCATCTTCACAGCCCCCATAAAGGCCCTGAGCAACGAGCGCTACCTGGAACTCAGGAGAATGGGACTAGACGTGGGCATCGAAACGGGCGACTTCAAGAAGAACGAGAACGCCCCCGTCATCTGCTGCACCCAGGAGATCTACACCCTCAAATACGCCGGCTCGCCGGGGCTGCGCATCGTGATCGACGAGTTCCACTACATCTTCGACGACCCCGACCGGGCCAGGACCTACATCGAGGGGATCGTTGCCACGAGCCCCGACTCCCCGATACTGGTCATGTCGGCCACCTTCGGGGGGGCCCGCTCCGTGGCCGACTACCTCCGGGGTATCACCGGGAGGCCCTTCGCCCTCTACGAGGGGCGGGAGCGCGTGACGAGGCTGGTCTTCACCCCGCGAAAACCGGCGGTGCTGGAAAAACTGCATGACGCGCTGGTCTTCTGCTTCTCCCAGAAGGGGTCGGCGGACCTGGCCTACAAGATCGCCCGCCGCCGGCCGCGCCGGGGGAAGGCCCACCGGAAGCGGATCTATGAACTGGCAGGGATACTCGACGTGGGCGACATCTCCATGCCCCTCCTGAGGGGCGTCGGCGTCTATCACGGGGGGATGCTCCCCAAGGAAAAACTGCTGGTGGAGTCAGCCTTCCGCGAGAGGATCCTCGACGTGGTCTGCGGCACCAATGCCCTGGCGCTTGGGGTTAACTTGCCGGCCGAGTACGTGGTCTTTGCCCAGCTTGTCCGCTTCCACGACAGGGAACCGATCTCGAAGAATGAGTTCCTCCAGATGGCCGGCAGGGCCGGCAGGAAGGGGCTTTTCGAGACGGGCTACGTGACGTGGCTCAAAAGTTCGCCCCAGGAATCCCGGGGCTCCGACACGGGGAAGATCTTCCGCCGGCTGGTGTCGGCCCAGCCCGAGAGCGCCTCGGTGACCCTGAGGCCCGACTACGGGAAGTTGCTCAAAGGGCAAAGGCTCATCCCCGACGAGGCCAAATACATTGCCTCCTTTTCCCTCCCCCCGAGGGACGTGCCGACCGTTGAGGCCGAACTGAGGGCTGGGCTGAAGTTCATCGACCGGGCCATCCGTGAGATGGTGGACCTCGACTGGAGGGAGCGCTTCCGGGAGGTCCTGGCCGATATATGGTACGGCGAGATGGAGATCAGCGAGAACCTCGAAATGGCCGGCCTTTTCCTGGAGACCGGCAAGGCCGACGCCCTGACGGCGGCCCAGGTGATAAACCTCTTCGAGAAGAGCTACCTCAAGTCCCTCCTCAAGGTCAAGCGCTTCTCCAACCACCTCCCGCCCCAGTACGAGGTCACGGGGATGCATTACCTGGACCGCACGGTGGACGAGATCGACGGAACGATCTACGGCTTCGAGGAGAAGATCCAGGAGATCGAGGAAAGTTCGTCCTGACTTCCTGCCACTTTGCCCGATAACAAGGAGACCGGTGGCCTCTCACCCGGTCTCCTCTTTTTTGAAGACCCCAAGGGTCAGCGGACGTGAAGCCGCTGGGCGGCGATGAAGGAGAGGCCGGCCTTCGTGAGTTCCTCGGCGGTTTTGTTCGTGGCCTCGTGCTTCTTCAGGTAGTTGGTCTTGAGGTTGTCCATGTCGCCCGAGGCGAGGACCTCCGCCTTGTCACGGAAGTAGTCCAGTATGTCCGAGGGGTGGGCCAGGGTCTGTTCGATCTCGGGGTCGCCTCCCTCGTGCTTCGCCGAGATGTTAGGATAGACCCGGGCGACCTCCAGCAGGTCGGCCCGCCTGTTGTAGGGCTGGCGGACGATGCTCCTGTAGGTCTCGGTGATGTGGTGCTCTATCCTGACCTTGTCCTCCAGGCCAAGCCTCCTGCGGATATCGGCGCAGGCCATCAGCGTGGGGGCGTCCACCGAGTTAGAGAGGTTGAAGCCCACGAGCGGCGTCGACCCGTCCTCCCTGGCGAACAGCCTGGCCATCATCAGCGTCCAGAGGACGGCGTAGGGGTTATCGTTGCCCATGAAGACGGAGATCTTGAAACCGATGTCGATGCCCAGCCTGTGGAGCAGGTAGCCCAGCAGCACCGTCCCGGGGTTGATGTTGAGCACCTCGTTGATCCCGTAGTTGGTGTAGTAGTACAGCAGTTCGTCCGCCCACGCCAGGGGGTGTTCGTTGGGCTGGCCTATGCCCCCGAAGTAGCCCGTGATGGTCTCCGGCCCGCCCAGGTGGACGTTGGAACCGTCGGTCCCCTTAGTGTCGAGGGTCTCGGCGTAACTGGCGCCGACGATCTGCATGGCCGCCGCTACGGCAAGGATATCGCCCTGGTCGCGCTCCTGCTCCTTCATCTTGCGGACCCTGATGTACCGGCCGGGCATGATCTCCTTCCTGTCGATGGCCTGTTCCGCCTCGGCCACCAGGAAGGGGAAGTACTGGAGGGCACTGATCTCGAGCGTCACTGAAGTGGACTCGCTGAAGGTCCTGCCCGCGGGATCGCCGCCCAATACCTTTTTCCTGTACTCCGATATGGGGATGAAGGCTCCCTTGTCCCTCTCCGACTCGAGCCACTTGAGGTTATCCAGGTAGGGGGAGCCCATCCGCTCCAGGCGCCCCATGAGGCTTGAAAGACACCTGGCCTCCCTCGCCTTGGCGTTGATCTCCTCCGGGGTACCGTACTTCGCGACGATCCTCAGGAGGGCCTGCACATCGGGGTTGCCCCGGTCAAGCATGAAGCGGTTGATCTCCTCCAGCGTCTCCTGGCTGACGCGAAACATCTCGCTCAACATTCTCATCCCCCTGGTCCTGTATTTCACTTGAAAATCCCATTACTTTATTATCATATCGTAACCCGGCCCGATGAGACAACAGCCTCACCGGAACAGGGAAACCGCCCCCTTTTCTGTCAGGCCCCTCTCCCGGCCCGCAGGGTATCCCCGGTCGGCCACGACCTGACCGGCGCCAACGAGGGCGGGGCACATCACGCTACACGGTGAAACCGCCATCGTGGTGGCCGGGGCCTTCTTCCCTGCCGTTATGACCGTCGTCGTAAGGTGCAGGTTCGGGCAGGTCCTCGGAGACGGGTTCGACGTGAACCGAGACAAAGGCGCCGCCGCCGTAGAGTTCCCTGACCGCGGCCTCGACGGCCGTCGAGATATCGTGGGCGGAGGCTATATCCAGCGTCCGGTCGACCAGGATATGGACCTCGAGGGCTATCCCGGAGCCGATGCGCCTGGTCCTGAGATGATGGGCCCCCCTCACCCCGGGGACACCAAGGATGGCCTTGAGGATCTCACCTTCCTCCTCTTCGGGGAGGGAGCCCTCAAGCAGTTCGCTCACGCCCCGGTACGTGACGGGCAGGGCGACCCGGACGATGACGGCCGCCACCACGAGGGCGGCAAGGGGGTCCAGGATGCGAGCCTTCGGCCCTAGGAAGAGGGCGCCGCTGATGCCGGCCAGGGTCCCTATCGAGGAGAGGGCGTCCGACCGGTGGTCCCAGGCCTTGGCCATCAGGGCGTCGCTTGAAAGGGAGCGGGCGGCCCTCCTGGTGAAGACGAAGAGGGCCTCCTTCACGACGATGGAAAGGGCCGCGGCGATGAGGGCTATCATCCCCGGCCGGGGGATGGCCCTTCCCCTCACAACCGCTAGGACCCTTTCGCCGCCGCCGATGAAGATGCCGACGGCGACGGCCATGAGGGAGACCCCTACGATCACCGTGACGAGGGTCTCGAACTTGCCGTGGCCATAATCATGGGAGGCGTCGACAGGCCGGCCGGTGACCCTGAAACCTACAACCGCGACGGCATCGGTGGCCATGTCCGACAGGGAGTGCAGGGCGTCGGCGGTCATGGCGGCGCTGTTGCCGGCGAAACCGGCGAAGAACTTGAAAGCCGTCAGCGCCACGTTGACCCACAGACCTATCCAGGAGACCCTTTCAGCCCTTTTTGCTCTGCCCTTTCCCATGGGAAGCCGCGATCCTCCCGCTTTTGCCGGGTAATTTCAGGATTATTCTACCTCCTCCGGGGGGAAACGCGGCTCCCTCCGCTGCAAGCGCTCCTAAAGGGCCAGGAGCGGCAGGATCGTGTCGAGGTCCTTGTCGCCCCTCCCGGAAAGGTTCACCAGGACCGTCTCGTCCTTCGAGAGGAGGGGGAGGATCTTCAGCGCGTGGGCCAGCGCATGGGAACTCTCCAGGGCCGGTATGATCCCCTCCAGCCGGCAGAGGACGCTGAAGGCATCCAGGGCCTCCTTGTCGGTGACGGAGACGTAGGAAGCCCTGCCACTTTCCAGCAGGTAGGCGTGCTCGGGCCCCACGCCGGGATAGTCCAGCCCGGCGGCGATGGAATAGACCGGGGCGGGCTCGCCGTCGTCATCGGTCAGGACGTAACTGCGGAAACCATGGATGACGCCCGGCTTCCCCACCGATAAGGTGGCGGCGTGGTCCTTCGTGTCGAGCCCCCTGCCGGCGGGCTCCACGCCGATGAGCTTCACATCGCCGTCCTCGAGGAAACCGGAGAAGATGCCCATGGCGTTGCTCCCACCGCCGACGCAGGCCAGTACGTGGTCGGGGAGCCTGCCCTCCCTCTCCAGGAACTGCTCCCTGGCCTCCTTGCCGATGACGCTCTGGAAATGCCTGACGATCGAGGGGAAGGGGTGGGGCCCCACGACGGAACCCAACATGTAGAACGTCCCTGGGTCCGCCACGTAGGCGTCGAGGGCAGCGTCGACGGCCTCCTTCAGGGTCCTCTGGCCGTGGGTCACGGGGACCACCTCGGCACCCATTACCTTCATCCGCGCCACGTTGGGGGCCTGCCTGCGGACATCCTCCTCGCCCATGTAGACGGTGCACTTCATACCCATCAGGGCCGCCACCGTGGCCGTGGCCGTCCCGTGCATGCCGGCCCCGGTCTCGGCGATGATCCTGTCCTTGCCCATCCGCTTGGCCAGCAGCGCCTGGCCGATGGTGTTGTTGATCTTGTGCGCCCCGGTGTGGTTCAGGTCCTCCCGCTTCAGGAAAAGCCTCCCCCCGCCGTATTCACGGGAGACGTTGGCGCAGTGGGTCAGGGCGGAGGGCCTGCCCACGTAATCCTTCAAAAGCCCGGCGAATTCCTTGCCGAATAATTCATCACCTTTGGCCGACTCGAAGGCGGCTTCCAGTTCGTCCAGCCTGGGCTGCAACTGTTCGGGCACGTAACTGCCCCCGAAAGTACCGAAGTAACCCTTCCTTGCCTCGACTTCCCTGCTGGCGCTCTTCATTTCCTCTTCCTCCTCGGCTGAAAAATTTGGGGTCATCCGCAAACAAAAAGGGGCGTTCATCCTTTTATGGATACGCCCCTCGTTTCAGGATAAAAAACGCGGGGTACACGGTCGAGACCGCGCACCCCGCGTGAGATCACGCATCGGGCCGCGGCGCCTTAGCGCCACCACCAGTTGCAATTCATGGGCTTCATGGAACCTCTGCTGAACTCGGCTGGTCTCATTTGCGGACACTCCCTCCAGGAAGGGAATGTACCAGATTTCTTCGGGCAATGCAAGGGGGCTGGGGATCGGAGATCTAAAAAGGCAAGGCCGAAAGGCAAGAAAACCTAAAAGTATTGCACCACGGAACACGCGGACTAAGCGCCCCAGCCGGCGCGCTGCCAGCGTTGGGTAGGGGGCCTTCACCTGGCCTCCGTCAAGGTTGATACCATACTTAAGAAGCAGAAAAAATCATGGGTTAGATGCCAATATTACGGCCAGAATTTCTATTAATAAACCTGTCAACGGACAGGGAAAATGTCATGGGTTAGGTACTAAAACGGGACAGGGAAAATGTCATCCCCCCTAGGGTATCTGCTCAAGACAATGCTCCGGGATCCTCTTTCTGCTAACCCTCTTTTCGTACTCCCTTTTCCATGGATGGTCAGGTCCGGGAGTCCAGGGCTTTCTCATTCCTTCTTCCGTGGATAATGCTGTCGTGTTCTCTTTCGCCAGGGTCTTCTTCGTCTCCTCTTCCTCGACCCTTACCAGTTCGTAGAAGGTCCCCTGGTGGTGCAAAACCGTTCTCCCGTCCATAAGGTCCAGGACCTCCACCTCAACCCCTTTGCGGAATAGGACCTTCCTGCCCTGGGAGTCCAGGGCGGACCACTTCCGGCCCTTCCAGGATAGGGTGGAGTCGCCGGTCATCTTCCGGAAGACCCTGCGGCACAGTATGAGGGAGAGGTCCTCCTTTGAAGGAGCCGGCATGAAGGCCGTCGCTTCATCCTTAGGCGGGACGGCAAAGAGATCGTTATGCCTGGTCCTGTAGGAAGCGAGGAAGGCATTGGCCTCCTCCAGGGTAGATACCCCCGCCACCCTCAGGTCGACCACCAGGCG
>MWDE01000009.1 GCA_002070395.1 Synergistetes bacterium ADurb.Bin155
GGAGGCGTAGTCCCGGTTGTAGCCCGTCGTGGCGGTAACACGGTCCAATATTAGGCCCTTCCCCTTCTTCGACGCTCTGCGGTACTCGTCAGAAGCCTGGACGATCACTTCCCTCCTCACACCCATCGAAAGCCTCACCCGTCCTTCCCCCTTCCTCCAGGGTCATGCCCCTTGAAGGAAGATGCTATACCCTTCGACTAGATTCTTAGGTGAGGCAACGTATCGCTTTCGTCTAGATTTTAGGTGAGGCAACTCGTACTGTTGACAAGCCCCGGGGCCGCGGGTAGAATGCAACACGCTTGGGTGGTTAGTTCAGAGGAAGAACGCTTCCTTGACGCGGAAGAGGTCGCAGGTTCGAGTCCTGCACCACCCACCATAGATGATGTGACTTTACCCCGCGT
The DNA here is from genome assembly GCA_002070395.1 of Synergistetes bacterium ADurb.Bin155. Lineage (GTDB taxonomy): Bacteria > Synergistota > Synergistia > Synergistales > Thermovirgaceae > 58-81. Next base: position 402 of record MWDE01000009.1, read on the forward strand.
GGCCTTGGTTAGGTTCTCTCGGGGTAATGTATTTTCGGGCCCCCTTCCTCTTGACGGGAGGGGTTTTTTAATACCTTACCTTGGAGGAAGGGAGAACACGGAGCGATCCCGGTCCTGTCCTGGAAGATCTGGCTTTACCCCTGCCGTTTACGGAAAGAAAAGAAAGGGTCGCGGCTTTTGTCCTATAATCAGATGACGGACGAGGGAGGACAAGATGATAAAGGGTATAGGTATAGATATGTGCCGTATCTCCCGTCTGGAAAAAGCTCTCAAGGACCCGGCGTTCCTGGAAAAGGTCTTTACCGCGAAAGAGAAGGAGTACGCCCTGTCCAGGTCGGGAAGAGCCAGGCACTTCGCCTCGGCCTTCGCCGCGAAAGAGGCCTTCGCCAAGGCCGGGGGCTGGGGGTTGGGACAGGTAGGTTTGAAGAACGTCTCCCTAGAACGTCGACAAGGCGCGCCGTCCCTGCGCCTCCAGGGTAATGCCGAGTCACTGATGCAGTCCCTGGAAGCCCGAAGCGCCTACGTAAGCGTGACCCATGAAGGTGATTTTGCTGTAGCAGTCGTTGTACTAGAGGGGTGAGCTATCTTGTTCCTCTACAATGCCGAGGATATCAGACAGGCTGACCGGAAGGCCGTGGAACTCCTGGGAATGCCCCCGGCCATACTCATGGAAAACGCGGGCAAGGGTGTGGCCGATGCCGTCAAGAGATATTTCCCTTCCCATTCCAGGGTATTGATAGCCTGCGGCGGAGGAAACAACGGCGGTGACGGCCTGGTTGCCGCACGGCATCTTTTGAGGGAAGGCTATGTTGTTACGGTCCTCCTAGCGGCCAAGGAGGACAATATAACCGCCGAAACAAAGACCAACCTCGGGATACTTCAAAACATCGGCTGCCTCCTTATTCACTCCGAAACCAAAACTGACGGAGAGCTCACATCACTGGCGGCCGAAAATGACCTGGTCATTGACGGCCTGCTTGGAACGGGGTCCAAGGGCGCCCCCAGGGGGGAGATAGGGAGGGTCATCCGCTCACTGGACAAAGCCGTCCCCATCGTCGCGATCGATATCCCAAGCGGGGTCGACCCCTCGACGGGGGAGATCGAGGGCGAGGTCCTGGCCGCAAATCTTACAGTGGCGATCCTAGCCCGCAAGATCGGTCACGAGGTGATGCCGGGAAGGGCCTTTCGGGGCGACCTGGTAACAACGGACCTGGGAGTGGAGGCCGGCCTCCTGCTGCCTGAAGAGGGAAGGGCGGAACTGTTGGAACCATCGATGGTTTCGGGACTCTTCCCCCCGCTGTCGCCTTTCCTTCACAAGGGTGACAGGGGCGCCGTCCTCGTTATCGGCGGGAGCGAGAGGTACCGGGGGGCACCGATACTGTCAGCCCTGGGGGCGCTCATGGGGGGATCCGGCGTCGTCATAGCCGCGGTACCGGCCGATTCTCTCCCCCTGTTATCCCCTCATCCGGAGATCATCCCCCTGGAAATCCAAAAGGAAGACGGGGTTATTACCCCTAAGGCCTGGGACAGGATCCTGGATCGGTGGGGGGGGAGATTTTCGGCCGTTGTGATCGGGCCGGGCCTTGACAGGGGGGTCATCTCCCGGGAGTTGGTCCGGAGGGTATGGGTTGAATGGAAAGGCCCCCTCTGTCTTGATGGAGACGCCCTTCATGCCCTTTCCTGCTGTGAAGACCTTGAACCTAGACCCAGCGGGACCGTGATCACACCCCATGAGGGTGAGGCAGGCACCTTGTTATCTACTGACAGGGCCCAGGTAGGTCGGCAACGCATCAAGTCTGCGCGGGATCTTTCATCCCGATTCGGCGTGACCCTCCTCAAGGGGCCATGTTCGTTGGTATCCGACGGTCGGAGGTTAAGAGTCAATCCTCATATTGTCCCGGGCCTTTCGGTACCGGGGTCTGGGGACGTCCTTTCCGGTCTTGTCGGGGCTTTCCTGGCCATGGGTATCCAGGCTTTCGATGCAGCGGCCGCGGCCGCCTTTGTCCACGGTTCGGCGGGTGAATTTCTCCAGAACCAAAAAGGACCCCACGGGATCACAGCCTCTGAGGTCGCCCTTGAACTCCCTTCCACCCGGAACCGTTTACAGGCGCCCCTCGGAAAGGAAGGGCCGTGACCTCCGTGGGTGACCCAAGCCGGATCGAAAAAGACGGGTTCAATTTCGTATCATCGAGCCCCGAGGAGACGAAAACCCTGGCGGGACATCTCTCGCGGTACTCTTTCCCTGGCTTGGTTGTCCTTATATCCGGCCTCTTAGGGGCCGGTAAAACTGAATTCGTAAGGGGTTTTGTCTCGTCGATGACCCGGGACGAGGTCAAGAGTCCATCCTTCACACTGATCAACGAGTACAAGGGCAATATCCCGATCGCCCACGTCGATCTATACAGGATAGAAAGAAACGCGTCGATGGAGATCTCCCTAGAAGAATACATCCGTGAAGGTTTTATTGTCCTTGTTGAATGGCCCGAAAACTGGGATGGTGAAGAGCCCCAAGAGAGCTGGAAGATTGAGCTGGCCATGCCGGAAGACTTTTTACAGAGTGCCGGAAGGAAAAACACCCGCCTCGTTAAAGCCACCTGCGAAGGCGGGGTCGCCTGTCAAAGACTGGAGCGGTTCATCTCGGGGTTTCGATCGGCATGGGGGGAAGTCGAAAGATGAAAGTGCTGGGTATAGATTGTTCTGCAGGCTGGACCGGGGTCGGCCTTTTCTCGGAAGATGCCGTTATCGCCGATGTCAACTTTTTTGCGGGAAGAAAGCAGTCTCATCTCCTTCCTATCCTTGTTGAAGATGTCCTGAAGAAGACGGGTCTGGGTCTTTCATCCCTGGATGCCGTCGCGGTGACCGTGGGGCCGGGATCCTTTACAGGGATCAAGGTGGGGCTTTCCTACGCCTGCGCCCTTGCTGAAGGCGCGGGGAAAAAGGTCGTGCCGGCCTGTTCCCTCTTGGCCCTAGCCGCGCCCTTCCTGGACGGAAAGAGTACGCTGGTCCCCCTGATAAGGGCCAGGAAGGGCCAGGTTTACTTTTCTGTGATCGAGGGCGAAGCAAAGTGCCCCTTCATCATTTTGCCGCCCGACATCTTGCCCGTGAGTCGCCTGACGGCGATGGAGGGCCTGAACTCCACCCGTTTCATCTTGGCCGTTGGGGACCCTCGTTTGCACCAGGACCTGGCGGGAACAGGGATCCTTCCCTCATTGACAGGCTTTTTCAGGGGCGGGACTGTTGCCCTGTTAGGGGCCTCTTCCCTGGATAAGGCCGTCGACCCAGGGGAAGTGAGGGCTCTTTACATCAGGGAACCCGATACGGGGCCGGGTCGGGACGAGGGGATCAAATGAAAAAGTCTCTGGTCAATCCTGGCACTGAAGGGTAACATATTTGCCATCGATTTCTTTAATTTAAGTGGAAAAAGGGGTGGAAGCGGCGCTGGAGAAGACTCCCCAGCCCTTAGCGTTTCCACATCGAGCAAGGGGAGGGATTGGTGGTCATGGATCTGATCCGGGAACACCCGATACTCGACTTCAAACACGGGAGGAAAGTCAGGTTCACCTTCGATGGTGAGGAGTTGGTGGGTTTTGAGGGAGAACCGATCGCGGCGGCCCTTCACGCGAACGGGATCAGGATCTACAGGTTGACCCCAAAGAGGCGGCAGCCCAGGGGGTTCTTCTGTGCCATCGGGAAATGCTCATCCTGCTTCCTGGTCGTTGATGGCGTGCCCAATGTGCGGTCCTGCATCACTCCGCTGAGGACCGGAATGCGGATCGAGACACAGCGTGACAAGGGCGTCATCGCTTTGGATGCAGAATAGGGGCAGGTGATAAGAGTGAGGCAGACCGAGGTACTTGTAATAGGAGGAGGTCCCGCCGGTCTCAGCGCTGCCCTTGAGGCGGCCTCGCTGGGTTGCCAGGTCATCCTCGTGGATGGCGACCTGGCTCTGGGCGGCCAACTGATCAAGCAAACCCACAAATTCTTCGGGTCAAAGGATGAGAGGGCCGGGACGAGAGGGTTCAAGATCTCGGAGATACTCCTCAAGGAACTGAAAAACCACAGAGACAGGGTCAAGGTCCATATCAACTGTACTGCGACTGGTATCTACAAGGAAGATGGGGTTGTCTCCTGTGTTATTGGGGAAGAAGAATACTTCCGCATCAAACCGGAAAGGATCGTCATGGCCACCGGGGCGCAGGAGCGCCTCATCCCCTTCCCGAACAATCACCTCCCCGGCGTCTACGGTGCTGGGGCGGTCCAGACGCTGATGAATGTCTACGGCGTGATCCCGGGGAAAAGGGTACTCATGGTGGGCGCCGGCAATATCGGCCTTATTGTCAGTTACCAGCTTATCCAGGCTGGCGTGGAGATCGCGGGCATCGTTGAAGCCATGGATAAGGTTGGAGGGTATTGGGTCCATGCGGCCAAGGTCAGGAGGCTGGGGGTTCCCATTTTCCTAAGACACACGATAAAGGAGGCCCTGGGAGACCGCGTCGTGACAGGAGCCCTGATACAGGAGATAGATGATCGGTTCCAACCTGTTGGCAGGGAGAAAAAGATCGATGCTGACATCATCTGCATGGCCGTCGGGTTGACACCTACCTGCGAACTCCTTTGGCAGGCCGGGTGCGAAATGATCTATGTACCCCAACTATGCGGGCACGTCGCCCTGAGGGATCAATTCATGAGGACAAGCCTTCCCCACGTCTGGGTAGCGGGCGATGCGGCCGGTATCGAGGAGGCTACCGCTGCCATGGTGGAGGGGAGGATAGCGGGCCTAGACGCTGCCAGGTCACTGGGGAAGGGCGACAAGGAGGACCTGACTGAACGACTCGAAGACTTGCAGAAGCGCCTTGGTGACCTTCGGGGCGGGGAGGTCGGCCAGAAGATCTGCCAGGGCCTTGCCTGTTGCAGCATCCAAGGATGGGGGGCGTAAGGAATGGACGAAAAGGAGAAATTGTTCAACAGCGGGGTGCTCGTCGCCCCGCGAAAGGGAGCGGTGCGACCCCCGGAGGATCTCTGGCGAAAAAAGAAGAACGGGCTCGTCATCATCGAATGTCCCCAGAGAATACCCTGTAACCCCTGCCACACAAGCTGCCCTACGGGAGCGGTGAAACCTTTCAAAGATATCAACGATCAGCCTGAGATCGATTATGAAAAATGCACAGGCTGCGCGAATTGCGTGGCCGTCTGCCCCGGCCTGGCCTGCTTTGTCGTGGACCTCACCTGGGGAGATGAAGACCAGGCGTTGATGAAGATCCCCTATGAAATGCTCCCCATCCCCTCAGAGGGAGAGATCGTAGAGTGCCTTGACAGGGAAGGCAAGGCCATAACCCGCGGTAAGGTCATCAAAGTTCTCGAACCCCTGCGCGACAGGACAAGAGTCGTCCATGTGGAGGTCCCGAAGTCCCTGGTGATGGAGGTCCGCGCGATCAAGGTGGTGAAACAGTCGTGAATGAAAGGGAAGAAGAGATCGTCATCTGCCGTTGCGAGGAGGTCACCCTGGGAGAGATCAGGGAATGGATCGACCGGGGCTATCAAACCTTCGACGAGCTGAAAAGGGTCCTCAGGGTGGGCATGGGGCCATGCCAGGGGAGAGGGTGTCGCGAGATGATCCTGAGGGAACTATCGCTGAAAACGGGAAAACCTGTCTCCGAGATCCACCCCGGTACTTTCAGGCCCCCCTCCAAACCGGTCAAACTGTCGCTTCTAGCCGCTGGCGGGGATACGTGATGACCTTGAAGAGGACTGCCGATGTCGTTGTTATCGGGGCCGGGATCCAGGGCTGTTCCATTGCCTACCACCTGGCGAAGTCCGGGATCAAGGATATCGTAGTCCTCGAGAGGAGTACCATTTGTTCCGGATCGACGGGAAGATGCGGCGCCGGTATAAGGGCCCAGTGGGGTACCGAGATGAATTGCAGGTTCGGGCTTGCCGCGATAGAGAAGTTCGAACGACTACATGAAGAACTGGGCATGGATTGCGGGCTCCACCAGGGAGGGTACCTGGTGGTGGCTTTTGAGGAAAGTGAATACGAGCACCTCAAGGAAAGCATCCGGCTTCAGAACAGCCTCGGGATCCACACCAGGACCGTCTCCTACGATGAAGCCAGGGAGATATGTCCGGGGTTGTCCGCTGAAGATGCCGTGGGGTTCACCTTTCACGGCAGGGATGGTCATGCTGACCCCTTCCTCACGACTTTCGCGTACATGGAAGCCGCTAGGAGGCTGGGGGTGGATTACCAGCGTTTCACAGAAGTCCGTGGCATCAGGTATGAAGCGGGGAAGGTAACGGGGGTGGAGACCAGCCGGGGTCAGATCGATGCGCCCGTCGTGGTCAACGCTGCCGGCGGGTATTCGCAGCACATAGCGAAGATGGCCGGCGTGAAGATCCCCAATTCCTCTGAAAGACATGAGATCCTTATCACCGAACCGGTGGAACCGGGCGTATGTCCGCCGATGCTGATCAGTTTCTCGAGGAATTTCTACATCCAGCAGAGGCCCAACGGCTCGATGATCGGTGGGCGCAGCCCCAAGGGCCACCCCCAGGATTACGGCCTCGGTGTCTCCTGGGATTTCCTAGAGTCCATGTCAAGGACCTTCGTTAAGCTCCTTCCCCGGACCCGGGGTGTCAGGGTTGTAAGACAATGGTCAGGCCTTTACAACATGACCCCCGACTGCCAACCGATCCTATGCGAAGCCGACGAAGTGAAGGGGTTTTTCCTTTCCTGCGGCTACTCAGGTCATGGTTTCATGTTCGGCCCCATATCGGGGGAGCTTCTCACGCAACAGATCCTGGGCCAGGAACCAAGGATCCCCATCATGATGCTTCATTATAGGAGGTTCGAAAAGGGAGAACTCCTGGTCGAACCAGCAATCGTGTAACATCATTCCCCGTTGTTCCGGGTTAGTTGGACTCAATCCACCGGGCCAAACATGAAAGAATTGTCTTTACTTGCTGGTAAATTATGATTTGTAATGCAATATTCAATATATAGATACAAATATGCCTTGTGCCAGGCCTCACAGGGTGGCATAATGGTGTCGGGCAAGAGATCTTGCCCTGAACGTCTCGGAGGAAGGTGAATTGTTTGCCAAAAAAATTTATGGTTACCGTGGATCCCCGCTGGTGCAAGGGTTGTGGTTTATGCCTTGCCGTGTGCCCTACCAAGGTATTCGATTTTGACGAAGGGCTGAAGTCGGTACCAACGAGGATGGAGGACTGTATCGGTTGCAAGCAATGTGAGAACATCTGCCCCGATCTGGCGATCACGGTAGAGGGGAGTGCGGACAATGCCAAGAGTTGAATTCTGGCAAGGGAATGCTTCGATCGCCCAAGGGGCCCTTGCCGCAGGCTGTCGATTTTTTGGAGGTTACCCCATAACACCCTCGTCGGAGATAGCGGAAGTCATGGCGGCTGAACTGCCTGCCCATAATGGCCGGTTCATACAAATGGAGGACGAAATAGCGGGGATCGCAGCAGCGATCGGGGGGTCGGTGGCAGGTTTCAAGGCGATGACCGCCACTTCCGGCCCCGGCTTCTCGCTCAAACAGGAAAACCTGGGACTCGCCTACATGGCTGAGATCCCCCTCGTAGTAGTGGATGTCATGCGCGGGGGACCCTCCACCGGACTTCCAACCTCCATTGCCCAACAGGACGTGATGCAGGCCCGATGGGGTACTCACGGGGACCATGCCACCATCGCCTATGCACCTTCGTCCGTGCAGGAATGTTTCGAGGTGGCGATAAAGGCTTTCAATATGGCCGAACGATTCAGGCAGCCCGTTCTGATCATGAGCGATGAAGTCCTCGGTCATATGCGGGAAAAGGTCGTCGTCCCCGACAGGGAGACTTACACCATAGTGAACAGGAAAAAGCCTTCCTGTGCCCCGGACGTTTTCATGCCCTACAAACCCGATCCCGAGGACAATCTCCCCCCCATGGCATCCTTCGGCGACGGGTACCGTTGGCACATTACAGGTCTTACCCACAACGAGTGGGGGTTCCCGACGAACTGCCCCGAAGAGATAGCAAAAAAGACGGCCCGTTTGATGGACAAGGTCAATGCCTATCGTGATGATATCGTCGAATTTGAGACCGAGAGTGTGGAAGATGCCCGGATCATCGTCGTTGCTTTCGGCAGCGTAGCCCGTACCGCTTTAAGCGCTGTCAGGATGGCCAGAAGCAAGGGGCTCAAGGTGGGTTATTTCCGACCGATAGTGCTCTGGCCATTCCCCGACAGGGAACTCGAAGCCCTGGCTGAAAAGGCGGGAAAGTTGATCGTCCCGGAGTTGAATTACGGGCAGATGGTCAATGAAGTGGAAAGATCAGTCCACGGCAAAGCCGGGATCACCCAGATGAGCCTGGTCAACGGCGAGCTTTTCCAGCCCTCCGAGATCCTGGAGAAAATCGAGGAGGTGGCCCGATAATGCCGCGCCCTGAAGTTATGTCATGGTTGAGAAAGAGATTTTTTCCTCACCTGTGGTGCCCCGGATGCGGCCATGGGATCATAATGCACGCGATCCTGAGGGCCCTTATCGATTCAGGGAAAACAAAGGAACAGACGGTGATCGCCTCCGGGATAGGTTGTTCCAGCAGGATGCCTGGTTATATAGATGCTTGCACTATCCATACCACTCACGGCAGGTCCCTGGCTTTTGCCACCGGCATCAAGTTGGCGAACCCTGAACTCACGATAGTCGATGTTATGGGGGACGGCGATTGTACGGCTATCGGCGGCAATCATTTCATCCATGCCTGCCGAAGGAACATCGGCATCACCGCTGTGGTGATGAACAACAATATATACGGCATGACCGGAGGACAGGCTTCGCCTACTACGCCCCTTGGGGCCAAGGCGACTACAGCTCCTTATGGAGCCATCGACCCACCTTTTGACGTATGCAAACTAGCCCAGGGCGCCGGAGCTACCTATGTGGCCCGGACCACTGTGGCGCAGCCCGTCCTTTGCGAACAGTATATTAAGAACGGGATAGCCAACAGGGGTTTTTCCGTTATTGAGATCCTAACCAACTGCCACACCCAGTTTGGCAGGAGAAACAACCTAAGGACTCCTGTGGACAACCTGAACTTCTTCAAGAAAAATTCCGTCCCTTTGGCTAAAGCTCAAGGCATGACCCCCGCCGACCTTGAAGGCAAGATTGTCACTGGCGAATTCGTGAAGAGAGAAGCACCGGAATATACCGATCTCTACCGTAGCCTGGTCGAGAGGATTGGGGGCGACGAACGATGAGGGACCGTTACGAGATAAGGTTCGCAGGTTCCGGCGGCCAGGGGGTCATACTGGCTGCCGTGGTGGTGGGAGAAGCCGCGGCTATCTTCGAAGGTCTGAACTCGGTCCAGACTCAGTCCTACGGCCCGGAAGCAAGGGGAGGCAAATCCAAATCGGAGGTCGTCATTTCAAGAGGCAGTATCGATTACCCGAAGGCTACCACCCCTGACCTACAGATCATACTCAACCAGGCTTCCTGCGACGAATTCATCGCCCAGACAGGTAAGGGTGGGATAGTGGTCGTCGATGATACCTATGTGTCATCCGTCCCGGAGACGGAAGCCCAGGTCTTCAGTTTACCCATCGTCAAAACTGCAAGAGAAAAGGTCGGGAGGGAACTGGTCACGAACATGGTGGCCCTCGGCGTTACGGCCAAAATCCTGGAGAAGAAGGGGCTCATGAAAGCCGAATCCTTAAAGCAAGCTGTATTGGCAAGAGTTCCAAAAGGGACTGAAGAGATCAACGAAAAAGCCTTTATAGAGGGTTACAAACTGATGGAATAGACCTGGAAGAGTCGGTATTACCCGTTTCCGGCGGTAAGGAGCGAGGCGCGAGGTAGCACTCACGCCTCGCTTTTTGGTATGCCTCCTTAAAAATAATAGGAGACCTGACCTTAAGTTCTGTGATCTCCCGCTGTTCTTCTTGAGAGTTATCCTCTAACATAACCCAAGGGGATGACATTTCCACCTTCTCAGGAGAAGGGGACCTCGTGCCTGTCCCCTTAAGGGGTGACATTACCCCCTTCCTTTCGGAAGGGGACCCTGCCCCATTTCTTCAAGAATGGGGCTTCGTCGCCGTCCGGCCACAGCGGATACGCGGCTTGTTGCCAAACCAGCGATGCCAAATTATAATGGGCCATCGAGGGCGGACATAGCTCAGCTGGTAGAGCATCGGCTTCCCAAGCCGAGGGTCGCGGGTTCGAATCCCGTTGTCCGCTCCAATTTTTTTATGTTATTCTTTATCGTGTCCCCGTAGGTAATGTTTTTGAACCCTCCAAAACGAAGACTCCGGGAAGGTTCATCCCGCTGGATCCCGGCCGTCAGAAAAATGAACTCGGCCTTGTCGAGTTGACATGATATGGGGGAGGCTATTAAAATCTTGTAGGTTTGTTAAAAAATTTCCTTATACAGTATAATGCATGCTGGGAGGTAATAGGTGTGCCGAAAAACATCGCGGAAGAAATAACCGAAGCGGAGGTCAAAGCCAGGCAGATCATCCAAGACGCCCGTGCTGAAGGGGCGCGGGTTTTGGCCCAGGCCAGGGCCGAAGCAGAAAACCTGGCCAAGGGATCAAGACAAAGGTATCACCGAAGCCTAAGGGATGCGACCCTCAAACTTGAAGAAGAGGCCGACAGGGAATCGGAAAAAACTATTGAAAAAGGCAGAAAAGAAGCTGAAGGACTGGTCCAGAGCAATAAAGGCAAGGTGGACGCTGTGGCTGATTGGGTTGCAGAAGAGGTGATGTCACGATATGGCAGTAACGAAGGTTAAAAAAGTCCGCATCGTCTCTCATCACGATAGCTTGGATACAACCATCGCCGCACTTCAGGGCCTCGGATGTTGTGAGATCATTCCTCCCGATGGGGAGAGTCGACCCGAGGGAGGTCTCGGCTCGACGACTCCCGAAAGGATCAAGCCAGGCAGGTCCTCGGAACTGGAAACCTGCATTAGTGACTGCCGATTCCTCCTAAGGTTCCTCGAACCCCTTTACGCCGAAAAAGGCGGGACACTGGAAAGACTTCTCGGCCCCAAACCCCCCGTTACATTGACAGAACTGGCCTCACTGAGAGCCCGGACAGATCTCCCCGCCCTATCTTCAAAAGCACGAAATCTTGAACGAAGCATATCGGAGATGCGATCGGAGACCGGACAGATAGCCAATCAACTCCATCTCCTGGAACCCATCAAGGAGTTGGGACTGCCTCTTTGGGTCATCACCAGGGGGACCGAGAAAGTGATGGGCGTGATGGGTTCTATACCCACGGGACGAAAGGCTAGCCTCGCAGAACACTTTTCCAGCGTTGTGAATGGTGAGGGCGAGTTATTCCTCTCCTCCTCGACGGCGAAGGAAACCGAGGCCATGGCAGTCCTGATATTCCCCCGGGTTTTTGAACAGGAAGTGATGGAATCCGCCGCCAAGGCTGGTTTCTCCAGGATAGACTGTCCACCGGTGCTCGAAGAGAAGCCCGCCAAAGAGATAGAAAGGTTGGCGAAGCGGCGGGGAGAACTCGCTGAGGAGATTGCCTCCGCCGAAGATGAGGCTTCACGAATGGCAACAGAAGTGGTGCCGGTGGTAAGGAATCTGAGTGACTACCTGGCGGTATTGGCAGCAAGAAACGAGGCGGGCGATTCCGGGGTCTCCTCGGAGAAAGTATCCGTCTTGTGGTTTTGGATCCCCGCGGGCAAGATAAAGGATGTCGAAAAGGCCCTGGAGCCTTGCAAAGGCCTGGTGGATATTTATTCCGAGGATCCATCCCCGGAGGACAACCCGCCGATATTACTTGAAAACCCCCGATGGGCCATCCCTTTCTCTCCGCTCACAAAGCTTTACGGGATGCCGTCCTACTCGGGCATAGACCCAACGGTGCTGATGGCACCCTTCTTCTTCCTCTTCTTCGGCATGTGCCTGGGGGATGGAGGTTACGGTCTTGTCCTGGGTGCTTTCCTGCTTTACGCCCTCTTGCGGTACAGGCTTTCGGGGGACACAAAAAATTTCTTTGTCCTCCTCCTTTTGGGCAGTATCTCCACCGTTCTTGTGGGTGCCCTGACGGGTAGTTGGCTCGGTGACATGATCGACGTGTTCGGTATTTTCGCCCCTATTAAGTCCTTAAAGGACAGCCTTGTCCTCATCAAGCCCATGGATGACCCCATTACCTTTCTGGCTATTGCGCTCGGCCTGGGAGTGGTCCAGATCCTCTTCGGCATATTGATCGCCTTTTGGGATGCTTTCCGGAAGGGAGACATGATGGGTGCTTTCGCCGACCAGGGTGGGTGGCTGGCTCTTCTGGTAGGGTTTCTCCTTTGGGGGGCTTCTTCTTTGGGAGTAGGGGGTGGCGCAACGCTTTTCTCGGGCAAGGCGCTTGCCGCCGTCGGAGCCCTGACCCTCGTGGCAACCCAGGGCAGGGACAAGCCTGGAGTGATCAGAAAGGTAGTATCCGGGGTACTGAGCCTCTACAATGTAACTTCCTACCTGGGGGATGTCCTTAGTTACAGCCGCCTTCTCGCGCTGGGACTGGCCACCTCGGCCATAGCCATGATCGGCAACACTCTTACGATCCTCGTTTCCGGGATACCTTACGTTGGGTGGGTCCTGGCCTTCCTGATATTCTTCGGCGGCCACCTTTTCAGTGTCGTTGTGAACGTACTCGGTTCTTTTATCCATTCCTTGCGCCTCCAGTACGTTGAATTCTTCAGCAAGTTCTATTCAGCCGGGGGGAGGGCTTTCAACCCGCTGAGGGTGGCTACGAAATTCACGAGAATAACCGGGCAGGGAGTCGAAGGTCCGGGTTTATAGAAAAGATACTGTTCTATTAAATTTTTAGCATTCTTTGAGAGGAGTGTGCTTCAATAATGGATCAACTTGGGATCATGCTTGCGGTACTTGGCGCGGCACTTGCCGCCGGGTTTTCAGGTTCAGGTTCGGCGATAGGGGTCGGCATCGCTGGGGAATCCGGTGCTGGCATCATGACAGAAGACCCCGGCAAGTTCGGTCTCGTCCTTTTGCTCCAGGCTCTCCCCGGGACTCAGGGCATCTACGGGCTCCTCACTGCCTTTTTCGCGATCCTCAAGGTTGGGCTTCTAGGTGGGGCCGTCGTTTCCGTCAATGTTTGGCAGGGATTGGGAGTCCTCTTCGCCTGCCTTCCCATTGCCATCGCCGGGTACTATTCGGCCATTGCCCAGGGCAAGACTTCCGCAGCGAGTATCCAGATGATAGCCAAGAGACCTGAGGAGACAGGAAAGGCGGTCATCCTTCCTGCCATGGTCGAAACTTACGCCGTTCTCGCCTTGTTGATGAGCATAATACTCCTGAACAGCATCCAGATCTGACCGGTTTTATGACAACGGGGTGAGATAGATGTCCTTAGCAGACATTAAAACAAAGATCGAAGCCGATGCTAGGAACGAGGCGGAGGGGATTCTTGGACAGTTCCGTGCCCAGGCTGACGAGATCCTTGTCACGGCCAGGCGTGAAAGTGAAATGCTTGACAAAAAGCTCCAGGAGAGGATCAGCCATGAAGAGGGCGAAGTGCGGAAAAGAAAAACGATCGTGGCCGATCTCGAAGTCAGAAAGCTCATGCTGGGAGCGAAAAGAGAACTGGTAGACCTTGTCTATGAGAAGGCCATGGCGATCCTATCCAGCCTTCCCAGGGACAGGTATGCAGGTTTCATGACAGCGCTGCTCGGGTCTTCGGAGGTTTCCGGGGATGAAGAGGTTTTTCTGTGCAAGGGAGAAAAGGTTTTGGATCAAAAGTGGCTGGATGAGGTGAACGCCCAAAGGAAGTACAACCTGACCCTTTCCCGGGACAGGATCCAAGGGTCCGGGGGGTTCGTCCTCAGGAAGGGCAGGATAGATATCAACTGCACTTGGGATGTCCTCCTCGGTCGGGTTAAGGAAGACTTGGAGGCAGAGGTTGTCGATCGCCTCTTTCCCAGCCGTTAGGGAGGTTCCTACTATGGCCGACCCTGCCGACTACGGTTATGCCGTTTCAAGACTCAGGGCGATGGAAAACAGGCTTCTTGACCAGGGAGTATATCAACGGCTCCTTGACAGCGAAGACCTACCTTCGGCCCTAAAGGTGATGTCCGAAACGGCCTACGGGAAATGGTTCCTTGAGCAGCAGAACGAAAATACCTTTGAGCCCGCCATAGAATCGGAACTCAAGCACGTCTATACCGAAACGGAACAATTTGTTCCCGACCCTTGCCTGTACAGGATCTTCAGACTTCCCTATGACATCCATAATATCAAGGTCCTCCTGAAAGGTATTTTCAAACAGAAACAGGGGGGGCAGAGGCGCTTGGACCTTCTGACCAGCCTTGGGAACATCCCCGTAGATGACCTGGTGATGGCCATCGAGAGCGAAGACTACCGCCTAATGCCCTTCGGATTTCACAGGACCGTGCCGGAATCCGTTTCTATCTGGGAACAGACTCACGACATCCTCCAGGTAGAGCGCATTCTCGACCAGGCGCTCTTCTCACTCCAGATAAAGATGGCAGACGAAGTGGCTTTCGAAGGAGTGAAACTGTTCGCACGATCCAGGGTCGATACAGAGAATATCAGGAACGTTGCCAGGCTCAAAAGAATGGGTTTCGACTCGTCACAGGCCGCTCCGTTCCTTCATAACGGCGGATCCGTACCGGTGGAAAAGATCCAGTCCCTTATCAATGAACCCTATGAGGGATGGGAAAGAATACTCTCCTTCGCCGATGTCTCCAGGACACTTTCCGGGGCACAGGACCACGCGGACCTGGATTCCCTCATCGTGGACCTCGAAAAATCCATAGATGACTTCCTGTCCTGGGTCCTGGCGAAGTACAAATACAGCCCCTTCGCGCCTGAGAATGTCCTTCACTACCTCTGGATGAAGGAAACGGAAGCCAAGAACGTCAGGGTCCTTCTCATCGGCATAGGGAACGGGGCGGAACGCACGGTCCTCAGGAGGCTTTTAAGAAATGTCTGACGGAAAGAACCTTTTAATGGCCGCTGTGGGTGATTTTGAAAGCGTTCTCCCTTTCCAGGCTGTCGGCGTGAGTCCCTTTACCCCGGAGAACGGGCTAAGGGAACTTCTCCTGGGGCTGGCCAAGGAACATTACGCCGTGGTATTCCTCGTTGACTCCCTTTACAGGGACAACCAGGAGATGGTGGAGGAATTGAACGAGAACTATGCCATGAGTATCATTCCCGTCCCGGGCATCAGGGGTTCTACAGGGATAGGGATAAACACGATCCGTGAAAGTGTTGAAAGAGCGGTCGGGATGGATATTTTTTCCGTGAAGTAGCCGTAACGGAAGACACGAGTGTACTCGGAGGGGATATTATTGGCCAAAACAGGGAAGATAGTAGGTTCCATCGCCAAGATCTCCGGCCCGCTGGTAATTGCCGATGGAATGAGTGGGGCCGGAATGTACGAAGTTGTTAGGGTTGGGAACCTCGGACTTGTCGGCGAGATCATCGAGCTGAAGGGATCGATGGCCTCCATACAGGTCTACGAGGAAACTTCAGGGTTGAAACCGGGTGAACCCGTCGAGAGCTCCGGTGCTCCCCTGAGCGTGGAGCTGGGCCCCGGCCTCATCGAACAATTCTATGATGGTGTCCAGAGGCCCCTGAACCTTATCGAACAGGCGGCCAACAGCCCTTATATATCCAGGGGCATCAACGTCCCGGCCCTCGACAGGTCGAAAAAGTGGGATTTCGTGCCTCTTGTAGAGGAAGGAGCCCAGGTGTCTGAAGGGGACCTCCTCGGTGAGGTTCAGGAGACAGTATTGGTCAGGCACCTGATCCTGGTCCCCCATGGCGTCAAGGGTAGCGTCAAAAGCATAAGCAAAGGATCCTTCAACGTCGAAGAGACGGTCGCGGTGATACAGGACGGAGAAAAAGAGGTCTTCGTGGCCATGATGCAAAGATGGCCTGTCCGGTCGCCTAGACCGGTCCGTCAAAGACTTGCCCCCAATGTCCCACTTCCGACGGGGCAGCGTGTGGTGGACACTTTCTTCCCCCTTTCCAGGGGTGGAGCGGCCTGTGTACCCGGACCCTTTGGTTCGGGCAAGACCGTCATCCAGCACCAGCTGGCCAAATGGGCAGACGCCGAGATCGTGGTGTACGTCGGATGCGGTGAGCGGGGGAATGAAATGACCGACGTGCTCCTTGAATTCCCCGAACTGGTCGACCCCAGGTCAGGGGAGCCGTTGATGAAAAGGACGGTCCTGATCGCCAACACCTCCAACATGCCCGTCGCAGCGAGAGAGGCCAGCATATACACGGCGGTCACTATCGCGGAATACTACCGCGACATGGGTTACTCGGTGGCCCTCATGGCCGATTCGACGAGCCGATGGGCCGAAGCCCTTCGTGAGATCTCCGGAAGGCTCGAGGAGATGCCGGGCGAGGAAGGGTACCCCGCTTACCTAGGGACAAGGCTGGCCAGTTTTTACGAAAGAGCCGGAAGGGCCATCTGCCTCGGGTCCGAAGGAAGGGAAGGCTCCATCACGTCCATCGGGGCTGTTTCCCCTCCAGGGGGTGACCTGTCCGAACCGGTAAGCCAGAACTCCCTCAGGGTGACCAAGGTATTCTGGGGTCTCGATGCCAACCTGGCCTACCAGAGGCATTTCCCTGCTATTAACTGGCTTCTCAGTTATTCCCTCTACGCCGAGAAGCTCGGGGAATACTGGGATAACATCTATGACGGTGAATGGAGCGTCCTGAGGACCGAAGCCATGTCGATCCTTGAAGAAGAGGACAGGCTCCGGGAGATAGTCAGGCTCGTGGGCATCGATGCCCTGTCCAGGCAGGAGAGGATGGTGCTGGAGACCGCCAAGTCACTCAGGGAGGACTTCCTGCACCAGAATGCCTACCACGAGGTCGATACTTACGCCTCGATGGACAAGCAGTTCAAGATGCTGAGGAATATCATTCACTTCCACCACCTTTGCCAGAACGCCCTTGAGAGGGGGGCCACGATCCAGGAGATCAACGCCCTTCCTGTCAGGGACCTGATAGCCAGGATGAGATACGAGGATGAAAAGGAACTGAAACGGATCGATGAATTGCTGCCGGTTATGAAAGAGGAAGTCGACCGACTCCTTTCTGAGGGGGGCATGGGTGATGTTGCCTAAAGAATACAGGACCATATCCGACCTTTCCGGTCCTCTTCTGGTCGTCGAGAATACCGAGAATGTCCGTTACGACGAGCTGGTCGAGATCGAGTTGGCCAACGGGGAACGGAGAAGGGGCAGGGTGCTGGAGATAACGAGGGAGAACGCCCTGGTACAGGTCTTCGAAGGTACGTCCGGTATCGACCTGGATACCACGAAGGTCGTCTTTATGGGGAAGGTCTTGATGCTTCCCGTCAGCAAGGACATCCTGGGACGCATCTTCAACGGGCGTGGAGAACCTATCGATGGGGGGGCTCCTATCATCCCCGACAAGACCCTGGACGTCAACGGCTACCCCATGAACCCCTATTCAAGGGACTATCCCTCGGAGTTCATCCAGACCGGCATCTCCACGATCGACGGCATGAACCCCATGGTGAGAGGTCAGAAACTCCCGATCTTTTCTGGGAGCGGATTGCCCCATAACAGGATCGCTGCCCAGGTGGCGAGGCAATCGACCGTACTCGGCGGTCACGAGGATTTCGCCGTTGTGTTCGCGGCCATGGGTATCACCTTCGAGGAAGCCTACTTCTTCATGGAAGACTTCCGGAAGACCGGTGCGATTGAAAGAACGGTAATGTTCGTCAACCTGGCGGACGACCCCGCTATTGAACGGATAACGACCCCCCGCCTTGCCCTCACCTGCGCTGAATACCTGGCCTTTGAAAGAGATTACCAGGTCCTGGTCATCCTGACGGACCTCACAAACTACTGCGAGGCCCTGAGGGAGATCTCCTCGGCCCGAAAGGAGGTCCCTGGCCGGAGAGGTTATCCCGGCTACCTATATACGGACCTGGCGACGATGTATGAAAGGGCGGGAAGGCTGAAAGGAAAGAAAGGTTCCATCACACAATTCCCTATATTGACGATGCCCGAGGATGATAAGACCCATCCCATACCCGACCTTACGGGTTATATTACCGAGGGACAGATCATCCTCAGTCGGACGCTGCACAGGAAGGGCATCTTTCCCCCCGTCGACGTCATGCCCTCCCTTTCCAGGCTCAAGGACAAGGGTATCGGGGCGGGAAAGACCAGGGAGGATCACGCCGACCTGATGAACCAGCTTTTCGCCGCCTATGCCAGGGGAAAAGAGGCCAAGGAGCTGGCCACCATCCTCGGGGAAGGGGCACTTTCCGAGGAAGACAAGGCCTTCGCCCTATTTTCCGATCGTTTCGAGGACCTTTATGTCAGGCAGGGTGAATATGAGAACAGGCCCATTGAGGAAACCCTCGAACTCGGGTGGGACCTGCTTACCATCATCCCGGTCAGGGAACTGAAGCGAGTCAGGGACGCCTACATCGAGAAATATCTCCTGCCGAGATCTGGAGCGGAAAAAGAAAAACAGGCCAAGGGCGCGTGAGGTAAGACATAAAATGGTAAGGGGAGCCTGATATGGCGAAAAAAATCAATGTCAACCCTAACCGCATGGAGCTGTCCCGTCTGAAGGCAAGACTTAAGGTAGCCAAAAGGGGGCACAAACTCCTAAAGGATAAGCAGGACGCCCTGATCAAGGCCTTCCTTGAAAAAGCCAGGAGCCTTAAGGATCTGAGGGAATCGGTGGAGAAGGAGCTGGAAGATTGTTACCGCAGCTTTCTACTTGCCAGGGCCCAGACCTTCCCCGCCATGCTTGAGCAGGCCTTGATGATCACCGGTACGGGTCTTTCCCTGAAGATATCAAAAAAGAACATCATGAGCGTCATCGTCCCTATCTTCGAAGTGGAGCAGGGTGAAACATCCCTGAGTTACGGCCTGGGGACGACCACGGGGAACCTCGATGTGGCCCTGGAAAAGTTCTCTGGGCTCCTTCCTAGACTGGTGAGCCTGGCGGCGGAAGAGAAAGCGTTGAGGCTTATGGCCGTCGAGATCGAAAGGACCCGAAGAAGGGTTAACGCCCTCGAGCACGTCCTCATCCCTTCCTTCCAGGAGACCATACGGTACATCACCATGAAGCTCGATGACCAAGAACGGGCAAACCTCAGCAGGCTCATGAGGATTAAGGAGATAGTCCGCTCTCACTAGGAAATACTTTCCCAATATTGATCATTTTTAAGGGGAGCCCCATGGGGCTCCCCTTAAACTTTTACAGGCCCGTCAACCCGAAAGGCCAGGCGTTGAGGAGAAGGGAGCTGTTTTTCCCATTTTTATCGAAAGGATGATAAACTAATAAACTGCGGGAAGGAGTCCAAGCGGTCGCTGCCCCCTCAGGGGGCGGAGGAAAGTCCGGGCTCCACAGGGCAGGGCGCTGGAGAAACTCCAGTGGGCGTGAGCCCAAGGAAAGTGCCACAGAAACATACCGCCCGGCACTCATTCAACACTTTGGTGCCCCATTGATAATTCCAGCTTGCGTTGGAGGGATCGACGCCAGTTTTGCTCCAAAGTATCGAATGAGTGCCGGGTAAGGGTGAAAAGGTGGGGTAAGGGCCCACCAGCTGCCGGGCGACCGGTAGGCTAGGCAAACCCCGCCCGGAGCAAGACCGAATAGGAGGGGATGAGGCTGCCCGCTGACCCTCGGGTACGGTCGCTTGAGGCCCGGCGCAAGCCGGACCCCAGATAAATGACCGCCACGCACAGAACCCGGCTTAAGGACTGCTTCCCGCTGTAGGTAGCCTAAAGGAGCGCTTCATTCACGAAGCGCTCCTTTTTTATTGTATTTTGAGAAAGATGATACTTGAGAATTATTAAAATGACTTCAATGGGGTCAAAAGAACCATAAAGAAACCAGAAAAGATGATAGAGTGGTGCAAAGTGGAACGAAGTGGCAAAAAATGGGAGGTAAATCCCATGCTGGTGGGAACCTTCGAACATAAATTTGATAATAAGGGAAGGATAGTGCTCCCGTCAAAATTCAGGGATGAGTTGGGAGAGAGCGCTGTCGCCACGGTGGGTATCGACCGGTGTGTATCGATATACTCCGCGGAAAGATGGCAGGAGCTACTGAACAGGTTTCACCAGATGTCCTTTTCCAAGGGAAAGACGAGGGATTTTCTGAGGGTACTCCTCGCGACGGCTAACGAGATCCAGTTCGACGCTTCAGGCCGTGCCCTGATCCCCTCAAACTTGCGACAGCACGCCAAACTGGAACTGGAAGTCAGCGTCATCGGCGTCGGCGACCATGTGGAACTATGGGATACGACCTCCTGGAACACCTATCTCGAGGAGATCCGTAGCGTCCTGCCTGACATTGCCGAAGAGGTGGAGGGATTATGAACACCCATATCCCGGTGATGCTTCCCGAAATCTGCGGAATATTAGGGAAGGCTCAAAACCTGAGGTTCGTCGTGGACGCTACTCTCGGGCTCGGGGGGTATTCGGAAGGGGTCCTGTTGAAATGGAGAAAGGCCGTCGTCCTCGGCATTGACCAGGATCCCCAGGCTATTGAGGCGGCGAAGAGAAAGCTCATGGATTTTGGCGACCGTTTTCGGGCCGTACACGGCAACTTCCGCGACCTTTCCCCGATCCTGGAAAAAACCGGAATGGGGAAACCTGATGCCGTCCTCTTCGACCTGGGGGTATCGAGCATTCAGATTGAAACCCCCGAGCGGGGTTTTTCCTTTCAGGAGGACGGCCCGCTGGATATGCGAATGGATAGCCAGAGTGAGCGCCAGGAGAGGGCCGGTGACATCATCAATACCGCCGGCATGAGGGAATTGATCACCCTGTTCCGCAAGTACGGCGAAGATCCCTACGCCGCGCAGATAGCCCGGGGGATTGTCAGGTACAGGGAGTCCTCCGGCCCTATCAAGAGCACGTCGGAGCTGGTCCAGGTCATCAGAGACACCCTTCCGGCTCCGGTCCAGAGGAAGATGGGGAGGAATCCGGCCAGGAAGGTTTTCCAGGCGCTCAGGATAGCTGTCAACGACGAACTGGAAGCGCTGGCCGACGCCCTGAACCAGTGCGAGAGCCTGTCCTCGGGGGCGATGATGGTGATCGTCGTGAGTTATCACTCCCTTGAGGACAGGATCGTCAAGAGAAAATTTCGGGAATGGGATGCCCTGGGAAGAGGAAATGACCTTTACAGAAAGCCTCTTGTGCCGGGAGCGGAAGAATTGAAAGAAAACTGGAGATCTAGAAGCGCCAAACTACGGGCTTTCTCATTCCTGGAGAAGGTGCCGGAGGTGACTGACCGATGAACTCTTGCGCTCTGGAATTGCCCCGCTGCTGCAGTCAAAGAGTCAAGGCGCGCGGACCCTTATGGATCCTTGTTTGCGGCGGAGTAGTGTCGCTCCTCATGGGTCTGGTCGGTTTGAGGCTTTATTCCCTTAACTTGGAGTACCAGCTGGCTGATATCCAAAGGCAGATCGTCCTCATGGAAGAGGAGCAGTCGAGGTTAGAGAAGGACTTGGCGGGTTTACTGAATCCAACGAGAGTGTATAGTTATGCGAGGTCGGAATTGGGTATGAAGGCTTCCGCCGGCATAGGCGTGGTGAGGGTCGCGGCGGTCCGGACGGTTCCTCCGGCGAGCCAGGCGTACGATAGGGTCGAAGCGGGCGTCATCAGGAAGGCCCTCGTGTGGCTGGTGGATTCCGTGTCGAGGAAGGCTTCCGCCCGACAGTGACCGTAAATTGATCAACGAAGGACGGTCAGTATTGGATGAAAGGTCTGAGGAAGAGCCCTTGGCTGCTGCTTGCCGTTTTCATTTTGGTGCTCCTCTTCCGACTTTATACACGTCACCTTGACCCGGACCCCAGGATAAGATCACAGGCAGGAAGCCAATACTGGGCCAGGTTGAAGGTAGCGGCCCCCAGAGGCTTCATCAGGGACAGGAACGGTATAGCTTTGGCGATCTCCACCCCGGCCCTGAGTTTTTTCATTGATCCCACCTTGTGGGACCCGGGCAACGCCCCCCTTTTGCAGGATTTGATCCCCCGTGAAAGGCTTGAAAGGATCTCCACAAAGATGGAGGGGCGGTACTTCCCGATCGCTCGGAAGGTTGACCCACCCATTTCCGAACGGATAATTAACCTGAAACTTCCAGGGCTTTTCTGGGTAAAGGAGACGAAAAGGATCTATCCCCAGGGGAACACACTGTGCCACGTCCTGGGTTTTTGCTCTATCGATGACACGGGACTGGCCGGGACGGAATTATTCTGGGACCGTGTTCTTTTCGCGCCGCCTGAAGGAAGGATCATAGCCAAGGACGCGAAGGGCCATTTCGTAGACGTAGCCCTGCCAGGCCATACCCTCACCGCGGATAATGACTCACTAGTCCAACTTACCATCGACTCCAGACTTCAGCACATCCTCGAACAGAGGCTCAAGGAGGGGATGGACAGTCACAGGGCTGAATGGGCGGCGGCGATTCTGGTCGAACCTTCGACGGGAATGATCCTGGGAATGGCCAGCCTGCCCGATTTCAACCCAAATGTCAGGACCACCTTTGCCGATAAAGAATCCCTTAGGAATAACGCTCTCTCAAGGGTTTTCGAGCCTGGCTCAACATTCAAACCCATTATTATGTCAAACCTCCTTGATAACGGTGAGGTCTCTCTGGATAGCACCATAAACTGCCAAGGGAAGATCAGGGTGGCAGATGTTACAATCCATGACATAAAGGCCCACGGCAAGGTGAACCCGATCAGCATAATCGCCGATTCCTGCAACGTGGGGATGGTCACCGGCGTGAAACACTCTGAACCCTTCAGGACCTACTCTTTTTTAAAAAGGTGTGGGTTCGGGGACCCCTCCGGGATCGAACTCCCCGGGGAAGAATCGGGTTTGATCATGCCCCCGTCCCAGTGGCGGGGTTCAGTGCCAGCCACAATAGCGATCGGTCAGGGTATCGGCGTCACACCCCTCCAATTGGCCATGGCCACGGCTTCCATCGCGAACGGTGGAACACTGATGAAGCCCTTTATCGTTTCCGAGATCAGGCGCAAAGGCGGCAAATTAGAATACCAAGGCAAGCCTTTCGCCGTTGGCGAGGTTATGTCGGCTCGGACCTCGCAACTGATGCGGGAAGCCATGAGGCAGGCCGTGGAAAAGGGGACGGGAAGGACCGCTGCTGTTCCTGGGGTCAAAGTGGCAGGCAAAACAGGTACGGCCCAGGTTCCAGGAGCGGGAGGGTATCTCAAGGGCGATTACACCCCTTCCTTTGTGGGCTTCTGGCCCTGCGATGACCCAAAATACCTGCTCTTGGTCGTGATCGGCAACCCGAGGGAGGGAGACTTCCTCGGCGGCAAAGTGGCTGCTCCTGTCTTCAGGAGCATCGTACAGGACATGGAATTGATCTCCTGAACAGGGGGTTTTTATCCAGTGATGAGGGTCTCCGATATCAAGAGGCTACTGAAGGAGCGCGGAATACTTCTCGGGCACGGGGTCAGGAACATCAGGGAGGAACCAACGGGAGTCGACACTGAAGAGGACCCCAGGATAACCGGTGTCTTCATGGACTCTCGGAAAGTGCTGCCCGGCGGCATTTTCTTTTGCCTCAAGGGGACTACTTATGACGGCCATGACCATGCCCTCGAGGCCTGGACCAATGGAGCGGTGTGCGTTGTCTCGGAGAAAGTCACGCCAGCCCCTGTCACTCATCTCCTGGTTCGAGATCCCAGGGTCGCGATGGGATTCGCTGCGATGGCCTTTTTTGACCACCCTGCGGATTCGCTGAAGATGATCGCTGTAACCGGAACCAATGGCAAGACGACCACAGCCTACATGTTGAGGTCCATTTTTAATTCTACCGGCGGCCGATCGGGGATGCTGGGCACCGTGATCTACGACACGGGAAGTGTCGCCTATCATGAAGCCCGGAGGACGACACCCGAATCGCCTGAAATACAATCCATGCTTCGTGAAATGTTGCTGAACGGCTGTAATTACTGCGTAATGGAGGCCTCTTCCCACGGCCTTTATCAGGGGAGGCTGACCGGCTGCAGTTACGATGGGGCCATTTTTACAAACCTTTCACCGGAGCACCTGGACTTCCATGGGACTATGGGGGAGTACTTCAGGTCAAAAATGATCCTTTTCAGAGATCACATGAAAACCCCGAACTGGATAGGTGCTTCGAATATTTCTGACCCCTACGGTAAAAGAGTCAAGGAACTCTTCCCCGGCAGGATAGTATCATTCTCCCTGGACAAGGAAGATCACGCCGATTTTTTCGGCGTTGTTAAAAGCCAAAGCCTTGCGGGTCTGGAAATGGAGATATTTTACGGAGGGAAAGAATCAATTTTTCAGGTCAGCCTCCCGTTGACGGGGCGTTTCAATGCCTTGAACGCCCTAGGGGCGGCAACCCTCTCTCTTTCCATGGGTCTCGATCCCCAAACTGTAAAAAAGGGGCTCGAGTCCATGCCCCAAGTGCCCGGGCGCCTGCAGCGTTACTCTCTCGCTAACGGAGTGACGGCCTTGATAGACTACGCCCACACTCCCGAAGCGCTTCAGAACGTACTGACCTCACTGAGAGAGGTCAGCGAAGGAAAGATCTGGACCATTTTCGGCTCAGGGGGTGATCGTTTTAAAGATAACCGCCCACGGATGGGGAGGGTCGCTGCCTCGCTGTCGGACCGGGTCGTTATTACGATGGATAACCCTAGAAGTGAGGACCCTGCCCAAATTGCCAAGGAGATCCTCGGCGGGGTCATTACAGAGGCCGAAAGAAAGGTACCTCCCGAAGTCATCCTGGATAGGTGCGAGGCGATCTTTTCCGTCCTCGACAGGGCCGGTGGAGGCGACGTGATCCTCATCGCCGGGAAAGGGCCTGAGAGGAACATAATTTTTTCGGACAGGGTCATCCCTCACCAGGATTCGGAGTCGGTGGAGGAGTGGTCCTTAGCAAGGGGGGTAAAGTGGGCGAAATGAGAGGCGAGGAAAGGCCTTCAACGGGTTGGACCCTCCACGAAGCGGCAAAGGCGATCGGCCTCCGGTTCGTTGGAAAGAATATCCCCATGCCCTCCCATATTTTCGTTGACAGCAGGGATGTACTTCCAGGTAGCCTGTTCGTCGCCTTGAAGGGGGAAAAGGCCGACGGCCAGGATTTCATCGAAGACGCGATCATGAGGGGAGCGGCCGGGGTGATCTGCCGCACTCCAGTCCCGGGTAGCCATCTCAACAAGCTACTCGGAACGGATATTCCTGTCATTATGACCGAAGATACGAGGGCCGCGTTGCGTGACCTATCCCTGAAATGGCTTGACCGTGTAAACCCCGCCCTGATCATAGGCATTACGGGAACGGTGGGCAAGACGACCACGAGAGAGATGATCAAGGCCGTACTATGCTTCTCTCTGAAGGTTCACACACCGAGAAGGAGCTTTAACACCGATATAGGCTGTGCCGTTACCGTACTCGAGGCTCCTCTCGGGACAGAGATTCTTCTGCTTGAACTTGGAACGAATCGCCCCGGCGAGATCCTCGAAACGGCGAAAACTTACCGCCCGGGGTTCGGTGTCATAACCGAAGTGGGACCGGGCCACCTTCAAGGTCTGAAAAGTATCAAGGGGGTCCTCGAGGCCAAGTTGGAACTCCTGGGAGCCCCTTCGATAAAGAACTTGTCTTATAATTTCGATAACCCGCTGTTGTCCCGTGCCCTCGAAGACTCGGGTGAGGAGTTGGGCCTTTTCCCGGTAGGTTTCAAAAGCCCGATGTACCGCATCCTCGAGGCCAAGAGCGTCTCCAGGGACGGCTGTCCAGGCGTGGACGTCGACATCGATACCCCTACGGGTAAACGGAAGTACAGGACGGGTCTTTTTGGTGAACATCACTCTTATGGCCTGGCCTTCGCCTCGGTCCTCGGTGATCGTCTGGAGGTGCCATCGACCGAACAGGTGAAGAGGCTTTCCTCCTTCAAAGCTTTGCCTGGCAGGGGAAACTTCTACACCTCGGCTAAGGGCTACCTGATAATCGATGAGACCTACAACGCCAACCCGGCGTCGATGACCGCCGTTCTCAGGGCTCTATCGGCGATCCCCTCGCCAATGAAAAAATGCGCCGTCCTTGGAGGAATGGGGGAACTGGGGGAAGATTCCCTGCAATGGCACAGATCCTTGATCCCCTCCTTTGAGGGGCTGGACCTCGTCCTGCTGGTGGGTGAACCTTGGGGGTCGGTTTTCCAGGATATGCTGCCTGTCAATTGCCGAACTGTCGATTTTCAAGACCTTGAAGAGATTTTCAAAAACCGGCTTTCCCCGGGCGACCTTGTACTTTTTAAGGGTTCCCGTTGCTTCCAAATGGAAAGAGCCATTGAAATACTGGAGAACCTTCGATAATGTCCAGTGTCGGGCTCTTTCTCGCGGTTTTTCTGATCGGGACCGCCCTGCAGGGATACTGGATCGGTTTTCTGAAGAAACGGAAGGTTATACAGAACCTCAAACTCTATGGTCCCCAGAATCACCTCAGGGACAAAAAAAACATCCCCACCATGGGAGGCGCGGTTTTCCTTTTTATGGCGCTCCTTTCGGGGTTGACCCTTGTTTTTTGGGGTAGATGGTCTTGTCAGGAGGCTCTTTTGTTCCTGGGTTTTCCCCTCACCGGCGGTGCCATCGGGTTGGCCGATGACCTTATCAAGTTCTTCAGAGGATCGAGCGAGGGGTTACGAAGCCTCCAAAAACTTGCTTTGCAGGTCATCTCGGCCGTCGCCTGGTCCTTTTTCTTAATGCCAGGCGGGGTGCTGACCCTGGCCCCGGGCCGAGTGCTGGACGGGATACCAGGAGCGCTGGTCCTCCTGTTCTTCCTGGTGGGAACCCTGAACGCCGCAAACATCACCGACGGGCTTGATGGACTGCTATCGGGCGTCATGGTGATCTCCTTTACGGCACTTCTTCTCTTCATCGGCGAAGGAGATCCAGGCAGGTTCGCTGCGTTGCTGGGATTGGGCCTTTCGGCGGGTTTTTTGATCTTTAACTTCCACCCGGCCAGGGTATTCATGGGGGATTGTGGTTCCCACTTCCTCGGGGGGCTTCTTGTCTCGATATGCGCTGCCAAGGGCATGCTGCTGCTCATTCTTCCCCTGGGATTCATTATGGGGGTCGAAGTGATTTCCGTCATCATTCAAATAATAGCCATCAGGGGATTCGGGAGAAGGGTCTTTTCGATGAGCCCCGTCCATCATCATTTTGAGATGGAGGGGTGGGGCGAAAGGACGGTCGTTCTGAGCTTCTGGTTTTTCCATCTTGTTGGTATGGGGCTGCTTTTGATCCTTTACAAGTACCTCCCTCTTTGGACAGGAGGATACTGACATGGGCGCGCCTTCGAGGTTTGTGAAGAGCCCTAGGGATACCAGGGAAAGAATCACGGTGATCGGTGCGGGCGTTAGCGGCAGGGCCCTTGCGGTTTTCGCCAGAGAACTGGGGCACACCGTTTTCGTCTCTGAAGCCAGGACCATCGACGAAGAAACCCGCGTTCTTTTCCGCCGAATCGGCGTGGGCTATGAAGAGAACGGCCATTCCGACAGGATGCTGGACGGTGACACCATGGTGCTCAGTTCCGGGGTGTCCCCCGGCTCAGAGCCGGTCGCCAGGGCAAAGGAGAAGGGTGTTAGGGTCATCGGAGAGATCGATTTCCTGGCCCCTCATCTTAAGGGGTCCCTCATAGGCGTGACGGGAAGCAACGGTAAGACCACAACCACTCTCCTCACGGGCCACTTGTTAAAAGAAGCGGGTTTCCGGGTGGGTGTCGCCGGGAACGTCGGCAGCCCCCTAGCGAGCCACGCGGGGCTGGATCATGAAGTCCTGGTGATCGAACTCAGCAGCTTCCAGCTCTTTTGGGCCCATGGCCTTCGTCTTGATATCGCCATTGTCACCAACCTGGAACCGGACCACATCGACTGGCACGGTTCACTGGGCGAGTATTACAGGGCAAAGGGAAAGATTATCGCGATGCTGAAAAGCGGCGGCACCCTGATCTGCCAGGAAAGAGACCTTTCGTTCTTGATCCGTGACGCCCTGCCAGCGGCCGAGCTCTATCCCTTGAGCTGGGTGAAGGAGACGGCCGAAGTGAAAGGGGCAAAGTTGTTAATGAAGGGCGACCACGCCACCCTGGTCTCCGGCGGCACCGAGCGGACTCTTTTCCACTATAGCGATGTAAACCTCCTCGGCAGGCATAACCTCGAGAACGCTGCCATGGCCGCGACCTCCTTTCTCTTGAAAGGAGGCGAGGTGGATGCCCTGCCTGCCTCTTTGGCGACTTTCAAGGTGCCCTCCCACCGCTGTGAACTTGTCGGAATCGTGGGCAGTGTTTCATTCATTGATGACTCCAAGGGCACCAATGTAGCCGCCACCGTGGCCGCCCTGACCTCCCTCGACGGACGAAAGGTCATCATCCTAGGCGGCAGGGGCAAGGGGG
Source organism: Synergistetes bacterium ADurb.Bin155 (assembly GCA_002070395.1). Classification (GTDB taxonomy): domain Bacteria; phylum Synergistota; class Synergistia; order Synergistales; family Thermovirgaceae; genus 58-81. Next base: position 28,851 of record MWDE01000009.1, read on the forward strand.
AGGATTACGGATCGCTGGCCAATGCCGTTCAGAGGGGGGCGGAGGCAGTGATCCTGCTCGGCGAGGAAGCCCCTCGCATCAGGCTGGCCCTGGAGTCAAAGGGCTATACGAAGGTCATCGAGGCCGCGAACATGAAAGAGGCAGTGGCGCAAGCTTTCAAAGTATCCCCGCCGGGGGGTATGGTCCTGCTTTCTCCGGCGTGCACCAGTTGGGATATGTACGCGAACTACGCCGAAAAAGGGGAAGACTTTCAAAGGTGCGTAATAGAACTGAAACGGGAGCAGTCCTGATGCCCAGGGACGACTCGCTTCGGGGCGCTGGCGAAGCCTCGCTCGGGGGCTTAAATCTGCAGGCCACATGGGCTATCCCCCTTGTCCTTTCCTGCATCGGGATCCTGATGATATCCTCCGTTACAGCCCAACTGACGATCAACCAGGGAAGGACACCGTTCTTCTATGGTCTGAAACAACTGCAGTGGTTACTTGTCGGCCTTGGGGGAATGATCGCATGTACCCTCCCACCCGTGGCCTTCTGGAGAAGATGGAGTGGGGTGATATGGGCTGGGGCGGTTCTTTTGATGATCTTGACCCTGTTACCGGTATTGGGCCGATCGGGCGGAGGTTCCAGCCGATGGGTGAGGATAGGCCCTTTGAGCCTTCAGGCTTCAGAAGTGATGCTCCTCGCTGCAGCCGTCCACCTGGCGAAGAAACTGAATGAGCCAGGTCTTACCAGGGGAAGAGCGATGGGCCGGACCCTGCTGATCTTCGCCCTTTCTGCCTGGCCCTTCCTGTTCCAGCCCGATCTTGGGGGGGTAATAATCCTTTTCACCCTTTCCATGGCTGTATTCGTCCAGGTCTTCGGATGGGTTATACCCCTTGTCGCCGGTACCATCGCATCTGTGCTGATCTTCTTTCCGGTGGTCCTTTTGGGGCGTTACCGCGTCGAAAGGATCACCAGTTTTCTGGATCCCTGGAACGACCCCCTCGGGAGCGGGTTTCAGACCCTCCAGGGGTTCATCGCCTTCGCCAACGGGGGCCTGTTCGGGGTGGGCATAGGACACGGACTGCAAAAACTCCAGTATCTGCCGGCGGCGCACACCGATTTCATACTGGCCGCCATCGGCGAGGAATTAGGAATGGTCGGGACCTTTTCGGTAGTTCTTCTTTTCGCCATTCTGTTGCTGATCCAGTATCACTCCTATCGTTCCGCGAGGGATGGGTTTGAGGCGACCCTGACCTGGTCTGTCACCCTGGCGATATTTATTCCCTTTTTCGTGAATGCCGCGGGGGTCCTTAGATTGATGCCCCTGACGGGAGTGCCCCTTCCCTTCATAAGCTACGGGGGCAGCTCACTGGTTTTGGGATGGTGCAAGATCGGAATGCTGTTGCGCCTGATGAGGCAAAAACCCTACCCTGGAGAAGAGGGGATCCCATGAAGATCCTTATCGCGGCGGGTGGGACAGGGGGACATATCTGGCCTGCCCTATCCTTTCGCGACTGGATTCAAAGAAAAGGAATATCCGCGGAGACCCTTTTTTTATCCGGAAGCCGTGAACTTGAAGAAGAACTGTACGCTTCCGCGGGTGTTGCCCCCGTGGTCCTTCCCATTGCCGGGTCACCCTTATGGGGTCCGCCGGGAACCAGGATCTCGCGATCCATCGGTCTTGCGCGATCACTGAAGGTCGTCCTGCAGGTCATCAGGGATTTTTCACCCGATATTTGCCTTTTGTTCGGGGGCTATGTCTCCGTCGCCGCCATGGCGGCCTCGAGATTGCGAGGGTTGCCCCTTCTTCTGCACGAGCAGAATGCCAGGGCGGGCAGGGTGACCTCTTTAGCGGCCAGGATCGGCATTCCCGTCTGTTCCGGTTGGGAGATATGCGAACCTCTTCCTGCCGGTCGTTATCTTCCTGTCGGCATCCCGGTAAGGCGGTTGAGACGCCTGGCCCCCCGTGAAGCCTGGGAACGGCTAGGCTACGGATTGGACCTTCCCCCAGGACCCAGGATCCTTGTCCTTGGGGGCTCCATGGGGAGCGACCCAATGGCCGGGTTGTTCAGGGAGTTGTCCGGAGAAGAGCCTTTCCGGGATTACAATTTCTTTGTAGTTGGTTCTAGCGTTGATCCCGTCAGGGTTGCTGATAACCTTCTGTTCCTGCCACGGGTATGGGAGATAGACCTTCTTTATTCCATCGCGGATGTTGTTATTTCAAGGGCTGGAGCTTCCACACTGGCGGAACTGGTTGCATTTGGCCTGCCTTCTGTCATAATTCCCTGGAGAGCCGCGGCGGATGACCACCAAGCATCCAACGCGAGGGTTTTCGCACAAAAAGGTTTTGGAACTGTTTGGGAGTACGGCGGCGATACTCATGAAAAACTTTCGTTCATGATAGACTATGAACTGAAGAAGGCTAGGCTCGGTCAAGCCTCTCCGTTTCCCGGGATGCAAACCAGTGAAGCCAGTGAAAAGATCTGGGTACTTTTACAACAAATCGCCGAAGGGAGAGGTCGCAATTGAACGACTTCGATGCCCGATTCGATAACCTTGAAAGGGTGCACCTTATGGGCATAGGGGGAGCCGGAATGAGCGGCCTGGCTCTTCTTTTGCGCCAGATGGGAATGACGATCACAGGATGTGATGTATCACATACCTATTACATAAATAAGATCTCCCCCAACGGCATCGAATTCGTACTGGGCCATGACAAGAACCACCTTGACCGTTTCAACCCCGACGCGATCGTTTTCAGCAGCGCCATCCCCCAAGAGACTGAAGAATTAATCGAAGCTGCCAGAAGAGGCATCCGGATATTCAAAAGAGCGGAAGTGCTCAGCTGGCTCTTCAATATGAGAAAGGGTATCGGCGTGGCCGGCACCCATGGTAAAACCACCACAGCCTCAATGATCGGCCTGATCCTCGAGAATGCTGGGCTCGACCCCACCGTCGCCATAGGCGGGGAGCTCTGCGACATCGGCGGGAACGCGAAGCTGGGGCAGGGAGCCCACATGGTCGCCGAACTTGATGAAAGTGATGGGTCCTTCGAGCTTTTTCGTTCCCACGTGGCCATAGTGACCAATGCAGACTGGGACCATGTCGATTATTACCCCAATTTCAACTCCGTGCTCGAAGCCTACGAAAGGTTCCTCGGTAACAGGGAACACGAAGGTACGGCCATAGTCTGCGGAGAGGACAGGGGGCTCTCCACCCTCCTTCACAACAGGATCAACGGGAAGCACCAGACCTACGGCTGGGGCGCCCGGTGGGACTGGGGCGCCCAAGACGTAAGGCACAACAGGGGGGGAGGCGTTACCTACACCCTTTCCAGGGACGGCACACCGACCCTCGAAATATCCCTCCGGATCTCCGGTGAACATAACGTCCTTAATTCGCTGGCTGCCTGCGCTGCAGTGAACGCGATCGGAGTTCCCCTTGAGGCGGCCTCCCAGGCACTGAAGTCCTTCAAGGGGGCGAAAAGGCGACTGCAGCACATGGGATCAGTCCCCGCCATCGGTGTGGATATTTTTGACGACTATGGCCATCACCCCAGGGAGATCGCTGCCACCTTGGGCACACTCAGGAAAATGTTTCCCGAAAGAAGACTCATGACCGTTTTCCAGCCCCATCGCTTCACGAGAACGGCTGCTATGTACAGGGAATTCGCGGAGGTACTCTCCATGTCCGACGGGATTTTTCTCCTGCCGGTCTTTCCCGCCGACGAAATGCCTATTGAGGGCGTCTCTTCGACGCTGATCGGAGATATCCTGAAGCAAAAAGGGCATAAGGGTTTTGACTTTTGCAGTGATATGGAAGACGTCTTGACCAAAGTCTCAGCTAATGTGAATGAGGGCGATGTGATCGCTACTATCGGCGCAGGGGATGTTTCCATCGTTGGGGAAAAGATCCAGCAACGCCTTGAGGGGAAAGGCGTTACCATCGATGCGATGGCGGTCAAGGCTTAATCGTACCATCCTTCCGTTCTGTTCCTGTGATATCCCTCTGAAAAATCTAACTACCTTGGGGGTGGGCGGGGCCGCGGAATGCCTGGCCAGGCCTTCAACTCGCCGTGAAGTATCCTCGGTCCTCGATTTCTGCAATGAGGAGGGAATATCAGTCTGGTTCCTCGGTGGAGGCAGCAATGTCTTGATCCCTGATGAAGGACTTAGGGGCATGACCATTCAGACGGGTGGGCTTAACGGCGTTTCCTGGGAAGAAAAGGGGGGTTCCGTCCTGCTCGAAGCTGAAGCGGGAGTTCCCCTGGCTGCCCTTCTGGCTCTTTCGATAAAAAGGGGGTGGCGGGGGCTGGAATTCGTCGCAGGTATCCCTGGAAGTGTAGGAGGATCACTCCGGGGGAATGCGGGGGTTGAAGGGCGAGCTCTCGGAGACCTAGTCGAATCGGTGCTGTTGATAGACAGAAAGGGCTCCCCTCGATGGAAAAATAGAAAGGAGATCCAGTTTTCCTATCGCTACTCCGATCTACTGGCGGAACACAAGGCCGTCATCGCTTGCAGGCTCTCCCTCGCGAGGGCTGGGACTGCCGAAGTGGCCCTCAGGGCAAGGGATTTTTTTAACAAGAGAGTGGGACAACCCAAGGGCGTCAGGACGGCTGGGTGCATCTTCAAAAATCCAAAGTCGGGTTTCGCGGGAAAGATCCTGGAAGAGGCCGGCTGTAAGGGTCTCAAGGTAGGCGCCGCGGAGGTATCAGCCCAGCACGCAAATTTCATTGTGAATAATGGTTCGGCCAACTCAAGAGATATAGCAAGGCTGATCTTCATCTGCAGGGATAGGGTTTTCGAAAAAACAGGGATTCTCCTGGACCTAGAGCTATGCCTTATGGGTGAGTTTCTTGATGGGGAAGTCGGCCATTAGGGTTGCCCTGTTTCTGGTTTTCCTTTCAGGGGTGCTATACTGTACGGAAGAACGATTCCAGTTCTTCCGTCTCAGGTCGGTCTCTTTCGATTCCCTCGCCCTGGTTTCGGACGATCAACTTTGGAAAAGGGTCGAACCGAAGGCTCATCGTTTTTGGCCCTTTTTTTCTCTTAAGCTGGGATCCATTGAAAGATCGATCATGGCCGAGGCACCGGTCGATATAGATATTTCACGGACAGGTCCCGGCGTTTTCAAAGTGAAGGCAAAGCCTCTTGAACCGTGGTTCATGGTTTTCTGGGCCGGGGGAGAGTGGTTCCTCGCCAGGGAAGGGAGGATGTGGTCAGTCCACCACTCCATGAACAGCATCATTTCCCAGCAGTCGGCGAGGGAGGGGGCAGTCCTTGTTTGGGGTCGCGGCCTACCTGACCCTGTTCCTTCCGGTATCGACATTGAGAACTCCGTTAAGGATTCGCTGATACCTTGCGATGAGATCGAGTCTTGGAAAGAAGCTCTGGATAACCTTGGTTTTTACAAAAAGGTCTCTTCCATTACCATCAACAGGAGCGAAGGAAGAAGGACCGTCGAAATACTCGAAAGGACCAGCGAGGGAAGCGTAAGGATCCTCCTTGACGAATTCCCCGCCCATTGGCCGCCCCTCCTGGAAGCGGTAAATGATATACTTTCGCAAACCGGCTTAAAGGACAAGAACTTGCTTGTAGATACGACCTATTCCGGAAAGATACTGGTCAGGGTAATATCCTGATCTCTACGGTCTGGAGGTTTGCCGATGAGGAGAGGGAAGGTAGAGCCCATCATATGGTCGGGTCTTGATATCGGCACCAGGAAGATCTCGCTTATCGTGGCCGAAACGGACCCCCTCTCACAGGATACCCAGGTTATCGCCGTCGGATCCTCTAGAACGCGGGGGATCTCAAAGGGCGAGATCCGGGACGCCGATCTTGTGGTCGAGTCCATCAGGAAAGCCGTGGATGAGGCTGAAAAGGCCTTCGACCTCAACGTCAGAGATGCCTTCCTTTCGATCGGGCCTACGTCGGTTTCCTCCTTCATCCTGGAACATAAGTGCACCTTAAGTGAAGAGGGTATAACGGAAAGGCCCGTCACGGGCAAGGATATGAAAGACATCATCAGGGAAGCCATGAAGGGCGCACGGGAGATCACCGAGGATCTCCTGCTTCACGCGATACCCCTTGCTTATTCTGTAGATGCCGGCCCTTCCGTGAAAGACCCAAGAGGGGCCTTGGGATCGGAATTGGCCACCGAGGTCCTTTTCATAGGTCTCGCCGAAGAAGAGGTGCGGAGATCGATCAGTTGTGCTGAGAAGGCCGGGTTGAACGTGCTGGGGGTGATCCACAAATCGATCGCCTCCGCTTTCGGCTCCCTCAGCGTAGAAGAGCTCGAGGACGGGGCCGTGGCCGTGGACATCGGGGCGGGCACCACTACCGTGACCTATGCCAGGGGAGGACAGGTCAGGGGGGTGGGTGTTTTCCCGGGCGGTGGAGACCTGGTCACCCAAGATATTTCTGAAGTGCTCACAATTCCGGCATCAAAGGCCGAATATCTGAAGCGTGAGGTATCCCTTTTTGAAAGCCCGGAGGACCTGGGGGATGAACTTGAATTCGAGATGGGCGGGGAACCTTTCGTTGTGACCGTCCAGGACGTTCTCGGGATCGTGTCGCCGAGGATAGAAGAGATCTTCTTCAGGTTCATTGTCCCTAAGATAGAAGAGTTTGAACAGGAAGGGACCCTCAGTGCCATCGTTTTTTCGGGCGGCGTTGCCGGGTCAAAAGGGTTCATGGACCTCGCCTCAGAAAGCTTTGAAACGCCGGTCAGGCTCGGAGAACCCGTAAAAGGGACGAGCCTCCCACCTCACGCAAGAGGGTGTGAATTTTCATCCACTGTGGGGATCGTGAATTACCTACTTGAAAGGGACAACAACCCTGACAATCTCCTGGAACCGGTGTTCGGAGCCTTGGCCCCGGAAGAGGCGGGTATGATCAAGACTCCGAGCCCCTGGAAAGGGAAATTGGTGAAGAAAGAAAACGAGGGCAAGGGCCCGATGGCCAGGTTCTTCGACGCCTTGAGGAACGCCTTCAGTGAGCTGTTCTAATCCGTTTATGGTGGAGGTTACTCGAATGGCTGAACTCTTTGAGATCGAAGGTTCCCAGTCGCAGTTACGCGAAGTGATCAAGGTTATCGGGGTGGGCGGGGGCGGCGGTAACGCCCTCAACCATATTGTCAGGAGCGGTGTGACCGGCGTGGAGTTCATCGCCGCCAACACTGATGTCGCTCACTTGAGTCTCTCCGAGGCCGACGTCAAGATCGTGCTGGGCAGGGAATTGACCAAAGGCCTCGGCGCGGGCGCGGACCCAGAGATCGGGATGAGGTCCGCCGAAGAATCCATCGATGAGATCAGGGAAGTGCTGATAGGTGCCGATATGATCTTTCTCACGGCGGGCATGGGGGGCGGGACCGGCACAGGGGCATCGCCGGTCATCGCGCAAGTCGCTAAGGAAAACGGGACCCTTGTCGTGGCCGTGGCGACCAAACCTTTCCTTTTCGAGGGGCAAAGAAGGATCACCCAGGCCCTGGAGGGCATTGAGAACCTTCGTGGCAACGTGGACGCCCTCATCATAATACCGAACGATCGCCTCCTGGAGATCACCCAGAAAGAAACGACCCTCCTGGATGCTTTCAGGCTCGCCGACGACGTCCTAAGGCAGGCTGTCCAAGGTGTCACAGACCTTATCCTCCGGCCGGGCCTTGTTAACGTTGATTTTGCAGATGTGAGGACGATCATGAAGGATGCCGGAACGGCCATTATGGGCATCGGTGAGGCCAAGGGGGACGACAGGGCTTCCAAGGCGGCGCATGCCGCCATCAATAGTCCGCTGATGGACGGCCCTATTACAGGAGCCCGGGGGGTGCTCTTCAACGTCACCGGGGGGCCGAATCTGGGTATCCACGAGATCCAGGAGGCGGCCCGGGTCGTGACAGAAGCGGCAGACCCGAAAGCCACCATCCTCTGGGGTCACGTACTTGACCCCGAGTTGGATGAAAAAGTGCAGATCACCGTGATCGCGACGGGATTTGCCTCGGGCCCGGGGCCAAGGAGGGCGCTGTCGATCCCGAGGAAAAGCGGGGGTCCCTTTATCGAGACTGAAGCCCTTGCTCGAGGGGATGTCTCCAGGCAAACCACCAAAGACCCGGTTCCGCCTCTTGAGAATATGGAAGACCTCGATACCCCTCCAGAGATCAGAAGGAGGAAGTACGGTCATAAGTTTTAAAACAACGGATCGGGACAAGCACTGTTGAAACGTGTTTCCGGAAAAAGCCAAAGAGAGACCTGGAAATACCTCAGGGAGCAGGAAGTAGAACTTGACGTCCTTCCCCGGGGGGGCCATCCGTTGTGGGCCATGCTTTACCCCGCCCGCTACGAGGTGGGGATGGCAAATCTTGGGTATCAGACCATAATCTCGGAGATGCGGACCCTCGGCGTCGGGATCGAACGTTTTTTTTCGGGTCGGCTTTCCAGCCTATCGGTGGAGGCGGAAAGATCGATCTCCGACTTTCCTCTTATTTCCGCGTCAATCGCCTATGAGCCCGATATCTTGACCCTTCTTTCGGTTTTTCGAGGGTGGGGGATATCTCCCTGTCCGGAAGAAAGGGAATCCCAGGGCCAGCCCGTCTTCGGAGTCGGCGGAGCTTTGAGTTACATCAATCCCCTGGTTTTTTCAGGTGTGGCGGATTATGTTGTTTTAGGCGACGGGGAAAAGGTAGTCGATCACCTGGTGAGGGAAGCCAGGCGTTACGTACGCGACGGGGACCGGTCAAAGTTCAGGAGGGCACTGGCGGAGCATCCATCCATTTACGTACCTCCTCTGCATGACCGGATCATCCTCAGGGGCGAGAAGGTCCACAAGCACAGGAACATTATCGATAACCTTGACGACGCAAGGGGAAAAAGCCTCTGGGTTGCCCCCTCCTCGGTCTTCGGGAAGACTGTATTGGTCGAATTGCAGAGGGGTTGCAGGAGGAATTGCAGTTTTTGTACCATCCCCTCTTCCTTCGGAAAGCCCAGGACCCGCTCCCTTGCGCGGGTCCTGGAGGATGTCAGTTCGGTGGATTTCCTTGAGGGGGTTCAGGTTGGTTTAGTCGCGCCTGAAACAGGCGACTACCCGGCCTTGGAGGAGTTGCTATCCGCCGTGGATTCCCTCGGCGCCGCCGTTTCCTTCGCTTCCCTCAGGGTTGACAATATCAACGAAGCCATGATCAAGTCCCTGGCCCGAAGCGGAAGGCATACCCTCACCGTAGCCCCGGAAGCCGGGAACGAGCGGTTGAGAAGAGCCTGCGGCAAGCATTTTTCCGATGACCTTGTTATAGAACGACTCTCCATGGCCTCCCATATGGGCATCAGAAAGGTAAAGCTTTATTTCATGATGGGACTCCCCGGGGAGACCACTTCTGATATGGACGACATCGCCCGGTTGTGCGGCCGTGTACGGAGTGAGAGCGGACTCCAGGTCAGGGCTTCGGTGGGCGTGTTTGTTCCTAAACCGATGACCTTTTGGGAGAAGGTCGAGATGATAAGCGACGATGAAGCCCATTCCAGGAAGGATAGATTGAACAAATTATTCAGGGATGGCCCCGGGAAGGGCTGCCGGGTCAACTTCCAGGAGCCGCGGGAAGCGGCCGTTGAATTTGCCATTGCGTGGAAAGGTGTATCCCCGGCAAACAAGTTCCTCTCCTATCCGAGAGGAAAAGCAAGCTTTCCTAAACCCGGTCTGGAACAGAGGGAACTCCTGCTGGAACAACTGGGTTTGCTTGGTTATCATTAATTATCCTGGTCAGAGAACACACTTTGTGAGGTGATCATCGGTGAGCTTCAGAAAAAACAGGAAGTTCAAAGAAAAGCCGGCTGTATTCGCTTTCGGCCATATTATGCTGCCCCTGGTCGCCATCCTGGCCATAGGACTTTTGATACTCGGGGTAAGGCTTCTTTTCGTGTCACCCGGCGGCCAGGTAAGTTCCCCCGACGTGATCGAATACCCCGAGGAGGAAAGCCCGGCCGCGCAGGTGATCACCGAACCAGGCGATGGACCCCAGGTCGTAGCTGTCCCCTCAACCGGCGGTGATGAACCCACGGCTACTCCCGAAGCCGTCCCGGCCGTGCCCGCCGCCGAAGAGACGCCACCAACCCAACCTGAAACGGAGACCAAGGCGGCGCCTGCCCAGGCCTCGAGAGGAAGTTGGGTTGTCCAGATCGGAGCCTTTTCCCTTAAGGAATCAGCTGAAACCCTCGCTAGGGAAGTGAGAGATAAGAACTTCAATGCCTACGTGGCCCGCGCGGAAGTCGGAGGGAAGACCTACTACCGGGTGAGAATCCCCGCGGGTGACCAAAAGGCCGAGGCAGATAACCTTGCCAGGGACCTCGCATCGAAGGGGTATCCAACGCTGGTCACTCGGCAGGAATAGGAGCCGGAAGAGATCGATGATCCTTCCGTTCGAAAAACAATGTCAGGTTTTGTGACCAACACCCTTTCCAGGGAAGAGGCCCTGCGTACCATTGCTCAACAGATGAGGTTTCCTTGGCCTGTGGCCGTGAGAGAGGGTATCCCTATCGGGGAAGCCCTGGGCCTCGCTTTGGGAGCCGATGTCATAGCACCCGAAGAGAGCCCTCCCTTCGACAGGAGCCTTCGGGACGGGTATGCCGTGAGGTCAATGGACCTGATCGGTACAAGCGACGCGTCACCTGCTTTTCTTGCACTACGCGGCGAGGTGCCCATGGGTACTGTCCCACTGATGGATGTGGGATCTGAAGAGGCAGTCCTGGTGCATACTGGGAGTGCCATACCACCCGGGGCGGATTCCATCGTAATGCTCGAGGACACGTCCCTTGCCGGGAACCTGCTGGAGGTTCGAAAATCCGTCCAAAAGGGAGAAAATCTCCTCCTCAAGGGTGAGGAGTACGGCAGGGGGCAAAGGTTGGCCCGCAAGGGAGAGATCCTCGATTTTCGCAATATCCCCGCCCTGGCGTCCTGCGGACAGGCGACCACAGTGGTATGCGACCTCGGTATAGCTGTCATCAGCACCGGCGACGAGATCGTACCGGCGGACACAAATCATATCGAGCCAGGGATGATCCGGGACGCCAACTCTTTCACCATCATGGCCAACCTGGCAAAAGCGGGTTTTAGGAGTGAATTCTTGGGAATCGTCCCTGATGACCCCGAAAAATTAAAAAAAGCTTTCAACAGGGCCCTGGGTGAATTCGACGTTGTGATCCTGAGCGGAGGCTCCTCGGTCAGCGCCAGGGACCATTCCGTCCTTCTTCTTCGGGAACTGGGAGGGGGAAAACTGATCGTCCGTGGGCTGAATATCTCCCCTGGCAAACCGACTATCGTCTCGGGAGATCCCGCCAGGAAAAAACTCGGTGTCTGCCTGCCAGGCCATCCTCACTCCTGTGCCGTGATCGCCTCGACCTTCCTGGTGCCCCTTATCTCTTCGCTTATAATGGGTGAGCCCCAAGATCTTTTTCGGAAAATCCTCCTTACCGCTGGAGAGGACATTATCGGGAGGAGCGGCGTGGAGGAATTCATCCCCCTGAAGATCGGAACCGAAGGAGAGGCCAGACCCCTGTGGGCGAAATCGGGCTTTCTTCTGGGCATGGGGAACTCCGACGGCCTTATCCGGCTGCCAGAGAATATGGAGACCCTGAGGAAAGGGGCCCCTGTAGAGGTGTGGCTTTGGTGACCTTCAAGGAGAACCTGGATCTTTTGACCGCGTGGTCTCTGATCGAAACGAGAGTGCGGCCCCTCGACGAGCTTGAGCAGATCGACCTCCTCTCCTTTGAAGGGTACCAAACGAGGATACTGGGGGTCGATGTCCTTTCGAGGAGGAATCTCCCCCAATACCCTGCCTCCGCCGTCGACGGTTTCGCCCTGAAGGCTTCGGACACGGCCAACGCCTCCCCGAGAACACCGGCCAGGATCCCGGAAGGCAGTTACGGCTGGGTGAACACCGGCGGAGGCGTGGATCGGGCCTTCGATTCGGTGGTCATGGTAGAAGACACTTCGATGGATGGAAGTGCCCTGCTCGTAGCGAAAATGACGACCAAGGGCGAGAACATCAGGCCCGAGGGCGAGGATGTGACCAAGGGTCAAGTCATAGCAAGAAGAGGGGACCCGCTTGACGCCTTCCTGATCCCGCTGCTGATCGCGTCGGGGTATTCCACAGCCAGTGTTCCAAGGTTGCCGAGGACCATCTTCATACCCACCGGTGATGAGATCATCCCCGCCGCCGAATGGGTCAGGGGAGATGGCGGGGAGTGGGGAAGGGTACCGGAAACCAACTCCTACATGCTGAAAAAGCTCTTCCAAGACTGGGGCTTCCCCCTGGAGATCCACGGACTGGTCCGCGACGATGAAGGGCTGATCAGAGAAGCCGCCCTCAAGTCCTTGGAGGTTTACGACCTGGTCATTATCGGCGCCGGAACGGCGAAAGGCAAAAGGGACCACAGCGCGGAGGTGATCGAGAAACTCTCGGACCCTCTTTTCCGGGGCGTCAGGATGAAACCAGGGAGGCCCGTCATAGCGGGGGTAAGGGGGAACAAGCCTTTGGTCGCGCTACCAGGGTTCCCCATGTCCGCCCTTGTGACCTGCTGGAGCATCATCAACCCGCTTCTTAAGAGGCTTTACGGCGAGACCTCCGCTCCCGCCCCTGAAGAGGCCGTCGGGAGTGCCGAAACTCTCAATACAAAGTTCCTGCTGCACCATTCCTCGCAGCCCGGGGTCCTGGAATGGCTCAGGATCAAATGCGGGGAGATCGACGGTACGATCTATTCATGGCCCCTCCCCGCCGGTGCCAGTTCGACCTTTTCCATTGCCGACGCCGACGGGTTCGCCATCCTGGCTCCTTCCACCCTTGAAGTTCCCAAAGGGAGCGATATCCGGATCTTGCTCAGGAAAAAGGTGGATCTCAAGAAGAGGATTGTCTACCAGGGCTCCAACGACCCTGCCATTGAAAGGATCGTCTCCTATGTCAGAAAAAGGGGCGGGGACCTGGCCATTCGATCCGTCGGCAGCCTCGGCGGCCTTTCCGCCCTGGCCAGGGGAGAGGGCCATGTTGCTTCCTGCCACCTCCTGGACCCCGAGAAAGGTGTATACAACGACAGTTACATTGAAAGACTGGACGAAACTCGGAGTTGGCGGAGGATCAAGCTTTTCAAAAGACAACAGGGCTTCCTGGTCAGGAAAGGGAACCCTGCGGGGATCCATTCCGTCAAGGACCTGGCCGTAACCGGAGCCTTTTTCGTAAACAGGCAACCCGGGGCAGGCACCAGAGTTCTTTTTGACCACCTCTTGAAGGAAGCCGGGATCGACCCCGGTTTGATCAACGGGTACGACAACATTGCCATCACCCATTACGAAGCGGCCGCCAGGATACCGGGCGGCTCAGCCGTCGCCACCCTGGGCGTCAAGGCGGCGGCGGAGGCTTTCGGGACGGATTTCATACCGGTGACGGAGGAAGATTTCGAGCTGGTCATTCCTGAGCGCTTTATCGATCACCCGGGGATCCTGATCCTATTGGAGGCCCTTTCGGACGAGAGGTGGAGGAGTGAAGTCGACTCCCTGGGGGGATACCGATGGATTTCTTGAAGGATCGCTTTGAAAGACGGCTTAACTACGTCAGGATATCGATCACTGACCGTTGCAATTACCGGTGCGTTTACTGCATGCCCGAAGAAGGCCTCCAATGGATCCCCCACGACAGGATAATGACTTACGAGGAGATCGTTTTTCTGGCCCAGGTCCTGAAAGGGGTGGGGGTCGAGAAGATCCGCTTTACCGGTGGAGAACCGTTGGTGAGAAAGGGTTTTTTCCCCTTTCTTGACACCTTCAGCACTTCCGTCCCCGGCGTTCGCACCGTCCTGACCACCAATGGAAGCCTGATCCCCCAGTTCATCGATGAAATAAGCCGGTCGGGCCTTTCCGGCGTGAACGTGAGCCTCGACACGCTGGACGAAAACCTTTTCCGCTTCATCACGAGGGGCGGCAGGCTGCAGGACGTGATCGAAGGCGTCAGACTTCTGTCGGAGCGGACGGAAATACCGATCAAGATAAACACTGTACTGATGAAGGGGATAAACGACAGCGAGATCAAGGCCCTGCTCGATTTCGCTAGATCCCATCGGGCCGTTCTCCGCCTTATCGAGTTCATGCCCCTTGATGATTCCGTCTGGAATAAAGACCTGTTCATTCCGACTTCGGATATTATGCAAAGGCTGCCTGACCCGGACCGTTGGGAGAAGCTGGATAATTCTTCCGACCACAGCGCCGGGCCCGCGCGTTATTTCAGGAACTCGTCCACCGGCCAGAGGCTGGGCCTGATAGAGGCGGTCTCACATCATTTTTGCGATAGTTGCAACAGGCTTCGCGTTTCAGCTTCGGGGATCATGAGACCCTGCCTTTTTTCCGAAGAGGGGGTCTTCCTGAGGCCCGCGCTTCTTTCCGGTGACGCCGCCGAGGTAAAAGCCCTGATCCTCCGTGCGGTGAGCTGCAAACCCGGATCCTACAAGCAGGCCCGATCCGGTGCGATGCACATGTCTCGGATAGGAGGGTGAGCGAGCATGGATGGTTTTTCTCATCTTGACGACTCCGGAAGGCCTGTCATGGTCGACGTGGGGGGGAAAGATCCCACCGTGAGGGAAGCCATGGCCGAGGGGATCGTGATATTCCCCGGCAAGGTCTTCGAATCCCTGGTGAAAGACAGAAATCCTAAGGGGGATGTCTTGAGGGTCGCCGAAGTTGCGGGGATAATGGGGGCCAAAAAGACATCAGCCCTCGTGCCCTTGTGTCACCCTGTGAGGCTGGACCATGTTTCGGTCTCCTGTGAACTGGACCCGAAGGGGAAGTTGGCGAGGATAACCTGCACCGCCAGGGCAAGGGACGTAACCGGGGTCGAGATGGAAGCGTTGACGGGGGTATCAGTGGCGGCGCTGACCCTTTATGATATGTGTAAGGGTATCGACAAGGGGATGGTCATCGAGGGGATCCGCCTGCTAAGCAAGAGCGGCGGTAGGTCCGGCGAATACAGGGCGGAGGTCGGGCCATGAAAAACAGGGTCCTGGGTTTTTCCGGCCGATACAGTGATCGTCCGATGGTGTACCTGCATAGCGACAACGCGGGGAACCCGCTTGCCGACGGTTCGACCGTGGATCTGATCCTTGAGGAGGCCGGGAAAGGTTCACCTGCGGAAGGCGTACTAGGGATCGTGGTTCGTGGGGTGCCCTTCATCGAGCCGGGCGATTTGCTTTCCTTTCCTGACGGGTTGATCCTAAAGTGTAAAGAAAAAGATATACCTGACCCAAGGGAGTCCTTCCTTGTGTTCAACAAAGGGTTCCTGTCTGTCTCATCTACCTTCGTGCCATGGCGATCCCTAAAGGTGGGGGTGCTGACCGTGAGCGACAAGGGAAGCCGTGGTGAGAGGGTTGATACAGCTGGACCCGCTCTGGAGAGGTCCTTGCCAGCCCTGGGAGCCGTCCTGAAGAAAACGGGGATAGTCCCGGACGAAACCGGCAAGATCAGCGACAAGATCCGGGAATGGATGACGGCAGAGGTTGACATCATACTGGTCACGGGGGGAACGGGCATTTCCAGAAGGGATGTAACCCCTGAAGCGGTTAAATCCCTAGGCTGTAGAGAGATACCCGGCATCGGAGAGTACATGAGGTGGAAGACATCCTTTGAAAACGAGAGGTCCATCCTTTCCAGGTCCCTTGCCGTGGCTTGTTCCGGTACAATTGTGATCACGCTGCCGGGGAGCGAGAGGGGAGCGGTGCAATGCTTCAGTGCCGTCGCCCCGGTTCTCCGCCACGCTGTGGAAGTAGCGACGGGGAGGAGTGGGGATTGCGGCGGATCTCGCCGAGGATAATTGAAAGAAGGGTCCCGTTTTGAAAGAATCCCTTCCTAACAGGGTCTCAAGGTGTGTGATCATCACGGGCATGTCAGGAAGCGGTAAATCCACCGCACTGCGCATGTTCGAAGACCTTGGGTTTTATGCCATCGAGAACATCCCTCCCACATTGTTACCCCAACTCTTGCAGGTCCTGGGCCGACACGAGGAAGCGGTTCAGAATGGAGTGGCGGCCGTCGTAGACATCAGGGGGGAAAGCCTCCTTGATGATCTTTTCGCCGTTATAGCCAGCCTCAAGGGTAGAGGACTTAATATCAGGGTCATCTTTCTCGATGCCTCCGACTCATGCCTCGTCAAGCGTTTTGAAGAGACCAGGAGGAGGCACCCCCTCTCTTCGGAGATAACCATCCTCGAGGCTATTGGCAGGGAGAGGAGAGAACTGTCTCAGATCCACGAGATAGCCGACGTCGTCGTCGAGACATCGGATCTGACCCTTTCTCAACTCAGAAATGAGATTTTCGCGAAGATGGAAATAACCGAGGGCCCACTCAAGGTCATCTTTACCTCCTTCGGATTCAAGCATGGCATTCCCCAGGATAGCGATTTTGTCATCGATGTCAGGTTCCTACCAAACCCGTTTTACGAATCTAAGCTGAGACCCTTGAGTGGAAGGGACAAGGAAGTTCAGGATTTCATCCTCTCCCATGACGGGGTATCCAACTTTTTCAGCGCCCTTTCAGAACTGATGGAACAAGTCACGGCCCTTTACAGGAACACGGGAAAGAGCATTGTCCATATCGCCGTCGGCTGTACCGGAGGCAGGCACCGTTCAGTGGCCGTCGCCGAATGGCTGGGGTCAAAGATGCCTGACAATTCGTCGATCAGACATAGGGATATTGAAAAGGATACGGTGGTAACGTGAACTGGTGGTCGGCTTTCACCATCGGGTTTCTTACGGGTGGGATAATTGCACTTCTTGGTGCGAGGCTCTTCCAGGAAGAGGTGGAAGAGGGCGCCGGGGAATCGCAAGACAAAAAGAATGGCTCCGTTATGACCAAAGCCTTCCTGCACAAGGTCTCACAAGGTCCCGAGATTGTCGCTATCGGTGGAGGGACGGGCCTTTCAACTTTGTTATCCGGGTTGAAGTATTACACCCGCAATATAACTGCTATTGTGACAGTTACCGATGAGGGGGGAAGTTCCGGCCGCCTGCGTGGTGAATGGGGAGTCCTTCCCCCGGGGGATATCAGGAACTGCATGCTGGCCCTTGCCGAGGACGACAGCTCTCTCAACAGGCTGCTCAACTACAGGTTCGACCGCGGGGAACTCAAGGGGCACAGCATGGGCAACCTCATTCTTCTAGCAGCCACGGAGATGACCGGCGACTTCCGGAAGGCCGTGGAAGAACTTAACAGACTCCTGGCCATCCGCGGAAAGGTGATACCTGTCACGAACGAGTCGGTGGTTCTTTGCGCCGCCACGGCTGATGGCGACTTACTTCGAGGTGAGCTGGACATCGCCAGTAGAGGGAGCCGGATCGAATCGATCTGGATCGAACCCGACGATGCCAGGGCTTTTCCTGAAGCCCTCGCCGCCATCGAGAACGCTGACGCTGTCGTGCTTGGACCGGGGAGCCTGTTCACAAGCATCATCCCCAACCTCATGTTCAGGGAGGTTTCCGAGGCCCTGAAAAGGACCGCCGCGCCGAAAATATACATCACCAACCTCATGACCCAACCCGGCGAAACGGACGGAATGACCCTAATGGATCACATCCGATGGATAACCAGGGCCTCAGGGACGATCCCTGATTATATCCTCGTCAACGATGAAGAAGTACCTTCCACGTTGCTTGCGACATACCGGGCGGCCGGAGCCTCGCCCCTGTCACTGAACGAAGAGAACGAAAGGACCCTGTCCCTCATGGGGTCAAAACTCATCCTGTCGGGTTTCCTCGATGTCGCCGGTGGGAACGTCAGGCACAACAGCCAGAAAGTGTCCGAGACCCTGATGCGGATCGCCAGGGAAGAGAGGGACTCGTCCCGATGGAAAAGCTGAGGGAAGTGATCCGTGACGACTGGTCTGCTGTCCTAGTGGATAACAGTGTCAAGGCCTCGGTTGAGATCAGCGGGATACTCTCCGGCCTGGTGGCCGGCTGCGATAAGGAAGGTATGGTCTTTTCCAGCAGGAGGTTTTTCCTGTTCAGGAAACTGAAAAAACTTTGGGAAATTTCGGATTGGGGCAGGTCCGGTCAAACCCTGAACCTTATCATCCCCGCCGGCAGAAAGGGCAGGGTCTCGTTGAGACTTGACGATGAAACCGTCCTCAAAGGCATTTCTTATTATGGGGACCTCCATAGGGTTGAGTCCCTTTCCTGGCACTGGCTTAGAGGTCTCTTCGGGTCCTGCGGGACCCTGTCCTTGCCAAGGACAGGTTATTATATGTCTTTCAGGGTGAGCGAGTCCTCTCAATGGGACCCTATAGAAAAACTGGAAAAGGTTCTTTCCTCGAAGGGCATCTCCTTCAGGAAAAGGCAAAGGCGTAATTTTTCCGAGTTCGTTCTGCGTGACCAGTCTTCCATCGTGGTGATGCTTTCCAACATGTTGATGTTCAAGGCTTCCCTTCTACTTGAGGAGAAGGCGTTGCTCCGATCCATCAAGGAAAGGGCCAACAAGATCGTGAATTGCGATGCATCCAACATCAGGAAATCTTTGGAATCCGCCCAGAGACAGGTCGAGCTGGCGAGAATGCTTTTGGCTAGGGGCGATGTCCTAAGATTGCCGGACAAGTTGCGGGAACTCGTATATGCCAGGTTAGAAAACCCGTCGGCCACGCTCAACGAGCTTGGTCAGGCCCTTTCCAGGCCCGTTAGCAAAAGCACAGTCAAGTATCGATGGGGGAAGATCGAACTACTCACAAGGATGTCTTTAAAAATTGAAAAGGGGGGCTGAAGATCATGTACCTGGGAAAGGCCGATGTGAACACCTATGAAAAAGGCTCCAGCCGGGAATTCCTGACTACGAACGGCTGGGGCGGTTACGGCTTTTCGACCGTGATCGGTGCGAACACCCGCCGCGAACATGGCCTGCTGGTGGCAAAAAAGAGTGGAGAAGAGGCTTTTCCTGCTGTCCTCATCAGCAAGGTGGATGAGACCGTTATCAGCAAGGGGAAGAAATACCATCTTTCCACCAATCGCTATACAGATGTCATTTACCCGGATGGCTACCGTTACCTGCAAGAATACCAGGCCGAACCCCTTCCCGGCATGCTTTTCGTGATACATAGCGTTTTCCTGAGGAAGACGGTCTTCATGCCCAGGGGCCTGCCCCTTACGGTCATAAAATACGAACTCCTCACCGCCCCGGAAAGTGTAAAGCTGGAGATACGGCCCCTCGCAGCCCACCGGGGGGCCGACAGGTTATTCCCCGAAAAGGATGGGTCGGATTTTGAGTCATTTTTTACGGAAAAATCCGTGACCATTTGCGGCAGGGGGCATCAGAGCCACTTCTCCTTCAACCAGGGCGAGTGGTATTCCAAACCCTTATGGTTCGAAAACCTACTCTACGAACACGACGACTGTGAAAAACCGGGAACGGACAGTCTGTGGTCCCCGGGATTCCTTTCCATCGACATGAACGAGGGGGAAACGGTCTACGTACTCCTGGGAGCGGAGAACGTGCACTATGACCATGATTCGGTGGCGACCATGGAGAATAAAGCCAGGCTTCTTTTCCAGGAAAACCTCACGGGGAGCCCGCTGGTAAGGAAGACCCCCATGGTGAAGGAACTACTTCATTCCGCGTCCCATTGCCTCTCCCAGTTGGACGGAAAGCGTCCCGCGATCTTCTCCGGCTATCCTTCCGTGAGGGAGACCGCCAGGGAGACCTTTATTTCCCTTCCGGGCCTTTTGCTGGTGACGGGCAAGACCGACTTCGCCGAAAGGGTCCTCAAGGTCTGGCTGGAGAGGGCCATCATGAATGACCATGTAATGCCCTCCGAAGTGAACCCCCACACGGGGTCGCTTGTGACCAGGGCCTGTGACGCGGGGTTATGGTTCTTTTACGCGCTGGACAAGCTCTGTGACCAGACCGGGCGTACGGACCTCGTCAGGGAAAACTGGGACCACCTCACAGGGATCCTCGATAGGTACTCCGATGGTATCCCTGCTATCGGTATAAAACTGGACAAGGACGGTTTGCTCGTCCTTCAATCGGATGACCCCGGGAGCAACTGGATGGATGGGGATATCGACGGGAAGCCCATTGTCGAGAGAAAGGGCAAACTGGTGGAGGTCAACGCCCTTTGGTACAACTCGCTTAGAGCGATGGAACAGTACTCGGAGATCCTCGGCCGTGACAGGGAATGCAAGGAATATGGCTCCTTGGCCGAAAGATCCAGAAAAAGTTTCCAGGATCTCTTCTGGTGCGACAAGGGCTACCTTTTCGACTGGGTGGATGATAAGAGAAGGGAAGAATCGGTGCGATGCAACCAGATCCTTGCCGTGTCGCTGCCAGCCTCCGTCATGGACCCCGAAAGGGGAAGATCGATCGTTGAAACTTGCTGGAACGAACTTTACACCACCTTTGGTCTCAGGACCCTCGACCCTCACCATGAGAAGTACAAGGGCCGATGCGAGGGAAGGATCGACCAGAGGGAAAAAGCCCGGTTCATGGGGATGGCCTGGCCCTGGCTTTTGGGCCAGTTCATAACAGCCTACCTTAGATACAACCCTGACAGAAAGGATATCGGGTGGTGCTTCCTCCGCCCCTTCCTCTCGCACCTGAGGAAAGGGTGTCTCGGCGGAGTGGCGGAGATCTTTGACGGCAGTATGCCTTACAAACCCCATGGCGATGCCCTTTATTCCCCGAGCGTTTCGGAACTGTTGAGAGTCATAGGGGAGGACATGTGACGGTATTTGCACCTGCCCTCCATCCTCTGGACCTGGCGATCGAGGTTCTTTTTCTGTTGCGGAATAGAAAAAATAATACGGGAGGCGATGAAAATGATAAAAAAACGTGTCGCTATCAACGGTTTCGGACGGATCGGGCGGCTGGCCCTCAGGGCACTTTTCGATCAACAAGAGGATGTCCTTTTCGATATCGTGGCAACGAACAGCCGGACCACGGCGGAGCAGAGGGCTTACCTTTTCAAGTATGATTCCGTCCACCGGCGTTTTTCCGGCGATGTTTCCGCCCAAGGAGATTCACTCCTGATAAACGGAAAGCCAGTCCAGGTCCTGGCGGAACCCGAATTGGAAAACCTGCCCTGGAAGGACCTGGGAATTGACCTCGTAATAGAATCTTCCGGCAAGTACACCGACGCTGCCAAAGCAGCCAAACACCTTGTAGCCGGCGCCAGGAAAGTCCTCATCACCGCCCCTGCAAAGAACGAGGACGCGACGATCGTCATGGGCGTGAACGAGGAGATTTACGAACCCGGCAAGCATCACGTGGTCTCCAACGCCTCCTGCACGACCAACTGTCTTGCCCCGGTGGTCAAGGTGCTCCACGAGGCCTTCGGCATAGAAAAGGGTCTCATGACCACCACTCACGCCTACACCAATGACCAGAAAACCCTCGATGCCTCCCACAAAAACCTTCACAGGGGGAGGGCGGCCGCCCTATCGATGATACCCACCACGACGGGAGCGGCTTCCGCGATCGGAAAGGTTTACCCGGCGGTGGCGGGCAAGATGAACGGCTTGGCCGTCAGGGTCCCGACGCCTGACGTCTCCCTCGTCGACCTCGTGACGGTATTATCCAGGGAAGTGACCTCCGAGGAGGTCAACGCCGCCTTCCGCAAAGCGGCGGAAGGACCGATGCAACGCTACCTTGGCTACGAAGAGGATGACATCGTCTCCGTCGACGTCACGGGAGACAGCCGCTCCTCACTGTTCGCGGCGAGGCATACCATGGCCCTGGGCAACCTGGTCAAGACCCTTTCATGGTACGACAACGAATGGGGATACGCCTGCCGTGTCATAGACCTTGTCAATTACATGCTTTCAAAGGGATCCTGATGGTCATGAGGTTGAAAACCATCGAGGACTGTTCCTTTCGAGGGAAGAACGTCCTTGTCCGAGTGGATCTCAATGTACCAATGGAAGACGCCAAGGTCACCGATGATACCAGGATAAGAGCCCACCTCGACACTTTGGATATCCTCAGGCGAGGTGGGGCAAGGGTCGCCCTTGCCTCCCACCTGGGAAGACCGAAGGGAAAGGTCGCCGCCGGCCTTTCCCTTTTTCCCGTCTCCCAGGCTCTGGGGGCACTGCTGGGCTGCGAGGTCCCCTTTTGCGAGGACTGCGTGGGAGAGAAGGTCTCGGCAAGGGTCGCTTCGATGGGCGATGGCGATGTCTGCCTCCTGGAAAACTTGAGGTTTTACCTCGGGGAAGAGGCCAACGACCCTGTCTTCGCTGGTGAGTTGGCCGGACCCTTCGACCTCTTTGTCATGGACGCCTTCAGTGCCGCCCACAGGGCGCATGCCTCCACGGTGGGTGTGACCAGGTTCCTGCCCTCCTGCGCGGGGAAGCTGATGGAAAAAGAAGTCACGGTCCTCTCCAGGGTCATGAAGGACCCCAGAAAGCCCATGGTGATCATCCTGGGGGGGGCTAAGGTCTCCGACAAGATCGGCTTCATCCGGAGCATGCTTGAAAAGGGCGATGTAATGCTGATCGGTGGAGCCATGGCCTTCCCTTTCCTTAAAGCCATGGGTAAATCCATAGGGGATTCGTTTTGCGAGGAAGGTACCGAAGCCGTAGCGTCGGAGATCCTCGAAACTGCCAAAAGGACATGTATTAAGATCATCCTTCCCGTTGACCTTCTCGCACCCAGGGAAAAGGGAGACGACAGCGAAATCGAAGTGGTCAGGGCCGACTCGATCCCGAAGGATTCGAAGGGGTTCGATATAGGACCGGAGACGGTGGCCCTTTTTACAGAAGAGATCCAAAAGGCTGGGACGATCCTCTGGAACGGCCCCCTCGGCCTTTTCGAGAGGAAACTCTTCGGAGAAGGGACAAGGCTGGTCGGCCTCTCCGTCGCCGATAGGACCGCCGAGGGCGCCGTCTCCGTTCTCGGGGGAGGGGATACCGCCGCGGCCGCCAATATGCTGGGGTTTGCCCAGGGGATAAGCCACATTTCAACCGGTGGCGGAGCGACCCTCGAATTCTTCGAGAAAAAGGGGCTTCCGGGCATAACGCCCCTTCTCATGCCGTAGAATGCCCGGGGAATGGAGTGGAGCGCCTGTGAAAAGGGGGAAGTTTATTGCCGGGAATTGGAAAATGAACAAGGGAACGGCCGAATCCCTGGCCTTCCTTGGGGATCTGGCGGCCCTGCTTGAAGAGGTGAAGGGATTCGATTCCCTGGTCCCTGATCCTGTCGACCTGGTCTTGTTCCCCCAGGCGATCAATCTGCAGTCAATGGAGGAGTACCTCAAGAAAAATAAAATAAATATCAAACTCGGGATACAAAATATTCATTGGTCCTTATCCGGAGCCTTCACCGGTGAGAATTCTATCGTAGGCGCCCTGGAAGCCGGGGCGTCCTTTGCCCTCGTGGGTCACAGTGAAAGAAGGCACCTTTTCGCTGAAGACGACGAACTGGTCGCGAAAAAATTCTGCTCCTGTCTCGAGAACGGCCTTGAACCGGTCCTTTGCGTCGGCGAGACCGAAATTCAAAGGAATAACGGTTCAACCGAAAAAGTGATCGAAGGCCAGGTAAAGGCTGTTTTTGCCCGCCTGAAGGAGGATTCCGTGAAAAAAGAAAGGATTTTTATCGCTTACGAGCCGGTCTGGGCCATCGGAACCGGGTTGAACGCCACGGCTGGGGACGCTCAGCAATGTTGCCGTTTCATTCGGACCCTTCTATCCGAACTGGGCGGTCCCGGTTTGGCGGCCCGTTCCATCGTTGCTTACGGCGGGAGCGTTAAAAAATCCAATTCCAAGGGCTACCTCGACCAGGAGGACGTGGACGGGCTCCTCGTTGGAGGGGCGTCCCTGGACCCCCGGGAGTTCTACGGGATAATCCTCTCCGCCTTTCAGAGGGTCAAGGACTCCCGGGTCCAGAGTAAGTAATGCAACATAAGATATATTATAAGACATTTCTGTCTGTCAAATAAGGCCCCTTCCGGGGCCCTATTTCAAGATCAAAAGGGCGGATCCCAGAAAGGGATCCGCCCTTTAATCACCGACCCGGGTCATTTCCGCGCCGGCCCAAATGCTCTCGAGCCTGTAAAAATCTCTTCCTTCCCGGCTGAAGATGTTTATTACGACGTTGCCGGCGTCAAGAAGGATCCATTTCGGGCTGTATTCTCCCTCAACCCTGTAGGTTCTCTCCATCCGGTCCATGGCCTCGGTAAGATTATCAAGAAGCGTCTTCATATGAACATCCGAGTTCCCCGTCGCGAGAATGAAAGCATCGGCGAAGGATGATTCCCTTGAAACGTCGATGATGGTTATATCCTCAGCAAGTTTATCCTGCAGTGCCTGGATCAGTGGGCTAACGGTATCGTCCGGTAGCAAGGGCAAACCTCCCTTTATCATATTATAAGAATTTTATTGATCTCGGGCCCGATCGATCCTTTGGAAAATATTCATATAATCATGGCCCATAATCATTGTAACATTTCTGACCGAAGGGTCTTTCCTTACTAGATTCTCAGCGATGCCGAAGAGCTGCCCCAGTGACCGGGCAGTTTTTTCCGTCTCTTCACCGGGGGGAAAAAGGAGGTTGGTGTATTTATAATCGTAATGCTTTGCATTCCCAATATGTGCTACATCTATCCCAAGGGACTGGAGCCGCGTGGCCGATTCCTTACCGACGCCGGCAGTTCCTGACCCGTTCAGGATCGAAAGGCTGACTTTTATGGATGCCAAGATGTCCTTCAGGTCCAAATCGGTCGCACTCACCGGTTCATCGGCTCTATCCTCCTCCATTAGGCTGTCTAGGGGTTCCCCGGGTTTTTCCGTTAGGATCTCCGAGAGATCGCCGAGCTCCCCTAGCCAGTAGCTGATCCCGGAAATATAGGCCGCTTTTCCTGGCAGGGTGTGGAAAACTACCCGTGAGGGGTCCAGGTCCTTAAGGTATGAGGCAAGCTGGATCGCCTGCGAAAGGCTCAGGTTTGTCTTGACGAGACGGATCCCCTGGCGGATCAACTCGGGGATCTTGGTTATCATCGCCGGGTCCTTGATCTTGTGGAAAACAGTCATCATGAAGACCTGCTGTCTTTCCACCCTCCCGATATCACCGAGGGCATCATGGCGGAACCTGACAAAACCCAGGGCGGTTTTCCCATCCATGTGCTGCTCGCCCGCCGGTATGTCAATGTGTATCCCTCCGGCCCTGTCGGTATACCTCAACCTCTTGGGGACGTTGATCGTCACGCCGCCGACAAGGTCAACCAGTTCCGGGAAGTTCTGGAGGTTGACGATGACATGGTACGGGATGGGAACGCCCAGGTAATTCACCAGGGTCGTCTTCAGAAGTTCCACTCCCCCATAGGCGTAGGCGTGGTTCAGCTTTTGCCAGCCTCGACCGGGTATCTGTACCCTCGTGTCCCTGGGGAGCGATAGCAACCGGACAACCTTGTCGTCGATATCGATCGACAGGAAGGCGATGGAATCGGGCCGGTTAACATCTTCGCCCGGGACTTTATCAAGACCCAGCAAGAGTATATTGATCCTCCCGGTCTCCTCGTCGTGTTCAATTCTTTCCCGGATGGTTTCGGGTTCGGGGTTGAAAAAGAAGAATGCTTTCAAGCCGATACCCGCCGTTAACGACAGGATCGCGGTCAGGGCCAGGAGGAGAACCTGTCTTTTTGACACCTATCCTTCACCATCCGTTCCTGAAATACAGGTTATTCTTGTATATATACTGCTCCACCAGCCAGGGGGCAAGGTACCGGATACTCTGACCGTTGGAGACTCTCTTCCTGATCTCGGTGCTTGAGATCGCCAGGAGGGGTATCTCAAGGTGGATCAGGTTTTCCCTGATCTCTACAGGCAGGTTTTCGAGCCCTCCCGGGTTGAAACCGGGGCGGCTGACGGCTACTATCCTGCAGAGCCGGGGGATCTCCAGGGGCTCCTTCCAGGCCGGGATCTCCAACACCGCATCAAGGCCGGTTATGAAAAAGAACTCCACGCTACCGGAAGGGTACCAATGCCTCATCTCCCTAAGCGTGTCGACGGTATGGCTTGACGTCCCGCGGTCGATCTCTATCCTGGAGATGCGGAAATGGGGGTTGTCGAGGGTGGCGAGCATGGTCATGATGTAACGGTGTTCCGCCGACGATATGGACCTCCCCGCCTTGTGGAAGGGATCACCCGTCGGCACAAAAACCACCTCTGTCAACCCCAGGCTGAAATAGGCCTCTTCCCCGGCGATCAAATGGCCGAAATGTATCGGGTCAAAGGTGCCACCCATGACCCCTATCTTGCGCTTGCGCAAACCCTCGGAGGACCGTAAAGGCATGATCGTTACACCCCCGTTCGACCCCTCGTTCCCTCATTCTCCATGGAGGATCCCTCGGGATAGAATTCAAACTCCACGTCTCCTATCCTAACAGTATCACCTTCACGGGCACCACTTTCAAACAGAAGGTCTTCTACCCGGTAAAACCTCAGGATGGCGGAAAAGCGGCTCAAGGCCTCTTCCTGTTCGAAATCGAACTTGCCGACGAGTCGCCGTAGTTCCTGATGACGAACTATGAAGACTTTCTCTCCTCTGTGCTGCTCCACGTCGATCTCCGGCTTTTCGGTCCTTTGTGCTGCCCTGCTCTCTTCATCGCCGATCTTCACGGAGATGGCCTCTCGTAGATATTCTTCCCGTTCCGGCATCCTCGAAACGATATGGTCCGTCAGTGCCCGGATCCCTTCCCCCGAGAGGGCGCTGACAGGAAAGAAGGGCACTTTTTCCACTTCAAGGGAACGCTTTAGTTCCTTGACGTCCGGTAGGTTCGAGGGAAGATCGGTCTTGTTCCCGGCAACGACGGAGGGCAGTTCCAGTAACCCGGGGTTGAAAGCTCTAAATTCGGCTCTAAGGGTATGCCACTGGTCGGCGGGAGTGACCGGGGCTTCCCTCGAGAGATCGATCACGTAGACCAGGAGGCGGGTCCTTTCAACATGCTTCAGGAAGGCGTGCCCTAGTCCCCTGTTCCTGTGGGCACCTTCTATAAGCCCCGGAACGTCGGCCACCACGATCTTCTTTTGATCGAGGTCCATCACCCCCAGGTTCGGAGACAGAGTCGTGAAAGGATAATCGGCGATCTGGGGCTTTGAACCGGAAATGGCGGCTAGAAGCGTCGATTTTCCTGCGTTCGGGAAGCCCACCAGCCCCACATCGGCAAGGATCTTCAAGTTCAACCTGAGTTCCCTGGCCTCCCCTACCCCGCCCTGTTCGGAGAAGCGGGGGGTCCTTCGCCGGGATGACGCGAACCTGGCATTCCCTCTGCCGCCCCTGCCGCCCTTCGCGGCGAGGAAGGTATCACCGGCCACGGTGAGGTCACAGAAAAATCGCCCTGTACCTTTTTCGGTAATTATAGTCCCGCAGGGGACCTTGACAACGACATCCTCACCGTCAGGCCCGGTCTGATTCCGGCCCTTACCGTTGCCTCCGTTCCCGGCGACGAACTTTCTTCGGTACTCGTAGTCGGCAAGGGTCTGGATATGATCATCGGCCACGATCCAGACATGCCCCCCCCGCCCGCCGTCCCCGCCGTCGGGTCCTCCCTTGGGGACGAACTTTTCCCTCCGGAAGCTCAAGGCTCCATTCCCACCCTTGCCCGCTTTCACGGAGACCTCTGCGGAATCGAGGAACCTCAAAATGCCGCCCCCCTAAATACAGGAAAAGGGCCCAAGCTCGACTCAGGCCCTCCAGCGTTTCGATCAGACAGAAGCATCAGGCCATCACTGGTTCTATGGTCGCGTACTTTCTCCCGGCCTTGGTCTGGAAACGCACAGTGCCTTCGGAAAGGGCGAAAAGAGTGTCATCCTTACCCTTTCCCACGTTCGCCCCGGGATGGATCCTGGTGCCCCTTTGTCGGACGATGACGCTGCCGGCGGTGACAACCTGCCCGTCGCCTCGCTTCACGCCGAGTCTCTTGCTGATGCTGTCCCTGCCGTTGGTGCTGCTGCCCTGTCCTTTTTTATGAGCGAACAGTTGAAGATCCAAAGTACTCATCCACTTCCACCTCCGTGTACCTTACATAAGAAGGGTAATTTTCTTCCACCGATCTCAGCATCTTCATGACCGTTTCCGACAGGAGCCTGACCCTTGGATCATCGGACCCTCGCCAGGAAAGGCTCATAAAGCCCTGTTCCTTATCAACCCTGGATGAGACCGTACCCAGTACCCCGGCAAGGCCCATCTCAAGGGTCTGCGCCAAGGTTGACAGGGCCGCGCAGACGATGTCGCTGCCGCTTTCGGCATAGCCCGTATGGCCCGCTATTTCCAGTCCACAAAGGGTCCCCTTTCTCCGAAAGGACTTTATCTCGGTCATTTCAAGCCTATAAAGTAATGGATTCGATCCTGACCGAGGAAAAGAGCTGTCTGTGTCCCATGGTCTTCCTGGACTGCCTGGATTTGTTCTTGTACTTGAAGACCGTTATTTTTTTCGCCTTCCCCTGTTCCAGCACCCGCCCCTTGACGACGGCACCGGGAACGACCGGTTCACCAACGGAGACCCCCTTGTCGGTGGCCACGAGCAGGACCCTTGGGAAATCGACCTCCGCCCCTTCGGACGCGTTGATCCTCTCGACCTTGATGGTATCTCCGGGGGACACGCGGTACTGCTTTCCCCCTGTCTCGATAACAGCGTACATCCTCTTGACTCCTCCTCACGCCGATGAATCGGGTGGCCCTAAGGGCTCTTGATACCCGTCCCGAGCGAAGATTGAAAAGACCCGGAAGGGAGCCCGGCCAGTCTTTTCACCGGTCAGATCGACCAAATAAGGATTATAACATAAAAAATTTTGTTACGGGTCAACCCAACTCTTGCCGATTCGCTTCAAGCAGCGATCTCGCCAGTCCCGCGGCTTCCGGGTCATCGGGGTCGCCCGCCAGCATCCTGGCTAGCTCCCTCTCCCTCTGTTTCCCTTCGACCTCAAGGACCCTGCTTATATCGCCGTCCCTTTCCACCCGGAAGTGCTGGTCGGCCAGGGACGCGATCGAGGCCTCGTGGGTTATGAGGATCACCTGGCATCGCTTTGACAGGTCTCTCAAGGTTTGTCCCGCCAGGAAGGCGGAACGCCCCCCCAAGCCCGCCTCTACCTCATCGAATACCAGGGTTTGGGGAAGCATTTCGTCGGAGGCGGCCGCTTGGAGGGCCAGCAATATCCTGCTGAGTTCACCTCCCGATGCGATCTTGGAAACGGGGCCCTCAAGGAATTTATCGTCGGTAAGGTAGAAAGCAATGCTGTCGGCCCCACTCTGCCGGACCTTCTCCAGTGGCTGCAGCGACACCCCGAACCGAAGCCCCTCCATGGCCAGGCCCTGTAGAGAGACGTTGACCGCCATCTCGAGCTTCTCGGCGGCTTCCTTCCTGGATCCCCTGAGAGAAAGGGCAAGGGCGGACACCTCCTTTTTCAGGGAAGCGGATCTTTCCTGCAGCCTGGCAAGGGTCTCGCGGCTGTCCCTGAGCCATTCCAGCTCCGAGTGCAATCTTTCGGCAAAGTCCACAAGATCCTCGGCGTTATCGACCTTGGCATATCTCATCAGTTTTTTCAGGCTCCCCAATCTCTTCTCCAGTTTTTCCTGTTCCTCCTGGAGGGATTGTTCCCTTTCCACGGAGAAGACTCTTTTCAGTCCGCTCTCGATCTCCTGAGTGGAAGATAGGAGCCTTTCGATACTCCCTTCGAGTTCGGGGATCTCCTTCAAGCTTTGCCTGACCTCATGGCAAAACTGCTCGATGGCGGAGGAAAGGCCCTCCCCGGAGCTCCCGCCAGTCAGCCTGTCATGGGCGAGTCTCAGCAGGCCCTGTTTTTTCAGTTGTTCCGAAACACGGTTCATATCGGTCTCCCACTCTGACTCGCACCCGGGCCTGATACCCATTCTGCTGAACTTCTCCAGAAAGGCTTCGCCCTCCTGGTACTTCGATTCGATCTCCCTCCTCCGGCGGGTGATCTCCAGGAGGTCCCTTTCATTCCCCAGGGCCAGTGAAACCGCCTGGGAAAGGTTTGACCGGATAGACCGGAGAGGGTCACCGCCACTGTTATCCAGCAGTTCGGCCTGTTGGTCCGGTTCGAGCAGTTCAAGTTGGGCGAACTGGCTCTGGATGGCTATAACCTTTGAAAGAGCCCCGGAAAGCGTGTTCAGGGGCACTGGTTTCTCCTGGAGGTAGGTTTTGGCCCTCCCGGCCGATGAAACCACCCGCTTGACAAGGATAAAACCCTCTTGGGGCTGAAGGTCTTCGGGCAGAGAGGCCAGCGGGGCATCCATTTCCAGGGCTGCCCTGACTTCGGCCTCCTCAACACCGGCCCTGATGATCGACGATTGGGCCCTCTTGCCGCTGACGAGTTCAAGAGCCCTGACCAGGCTGCTCTTCCCGGCCCCGCTTTCCCCGGTAATGACGATAAAATTGCCCCTGAAATGGAGAGA
Organism: Synergistetes bacterium ADurb.Bin155; assembly: GCA_002070395.1. GTDB lineage: Bacteria > Synergistota > Synergistia > Synergistales > Thermovirgaceae > 58-81. The sequence continues at coordinate 59,231 of MWDE01000009.1, forward strand.
GGCCTCTCTTATCCCTCCCACGTTGGTCACCATCAGTTCGGAAAGCATGGGATCACTCCTCGAGAATGCTGGGTGTTCTGTGCCCCCATTGGAATTTTTCCTGAAGAAGGGTGAAGAATTCGTTCTCCGGGAGGGTGATAATGCCGATCGTCCTCTCCTGGTCAAGAGAGATGGAGATGCGGTCTCCGGGGAGAAGTTCATATCCCAACTGGCCGTCCTGGGTCAGCATGATCTCCCTGTGCTGACCGGCCGGGGTAATGGTCACGGTGTCCGATTCGCTTAGCACGATCGGTCTCGAGTAGAGCGTATGAGCGCATATCGGGGTGAGGATCATACAGGACAGGTGAGGGGGGACGATCGGGCCTCCGGCGGAAAGGGAATAGGCCGTCGAGCCGGTGGGAGTCGCCACGATTATCCCGTCGGCGTGCAACAGGTTCAGCGGCCTTCCGCTGACGGCTATATCAAGGGCGATCATCCTCGCGAAGGGCCCCTTGGTAACGACAAGGTCGTTCAGGGCGTACACTTCGTGCTTGTGTCTTTTCCCCCTGGAGACGATGCCGTGCAGGAGGGGCCTCCGGTTTATCGAGTAATCCCCCGCTATGATCTTTTCCAGATCCTCCTCCGCGCTCTCTATCTTGCCGCAGGACAGGAAACCGAGACGCCCGACGTTGATCCCGTAGAGGGGGATGTCGTGACCTATAACGTAACGGGCTGCCCGTAGGAATGTCCCGTCCCCTCCCAGGACTACGGCGGAGTCGACCATCTCTTTCCATTCCTGGTCCGAGGTTTCCTGTTCCCCCAGCACATGGGACTCGTGGGGAGGGAGGGCGAAATTGACGCCCCGTTCCCTGCCCCACCGGAGAATGCTCTCGGCAAGGGCCAGGGCCGCACCCTTCTGGGTATTGACCAAAAGCCCAAGCGTTTTGATCATCCTTGACTCCCCCCTTTTATGCCTTTTTGTCCCTGACTTCAACAAGCTCGCGGTGAGCCTTTTCTACCAGGTCCCCAAAGAAGGCCTCGTCGAGGCCCGCCGGGGGGACCCCTCCTTTCCTGAGGTGGAACAGGAACTCTATGTTCCCGCTGGGCCCTAGTATGGGAGAAAAGTCGGCGCCCATCAAGGCCATCTTATCCATGGAGCGGGTAAAAAGGCTTAACGATATCAGGATACCCCTGTGCAGGCGCCTATCCCTAATAACCCCTTTCTTCCCGACAAGACCTTTGCCGGCTTCGTACTGGGGCTTGACCAGGGCGATACAATCGCCGTCGGGCGCCAGGAGCGCTTCCACGGCCGGCAGGATCTTGGTGACGGAGATGAAGGATACATCCATGGTGGCTATCTCGGGGACGTCACTCAGGTGGCCGGGTTCGAGGTATCTGGCGTTGGTCCTTTCCATGACGACGACCCTCTCGTCGTTCCTCAGGCGCCAGGCCAGTTGTCCGTAACCGACATCGACACAGTACACCCTCTTGGCCCCGCGATCGAGGAGCACATCGGTGAACCCCCCCGTAGAGGCGCCGATATCGATGCATATTCTCCCCGAAGGATCGACGGGGAACACGTCCAGGGCCTTCAGGAGCTTGTAAGCCCCTCTGCCGGCCCATCGGCTCTCACCGCTGATCTCGATAATGGCATCGGGCGATACCTTTGCCCCCGGTCTGACGACCTTTTCCCCGTTCACCCGTACATCTCCGGCCATTACGAGGGCCTGCGCCCGGTTCCTGCTCTCGGCGATCCCCCTTTTGACCAACTCCAGGTCCAGCCTTTCATCTCCCTTTGAAGGCTTCATAAATTTTTAACACCTCTTCCGGGACGAGCCCGCAATGCTCCCACTGTTCGCGGACCGTCCCGTGGGGGATGAACCGGTCGGGGACACCCAGGCAGTTTACGCGGGAGGCGACCCTCACACGGTCAGCGAGAAGAGATATCTTCTCCCCGATACCCCCCTCGATGTTACCGTCCTCAAGCACGACGGCCAAGGGGTGCGTACGAAGGGCCTCCTCAACGGCATCGACATCCAGCGGTTTCAAAAAGCGAAGATCATAGACGGAAGGTGGTTCCACGTCCGTCTTTTCGGCCTTCTCAAAGACCGAGAGGGCCAAAGGGATCGTTGCACCGTAGCTGAAAAGGCACCATCCGGTCCCTTTGAGTATCCTTTCGGCCCGGCCCCAGACTTGTCGGGGGGTATCCCCTTCACGACAGATCGATGCAGGGGCGGCCCCCCGCGGCAACCGGATAGCCAGAGGAGAACCGGTTTTCAGAGCCTCCCGGTAGATCCATTTCAGATCCTCCAGGTCCCGGGGGGCCATAACGTTCAGGTTGGGGATCGCCCGGGTCCATGGCAAATCCAGGACCCCGTGGTGTGTCTCGCCGTCCTCGCCTACCAGGCCGGCACGGTCGATCGCCAGGATGACATGGAGGTCCTGCATGCAGATGTCATGGACCAACTGGTCCATGGCTCTTTGTAGAAAGGTGGAATAGATGGAGACCACGGGTAAAAGCCCTGCCGTTGCCATTCCGGCGGCAAAGGTCAGCAGGTGCCCCTCGGCGATCCCCACATCGAAAAACCTTTCCGGGTACTTTTTCTGGAAAGGGCCCAGTTTGCTGCCTTCTTTCATGGCTGCCGTGAGAAGGACCACCCTCGGGTCCAAGCCCGCCAGCTCCTCAATGCATGCCGCTGAGGCTTCGCTCCAACTTCCCGGCGAGGGTTTGCCGGAGGTGAGGGCCGAAGGACACGGGGAAATGCCATGAAATTTCTCCGAGTCCTCCTCGGCTGGTTTGAAGCCCTTCCCTTTTGTGGTCAAAAGGTGGACCAGGAGGGGGTAACCGTAGCCCTTCGCCATGGAGAAGATCTTTTCCATCTCCTGGATATCGTGACCGTCAAAGGGTCCCCAGTAGCTTATACCCAGGTCTTCGAAAATGTTGGGCGGCAGCAGGAACCTCTTCAGTGTCTGCTTGGACCTTTCAAGCAGGGATTCTAGTTTCTTCCCCTCCGGGACCCTGTGACAGAAGTACTTGAGAAACCTCTTGAACTGCCTGTACATGGGGTTCACGCTCAGGGCGGCAAGGTGACTGGCCATCCCGCCCACCCTTTTGCTTATGGACATCTGGTTGTCGTTTAATATGAAGATCACGGGCGTATCGAGTTCATTGACATGGTTGAGGGCCTCGAGGGCAAGTCCGTTGATGAGCGATCCGTCGCCTATCACCGCCACCACGTGGTGATCCTGGCCCAAGAGGTCCCTTGCCTTCGCCTGGCCTAGCGCGGCGGATAGTGATTTGCTGCTGTGGCCCGCGTTGAAGTGGTCGAAGGGGCTCTCCTTAGGATCGGGAAAGCCCGATATACCCTTCCACTTTCTCAGCGTTTTGAACCGGTCTTTTCTGCCCGTGAGGATTTTATAAGCGTAGGCCTGGTGCCCCACGTCGAAAATGATCCTGTCCTTCGAGGGATCGAAGGATCTCAGTAGCGCTATATTGAGCTCAACGGCCCCAAGGGAGGAAGCAAGGTGCCCCCCGTTGGACTCGACCGTTTTTATGATCATCTCCCTGATCTCCTTCGCCAGGAGATCGAGCCCGGGGGGATCGAGACCTTCCAGGTCCCTGTAGTCCACTAATGATCCCAGCAGATCCTTCATCCTTTCAGTTCAACCCCTAAGGGATCCTACCGGTCTCTACCCGCCAGCATCTCCGGAAACCTTTCCAGGGCTGCCACGTCTCTTTCTATCGCGGAGAGCGCTTTTTGAGCCAGGGACGTCTCTTCCTCGGCCATTCTTTTTGCCTCCTCAAGGCCGAACACGCTCACGAAGGTGATCTTCCCCTGGGCGCTGTCCTTGCCGGGTATTTTACCGGTCTTTGAGGCCTGCCCCGTGACATCGATGATGTCGTCCGCTATCTGGAAGGCCGCACCAAGGTGATCGCCGAACTCAGCGAAGAGCCGCCTCTCCTCGGGCCCGGCCCCTCCAAGGATGGCCCCCGCCTGGACGCAGGCGCTTAAAAGGACCGCCGTCTTGGACCTGGCGACGGTCCAGGGGTGTTCTTCCCTCGAGCCGACGCTCAATGGGTCCGTGTCGAGGACCTGGCCCCCGCAGATCCCGAAAGGTCCCGCGGCGTCAAGGATCACCCCCAGGGCTTCCAGGATGGAATGACAAGAGAAGGCTCCACTCGCGAGGAGTCCAGCACGGGCGTATTCGAAGGCCCAGATGAAGAGGGCGTCCCCCGCCAAAAGTGCCAGGGATCCCCCGAAAACCGCGTGATTGGAAGGTTTCCCCCTTCTCAGGGCGGCATCGTCCATTTCAGGGAGGTCATCATGGATGAGGGAAGCGGTATGGATCATTTCGCAAGCCAGGGCCAGCGGCAGAAGGTCCTCCCGAGAAACCCCGAAGGCTTCCCCGGACAGGACGCAAAGGAGGGGCCTGATCCTTTTCCCGCCCGCGAGAAGCGAGTAGGTCATCGAATCCCATAACCTTTGGGGGATGCCGGGCGGGTTCTTATCACAAAGGTCGAGAAGGGCATTTTCTATGAAAAGTCGGTCTTCGGAGATCCTGGCCTCCGGGTCGTCGTTAGGGGAAGGTCTTTTAGTCGCCATCGGCCGGTTCATCCCCGGATAGAGGATCCCACTCCCTCCCCTCCGATTCCTCCTGCTCCGCCGAGAGGAGGGTGATCCTCTGCTGAGCCTCCTCCAGGTATTTCCTGCAGGAATTGACCAACCCTATCCCTCGCTCAAAGAGCTCCAGCGAATCCTCAAGGGGTATCTGGCCCGAGTCCAGCCGCGACACTATCTCTTGCAGTTCGACCATATCTTTTGTGAAGGACATCCCAAGATCACTCCAATCAGAGGGGATTCGCCTGAACGGGACCATAATACAATGAAACACCATTCTTGCGCTCCACGATCCACCCGTGGTACAATGCTCACCGTTTGCCCGACATGCAGGGACAGGAGGAATGGAAATGGCCAATGTCTGCGATTGTTGCGGAAGAGGCCGGGGCGCCGGCAACAAGGTCAGTCACTCGAACCGTCACTCCAGGAGGACCTGGGGCATTAACCTTCAGACCGTAAAGGTCGACCTCGGCGGCGGCGAATCACGGAGGATGAAGATCTGCGCGAAATGCCTCCGTTCAGGAAGGGTCAGGAGGGCCGTCTAGTTTCGGCCCTTCTGCTTTTGCTCCCGCTCGGCATATTCACGGGTCGCCCAATAGATGCCGAGCCAGCCCGAGGAGAGACTCACCTCCACAGCGGCCTCGGCGACGTTGCTGACAGCGAAGGGTTTCTTCAGGTAGAGACTCCCCTCCCCAATAGTCCATTTGGTTCCAGCCATCCTTACCCCGAGGCATTTCTCCGAAAGCGCCAGTGTTGAAAAGATCCCCCCTTTTTCCAGGCCCGACAGGCGGAGCGTCTCACCGCTTCTTAATATGAAAAGGGCCTCGGATCCATCGGCCTCGCAGCGCACCTTCACTCCCCATTCCTCTTCCGCCCAGATAAGGGAGTAGAGGTTGGCGAAAAGGTGGTCGAACCGTCCCCCGAAAGCTCCTGTCAGGATGGCGGTACATCCACGCATCCCATTCGGGCCGCCGCAAGTACCACTGGCCTCCTTCAGGGCAAGCTGGAGGTCCGTGAGGTCCTTTTCAGGCGGGAAAAGGAGAGAAGGTATTTTTTCCTCCCGTGACCATTGCCGGGCCTCCTCCGAAACGCTGTCGTTGTCACCGATAAAAAAGGAGGGCCTAATGCCCGCCGCCATGCAACTGTCAAGCCCGCGGTCCACCGCCCAAACATCCTTTTCCCTGCAGAGCTCTCTCAACCAGGAAGGCTCTGGCGTCCTCCCCCCCGCCACGAACACTATAGAAGGGGGCTCGAAAGGGGGCGTAAACTGGGCCTTGAGTTGGGGGAGGGAGATCAATGCCATCGGTTACCTTCTCCTCAAAGGTTGCTAGTGCTGGCCTCGAGGATCTGCCTGGCTTCTTCCTCGTCAACGAGGATGTCCCTCGGTTTTGATCCTTCCTGGGGTCCCACGATACCCACCTGTTCCAGGGTATCGATCAGCCTCGCCGCCCTGGTGAAACCTATCCTTAACTGGCGCTGGAGCCGACTGGCCGAGGCGATACCGCTCTGCAGTATCAGGTTCATGGCGTCCTCCAGGAGGGGATCGTCGAGATGCGCCTTCACTCCATTGGTCTCCCCCGTGTCCTCCATATCGATGTCAAAAAAGACAGGGTCGCCGAAGAGGGTCGAAAGGTAATCCATAAAATGCACCATCACTGGCTCATCCATCCAGGGCGTCTGGATCCTGAGCGGTTTGGGAAGCCTGGGGGTGAGGAAGAGCATGTCTCCGCTACCAAGGAGCTTTTCTGCCCCGGAAATATCGATGACGGTCCTCGAGTCCGTCTGGGAAGGCAACTCGAAGGCCACCCTTGCTGGGATGTTGGCCTTGATGAGGCCGGTCACGACGTTCACCGAAGGCCTCTGGGTGGCGATGATCAGGTGGATGCCCGTGGCCCGAGCCATCTGGGCCAGCCGGCAGATGTAATCCTCCACTTCCCGGGGCGATGTGAACATCAGGTCGGCCAGTTCATCGATCACGATAATGATATAAGGGAGCCGATCCAGGGGGAGAGCTCTCGCATTGAAGGTTCTGATATTACGCACCCTGGCCTGGGCGAACATCTCGTACCTCCTCTCCATCTCCCTGATCGTCCACCCCAGGGCGTGAACGGCCTGTCTGGACTCGACGACGGGGGGGGTTATGTTGTGAGGGAGGCGGTCGAAGATCTTCATCTCGAGCGGCGAGCATGACCTCACCGTCTTTGAACTGCGGGCGCTTTGCAATACCCATCAGCACAACCGGCGCTTCAAGACCTTTAGCAGAATGCATTGTCATCAACCTGACGCGGCCGGGCTCGTCAATACTCTGATCGACGGGCCAGTGTTTTACCCAGCTGCCTAGCACGTCGTTTGCCTGACTGAACAGCATTTTGTCGAAGAGTTTTTCGACATGGCGCAGAAAAGTTGTTTTAAGCAGGCCATAATCGCGCCCCTGCAACCAGGCATCGTAATGCAGAGCTGCAACGATGCGGCGAAAGGCTGTGCCGGGCGGCATTTCCTGCAGCCATTTTCTGAACAGCTTCAGTTTCAGCAGCAGGCGTGCCACCGTTGATTCGCCTTCGACCGGGGCGGTCAGAATGAGCCGGTTACCGGTTCGGCAGTATTCGTAGATCTCTTCGTCGCTGCAGCCGAAAAGCGGGCCGACGAGCACCCCCCAGACGATAGCGGCAGACCCGTCGACAAGGGCGCGCAGCACCCAGTACAGCGGTCTGAAGTCCTGCTGCAGCCTGGCCGCCAGAGTTTTGCCGCCACCCGACAGACTGACCGGAACCCCGGCCGCATCGAGGCGCAGCGCGTAGGTGGCGAGCAGATCGTTCTTGCGGCTGAGGATGAGAAAATCATCCGGGCAGAGCGGCTGCCCCTCTTTGATGCCCGCAAACGAACGGCCGAGCATGGCGGTGATGATATCGGTGAATTTTTCAGAATCGTAATCGGCCATGATGCGGGTGGCGCCGCCGTGAATTTCCGTCGGAATCGGCAGAGCGGCAACTGCCGGTGCCGAGCCACAGGTGCGCAAAGGCAGCATGGCCATGAACCCGGCCTGATCGAAAGTGCCGCGTTTAACAGTGCGCTGGGCATCGAATGCCGGCGCAAATGCCCGGTTAACCCAGCCGCAGATGCCGAGACGCGAGCGCCGGTTCTGCTGCAGCGAGATGATTTCGCCGCCGGTTGCCTGCAGATGGCGGCCGGCCTGATGATAAATCTGAATATCGGCACGCCGGAAACGGTAGACAGACTGTTTCGGATCACCGACCAGAAACAGCGAACCCGGCTTCGGTCTGGCCTGCAGCCAGTCTTTGACTTCGTGGTCATCGGCAGTGAGCAGAAAGGCCATTTCGGCCTGCAGCGGGTCGGTATCCTGGAATTCATCGATCATCAGAACCGGGTAGCGTTTTTGAACCGCCCTTCTGACGTGCGGGTTGTCTCTGAGCAGCTCGACGGTGCGCGACAGCAGGTCAAGGTAGCTGACATAGCCTCTCTGATTGCGCCAGTCACGCTCTCTCTGCCTGATTTTATCGAGAACCGGCTGAATCTGCGGGAACACATAATAACTATAAGCTTCGCGAAATTCTTTGCAGACAGCCTTTATATCATCGTTATACTGCTTGAACAGACCGCCATCATCGATACCGACGCCACCATCAGACAGTTTCGGGTCAGCCAGGTAGCGCATGGCCCGCCAGATATCCCTGATTTCGTCGGGAGTCCAGGTGGTTTTACCGTTGAATCGCTGCAGGCGGGCCGCAAGTTTTTCAAGGTTGAACCAGTGTTTCATTACCTCTTCGGCTTTCGCATCAACCCCGTTTTCAACGATTGCGGGCCGCGGGTCGAGTGACCTGATATCGCGCCAGCAGTCTGCTACGGTCTGCAGCAGGTCTTTCGGGTCTGGCGGCGGCAGCGGGTCGCTGCACGAAAAATCAATATCGGGGTAGCGGCAGTAAGCCCGCAGGCCCCTGATGATGCGGTCGGCTTCGGGGTCAACTTCGTGGTCAGCGAATGGCTTGAGCATTTCCGGGTGTTCGCTGAACATTTCGGCCCAGGTGCGCTTGAAAAAATACTCTTCGTCGCCCTCTTCAATTTCGCTGAACGACGGGTCAAGGCGCGCCTCAACCGGGTATTCGCGCAGAATTCTGGCACAGAAACCGTGAATGGTACCGACATAACCATCTTCGATTGTCACCAGAGCTTTTTCGAGCAGAGCTTTCTCTGCCCCGGCAGCGTCGACGAGGCGTGACTCGACACGTTCTCTGAAACGCCCGCGCAGCTCTTCAGCAGCTTTGCGGGTAAAGGTGATCGCGGCAATGCCTTCGGCCGGGCGACCGTTCAGCACCAGAGAAACCATGCGCCCGACGAGATTGTAGGTCTTGCCGGAGCCAGGCACCGCTTCGACGAGGAAGTTGCGGTCAAGCTCGTTATGTATGCGTTCTTTGACCTTGTCATCGATGCTGGCGTCGATGCCCTCTTCGCTGTAAGACCAGATTTCGGGGGCGGTCTTCGCGCCTTTTTTTGGCTTTTCAGCCTTTTCTGCCTTTTCGGTATTGCCGGTATTGTCGGCATTGCTGGCACTGTCGGCCTTTTTTTTGCGGCCGGTGGCGGTTTTAACGAGGTTATCTTCAGTTATTTCTGCGGGTTTTGTTTTCTTTGCAGTCATTTCAGTCGTCATCCCCTTTCACTTCTTCCTCGCCGCCATTGAACAACATGGCATAAGGGCACAGATTCATGGCATTACACTCTTCGCATGGCCCCGAAGCGGCAAACCGGCCATCGACGAGAAAGTCAAAGACGCCGGCCAGGCGCTCGTTGATGATCTGGTTTTCGTCGCCGTTTTCCATGACGATGCGCTGCCGCTGCCCGTTCTCAGTAGGGAAATATAGCCCGGAGCCGACTACCCGGCGCGGGTCACCACGTTCTGCGAGCATGCGGGCAACGGCGTATTTGTAGAGTGCCAGTTGCAACTGTGCCTTTTCTTCCTGCACCCCACCCTTCAGGAATTTTTTCGGCGAGCCGGTTTTGTAATCCCAGATTTTCAGGCCGTCAGAGGTTTCATCGATGCGGTCGATCTTGCCTTTGAGCCTGACGACTCTGCCGTCTTCCATTTTAAAAGGCACGGCTTCAGCAGTGTCGAGGCCCAGCGGGTTGATCTTGCCTTCGGGCAGGGTCATGCCGAAAAACAATTCGTAGCCGACCGGTTTGGCTTCGCCTGCGGCGGCGGCCTGACATTCACCGGTAAAAAATTCGAGGGCATCACGGCGAATCTGGGCTCTGCCGACCTCGTAGGCGGAAATGCCGGCGGGTGGCACCAGAATACGGTATCTGGCGGCGACCTCTTCAACGACATCTTCGAGCAGTCCGGCGTGCTTTTCGGTAACCGGCCAGCCGGCGCGCTGCAGAAATATTTCGTAGATTTCGTGCAGCAGGTTGCCGCGCTGCATGGCATCGAGCCAGCCCTGCAAACCCGCATCAACCGTGTCAACCTGTTCAGACGGCATACAACCGACAACATGACCCAGGAAATAGGCGAACGGGCAGCCGGAAAGCTCGTCGATACCGCTGGCGGAGAGTGACCGTTCAGGATGGTCGCGGAAATCCCATGCGGCGGAATTCCAACCGTGGATGCCGTTTGCAACCTCGCTCGCCCCGGCGCTTCTGTTGGCCTGGGCCGCAGCGTGGCGTTTCCAGGTCGGGTATGTCTCTTCGAAAAGGGCGCGCAGTTCATCGCGGCTGCAGCCATGTATCTGGCGGCGCCAGAGCCATTCGCAGAGGTCGACGGCCGCCATGGCGTTATCGGCAAGATGACCGATCAGCGGCAGCGCAGCGGTGTTCAGCATTTTTGAAAATTCGCCGCTGCCACCGGTTTTCTGGCGCAGGGCACGGGTGAACAGCTCTGACGGGCTGGCGGCGCGGCCGCCAGGGTCGACCATCGCAAATGAAACGAAAATGCGGGTATCGTCGGTAATCTCTGCCCAGGCGGTGGAGAATCTGCCGATTGCCTCATAGCGGCTTTCTTCGGCAGTTTTCAGGGGTGGCAACAGTTTTCGGCTGAAGTCTGGCACGACCGGGTCGGTGCCGGCGCTACCCGGAACAGCGCTGTGCGACATACCCGGAAAAAAAAGCAGTTTGCGTTGGCTGAGCACTGCGGCTTCGGGTGAGGTGACGAGCACCCGGCCATCGGGCTTGAATGGTTCGGTTTCGCTGTCGAGGCCGAGAATCAGCAGCAGCCACCACATGACCCGACCGAGAGGCATCTCTGCGGCCTGTGTATTGCGGTATTCTTCGAGACGTCGCTTAACCCTGGCGAGGCGGCGCGCATCGTCTTCGCCCGAGATACGGGTGAATTTTTTAAGAAGCAGATGCAGATTCATGGCCATGGCGCCGGGCGCAATCTTTTCGGGGAAGCTGTCAATAAGAAATTGAATGGCCTTCGCCACGCGACGGCAGCGTTTCAGGATTTCCGGGTGACCGCGACTGGCGGCTTCATCGCCAACTGCCAGCAGTGATTTTTCGTAGCCGTCACGGCCGCCGTAAATGTGCGACTCGCGCAGCATTTTGATTATCTGCTGTGAGCTGACCTGGCGTTTGCCGGCGGCGGCCTCTTTTTTTGTCAGCGGCCGGAACAGACGCATATCACCCTGGCTGAGCATGGCAATCAGGCCATCGGCCGGGAACCCGTCTGAGGCCCAACGACACAGGTTCATTGCCAGGCGCCCGGGCTTGAATTCTTCGCTGCGATATGACAGGCTGACGGCGTGCGGAATACCCGCAATCCCGAGATTTGCGGTCAACAGGCCGGCATAACCGGCAGGGTCGGCAGGTGCGATTGCAACCTGCTCAAAAGGCAGGCCGGAGGCTCTGATCTGCCTGATAATCTCGCGGATCTCGGCCTGGGGTTCGGTGGCGGCAAACAACTGCAGTTCGGCATTATTCGGCAGACAGGCTGTGGCTTTGCCTGAAAAAGCAACCCGGCGCTTTTCGCTGCGCCACGAAGCTGGCAGATGAATATCTTCGGGGGCTGACCATGGCAACAGCACCAGCTGGTCGCCGGCCTGTTCGAGCACCTGACGTTCGATCGGCATCAGTGGCAGGTTTCCCGGCAGAAGAATCAGATGGCCTTTTCCTGCCATGGCTTTCTGAAAAAGACACTCTTCGAGAATGCGCGGGTAGTCGAAAAGCGCGTTGGCCTTCAGGTAATCGCTGAATTTGCGCAGCAGTTCGCCGAGTTCGGCGGCCTTGCGGTCGTTGCCGAGAATTGCGGGAGTCAGCTGTTCGGGTTTGATACCGGCGAGGCGAAGCTGTTGAACGCTCTGCCACATCGCCTGCATAAAGCCCGGCATCTCGCGCGACGCGGCAAAATAGCCGTCGGGGCTGACCATTTCCTGGAGGATCAGCAGCCCTTCGCCAGGCTTGAGGCTTTTTGCCCGGCGCTCGATCATAAAAAAGCCGAGCGATCGGCTGATGCAGGCCGCCACCCCTTCAAAATGCAGGTTGATCAGCCCTTTTTCATGCCTGAGCAGCTGGCGCTGTATGAACTTTGCGCTCGCCTGGTCGGGGCACAGCAGTGTCTTTTCGCGTGTAACATTGTTTCTGACGATATCAAGAATTGCCTGAATCACGTATTTAACTCCTCATCTGCGGCGTGCCATTCTTCGCCGGCATCACCGACCCCGAAAAAATAACCTGACGATCAAACTATCTGGAAAACTGAGGTTTACAGGTCAGATTTTGGCCTGATGACTCCTATTTCCGCTTTTTATTTGTTTTCCTGACGGGGCTGTAAGGTGAAGCCGTTTCTGCCAGCAGATTCATGCCGGCCAGTTTTTTAACCTGCTCAGGCAACAGACCGGTGGCCTTGCAGACATCTTCGATCGACTGCCCCATTTTGAGAAGATTCTGAGCTACCAGCATGATCCCTTCCTGACGGCCTTCTTCCAGACCTTCCTGGCGGCCTTCTTTTCTGGCTGCCTGTTTTTCAGTGTTCATATCCAGAAGAAACATTTCTCTGCTGATCAACAATTCTCTGAGATGTTCATCGGTATTGGCTATGGCCATATTATTTACAACCTCGATAATTCCCGGCTCTTTTTTCAGGTCTTCCGGTAAGTCTTCAACGGAACGATACAAATCACCAAACTTCAAGATATGCAGCCACTTTTCGAATCTGCTGCGCAATTTTGCCGGCTTTTCTCCATCAAATTTCGAAAGTTCGACAAAATGATATTCTATCAGATCGGTCAAGGGTTTGTGCGTTTCAACATGGCTGATCAGAAACTTGTTGTAGATATCCGGTTCCCCGATGATTGTCTCGCCCATTATCCACAGGCAGACAGTCTTGTTGAGATCGGCATAACTGCCGCTTTTTGCCAGCTGCCTGGCATAGCTCACCGAAGAATAATAGACGACCCTTTTTATCAGCTCTTTATGGGCGCGCATCTGCACTTCGATGCAATATCTTCTTCCTGCTTTGTCCATGGCTCTGACATCTATGATCGAATGCTTGTCATTACGATATTCAGGCAGGTTGAATGGATTGAGAATTTCGAGAGATTCAATCTGGTCTTTGCCTCGCAACTGCAGCAAAGCATTAAGAAGCAAAGTCAAAAGTCGTTCGTTGCCGGGACTGGAAAAAACGATCTTGAAAACCATATCATGGGTCAGATTGAAGAATTTTTCGCCATCTCTGCGGTCATCCAGAATATACATCTCCGACTCCTGACACTTTATTAACGCACCCGATTTTGTTAATGTTCAAGTATAAAACATTTGATGATCACAACCAAGTAACAAATAAGATGTTTGAGCAGCATGACTGACAGTCAAAATTCGATTTTCTGCGCTATCGATTCTTTTCTTTTCCCAGTTCCGGCTGCATGAACGCCCACAAACTCAGTATTCGCGATGCAGCAGGTGTTTTTTGTCGCTGTTTGCATTCTTAAATACTATATTCCGGAAATTCTGTCTCTTTTTTCAGGTTATTTTCGATAACTTGACTTTAATAACGCACGCCGTTATTACTGAGGTGTGATCAAGTCATTTAAATGCAAAGAGACTGAGAGGTTGATTAAATGGCAATTAGAAAGGTAAAGCCGGTTCCGCCGGGCGAAATTCTGCTTGAAGAATTCTTAAAGCCTATGGGTATTTCACAATACAGACT
>MWDE01000010.1 GCA_002070395.1 Synergistetes bacterium ADurb.Bin155
CGTCTGCAGCCCCGCCACCGGCGACCGTCTCACCACCGTCCCCGACGCCGGTCCCGACGACGTTGAACGCGCCGTCTCCGCCGCCCGCGACAAATCTGGCGCGGCCTCCCTCCCTCCAGGCGAGAACAAATCCTCTGGGCCTTCGCCGAAGCCATCCACCGCCGCCGCGAAGAGTTCGCCATCGTCATCTCCCTCGAAAACGGCAAGACCCCGCGTGAAGCCGCCAGCGCCGATGTCGCTCCCGCCGTGGACGCCCTTCGCTACTACGCGGGCTGGGTGCGTAAGATTTGCGGCCAGACCATCCCCGTGGATGGCTCCTTCCTCAACTACACGCTCCGCGAGCCCGCCGGCGTTGTCGCCGCCATCGTCCCGTGGAACTATCCGCTCCAGATCGCTGTCTGGAAAATCGCACCCGCGCTCGCCTGCGGCTGCTCCGTGGTGCTCAAGCCCTCCGAACTCACGCCCCTTAGCGCCCTCAAACTCGCCGAATGCGCCGCCGAAGCCGGCGTTCCACCCGGCGCCCTCAACATCGTCACCGGCTACGGCGAAACCGCCGGCGAAACCCTCGCCCTCCACGCCGGCGTGGACAAGGTTGCGTTCACCGGCTCCACCGCCACCGCCCGCCGCCTCCTTGAAGCCTCCGGCGATTCCAACCTCAAGCGCCTGACCCTCGAACTCGTCGGCAAGTGCCCCAACATCGTCTTCCCCGATTGCGATTGGGAGGCCGCCATCGACGGCGCCTTCTGGGGCGTTTTTTCCAATAAGGGCGAGATCTGCTGCGCCGGTTCGCGCCTCCTCCTCCACGAAGACATCCACGACCGTTTCCTCGACGAACTCGTCTCCCGCGCCCGCCAACTGCGCCTCGGCGATCCCCTCGACCCGGCCACGCAGATGGGACCGCAGATCTCCGCCAAGCAAATGGACTGCGTGCTGGACTACATTCACAGCGGCGTCGAAGAAGGCGCCCACCTGCTCTGCGGCGGCGAGCGCGACCGCCAGCCGGGCCGTCCCGGCTACTTTATCAAGCCCACCATTTTCGCCAACGTGCGCCCGCACATGCGCATCGCGCGCGAGGAGATTTTCGGTCCCGTGCTTTGCGCCATCCGGTTCAGCGATGCCGCCGAAGCCGTGCGCATCGCGAACGACTCGCCCTACGGCCTCGCGGCCGCCGTGTGGACCCGCGATATGCGTACCGCGCACCGCATGGCGGCGGAGTTGAAGGCCGGCACCGTGTGGATCAACGCCTATAACGCCTTCGACAGCGCCTCGCCCTTCGGCGGTGTAGGCCAGAGCGGATTCGGCCGCGATCTCGGCGCCGCCGCCCTGGACTCCTACACCACACTCAAATCGGTCTGGGTTTCGCTTTAGCGCACCTCGCCGCTATACAACTCCCACTGGCTCAACCAGCCGTCACGATTCCGGTCCAACTGGTTGAACCGTTGCTCGGAGCCGTACCATTCCGTGCGCGAAACGAACCCGTCGCCGTTCTGGTCCAGGTCGTGGAAGCCCGCTTCGCGCTCGTCTCCCACGTACTCGTCCGCATCCAGCACGGAATCGCCGTTCCTGTCCAGTTGATGGAACAGCGCAACATCTCCGCGCCATTCATTGCCTTCGATCACCCCGCTGTTGTTCGTGTCGATATCGGTGAAAGGCTGCTGCCTGGCCGCCGTGCTGCCGCTGCGCAGGAACTCCTCCGTCGTGAGCGTGCCGTCGCCGTCCATGTCCAGCGCGTCGAACCCCTCCGCGGTGCCGCGCCACTCGCCGCGGTCCACCATTCCGTCCCGGTTGCGGTCCAGGTCCGCCGCGAACTGCTCCGGCGCCCGTTGCGTGAACTCCTCCACACTAACGCGCGCGTCGAAGTCGCAGTAGGCCCAGGGCGTGACGGCCGTGGAAATGATCGCGGGAAACCGCTATCATTGTCGCTGTCGGTCTTTAAATTCAGAATAGGAGGTCACGCCATGGAGTTCACCGATACGGGCAAGATGGAGTCCAGGGAGGTTGTGAAGGGGGTCCACGGCAAGTTCGTCCACTCTCCTCACATGACCATGGCGTGGTGGGTGATCGAGCAGGGTGCCGCTCTGCCGGAACACTCCCACGAGCATGAGCAGGTGGTCAACGTCGTGGAGGGCACGCTGGAGTTGACCGCCGAGGGAAAGAAGTGGACCCTTGGGCCGGGGTCGGTGCTGGTGATTCCTTCGGGGGTGCCGCACCTGGCCAGGGGTCTGACCGAGTGCCGCGTGATCGACGCCTTCTGGCCCGCCCGGGATGATTATAAGTGAGGCCTCAAGGGCACCGGGTGCCTAAGGGAAGAGCGCCGGCCAAGGGCTGGCGCTCTTTTCGCGTTCCACTCCACCCGTTGCTAGGGCCTGACCACATCCCCATAGACGCTTATGGTCTCGACCCCCGGCCTCAGGCCGAGGCGCTGGACATTGATGCCGTTGGGAAGGATCTTGATGGCGTTCACCGGTTTCCCCTTGCCCCTGAGGTTTATCAGCAGGTTCTCCCCCAGACGGAAGGGTACCACAACGGAATTCTTCCCGAAGAAAACCCTCCTCGATCCTCCTCCGCCGCCGAAGACCTGGCCGTGGTACTCGGAAAGGACTTCTCCCGATTCGTCGTAGATCGCCAGGAGCTGTATGTTCTCCCTGGCCAGGGCCAGGATCCCGTACTCGCCGTAACCGTCGAGGAAGCCCTTGATCATCTCCAGGACCTCGAGCTCGGTGCCCTTGTGGTTGACCGAGGGGGAATCGGCCAGCTTCGAGAGGTCGTAGCCCTGGGAGAGGAATACCTCGGCGTACTCACCGGCGGCGGCGCACAGGAAGTTGAGCTTAGCCTGGGACAGGGATTCCTCCAGGGTGGCGCTGGACAGTTCGGCCCCTGAGAGGCCGTGGGCCTTGTAAACGAGGTACTCGAGCCTCTCCCTTTCCTGGGGGTCCACCTCCTCGCCGAGTGAGACCGATGACAGCCGTTTTGAAAAATACTCACCCACCATGGCCGAGGCGGACGCCAGGTCCCCCTTTTGCAGGAGGCTCCTGCCCCGGACGGAGAGTTGCCTCGCGTCTTCACCCGGGAACA
The DNA here is from genome assembly GCA_002070395.1 of Synergistetes bacterium ADurb.Bin155. Taxonomy (GTDB): domain Bacteria; phylum Synergistota; class Synergistia; order Synergistales; family Thermovirgaceae; genus 58-81. The sequence continues at coordinate 3,076 of MWDE01000010.1, forward strand.
GGGCCGAAAAGGTCAGTATCATCGGGAGGATGAGGTCGCCTCTGCGGTCGCCGGCGGCGAAGGGGCCGACATGAAGGTTCCTTGTCATGGCCCGTTCCAGGGGTTCCGCCGGGAGGCCCTGGAGGTCCAGGACCTTCATGACCATTTTCAGCGTGTAGTCGCCGTAGTCCCACAGGATGATCCCGGGGAAGGCGTTCGGGGGGATCGGTCCTCCATGAGCGGGCCCACCGACGAGGAACCACCGGGAACAGGCGTCCTTCGCCAGGGACCATGTCTCCGGCTCGATGGGGACTCCGCCGCGGGGGAGCGCGGCCCCCTTCACGTGGTCCAGCAGCGCCGTCAGGTTCAGCCTCGACGTCGAGGTTTCCGGGTCGATCGGTTTGAAATCCGCCTGGCTGATGTCCAGCACGGGTCGGAGGTGGAAGGACCGGAAAAACTCGGCCATGTCGAGATCGGGGTGGAACGCGTCCTTGACGTAGATCTTGAGGGGGACGAAGAGGCCGGGCTGTTCCAGCTCCAGTTGCTCCTGCTGGGCGGAATGGATCTCGAGGTCCACCCCCACGGAAAAGGTGACGGTCTCTTCCAGCTCCAGTTCAGGCACCTGGATCAGGATGGATTCCGTCGCCGGGCCGGCGAGGTCCCTAGGCCCAAACCATCGGTAATACAGGACATGGTCCTTGTCCGCTTCGACTTCCATGGCGAAGGCGCTCTTGCCCCCCGATCCGCTCCGGTCGGGTGAGAGGGAGCCGTTGCCGCTTCTGACGGTGATCTTGACCCTGTATTTTTCGCCCCTGCCATCCCCTGGTCCCCTCCCGTCAAAGCGGAAACGGAGGGTGTTCCGGAACCCGGCAAGGGTGGGAAAGACGGGGTGATCCACGGAAGCGTCCAGGCCCCTGGGCCGGGTCACCTTGAAAGAGATGGAATGTCCGGCCCCGCTCTCCCTGTCCTCGACGGCGATGCGCACCTCCCATTGACTGGGGCCCAGCATCCTGAGCTCCGCCAAGGGTGGCGGCGTGTAAGTGACCGTCACCTCTCCCAGGGGGTCAGTCCTGACGAGAAGCCACTTCTCGTCCCCCCCCTCGGCGTTCCTGGAAGAGACGGTCCCCACCTCGGGCTTCCTTATGGCTACTTCCGCCTGGGGGACCCGCCGGTCGCCCTCCCGCACAGACAACGTGAAGGATGCCCCTCCCGGCTGTTCCCCGTCCACGAACATATCCTCAATCTTGGCTGGTTCCAGTGTCACCGTCCTCGGGTGCTTGCCGTCCTCGCACCCCTCCTCGGGCCGGACTTGCGGTTCCTCCTGCGGGACCGGCTTAGGGGCCATCTCCTTCCCAGGGACACCGAAGCACTCCTCCGCGGCCTCGAGAAAAGCCCCGGTGACCGCCTCGATTATCTCTTCCTCGACCGCCTGGGGGAAGCGCGCACCTCCCGCCGGCGTAAAGGACACTTCGTATCCGAAACCGGAGACACCGTCGAGGTACAAGGAGAGTATGAACTCCCTGGTCTCGCCGTATTGCTTCCTGGTCACCAGGTACTTCGGGGTGACCTTCTCCACCACGGCCCCCCGGTCGTACTCCTGCGAGTGGGTGGGGGATGTTCCCCACTGGAGCCTCAGGGCCGGTCCGGAGACCACCTTCTGCTCCGGGATGGTGACCTTCTCGCCGATGTAGGGATACTCGATCCGGGTGGCCGTACCGATGTGGTCGGTGTTCGGGCCTTCCTGGACGGGGTTGCCGTTGAAAACGACGTGATCCTCCGACCAGGGTTCGGCGTTCCAGGAATAGGTGAACCTCGGGCAGGCCCTGTAGAAGGCGGCGCGGAACAACCCGTCGATCCTGTCGAGCTCATCCCGGGCTTTTTGGGAGAGTTTCTTACCCTGTTTCACGAGGGAAGTCTCGAAGACCTTGTCGCCGGCCCAGTTGGTGTCGGTCCTTTCCGACATCAGGAGCAGCATGGGGATGTCGTTACCGGCGGCATAGCCCTCCGCGGCCTTCTCCACGAGGGAGTTGTACATCTGGACGTCACGCTTCTTCTGCTGGAGTACCTTGCCTTCGTACTGGTTGTAGGGGACGAACCCCTTGTCGGGAAGGCCGAGCATGTACTCCTCGACCCGGATGATGCTCCTGATATCCTGCCACGCCAGGGGGAAGAACTCGGCCATGAATCGATCGAGCAAACCCCTGGGGACATCCTGCACCGTCAGGTGGTCGTTGTTGAACCACTCCTCGAAGCCCCAGCCGTCAAAGAGGCACCGCGCCCAGTACGAGGCGGGGTCCGTCTCTTGGGCCTTCATCTTTGCCAGGGCCTCCTTGTCGAACTGCCCTTTGAATTTCGGGTGGGCCATGGCCCTTCGGTTGAAGGCCACCTGGACCTCGTGGATATGGCGGAACTCCTCCGGCCACAGGGTCGGGTCGTCGCCGTAGGTTCTCAGGAACGCTTCCCGTACTTCTTCCAGGGAGGGCGGATCACCGCTGAAGGTGAACTGCTCCGGCACCGGGTCCCCCGTGCGGAGCAACGAAAGGTCTTCCTGCGAAATGGCGGGACAGCAGGACGCCATGAGCGAAGCCGCCAGGAGAGCGGAAAGGAAGAGCGAAAGGAACCCTCTCGCCGGGCGCAACAGCATCAACTCCCCGTGGCCTGTTCGTCCGACGGTGGATAGGGGAACCTAAATAGAACCCCCCCGCTGGAAAACAGGCGAGTTATGTATAATGATATCAATAGCGACGGACTGCGGGAATTCGTCTTGTGATCCAGCCCAACACGGATACAAATGACCTGGGAGGAGATGAAGAGAGTATGCTTTATTTTAGGTTTCTTGCTCTCCTGTTCGGGACGACGATGGTTTTCCTGGCACCGGTGATCGCCTTGAGGGGCCAGCGATGGATCGACCTGTTCAGCGAGGCCCTCATCCCCGAAAAACAGCCCGTGTGGTTTTGGGCTGCCGGCGCCTTTGCCGCCTTCCTGACGCTTATAACCTGGTACGTGCAGATCACGTCACCGGTGACGCTCTCATGGGTCATGACCTTGTTCATTACCCTTTCGCTTGTGAAGGCCTACTGCTTCATCTTCAGGTACGAGCAGGCCCGAAAGGTGACCCTTTCGCTGATGGATAAGGGCCGCACCTTCACGGCAGGGCTGGCCGGCATCCTGTTCCTCGCGGGGTTCTGCATCCTCTGCCTGGGAATATTCGCCTTCTGATGTCCCAAGGGGACAAGGCTGAAAAAACCGGCCCCCCCTCGAGCGGGGAACCGGCTTTTATCTCACCCCTGTCGTAAGGGGCGGCCGGCTTACTTCAGCGGCAGTCCCGGCAGGATTTTGGATCCATGGTCTGCGACTCGACCCATCCCACCTCCATGTTGTCGATGAGGTCCCTGAGCACCTGTATGTCGTACTCGACCAGGGAGCACAGGTCGGAAGTACAGGCCAAGTTTGTAATGATGACTCTCTTCTCTTCCATGGACGGCCTCCCGGCGGGAGGGATCGTCACTGGCATCCCCCGCCGGGTAAATGATATCACCCCGGGAGGGGGGGCATCAAGGCCCTGGGCCTCTCGGGGTGAGCGGAGTCCCCTTCAGGCGGTGTATAGAAAGTGTACATCATGTTATACTGACCTTTGTATAAAGGATCCTCCTCTTCCAGGAGGCGAAGACGATGCGGCTCGAGATGATCCCCGATTATGACGTACTTTTCGAAGGTCTTTTCGAGAACTCCCCGGAGGGGGTGGTCATCCAGGGGCTTGATGGAGTTGTGCACAAAGCCAACAGGGCCTTCTGCGAGATGTTCGGCTACGCCCTGGAGGAAGTGATCGGTCACGACCTCGACCGCCTGGTCGCCACCGACGAGAGTTTGAACCTCGAAGCCGCGGAGCGCACCCAAAGGGCCATCCTGGGCGAGGAGTTGGTGTTCGAGACGGTCAGACAGAGGAAGGACCGCAGCCGGTTCCACGTTATGGCTTTCGGGGTGCCCATCGTGGTGGAGGGCCGGCTGGTCGCCATCTACGCCATGTACAGGGATATCACCGACCGCAAGAAGGCCGAGGAAGCGCTCCAGAGGAGCGAGGAACAGTACCGGGCCATCGTCCAGCAGCAACAGGAGGTCATCGTGCGTTACGCCCCCGACTGGAAGGTGACCTTCGCCAACGAGGCCTACTGCAAGTACTACCAGACCACCCCCGATGAGATCATCGGCACTTCCATGACGCCCCACATGCCGGACGAAAGCCGCGAAGAGATCCTGGGGTCATTGAAAAAACTGGACCCGGGATCCCCCATCCAGGTCTCCGAGGAACTGACGATCCTCCCCTCGGGCGAGGCCCGCTGGCAACAGTGGATTGACACGGCCCTCTTCGACGGCGAGGGGAACCTTGTCGAGTACCAGTCCGTGGGGCGCGATATCTCCGACAGGAAGCGCATGGAGGAATCCCTCAGGGTGAGCAGCGAAAGGCTCGAAAGGGTGCTCGACGAGACGGTGAGGGTCCTCGCCGGGACCATGAGGATCCGGGACGTCTACACGGCGGACCATCAGGAGGGCGTCGCCCAGCTGGCCTACGCGATCGGCGAGGAGATGGGGCTTTCCGAGGATGTCCTGAAAGGCCTGTGGATGGCGGCCCTCATCCACGACATAGGCAAGCTCCATATCCCCGGGGAGATCCTAAATAAACCCACGACGCTGACGGCCCTGGAGTACGAGATAGTCAAACGCCACCCCGAGGTCGGGAGCGAGACGCTGAAGGGCATCTCCTTCCCCTGGCCCATCGCCCAGATCGTATCCCAGCACCATGAACGCCTCGACGGCTCCGGGTACCCGAGGGGCCTCAGGGGTGACCAGATACTCCCGGAGGTGCGGGTTCTCTCCGTCGCCGATGTGATGGAGGCCATGTGCTCCCACAGGCCCTTCCGCCCGGCCTACCCCGTCGAAACGGCCCTCGACACGATCCGTGCCGGTGCAGGGACCCTTTTCGACGAAAGAGTCGTCCAGGCCTGCCTCAAGGTCTTCGAAAGGGGCTTCAAATTCAAAAGGGCCCCACGGTGACGGCTTACGAAGCCCGCACCGCCAGCTTCCCCTCCTGTTCGTCCACCACGATCCGTGACCCCTCACCCAGTGCCTGGGAGATCATCAGCCTGGCTACGGGGGTCTCGATCTCCCGGCTCATGTAACGTTTGAGCGGTCTGGCGCCATAGACCGGGTCGTAACCCTCGCGGGCAACGTGGTTCCTGGCGGCCGGCGTTATCTCGAGGGTCATCCCCAGGTCGCGCAGCCGCTTCTGGAGTCCCGCGGCCAGGAGGTCTACGATCTGCTCGATCTCCCCCACGGTGAGGGGTTTGAAGAGGACAATGTCGTCCACCCTGTTGAGGAATTCGGGCCTGAAGGAGGCTCTCACCTGCCGAAGGACGCTCTCCTGGACGACCTCGGGGATCTCGCCTGAAGGGGTTATGCCCTCCATGAGGTCCGCGGCGCCGATGTTGCTGGTCATGATGATTATCGTGTTCGTGAAGTTCACCGTGCGGCCCCGGTTGTCGGTGAGCCTGCCGTCATCAAGGATCTGCAGCAGGATGTTGAAGACATCGTGGTGGGCCTTCTCGATCTCGTCGAAGAGTATCACCGAGTAGGGTTTCCGCCTGACGGCCTCGGTGAGCTGCCCCCCCTCCTCGTACCCCACGTACCCCGGCGGCGCCCCGACGAGGCGCGAGACGGAGTGCTTCTCCATGTACTCCGACATGTCTATCCTGATCATGTTCTCCTCGGAGTCGAAAAGGGCCTCCGCCAGGGTCCTGGCCAGCTCGGTCTTCCCCACGCCGGTGGGTCCCAGGAATATGAAGGAGCCCACGGGTCTCTTCGGGTCCTTTATACCGGAACGGGCCCGCAGGACCGCGTCGGCCACCAGTTGGACGGCCTCGTCCTGCCCGATGACCCGCTGGTGGAGGATGTCGTCGAGGCGCAGCAATTTTTCCCGCTCTCCCTCGAGGAGCCTCGACACGGGTATGCCTGTCCACCGCGACACTATCCGGGAGATCTCCTCGGCGGTGACCTCCTCCCGGAGCAGTTTTTCACCGCCCTGCCTGGAGACGAGCATCTCCTCCTCGGCGGCGAGCCTCCTCTCGAGGTCGGGCAGCTTGCCGTGCTTGAGCTCGGCTGCCCTGTTGAGGTCGTAGTCCCGCTCGGCCTTCTCGATATCCCTTTTGACGTTCTCGATCTGTTCCCTCAGCCCCTGGAGTTTGCCGATGGCCTGTTTCTCCGCCTCGTAACGGGCCCTCAGGGCGTCGGCGGCGGCCCGGGCGTCCTGGAGCTCCTTCCTCAGGGATCCCAGCCTCTGCCTGCCGGCCTTGTCGGTCTCCTTTGAGAGAGCCGCCTCCTCGATCTCCATCTGCATCACCTTCCGGGCGGCGGCGTCGAGGTCGGCCGGGAGGGAGTCTATCTCGGTGCGTATCAGGGCCGAGGCCTCGTCGACGAGGTCGATGGCCTTGTCGGGGAGGAAGCGGTCGGAGATGTACCGGTTGGACAGGACCGCCGCCGCCACCAGGGCGTTGTCCTGGATCCTGACGCCGTGGTGGACCTCGAAACGCTCCTTGAGCCCCCGGAGGATGGAAATGGTGTCTTCCACGGTGGGCTCTTCCACCAGGACGGGCTGGAAGCGGCGCTCCAGGGCGGCGTCCTTCTCGATGTGCTTGCGGTACTCGTCGACGGTGGTGGCGCCGATGCAGTGCAGTTCGCCCCTGGCGAGCATGGGCTTGAGCATGTTGCCGGCGTCGATGGCCCCTTCGGCCTTGCCGGCGCCGACGATGGTGTGCAGCTCATCTATGAAGAGCAGGATGCGGCCGTCGCTCTCCTTGATCTCGTTCAGCACGGCCTTGAGGCGCTCCTCGAACTCGCCCCTGTACTTGGCCCCCGCCAGGAGGGCCCCCATATCGAGGGCGAAGACGGAACGGTCCTTGAGCCCCTCGGGGACGTCCCCCCGGACGATGCGCTGGGCGAGCCCCTCCACGATGGCCGTCTTGCCCACGCCCGGTTCGCCGATGAGGACGGGGTTGTTCTTCGTCTTGCGGCTCAGTATTCTGACCACCCTGCGGATCTCCTCGTCGCGGCCGATGACGGGGTCGAGTTTTCCCGACCTCGCCAGGGCCACCAGGTCGCTGCCGTACCTCTCCAGGGCCTCGTAGGTTCCCTCGGGGTCGGCGCTCTGGACCCTCTGGCTCCCCCTGACGTCCTGCAGGACGGCGAGGAAAGCCTGGGGCGTTATGCCGGCCCTGGCGAGGACCCTCCCCGCGGCGGAGGCGTCGTCCTCCTCGAGGAGCCTCATGAACAGGTGCTCCACCGAGACGTACTCGTCCTTCAGCCGGGAGGCGTCCTCCTGGGCGAAGACGAGAAGCTTCGAAAGCCGCTGGGAGAGGTGGATCTTCCCCGGCTCGACGCCGGGGCCGGAGACCCTGCTCCTTCGGGAGAGCTCCCGCTCCACTTCTTGAGCGATTTCCTCCGCGTGGGCGCCCATTCTGGTCAGCAGCCGGGGGATCAGCCCGCCCTCCTGGCGCAGGAGCGAAAGCAGCAGGTGTTCCCCGTCGACCTCGGTGTGCCCCATGGTCACGGCGATGTTCTGGGCGCTCGATAGCGCCTCCTGGGACTTGAGGGTCAGTTTGTTCAGATCCATGGGCAACCTCCTCCAGCGGGGTCAGGTCTACACTTTTGACTATTCACGGCGCTTCTTGTTCTCCGGCTTGAAATCCGACTCGCTCCTCAACGCCTCGAAGAGCTCCCGTTCCCTGTCGGTGAGCTTCCTGGGCACGGCGATCCTCACGGTGACCAGTATGTTCCCGGGGCAGTCCCTGCCGGGCAGGCCCTTGCCCCTGATCCTCAGCACCTGGCCGCTCTGGGTCCCCGCCGGGATCTTCATCGTCACCGAACCGCCCAGGACGGGGACCTGGACGCTCCCGCCGAGGGCCGCGTCCCAGGGGGCGATGTCCACGGTCGTGCGGAGGTCCTGCCCCTCGACCTCGAAGCAGGGGTCCTTCCGGATGTGGACCTCCAGGTAGAGGTCGCCGGCGGGGCCGCCACCGCTCCCGGCCTCACCCTGGCCGGCCAGGCGTATCCTCGAACCCTGGGTCACCCCCTTGGGGATGGTCACCTCGAGGGACTTGCGGCTTCGTTGGGACCGCCCGTCGGCACCCCGACCGAGGACTTCGAACTCGACCCGTTTCTTCCCCCCGGCGGCCAGCTCATCGAGGGTCAGCTCGATCTTCGACTCCAGGTCGCGCCCCCGTCGGCGGAGGGAACGGCCGCGGAAGGGCTGCCCCTCCATGGTCGTGAAACCCCCCAAGTTGCCGAAAAGGGCCTCGAAGAAGTCGCTGAAAGCCCCGCCGCCTCCGCCGCCGAACTGGAAGGACCCCTCCCAGCCCGGGGGAGGGGAGAAGTCCTGCCCGTTCTTCCAGTTGGCGCCGAGGGTGTCGTACTTTTTCCTCTTTTCGGCGTCGCGGAGCACCTCGTAGGCCTCGTTGATCTCCTTGAAGCGGTTCTCCGCGTCGGCGTCCTTGTTGACGTCAGGGTGGTACTTCCTCGCCAGTTTCCTGTAGGCCTTCTGTATGTCCTTCTGCGACGCGTCCCTCGGCACCCCGAGGATCTCGTAGTAATCCCTGAACTTCATCGAAACCCCTCCACCCTGACCGGGGCGCTTTTTACCTCGCGGTCATGCCTACGGCACGCCCCCTTTTTCAACGGCATCAGCCTTCATTGAATTCGGCGTCTATTACATCCTCTTCCTTGCCGGGCCCGCCCTCGGGGGCCGGTCCCCCGGCCTCTTCGTGCGAAGAGGGACCTTCGTGCTGGGCCAGCGCCGCCGCCGCCTGCTTCAGGTCCTGCGTAAGCGACTGCAGCCTGGGGGTCTCCTCCTCCTTGGAGATGGCCTCCTTGGCCTCCCGGACGAGTTCCTCGCCCCGGGCCTTTTCGTGGGCCGGAGCCCGGTCGCCGAGTTCGCCTATCATCCTCTCCACCTGGTAGGAGGCGGCCTCGAGTTCATTCCTGGCGTCGACCCAGCCACGCCTCTTCTTGTCCTCCTCGGCGTGGAGCCGGGCGTCGTCGACCATCCGGTTTATCTCGCTCTCGTCCAGGTTCGTCGAGTTGCTTATGGCGATCTTCTGCTCCTTGCCGGTCTCCTTATCCCGGGCAGACACGTTGAGGATGCCGTTGGCGTCTATGTCGAAGGTCACCTCGATCTGAGGTATCCCTCTGGGGGCCGGCCGGATCCCCTCCAGCTTGAAGTTCCCCAGTTTCCTGTTGTCCCTGGCCATCTCGCGCTCGCCCTGGAGCACGACCACGTCCACCGCCGGCTGGTTGTCCTCGGCCGTGGAGAACACCTCCGACCGGCGGGCCGGTATGGTGGTGTTCCTCTCGATGATCTTTGTCATGACGCCGCCGAGGGTCTCGATGCCGAGGGAGAGGGGCGTGACATCCAGCAGGAGCACGTCCTTGACCTCGCCCTTTATGATCCCGGCCTGGACGGCGGCCCCCACGGCCACCACCTCGTCGGGGTTGACGGTCATGTTCAGGTTCTTGCCCCCGGTGAATCGCTTCACCAGTTCCTGCACGGCGGGGATCCTCGTGGAGCCGCCCACCATGATGACCTCGTCGATATCGCCCGCCTCGAGCTTGGCGTCCTTCAGGGCCTGCTTCATGGGTTCCAGGGTACGCTCGACGAGGTGCCTCGTGAGTTCGTCGAACTTGGCCCTGGTGAGGTTGGACGACAGGTGCTTCGGACCGTTGGCGTCGGCGGTGATGAAGGGCAGGCTGATCTCGGTGCTCGTGCGGCTTGACAGTTCGCACTTGGCCTTTTCGGCCGCCTCGTAGAGCCTCTGCAGGGCCTGCCTGTCGTTCCTGAGGTCGATGCCCTCCTGGTTCTTGAACTCGTCGGCGAGCCAGTCGACGACGCGCTTGTCGAAATCGTCCCCGCCGAGGTGGGTGTCGCCCGAGGTGGAGCGCACCTCGCAGAGGCCTTCGCCCACGTCGAGGATGGAGACGTCGAAGGTACCACCGCCCAGGTCGAAGACCATGACGGTCTCGTTGTTCTTCTTGTCCATGCCGTAGGCCAGGGCCGCCGCCGTCGGCTCGTTGACGACCCGCAGCACGTTAAGCCCCGCGATCTTGCCGGCGTTCTTGGTGGCCTGGCGCTGGGCGTCGTTGAAGTAGGCCGGTACGGTTATGACCGCGTCGGTGACCTTTTCGCCGAGCCAGGAAGAAGCGTCCTGGGCCAGCTTCCGGAGGACCTGGGCGCTGATCTCCTCCGGGGCGTACTGCTTGCCCTCCACCTCGACGCGGACCGAGTTGTTGTTCCCCTTTACGACGCTGTAGGGGACGATCTTCATCTCCTCGCCGACCTCGTCGTAGTTCCTTCCTGTGAAACGCTTGATGGAGGAGACGGTCCCCTTGGGGTTGAGCACGGCCTGCCTGCGGGCGAGGATACCCACCAGGCGTTCCCCGTCCTTCGTGAAGCCCACCACTGAGGGCGTGGTCCTGCTCCCCTCCGCGTTGGGTATGACCGTGGGATGGCCCCCCTCGAGGACGGCCACCACCGAGTTTGTTGTGCCGAGATCTATCCCGACGGTACGAGACATAAATATTCCCCCTTGAGGCTCTCCCGCGGGAGGACCCGCGAAAAGCCTGACTAATATTGACCTTTACCCTGACAATTATATAGGTCAATATTCATCAGGCAATATGAGAAAGGATAGTATATTCTGATTAAAGGCAAATATACCTTGTTTCTTTTGATTTGTCACGTTTTTCCCATTTTTTCAAGGGATATCTGGGAAAAAAAAAACGCGGGGCCCTGGGGCCCCGCGGAAGGGAGGAGTTGGTACCGTTACTTCTTCAACGATTCGATGTAACTTTCAAAACGCCAAAGGGAGATCTCGTTCCTTATCTCCTGAGCCCTGGAGAAAAGGGACCTGGCCTTTTCCAGGTCCGGCTTCTCCTGGGAGAGGGCGAGCCTCATCTCGAGATGGGTCCGCTGGAGTTCGCCCATCTTGTCGAGGATCTCCTTGGGGTAGTCGACCCTGCGGGTGTCCCTGTCCCTGAAGTAGCCGCCTCTGTAGGACATCCGGGGGCCGCAGAAAGCGCCGCCGCTCATCCCAGCGCCGAACCGGCCGTAAGAAGCGCCATCCATTCCAGGTCCGAACCGGCCGTAGGGCCCGCCGTAGGCATAAGCCGCTGTGCCGATGGTCAACAGTGCCGCTAGGGCAAGGAGAACAGCTCTTTTTTTCATCCCATCCACCTCCGGGTGTTTTTCTTTGAACCCTGTTGAGGCCATTATATTCAGCGCCCCCGGGGGCGGTGATGGGTAAAATGGCCTATCCTCCCCTGGGTGGTTTTACCGGGACCAGTGCGAGACCAGTTCCACGACGGCGTCGGCGGGCAGTTCCTCCCTGTTCCCGTCGGGCTTCCATGCCTCGACGACGCCCTCCGAGGCTTCCCTGCCGACGACGATGGTCACGGGGAGGCCTATCAGTTCGGCGTCGGAGAATTTAACGCCCGCCCTTTCGTCCCGGTCGTCCAGCAGGACCCTGAAGCCCTTCTCTTCGAGTCTTTCGGCCAGGATGTTGCCCAGGCCAACGGCGTCATCGTTCCTCATGGAGGTCACTAGGACGTTCACGTCCAGGGGCGCGAACCGGGGCGGGATCCTTTCACCCCCCGCCAGGGTGAGCGCCAGGGGGGTGACGCAGAAGGTCCCCTCCCAGCGGTGGGCCTTAGACAGGGCGCCCCCTTCGTCCTGGAAGGTCAGCGGCGACGGCCCCGGGTCCGTCACGGCCACGGCGACGCTCCTCAGGTAGGATGCCGCTATGGGCGAACCGCAAAGGGGGCAGGGGAAGCCCTCCTGCAGGCTGACCAGGTCCGCCGTGTCGGAAGCTTTGTAATCCCTCCCCCAGCAGGCGTTGAGCAGGTGGAACCCCGGCCTGTTGGCCCCAGCGACCAGGCGGGAGCTGCCCTCGATATGGCGGTCGGCGAGGATGCGGATGCCGGCGGGGAGGCCGACGGGTCCCAGGTAGCCGGCCAGGTCGCCCACGGCTTCCCTGATCTCCAGCGGGTCGGCGAAGCGGACCACGACGCCGCCGAGAGCGTGGGACAGCTTCCGGTCGTTTACCTGGTGATCGCCCCTGGTGAGGACGGCCAGGATCTCCTTGTCGGTGCCCTGTTCCGCCGCGTAGAATAGGGTCTTCAGGGTCCGATCGGGGGTTATGCCCAGTTGCCTGCACAGCTCGGCGATGGTGTCCGCTCCGGGGGTCTCGACCTCTTCCAGGTGCGCCTCCTCGCCAGAAGGCCGAACCGTGGGGTAAACCGGGGCGGCGTCGTCGCCGCACCAGTCACAGGAGCGGCAGACGAACCCCTCCTTGGAGTGCCATGACCCCTTGTCGACGGCCAGGGCGACGTAGCTCCTCTCCTCCTCGATGGTACGCCCGTCGCGGGGGGAGAGGCCCGCCTCGCGGCAGATCTTCCGGACGGTGTCGAGGAACCCGTCGCGCTGGAGCGCCGCTTCCCCCGCACCGGCCGCGAAACCGCAGGCGTCGATCCTCCTGGGGTTTCCCGACGCGAAGGAGAGGGGGAGCTGCCGGTAGCTCTTGACGTACCTGGCGGCGACCGAAAGGGAGTCACTCGCTATTTCGTTGAAGTCGACCATCTGGATGCCGGCCTCCCGGGCGAGGTCGAAAAAGGTGCCGGCGATCCCTTCCCAGAGCATCGATCCCAGGGGGAGCAGGCTCAATTCTCCCGTCTCGACGTCGGCCGCCGCGTAGCCCGCTCTCGCCATGCGCGCCACCGCAGGGTCGGAGAGACCCTTCGGGGCTTCCCTGGCGGTCGGGATGAAAGTCCTGGAAAAAAGCATGGGAAGTACCTCCTCGCTGGTCGGCATTTTGTCGTGTCCCCTTTGGCCTATAAGTATAGTCCATGCCGCGGGTGGTTTTTCATCATTTCCTCCCCTTGGGTTATAATCGGATTCACTTGGACTGGACAGGCTCCCGGAGAACGCCCCCCGGGAGTGGGGGGCATGGTCCTAAACGAAAAGGGGATGATCGTCTTGGCGGCACACAGCCCTGAGCCCGAGATCCTGAAGGGAGCCCACCCGGAGGAGAGCTTCCGCACGGGCTTCCTGCACGAGGTCCTCGAGGTGCTCTCTGAACTGCAGCAGGGCGGCATGATCGACGAGTTCTTCCTGATGCCCGGCTTCGGCTTCGACCTGGGCGTTTTCATCGGACGGGAGGGGAAGACCCGGTCGGCCTTCTTCAACCTCAAGATGTACATGGGGGCGAAACCGAGGGTCGTCGAGATAGGCGACCAAAGCGGCTCGGGGTCGGAGGTGGAACTGCTGCAGCTCAACACCGCCAGGAGCTCCCTTGCAGCGGAGTCCTTCCGGTGGGTCCTGGTGGATATCACCAAGCCCAGGGGGAACCGCAGGTACAGCATCTTCACCACCGACCAGGCAAGGGAGGGCCTCATGGGGGGCCTGAACAAGAAAAAGCAGAACAGTATAAAGCTGGCTTCGGTGATGACCTTCCCGATGACCTGGGACGAGCTTTCAGGCAAGCTCGCCGACTTCCTGGCCCGTTGATCCCATGGACCCCCTGGCGCTGCTGGGGCGTCTCCTCGGGAGGAGGAGGCCGCCCCTCACCCTCAAGGACATGGCCGAGAGGGCTCCGCGCCTGGGGGAATATTTCGAAAGGCTTAAGGGAAAGAGGGTACTGGTCTTCAACCCCCCCTTCTGGGGCTTCCACGATATCTTCGTGGACCGGGAGGGGGGCGTTTTGTTGGTGGCCCTTAAAGCCGAGGGCGACTCCTTCGCCTTCATCGGTGACGAGCGCGGGGCGTCGCTGATGCTGAAGTACGGACCCGGGCCGGTGCTTAACGCCGAGGAAGACCTCGCGCCGGGCCTCCTCGAATGGGTCCTTTACGACGACTTCATCGTCTACCGTGGACCCTTCTTCCCCATGAGCCGCGACCCCTACCACCTGGGCAGGGTCGCGGCCCTGGCGGACTTCGATGGTGAGGCGGTGAGGGAGGCCGTCCCGGCGGAGATCACCCGTCTGAGGGAATGGTACAGGAAGCGGAAACAATGAGGTTCGGCGATCCTGAAATGACCTGGGAGGTATGACCCTTGGGGGAAGGGGCGGAGTCGATGGGCCGTTTCGGCATTCGGGAGGGGACGCCCGGCGATGTGCCGGTGATCCTGCGGTTCATCAGGGAACTGGCGGAATACGAGGGGATAGCTCACAGGGTGACCGCCACCGAGGAAGGGCTCCTGGAGACGCTCTTCGGCGACGCACCGGCGGCGGAGACCCTGCTGGCGTCGGTGGGAGGGGAGCCCGTGGGTTTCGCCGTCTTCTACCAGACCTTCTCCACGGTCCTGGGCAAGAGGGGGCTCCACCTGGACGACCTCTACATAAGCCCGAAGTGGCGCGGGAAGGGCCTGGGGACGGCGTTGCTCCGGCGCCTGGCGGCCATCGCCGTCCAGCGGGGGTGCGGGAGGTTCGAGTGGTGGTGCATGAAGGACAACGCCCCGGCCCTTGAATTCTACGACAGGATCGGGGCGCTGAGGCACGACGAGGTGTTCATTCTGAGGCTGCAGGGGGAGGCGATCGCGGCTTTCGCCGAAGGAGGGCCGACCCTGGGGTCTAACCCCAGGATCAGGAACCCCTGACGACCCTACCGGCACCTCTCTGGAGGAGCCACTTCTCGGCCCGCTCGGCGTTGTCCCCCTGGATGACCACCGACCCGTCCTCGACCCTGGCCCCGCAGCCCAGGGCCCTGCGGATCTCCCGGGCGAGGGGCTCCAGCGCCCCCGGCGAAAAACCGCCTCCAGGGGTGGAGAGGGTCGTCACGGTCTTACCGCCCCTCCCCTTTCTCTGAACCCTGAGGACGATCTTGCCCACACCGGCCAGGTCCGGGACCCCGCCTTCCGGGGCTGGGGCCGCCCCCGGCTTGGGCGGCGTGGCCTTCCGCGGGCCCTCGTCGGGGCCGGGAAACCCCAGCTCCCGCAGGAGGCCGCCCAGGACGCTCTCAGGGACCTCCTCGCTTGAGCCGTCGACGGGGACCCTCCTGGTTTTTTTGCCGGCCATGGGTGACCCCTCCCGTCCCGGGCTACCGCTCATCGGGAAATATAGTTCGTGGCGTAGACGACCTTCCTGTTGCCGGCGAAGCCCACGTCGAGGTCGATGCCCTCACCCCGAAATTGAAGGGAACGGTCCACCCATAGCAGGAACCCCTCGCCCTCGACGGCATCAAAGCCCGCCGTGTCCCCCGGGGCGCCGCCACGGACCGTGGCGGCAACCACCCTGGCTCAGCCGCTGGAAAGGGTCTCCGGTGCCAGGGTCAGTACGCTCCCCAGGTTGGCCATCTCGGCCTGGGCTTCCGGTGTGACCCTCAGTTCAACCTCGGCGGCCGCGGCATGACCGGCCGCGAAGGCCGCCACCGCCAGGAACGCCGCCATGACCAGGTATCCTTTCTTCATCCCATCGACACTCCTCTCTCCAGGGAAAGCGCCCTCAAAGGGATCCCCTGTACCGCCTGATATGCTCGTAGGCCTCCTGGACCTCCTGGAACCTCTTGGCGGCGAGGTCCACGAACTCCTTGTCCAGGTCGAGGCCGATGAACTTGTCGGGGTGGTACTTGGCTACCAGCCTCCGGTAGGCTTTCCTGATCTTCTCGTCGCTGTCGCCCGGCGAGCAGCCCAGGACCTCGTAGGGGTCCCGGGCGGGCCTCCCCCCGCCCGGAGGGGGCGGGTAGGATCGGTACCCCCCGGCGGCGCGGCGCCCCTCCTGGGCCGCCCATCGCCGGTACAGGTCCGTGAAGGCCCGAAAGGCCACCAGGACAAAGACGAGGGGAAGTACCAGCCTGACGAGACGGACGATGATGAGCATCAGACGCCCCCCCGGGCGACGGAAGGCTCCCCGTCGTCCAGGGTGAACTCCTCCAGCAGTTTGCGGGTCCGCTCGATATCTTCCCGCGTCTCGCGCAGCCACCGTTCCCGCAGGTCCTGGTCCATGTCCTCGGCCTTTGGGTCGGATTCCAGGAAGACCTGTTTTTTCTCCTGGATGGCCAGCCAGTCGCGGAGTTTTCTCTCCCGCTCGAGCCTCTCGCGGTTGAGACGAACCTCGCTGTCCTCATCGACGAACGCCCTGGACACGGAGTCCACCTCCCCCGGGGATGTTGATGACCATGCCGGCGGCACGGCCAGTTAATTATACCGGCTCCGACAGCAGTTCGGCGACCTCTCGGCTGAAGGCCGCGGGGTCGTCGAGCCCTCCCCCCTCGGAGAGGGTCGCGAGGCCGAAGAGGACCCTGGCGAACCTGGAGACCCTTGGGTCGGAGGGGTCGGAATCATGGATGCCCTTCAGTTTCGTCACCAGGGGGTGGGAGGGGTTTATCTCCAGGTTCCTCTTCACCCTGGGGACCTCCTGCCCCGCCGCCCTGAGGAAGGCTTCCATCTGGGGCGTGAGGTCGAAAGCCTCACCCACGAGGCACGACGGCGAAGCCTTCAGGCGTTCGGAGAGTCTCACTTCCTTCACTTCCCCCGAGAGGGCCTTGCCCAGGTCCTCAAGGAGAGCCTCCAAGCCTTCACCGGTGGCGCCGGCCTCACCCGCCCCCGCCGACGAGGGGACTTCGACGGCCCCCCTCGAGAGGGAGGTGAACTTCTTGCCCTTGTAGTCCTCCACCGCCGGGGACCATATTTCGTCCACGGGGTCGCTGAGTACGATAACTTCGTATCCCTTTTCGGTGAAGACTTCCAGGTGCGGGGCGTTTTTGCCCACCGTCAGGCTCGGCGCCGTGATGTAGTAGATCTCTTCCTGGCCTTCGGGCATCCTAGCCAGGTACTCGTCGAGGGTCACAGGGCCGTCGGGCCCGGTCGTGTCGAAAAGGGAGACCTCGAGGATCCTGGCGCGGTTCTTCCCGTCGGAGAAGATCCCCTCCTTGAGGACCTTCCCGAAGTTCGCCCAGAAGGCGAGGTAGGCAGCCCTGTCCTCCTTCAGCATCGCCGAGAGGGAGTCGAGGACCTTCCTGGCGATGCTCCTCTTCATGGTCTCCACCTGCCGGTTCTGCTGGAGCATCTCCCTGGAGATGTTGAGGGGCAGGTCCTCGGAGTCTACGAGACCCCGGAGGAACCGGAGGTACTCGGGCACGAGTTCGCGGCAGTCGTCCATGATGAAGACCCGGCGGATGTAGAGCTGGACGCCCTTGAAGAGGTCCCTCGTGAAGAGTTCCAGCGGGGCCTTGGGCGGGATGTACAGCAGCGCCCTGAACTCCATCCCCCCTTCGGCCTTGAAAAGGACCCTCCTGAGCGGTTTGTTCCAGTCGTGGGTGATGTGCCTGTAGAACTCGTCGTACTCCTCCGCGGTGACCTCCTCTTCGGGCCTCGTCCAGAGGGCCTTCATGGAGTTGAGGGTCTCGAGGGAACCGTCGGCGGACTTCATCCGGATCGGCCAGGCCACGAAGTCACTGTAACGGCGGATTATCTCGCCGATCACCGGGGGGTCGGAGTAGTCCCTGGCGGTCTCGTCCTCCTCGTCCTTTTTCAGGTGAAGCGTCACCGAAGTCCCCTGGGCGTCGCGGGTGGTCTCCTCGAGGGTGTAGTTCCCGTCGCCAGCGGACTCCCATTTCCAGGCCGCGGCCTCGCCGGCCCGCCGCGTCACCAGGGAGACCCTGTCGGCCACCATGAAGGAGGAGTAGAAGCCGATGCCGAACTGGCCGATCAGCTCCTCCGGGAATGAGCCCGCGCTCTTACCCCGCAGCAGTTCCAGGTATTCCCTCGTGCCCGACCGGGCGATGGTCCCGATGAAGTCCACCAGTTCCGCCTTGGTCATGCCGATGCCGTTGTCGGAGACGGTCAGCGTCCGGGCCCCGGGGTCGACCTCGATGTGGATGTGGAGGTCCTCCGCGAGGGGGGCGAGGTTTTCATCGGTCAGGGCCTCGAAGCGCAGTTTGTCCAGCGCGTCCGAGGCGTTGGACACAAGTTCCCTGAGGAAGATATCGCGGTTGGAGTAGACGGAGTGGATCATCAGGTCCAGGAGTTGCCTGGCCTCCGCCTGGAACTGGAAGGTCTCTTTCTCTGGCATTAAGGGATCCCTCCTGGGGTTCGCCCGGCTCTATGGCCGGTGCCTTTTCTTTGGGTTCATCGAAAAAAGGGCGGCGGGTCCGCCGCCGCCCCAATACACTTATCCTTCAAAAAAGGAGCACTCGACCCGTGATAGGGCGGGCCTTATTCCTGCTTCAGTTCCAGGACGCGGCCCTGTACGGCTTTGCTCTTGGGGAGCCTCAGTGATATGACCCCGTTTTTGAAACTGGCCTGGGACCTCTCGGGGTCCACCTCGGTGGGAAGGGTCACGCAGAGGTTCATGGTCCTCTCGCCCCTCCTCATGTACCAGGTCTTGCCGCTCTCTTCCTCGGCCTTCTCCTCGACCTTGGAACTCACGTTCACCCTGTCGGAGTACGTCTTGATCTCTATCTGGGACGGGTCGAAACCGGGCGCGTCGATATTGACGACCACCTCGTCATTCTCTTCATAAAGATCGACGGGAACGTACCTTCGCGTCATGGGCCTGATGGCGTCGGAGAAACCCCTGAAGAGATCGTCCATTTCGTCGAATATGCCCATACCCCTGCCGAACGGAACCAGTTGTCTCATCAAAAACCCCCTCCTTTTGCTTACCTGGGGAGAGGATACCAAAATTCGTCAGTAAAGGTCAAATATATTAGTCAGTATAGGTTAGTAATTTTCCCGCTTGAAGGAAAATATCCCTTTTTTTTGACCGATTCCGTCCGATCCCGCTGTTTTCCAAGGATTTTCCTCAGGGTCCTTTGACGCTCAGGAGTCCCCCTTGAGGGCCTCCTCGACGGCCGCCAGGGAGTGCAGTCGCGTCGTGTCGAAGAGGGTGACGGCCGTGTCGGGTTGCTTTATCAGCAGGGGGATCTCGGTGCAGCCCAGGATGACCCCGCCGACGCCCCGGCGAGCCAGGTCATCGATGATCCCCAGGAAGCGTGCCCTCGAAGCCTCCTTCAGTTCACCCAGGGCCAGCTCCTCGTCGATGACCCTGTTCACGAAGGCCCTGTCCTCCTTTTCCGGGATCAGGACCTCCAGGCCGTGCTTTTGGGCCAACCGTCCCTTGTAGAAGTCGTGTTCCATCGTGAAGATCGTCCCCAAGAGACCCACCTTGCCTATGCCCTTTTTCTTGACGGCCTCGGCCGTCACGTCGGCCAGGTGGATCAGGGGGACCGATACCGTCGCTGAAACGGCCTCGGCCACCTTGTGGATGGTGTTGGAGCAGATCAGGAGGAAGTCGGCGCCGAGACTCTCCAGCCCGAGGCCCGCCTCCGCCGCCTTGGCCCCAACCTCCTCCCAACGCCCGGCCAGCATGAGGGTGTCAATATCCTGGAAGTCGAAGCTGTGCATCAGGATCCTGGCGGAGTGTACCCCGCCGAGCCTCCGGGCGACCTCCTCGTTGATGATGCGGTAGTACTCGATGGTGGATTCCCAGGTAAGCCCGCCTATCAGTCCAATGGTTTTCATGATCTGACCTCCCTGTGCGTAAATCGTGAATCGTAAGTCGTGAATCGTGGTTCCCAAAACATCAGGCCTGAAACAAGAAATTAAGGATTGTTTCCAAGACGATCTGAAGAACTTCATCTTCGATGCATGCTTTGGGTTTAGGTTCCATCCATTGCCGTGTTCTATAGTTCACCCCGCGATGAACTCACGGGAGGTTTTCCGATTTGCGATTCCCGATTCATGTTCCACGGTTCTTTAATATTCCTCTCGCGGCCACGATGCCGCTGGCCGAGGCCTGGATGACCCCCCTGGTCACGCCGGCGCCGTCGCCGGAGGCGAAGAGCCCCGGCACGCTGGTCATCAGGTCGCGGTCCAGGGAGAGCTTCAGGCTGTAGAATTTCACCTCCACGCCGTAGAGCAGGGTGTGCTTGCCGTTGATCCCCGGCATGATCACGTCCAGGGCCTGGATCATCTCCAGTATTCCCTTCAGGTGCCTGTAGGGCAGGACGAAGGACAGGTCACCGGGTTCGGCGGTCTTAAGGGTTGGTTCCACCAGGCCCCTGGCGATCCGGCCGGGCGTGGACCGTCTCCCCTGCTTGAGGTCGCCCAGGCGCTGGACCAGGACGCCGCCACCCAGCATGTTGGCCAGCCTGGCTATATGGCTGCCGTAACCGTTGGGGTCCTTGAAGGGTTCGGTGAAGTCGGTGCTCACCAGGATGGCGAAGTTGGTGTTGCCCGTGCGCCCGTCGCCGCCGCGGTTGCTGTGGCCGTTCACGGTCAGGATATCGTGCTGTTCCATGTACTCCGTGGTGACCTCGCCGTAGGGGCACATGCAGAAGGTCCTGACCTGGTCGTCGAAGGTGGGGGTGTCCAGGATCGCCTTGACCTCGTAGAACTGGTCCGTGACGGCCTCGGCTATCCCCGCGGGGATCTCGACCCTGACCCCGATATCCACCGGCAGGGACTTGATCCCCAGCCCGAGGGAGGCGACGGTCCTTTCCATCCAGGGCGAGCCCTCGCGGCCCGGTGCGAGGAGCACCGCCTCCGCCTCCAGGACGCTCCCGTCGGCGAGTTTCACCCCCGCGGCCCTGCCGTCCCTTAACACGACTGAATCGACCGGGGTCCCCATCATGACATCGCAGATGGGCGATATCTCCAGGTACATGCGTTGGAGGATCTCCCTGGACCGGTCCGTCCCCATGTGCCTTATTCGGGCGGGGATGATCCTGAGGCCTACGGTGTTGGCCCTCGTGGTCAGGTCCCTCGCGAAGGCCGGGTCGGGGGAGAAAACCTTCCGGCTGGCACCGTTCTTTACGAAGATGCCGTCCACGACGTTTATGAGTTCCACCAGCTCCCCCCGGCCGATGTACTGTTCCAGGTTGCCGCCGAACTCGGGGGTGAGGGTCAGCTTCCCATCGCTGAAGGAACCGGCCCCGCCCCAGCCGGAGGTGACGTTGCAGGGTTTGCAGTGGAGGCAGGTGTCACTTTTGCCCTCCTTCAGGGGGCAATGCCTGTCCTCGATCCTTTTCCCCTTGTCCAGGATCGCCACCCTTTTGCCCGCCGCCGCCAGTTCCCGGGCGGCGAAGAGCCCTGAAGGCCCGGCCCCCACGATGATCACGTCGTACTTCATGACCTCACTCCCGCTTTTGGAGGTACCCTCCCTTACCAGGGTCATTATAACCCAGGGGATGGGGAGCTCCCGGGTCCCCCCCTTTTGCTAAAATGGGCAGGTATCATCCCGGTCGCCCTGCGCGGAACTCCCTTCGCCGGGTACCTAGAGAGGAGGACAAGAGCGATGACCTTGCACACGTCCAGAGAGCCCGCCAAGACGCGTCGACCCATAATGGAACTCCTGGCCAAGCGATGGAGCCCCAAGGCCTTCAAACTGGAGATCCCCACCGAGGACGAACTGATATCGATGTTCGAGGCCGCCCGGTGGGCGCCCTCGTGCTTCAACAACCAGCCCTGGAGGTACCTGGTGACCACCAGGGACGACCCCGAGGTCTTTTCCAGGGCGCTGGGGTGCCTGACGCAGGCGAACGCGGCCTGGGTCCGCAACACACCGCTACTGGCCTTCCAGGTCATGAGGGAGGCCTTCGAGTACAACGAGAAACCCAACCCCTGGTCCGGCCTCGATTGCGGCCTCGCCATGGCCCAGTTGATAATACAGGCCGAGTCCATGGGCTGGTCGGTCCATGTCATGGCGGGGTTCAGCCGCGACAGGGTCCGGGCGGCCTTCGGGGTGCCCGAGGGCTTCAGGCCCATGGTGGCCTTCGTGATAGGCAAGGAGGGGGACCCCGATACGCTCCCTCCCGATGACAGGGAAGAGGAGAGGGCTCCCAGGGTGAGAAAGGAACTGGAGGAGACGGTCTTCTCCGACCAGTGGGGAAAGAGCCTCTTCTAGAAGCGCCGGTATCGGCTTTTTTCGCACCCCCCTCCCCGCGGGAACCCGCCGGGGGAGGGGGAGGGCATGAAACCAAGGAGAGGGTGTATTTCGATGAACGTTGCCCGCGCACTTCTGGAGATGCTCCACCGCTACGGGGTGGAGTACGTCTTCGGCCTCCCCGGCGAGACGACCCTGGGCCTTTACGACGAGTGGAAGAGGTTTGAAAAGGTCACCCACGTCATGGCCCGCGACGAGCGCCACGCGGTATACATGGCCGACGGGTATGCCCGCGTCAGCGGCCGCCCCGGCGTCTGCGAGGGGCCGAGCGTCGGGGCCGCCCACATGGTCCCCGGCGTCGTCGAGGCCCGGCGGTCCTCCATACCCATGGTGGTCCTGACGACGGATATCCCCCTGGGGGTGGAGAAGCGCAACGCCCTCACCGGCTTCGACCAGGGATCCCTCTTCGCACCCTTCGCGAAGGAGAGCCTCACGGCCCACCGCGGCGGCGACGTGCCCTTCCTGGTCCGTAGGGCTTTCCGCGTGGCCGTCTCGGGATGCCCCGGCCCGGTGCACCTGAGGCTCCCCCAGGACGTGCTGGCCCAGGAGGTCGGCCAGCCGCTGCCGCCCGCCCAGGAGCGCTTCGGGCTCTGCCCGGGGACGCGGCCCCTGCCGGGCCGGGAGGAAGCCGCCGAGGCCGCCCGCCGGCTCGCGGCCTGCGAGAGGGGGGTCATGGTCTGCGGCCAGGGCGTCCTCACATCGAGGGCCTGGGAAGAGGTTGAGCGCGTTGCCGAGAGGTTCGGCCTCGCCACGGCCACGACGATCAACGGGAAGGGGAGCATCGGCGAACTCCACCCCCTTTCGGTGGGCGTGATCGGTTCCAGGGGGAGCACGGACTTCTCTAACTCCTTCCTCGATGGGGCTGAGCTGGTCTTCTACGTGGGCTGCAGCACCGACTCGGTGGCTACCGACGGGTGGAAACTCCCCAAGGACACCGGTCGGGACCGCTTCATCCACCTGAACATATCCGAGGGCGACCTGGGCAACTCCTTCGGCGACGGCCTCCTGCTTCACGGGGATGTGAAGGCCACCCTGGGGGCCATTCTCGAGGCCGCCGATGACCTGGCCCTGCCGGTGAAGGGGAGCGGGGTCCCGCTCCGGGGCCGCCCCGCCGAGGGGGAGCCCATGGCCGAGGGGGGTTGCCTCGACCCTCGATCGGCCACCATGATGGTGACCGAAGCCATGCCTGAAGGTTCCGTGGTGGTCGCTGACCCCGGGATGAGCGCCGTCTACCCCGCCGCCTTTTGGAGGGTCCCCAAGGCCGGGCGCTACTTCGCCACCAACTACGCCATGGGAGCGCTGGGGTGGGGCCTCGGCGCCGCCATTGGGGCCACCTACGCCGTGAGCCCCGGCACGACGGTCCTGAACTTCATAGGTGACGGCAGCTTCGGCTTCACCTCGGGGGAACTGGAGACCGCCGCCAGGCTCGGGAGGAACCTCAAGATAATCCTCTTCAACAACGGCAGTTTCGGCTGGATAAGGGCGACGAACTACTTCAGTTTCGGCAAGCCCCACTTCGCCACCGACCTGGGGGCGGTCGACTACGGGGCCCTCGCCGGGAGTTACGGGCTCAAATCTTTCCGGGCCTCGACGGGGGAGGAGCTGGCCTCGGCCCTCGCCGGGTTCTTCGAAGGTGAGGGGCCGGCCCTGCTGGAACTTGTGGTTCCCCCCGAGGACGAGTGCGTCCCCCCTGTGCCGGAATGGGGGGCCCGTTCCAGGGAAGAAGGCCTGGGCTGCCATTACTGGGAGCGCTAGGGCGTAGATCCCCTGTTCGTGGGCCTTTGGACCCCTGGTCGCGACGAAGGGGGTTCCGAAGGCCCTTTTTCTTTCCGGCCTTGACCTCCTCACCGGGGCGGCTTTCGCGAGGTCCGTCCCGGCATCGGGCGCAACTGACCCCTTTTTTCTCTCCTCCGAAGAAAAGGAATGAACCCAGGAACCGAATAAGAAAGCCTTTGACAAAACGGGAACTGGCGATAAACTGGTGTGAGCATCGCCGGTCATCAATGATGAGCGGTACATTCCGGGAGGGTCCATGGCGCAGGAATTCGAAGAACAGGAATACTTCGTCCTTCATCTCCTGTCGGTCTCGGCGGAGCCCCTCGGGGCGGGCTCGATCCGGGAGGAACTCGCGAAGAACGGTATGGACCTGAGCGAGGCCTCCGTGGGGCGCCTGCTCCGCGGCCTTGACGGCAGGGGCTTCACCACCAGGGTCGGTTTCCAGGGCCGTCTCCTCACCGCCGCCGGGGAGGAACGGCTCTCGCTGCTCCAGTCCGAGAGGGAAAAGATCGTCTCCACCGGGGCCTTCCTCGAGGCCGTGAAGTCCCGCGAGAGGGAGATGCTCCTGGAGATACTAGTAGCCAGGAGGGCCATCGAGCGGGAGATGGCGGCCCTGGCGGCGAGGCTTCGGACCGCTGGTGACGTGGCGGCCCTCAGGGACATCCTGGACAGGCAGAACGCCCTCCTGGCCAGGGGGGAGCCCATGGCCTCCGCCGACGGCGAGTTCCACGAGGAGGTGGCCCGGATCTCGGGCAACAAGGTCCTCCAGTCGGCCATAGGGATAATCCGCAAGAGCGGCGAGGGGGCCTCCTTCTTCGAGTACATCAGGACAAAGGTGGGAAGCAGGGTAGGGGCGGACCACGAGGCGGTCTACGAGGCGATCGCCGCCGGCGACCCCGAGGCCGCCGAGGTCGCCATGACGAGGCACATCGACAACGTCATCAGGGACGTGAGCACCTACTGGAAGGACCACGTAAGGGACCTTCCCGCGGGCCTGGGGGGCCGAAAGTCGCGAACCGTCCGAAATGACCCCCGGTAAGACCTTCGCCGGGGGATGCCGGGTCAAAACCCAAGGAGGGGTAAGAGATGAGAAGGACCGCAGCACTGTTGGCAGCGCTAATCCTGGTCGCTTTCGCCGGAACAGCCCCGGCGGCCGAGGTCATCAGGATAGGGCACACCGTCTCCCTGACGGGGGGCGCCTCCATGTGGGGGCAGTCCGAGGCCAGGGCCCTCGATATGCTGGCCGGGAAGATCAACGAGGCCGGCGGGGTCCTCGGGAAGAGGATCGAGTTCGTCCGCTACGATAACCGCAACGACGCCGTGGAGTCGGTCAACGTCGCCAGGAGGCTCGTCACCGACGGCGTCGTGGCCGTCATCGGCCCCGCCCAGAGCGGAAACTCCATCGCCACCGCCCCGGTGCTCGAGAAGGCCGGCATCCCCATGGTGGTCACCACGGCCACCAATCCCTACGTGACGATCGACCAGAAGACCGGCAAGGTCAGGCCCTTCGCCTTCCGCCCCTGCTTCATCGACCCCTTCCAGGGCACCGTGGCGGCGCGGTTCGCCATCACCGACCTGGGGGCCGGGAAGGGGGCCATCCTCTACGATGTGGGCTCCGACTACGGCCAGTGGCTCGCGAAATACTTCGAGGAGGCCTTCACCGCTAAGGGCGGCACCATTGTGGCCAAGGAGGCCTTCCGCACGGAAGAGCTCGACTACCGGGCCCAGCTCGGGAAGATCAAGGAGCTGGCCCCCGACGTCATCTTCATCCCCACGAGCCAGAAGGAGGCCGCCATGGCCGCCAAGCAGGCCAGGGACATAGGCATAAAGGCCACGCTCCTCGGCACCGACAACTGGGGCAGCCCCGACCTCATCGACCTCGGCGGCAGCGCCATCGACGGCGGCTACTTCGTCAACCTGACGGACCTCGCCGACCCCGACATCCAGGACTTCGTCGCCGAGTACCGGGCTGCCTTCGGTGAAGACCCCGTCCTCCCCAACCCTGTCATGGCCCAGGACGCCCTGATCATGATCGTCGAGGCCATGAAGGCGGCGGGGAGCACCGAAGGCGCGAAGGTCGCCGAGGCCATGGCGAACCTCAAGGATATAAAGGTGACCAGCGGGGTCCTGACGATCAACCCCGAGGACCACGACCCGCTGGACAAGCCCGCCGTGATCCAGCAGGTGGACGTGGCCGGCAGAACCTTCAAGTTCGTCAAGAAGTACGTCTCCGTGGACTAGCCGGGAAAAGGACGGCGTGAAGAGCGAGTGTTCCTCCAGACGGTCATAACGGGTCTTTCCATCGGCGGCATCTACGCCCTGATGGCCGTGGGCTATTCGCTGGTCTTCAGCGTGCTGAACTTCAGCAACTTCGCCCACGGCGCGGTCATCATGCTCGGCGCCTACGTGGGGCTGGCCCTGGCCACGAAGCTCAACCTGGGCTTCGGCCTCGTCCTGGCCGGCAGCGTGGCCGGGGCCGGCATTATTGCCGTCCTGAACGAAAAGCTGGCCTACTCGAGCCTGAGGGGACGCAAGGCCCCCTCGCTCTACCTGATGATCAGCGCCATGGGGTGCGCCGTCTTCCTGGAGAACCTGGTTTACGCCACCATAGGTTCCCGCTTTTACGCCTTCCCGGAGTTCTTCGGGAGGCAGGTGGTGACCCTCTGGGGGAGCAGCGTCAGCCTCCTCGACGGCGGCGCCTTCCTCTTCGCGCTGCTGGCCATATTCGGGCTGCACCTCTTCATCAGGCGGACCCGGACGGGCATTGCCATTCGCGCCGGCGTCTGCGACATGACAATGTGCTCCCTCATGGGGGTGGACCTCAACAGGCTCATCGCGGTCGTCTTCCTCCTCGCGGGGGGCTTCGCCGGGGTGGCGGGCGTCTTCCTGGGGGTGAAGTACCTGGTCTACCCCACCATGGGCTGGGTGACCAACAAGGCCTACATAGCCGCCGTCATCGGTGGGCTGGGGAGCCTCCCGGGAGCGCTGGCCGGCGGGCTCATCCTGGGGATGGTGGAGACCTTCGTCTCCACCTACGTGTCGAGCGTCCTCAGGGATGTCTTCAGCTTCACCCTGCTCATCGCCTTCCTGGTCTGGAGGCCCAACGGCCTCATGGGGATCGACAGCGAGGACAAGGTCTAGCCGTGGACTATATCCTTTCCATCGTGACGCTGGCCTGCATAAACATGATAGCCGTGCTGGGCCTCTCCATATTCACGGGCTTCACGGGGCTGTTCTCCTTCGGCCACGCCGCCTTCGTCGGCGTCGGCGCCTACACCTCGGCCGTCCTGACCTACTACTACCCCGTGCCCTTTCCTTTGGCCCTGGCGGCGGGCGCGGCGGCGGCGGGAGCGGTGAGCCTCGTCATCGGGGTGCCCACCCTGCGGGCGAAGCTGAGGAGCGACTACTTCGCCATAGCCATACTCGGCTTCGGCGAGGCCCTGCGGGTCATCCTGGAGAACCTGGGCATTACCAATGGCGCCCGGGGGCTCCCGGGTATCGATGATCACACCACCCTCCCGGTGGTGCTCCTCTGCCTGGCCGGCGGCGTGGTCGTCGCGCGGAACTTCCTGCGCTCCCGGTGGGGCGTGGCCTGCGTGGCGGTCCGGGAGGATCCCGTGGCGGCCGAGTTGTCCGGCGTGCGGATCTTCCGGACCCGCCTCCTCTCCCTGGTGGTCAGCGCCGTCTTTTGCGGTCTCTCCGGCGGGCTCCTGGCCCACTTCCTCTCCTTCATCCAGCCGGTGATGTTCACCCTCACCCAGTCCACCCAGCTGCTGGCGGCGGTGATCGCCGGCGGGATGGGGAGTATCACCGGCCCGTTGATAGCCTCCTTCGTCTTCATAGCCCTCCCCGAGGCCCTCAGGGTGGCCCAGATGTGGCGCCTCGTGGCCTACGGGCTGCTCCTGGTGCTGATCATGGTCTACCGTCCCCAGGGGCTCATGGGCTACCGGGAATTATCGTCGCTCTGGGGCAAGAGGGCGGGCCCGTCTGCTGGGAGGCGGCCGTGAACTCCCCCGCGGCGCCCCTCTTCTCGGTCCGGGGCCTCACGAAGCACTTCGACGGGATAAAGGCCGTGGATTCCCTCTCCTTCGACGTCGCCGAAGGGAGCATCACCGGCATCATCGGGCCCAACGGGGCGGGCAAGACCACGGTCTTCAACATCGTCACCGGCCTCTACCGGCCCACGGCGGGCTCGGTGCTCTTCAGGGGCGAGAGCATCACAGGGCTCAGGCCCGACAGGGTGGTCCGAAGGGGGATAGCTCGAACCTTCCAGAATATCCGCCTCTTCAACAGGAGGAGCTGCCTGGACAACGTCATGACGCCCCTCTTCCAGAGGGAGCGGTGCAGCTTCCTGGGCTCCCTCCTGGGGACGCCGTCGACGCGCCGGATGGAGAGGGAACTCCGCGAAAGGGCCGTGGGGCTCCTCCAGGTGCTGGGGCTGGAGAGGTTCGCCTCGACCCAGGCCGACAACCTCCCCTACGGGTTCCAGAGGAAGCTGGAGATCGCCAGGGCCCTGGCGACGGAGCCATCCCTCCTCCTCTTGGACGAACCCGCGGCGGGGATGAACCCCGAGGAGACCCGGAGCCTGGCCGACCTCATCGCCGAGGTCCGGGAGCGGTTCCAGGTGACGATCCTCCTCATAGAGCACCACATGGACCTGGTGATGAACATCTGCTCACCCATCGTGGTCATGAACTTCGGCGCCCTTCTCGCCAGGGGGACGCCCGACGAGGTGAGGGCTGATCCCGCCGTGGTGGCGGCCTACCTCGGGAAGGGGAGGGGCCGGCGATGAAGGCGTTGCTCGTCGAGGACCTCCACGTCCACTACGGCACGATCCACGCCGTCCAGGGGGTCTCCTTCCCGGTGGAGGAGGGGGAGATAGTGTCCATCGTGGGCTCCAACGGGGCCGGCAAATCCACGATCATGTGGACCCTGGCGGGGGTCGTCCCACCCTCCGGCGGCAGGGTCGCCATCAAGGGGAGCCCCATGCCGAGGAAGCCCCACGAGGTGGTGGCCCTGGGCCTCGCGCTGGTCCCGGAGAGGAGGCGGCTCTTCTCGGCCCTCACCGTCCGGGAGAACCTCCTCATGGGCGCTTACCGGAGGGCCGGCGGCGACGAGATCGAGGCGGCGATGGAAAGGTGCTTCGAACTCTTCCCCATCCTGCGGGAGAGGCTCTCCCAGCGATCGGGCACCCTCTCCGGGGGCGAGCAGCAGATGCTGGCCATCTCCCGCGCCCTCATGAGCGGGCCCGAGATTCTGTTGCTGGACGAGCCCACCCTGGGTCTGGCGCCGATCCTGGTGGAGGCCGTCATGGAGACCGTCGCTCGCATAAGGGACGAAGGGGTGACGGTGCTGATGGTGGAACAGAACGCGACCCAGGCTCTCGAGATAAGCGACAGGGGGTACATCCTGGAGGCGGGGGTTTTCGTCAAGAGCGGGCCCGGCCCGGACCTTGCCCGGGACCCGGAGATCCGGAGGGCCTACCTCGGGGGCTAGGACCGCTTCTCCGGGGACCGCACCCGGCCATAGACGCGGATCCCGGCCCCGGCGGCGGCTCTGACGTTACCCGTGGTCGGCTTTGTAATTCTTTCCCCTCGAAGGGCACGCTCCGCTTAAACAACCGCTCCGCGGCGCCGGACCTTTTCATTGCCCCCGCACCCCACCAGGATGATAATGATAGAGCACCAGTTGACGGGGCGCGCGGCACCTCCGGCGGCCCCTCAAGGGAGGATCCGGCCATGATAAAACCCGCCGTGGTGGAGACCCTTTTTTCGGCGGCCTCGATGACCAGGTGGAATGACCACGCCAGGCCCGGGCAGTTCACCGAGTTGGCCAAGCAGGCCCACAAGATGATCATCGCCTGGGTCATCGCCCAAAGTGAGGAGGACCGGGGCGACGGGCCCGACTGGCTACGCCTCATCGAGGGCGGGCTCTTCGAGTTCCTCCAGCGGGTTGTGCTGACCGACATAAAACCCCCCGTCTTCCACAAGATGATGGAAAGACACGGGCCGAGGCTCAACAGGTTCGTCCTTGAAAAACTGGCCGGTTCCTTCGAGCCCCTGGCGGGCGGCTTCTGGGGACGCTTCAGGGAGTACCTCGAGGACCCGCTCTACTCGGTGAGGGAGAAGGTCATCCTCCGGGCCGCCCATTTCTTGGCCACGGACTGGGAGTTCCGGATGATCTACCGCTTCAACCGCGACCTCTGGGGGATCGAGGAGACCCGGAGGGAGATCGAGAGCCGGGTGGGGGAGCATATCGACCTGGCGGGGGTCAGGGAGATCCTGGCGCGGCGGGGGATGGCGGAAAAAGGGCTTTTCGCCTTCATCGACCTCTGCGGGCAGCTCCGGTTCCAGGTCCGTTGGGCGCAGCTCCCCAGGGTGCCCGCCACGACGGTGCTGGAACACCTTTTCGTAGTGGCCTCTCTCTCCTACTTCGCCGCCCTGGAGAGGGGATCATCGCCCAGGAGGCTCCGCAACGCCTTCTACGGCGGGCTTTTCCATGACCTGCCCGAGGTACTCACCCGGGACATCGTCTCCCCGGTCAAGCGCTCCGTCGAGGGGATCGAGGAACTGGTGAAGGAGTACGAGAAGGAGTCCATGGAGACCAGGCTCCTCCCCCTTCTGCCGGAGGGCTGGAGGCGACAGGTGCGCTACCTGACGGAGGACGAGTTCTCCAACAAGGTCAGGGACCCTTCCGGCGGCGAGGTTTTTACCGGCCTGGGGCCGTCGGAGATGGATGCCCTCAACGACGCCGACGAGTGGGATCCCTTCGACGGCTCCCTCATAGAGGCCTGCGACAAGCTGGCCGCCATGGTCGAGGCGGCCCTTTCGATCCGCAACGGCGTCCGCCCGCCCGCCCTTGAGAAGGCTCGAAGGGAGATATACGAGGTCTACAAGGATACCGTCATCGGGGGCGTCGACCTGGGGTCCCTCTTCAGGGCCTTCCTGGATTGAGGCCGCCCGTGTCGTCGAGGCTCAGCACCTCGAGGCGGCCGTCGGGGTGTTCCACCAGGGCGGAACAGTGCTCGACCCAGTCGCCGCAGTTGCAGAGGAGCACGTCCCTCACCTTCCTGATGGAGGGGTTGTGGAGGTGGCCGCAGATGACGCCGTCGAGCCCGGCCCCCTTCGCCTCGGCCACGACCCTCCCCTCGAAGCCGCTGAGGGCGCAGGCGAGATTTTTGAACTTCCTCTTGAGCAGCCCCGCGATGGAGCGCCGGTGCCTGCCGGCCAGGGGCAGCACCGCGTTCAGCTGGAGTGTCAATTCGTAGGCCCTTCCCGCCAGGGTGTTCAGGAACCTGAAGCCGCGGATCACCCGGTCGAACTCGTCGCCGTGGGAGACCAGGAAGCACCTCCCGTCGGCGGTCCTGTGAAAGGCCCTGTCGCGGAAGAGCATCCTGGCCTTCCTCAAGCCCAGGAAGCGGTCCAGGAACTCGTCGTGGTTCCCGGTGATGAAGGTCACCTCGGACTCTCGTGCCAGGGCGCCGAGCCTTCTCAGGATATCCCTGTGGGGGTCGCTCAGGTGGCGTAGGCGCGATACCTTCCACCCGTCGATGATGTCCCCCACCAGGTAGAGGAAATCACACCGCACCCTGCCGAGGAACCGCCCGAGCGGTTCGGGGCGGCTCCACTTCGTCCCCAGGTGCAGGTCAGAAAGGAACACCGATCGGTATCTGTTCAAGATCCTTCTCCCTGGTCGCCAGCATGGTCCCCCGCCGGGGTCGGGTCTCCCCGGTTCATTTTCGCCGAAGGGGGTTTCGAAAGGGCGATCACCCTTATAATAACAGTTGGGAATGTCTTTAATGTCCCTGAAGGAAGGGCGAAAGGAGGGAAAAGAATGGAGATCGTCCTGGGCGAGGCTGTCAGCATCGGCAGGGGTGTCCTGGAACAGGGGGCGGTGGCGACCTACATACCCGAACTGGCCAAGTCGGACCCCATGGCCCTGGCGGCGGCCTATTGCGGGCTGGACGGCCGGGTCTGTTCGGCCGGGGATACCGGCACGATGATCACCATGCAATCCATCTCCAAGGTGGCATCCCTGGGTCTGGCCCTTGAACTCTGCGGCGAGGAGGTCGTCTTCACCCGGGTCGGGGTGGAACCCAGCGCCGACCCCTTCAATTCCATCATGAGGCTCGAGATGAGGGCTCCCCACCGGCCCCAGAACCCACTGATAAACTCGGGGGCCATCCTCGTCCTCTCGCTGCTTCCCTTCAGTGGTAGTTCCGAGCGCGTGGCGGCGGTGCTGGAGACGACGCGCCGGATGTCGGGCAACGAACGGCTCGGGGTGAACCAGGCGGTGGCCGCCTCGGAGAAGGAGACCAGCGACCGGAACCGGTCCCTGGGGTACTTCCTGCGGAGCGTGGAGGCCATGGAGGGGAATGTGGATGACATACTCGACTCCTACTTCAGGCAGTGCGCCATCGAATGCTCCGTCGAGGACTTGGCCGTCATGGGCGCCACCCTGGCCGGCGGCGGGGTGAACCCCATGACCAGGGAGCGGGTCTTCTCCAGGAGGACCGCCCTGGTCCTGAGGGCCCTCATGATGACCTGCGGCCTCTACGACGGGTCCGGCGACTTCGCCGTAAGGGTGGGATTCCCCGCCAAGAGCGGCGTTGGCGGCGGGATCATGGGTTCCGTGGCCGGGAGGGCCGGTGTCGCCGTAGCGGGCCCGGCCCTCGACGAAAGGGGCAACTCCATAGGGGGGATCAGGACCCTCGAGGAGCTATCAAAGTCCCTTTCCCTGAGAGTTCTATGAGACGAAAGGCCTGTACCCAATCCCGACCCGGGGGGTTATTATAGGGTCCCTATGTTCGTGATACGCTAGATGTTGAGGGTGTCGCTGGTACTAACCACACATTAAGTGCCCCTGCGGGCGAATAGAAAGGGAGATCATGGCCATGGACGGATCCGGAAGCCCAGTGAACAGGGACCAGTCCTTGTCGGACAACGCCTTGAGAGTTCTCGAGGAGAGGTACCTGCTCAAGGACGAGGACGGCAAGGTCATCGAGACGCCCGACGAACTTTTCTGGAGGGTGGCCCGCTCCGTCGCCGCCTCCGAGGAGGACCCCTCCGACGAGACCATCGTCAAGATGTTCCACGACATCATGGCCCGCCTGGACTTTCTGCCCAACAGCCCCACGCTCATGAACGCCGGGCGCCAGGGAGGACAGCTGGCGGCCTGCTTCGTGCTCCCCGTCGAGGACAGCATGGAGGGCATCTTCGATTCCTTGAAGCACATGGCCCTGATCCACAAGTCGGGCGGCGGCACGGGGTATAACTTCAGCGAACTTAGGCCCAAGGGGGACAAGGTCTCCAGCACGAACGGGGTGGCGTCGGGCCCCGTCTCCTTCATGGGGATGTTCGATCACGCCACGGAGGTGGTCATGCAGGGCGGGATGAGGAGGGGCGCCAACATGGGCATCCTGAACGCCGACCACCCCGACGTCTTCGATTTCATCCGGGCCAAGACCGAGGAGGGCAAGCTCACCAACTTCAACATATCCGTGGGCGCCACCGACGACTTCATGAGGGCCGTCGAGAACGACGGCTACTGGGACCTCAAGAACCCCAGGACCCGGGAGGTCGTCCGGACTGTCAAGGCCAGGGAACTGATGGCGCTGATATGCGAGATGGCCTGGAAAACCGGCGACCCCGGCATGGTCTTCCTGGACAAGTTGAACAAGGACAACCCCCTGTCCCACCTGGGCCCCATCACGTCGACCAACCCCTGCGTCACGGGAGACACCCTGGTTCATACCGCAGAGGGGCCCAAACTTGCCAGGGACCTTTGCGGCAGGAAGGTCACCCTTTTGCTTAACGGAAAGAGAGTTTCTTCTACCGAAGAGGGATTTTTCAAAACCGGGGAAAAACCGGTCTTCCGCCTCGAGACCAGGGAGGGCTTCAGCCTGAGGCTCACCGGGGACCACCCGGTACTGAGGGTGCAAGGAAAAATCCCCGGTGGGGAAGACACCGAATGGGTCGTCGCCGGGAAACTCAGATCCGGCGACAGGATAAAGCTGAACGACCACCGGTCGTGGACGGATTGGGAAGGCCTTGGGACCCTTGAACAGGGCTATGCCGTCGGGCTCCTGGCCGGCGAGGGAACAGCCGGGGAGGACGAGGCGGTCCTTTCACTTTGGGCTCCCTATGCGAAGGCCGCCGGAGAAGAGAATATGGGGCAAGGTCCCATGGCCGTTCATGCATACGGGCCCCTGGCCTCGTCCCTTGGGATGTTGTCCGGTAACAAGGGCCTTACGCGAGTAATGGAGACCCACACCTCTTCCGATTTCGTAAGAGGTTTCCTCCGTGGGTTCTTTGATGCCGACGGTTCGATCAGGGTCGAACAGGAAAAGGGCGTAAGCGTCCGGCTGAGCCAAAGTTCATTGCCGACCCTCCAGGCTGTCCAGAGGATGCTCTTGAGGCTGGGGATCATCGGCAGGATCCATGAAAACCAGGAACGGGCCGGCCAGGGGGGTATGAAAGCCCACCGGGCGCCCGCGCGGCAAGAACTGGTGATCTCCGGGGAAAACGCCGGGCTTTTTTCTGAAAGGGTGGGTTTCAAGGACTCCGTCAAACAGGGGAAACTCACCTACGGCCTCGGCAGTTACGGGCGAAGGATGGAGGAGGAACCTTTCACCGCGACCGTCGACAGGCTGGTCCCCGACGGCATTGATGAAGTGTTCGACGTCACGGTCCCGGGCGAAAACTCCTTTGATGCCAACGGGCTGGTGGTTCACAACTGCGGCGAGCAGCCCCTCCTCCCCTACGAGGCGTGCAACCTGGGGAGCATTAACCTGGGCCACATGGTGGAAGACGGCAAGGTGGACTGGGAGAAGATAAGGCTGACCACCAGGCTGGCCGTGCGCTTCCTCGACGACGTGATCGATGTGAACCGCTACCCACTCCCGCGGATCGAGGAGATGGTCAAGTTGACCCGCAAGATAGGCCTCGGGGTGATGGGCTGGGCGGACATGCTCTTCCAGTTGAGGATACCCTATGACTCGGAGGAGGCCCTGGACCTGGGCAGGAGCATCATGGGGGCCATAAACGCCGCCGGCCGGCAGGAGAGCGCCGCCCTGGCCCTGTCCAGGGGGGCGTGCCCCGCCCTGCCCGATTCGGGTTTGCGGAACTCTACCATCACCACCATTGCACCCACGGGATCCCTCTCCATGATCGCCGACTGTTCCTCGGGGATAGAGCCCGTCTTCGCCCTGGAGTTCACCAAGGAGGTCCTGGATGGCAAGCAGTTCTCCTATCGCAACCGTTACTACGTGGAGGCCCTGGAGGGGGGCGGATCGCCTGTGACGGTCGCCAGGGTTTTCAAGACGTCCCACCAGATAGCCCCCGAGTGGCACGTCAGGATGCAGTCGGCCTTCCAGGAGAATGTGGACAACGCCGTGAGCAAGACCATAAACATGCCCAACAGCGCCACCATCGAGGACGTGGAGAAGGCCTACGTCCTGGCGTGGAAGACCCACTGCAAGGGCATCACCGTCTTCCGCGACGGGTGCCGTTCGGGCCAGGTCCTCTACGTGGACAAGCCCGCCGTCCAGCAGGCTCTGCCGATACCGCAGGTGTCGGAGGTGGAGAGCCCCATGGAGCGCCCCTTCATCCTTGGGGGGAAGACCGCCAAGATACCCACCAGTTATGGCAACCTTTACCTGACGGTCAACGAGGTGAACGGACGGCCCGTGGAGGTCTTCACCACCATGGGCAAATCGGGGCATGAGACGATGGCCTTCACTGAGGCCATGGGCAGACTGATCTCCCTTTCGCTGAGGAGCGGCGTGAGGCTCCACTCCATAATCAAGCAGATGAAGGGCATCGGCGGCTCCCAGCCGGTATGGCATGGCGACGGCGTCATCATGTCCGTGCCCGACGCGATAGCCTACGGGCTGCTTAGCATGGGTTACCTGGACATGGAGGAGAAGGGTATGATGGAGTCCCTCTCCGATACGGACATGTGCCCCGTCTGCGGTGCCTCCATGACCAGGCAGGAGGGGTGCATCAAGTGCCCCGCCTGCGGTTTTTCAAGGTGTTGACGACCTCGGAGCAGGCCTTGCCGAAGATGAGGCCGTCCACGCTGTAGCCGATGTAGCGGAAGCCCTCGTCGATGCGGCGCGCCGCCTCCTCGGGGGTCGTGACGAAGATCCCCGCGGGTTTCCCGGCGCGGTTTATCACGTCGAGGGCCCGCGCGACGGCCTTCACCATGGAGGGGTGGAATATCTCGCCCGGCACCCCCAGGGACTGGGAGAGGTCGTAGGGCCCCACGAAGATCATGTCTATCCCCTCCACGGCGGCGATCCCGTCCAGCCTCTCCAGGCCGGCGGCGCTCTCGCAGTGGGCTATCACCATGACCTCGCGGTTGGCCTCCTCCAGCGACGCCCCCAGCGGCTTCAGCCCGTAGGAGAGGGCCCTCGGCACGGCCACGCCCCGCATGCCCTCGGGGTGGTAGCGGGCGGCCCGCGCCACGGCCTCGGCCGCCTCGACGGTGTTCACCTGGGGTACGTGGATGCAGTGGGCGCCCACGTCGAGGACCTTAAGGATGTCCACGGGCTCGGCCCGGGGGACGCGGACGACGGGGGTCATCCCCGAGAGCTCCGCCGCCCTTACCAGTCCCTGGATGGACCCCGGGTCCATGGGGCCGTGCTCTGTGTCGATGACGCAGAAGTCAAAGCCCGCCAGGCCCATGATCTCCACCAGGTCGGGGCTGTCTATCCCCACGAAGGGCCCTATCACCGTCCCCTTCGCTTCGAGCTTCATCCTGACGAGGTTTTTCATATCCCATGGCCTCTCTTTCTTTTTTAAAAAGTTCCGGTGCCCCGCGGCGGCCCTCTTCAGCGGCATGGGGGTTGGCTCCGAAGGCCGACAGGTCCGGACGGTCCCGGGGCAATAAAAAATCCGCCCCGTCGAGGGGCGGAAGGGGAATAAGACGAAAACCTAGCGGACCTTGTCCTTGAGAGCCTTCCCGGCGCGGAAGGCGGGAACCTTTCTCGCTGGGACCTTGACCTTTTTCGTGGGGTCCTGGGGGTTGCGCGCCTCTCTCGCCGCTCTCTGCCTGACCTCAAAAGTGCCAAAACCCGCGATCTGGACCTTGTCGCCCTTGGCCAGGGTCCCGGCTATCTCGCCGATCACTGTCGATACCACCTGGGCCGCCTTGGTGTTGGTGAGGCCCACCGATTTAGCCACGGCCTGGACCAGTTCCGATTTGTTCACTGCTGTCATCCTCCTCTCGAAAAGGCTTTGTTCAAGGGGATTATCCCATCCCTTGCGCCGCAGGGCAAGCCCTGTGAGGGTTTTTCCCCATCCTCCCCGCCCTTAAAAAAGCGGCATCCCCTTGGGGATGCCGCCGCTCGCCATGGTTCGCCCGCTATGTCTTGAGGAATGAGGTCAGGAGATCTTCTCCACGTTTGCGGCCTGGGGGCCCTTTTCTCCCTGCACCACCTCGAACTCGACACGCTGTCCTTCCGCCAGTGTCTTGAAGCCCTCACCCTGGATCGCGCTGAAGTGGACGAAGACATCGTTGCCTTCGTCGGGGGTGATGAAACCGTACCCCTTGGCTTCGTTGAACCATTTGACCGTACCCTGCATTTGGATAATGCCTCCCATACAAAAGGATCTGCCGGCCTTTTAACCGGTTGATAAAACAGTACGTATTATCTGCCCCTTTGTCAATGCTTTAGCCCTTAACGGCGATGGCGTCCACCTCGACCAGGACGTCCTTCGGCAGCCGAGCCACCTCGATGAAGACCCTGGCGGGGGGGTCGGCATCGAAAAACCTGGCGTAGACCTCGTTGACAGCCTGGAAATCGTTCATGTCCTTGGCGTAAACCGTGGCTTTCACCACGTTAGCAAAGGAGAGCCCCTGGGACTCGAGAATGGCGCCCAGGTTCCTGAGGACCTGATCAGCCTGCTCAGCGGCGGTCTTCCCCACCAGGGCGCCCGTCTTCGGGTCCATGCAGATCTGGCCCGAAACGAAAAGCAGGTCACCCGCCCAAACGGCCTGGCTGTAAGGGCCTATCGCGGCCGGCGCTCCCGGTGTCGCAACGGTCTTCCTCATCGATCCAACACCTCCATCGTCTCCTCCCGGGTGAGTTCTCCCCGGGTGTGGGGCAATTGTATATCATCGCCCCTGCTTTTGCCCTTCCTCTTCATCCTCCGACGAGGCCTCCGCCGCCGGGGCCGCCCCGTCCCGGCGCTTGGCCCCGAAGGAGATGTCCTCCGGGTCCACGGTGATCGTCAGCTTCACGCCGTCGCCGGAGGGGCGCAACTCCGCCTTTTCCGGCCGTATATACACGAAGGGCAGCGCCTCGAGGACCTTCTCCGTCGTTTCGAGGGTCCTTTTGTCCAGTTCCTCGACGATCTCCTTGGCCTGTCTCGCCATGTCCCCTACGGCGGGATGGATGCTCGCGGGGTCGAAGACGGTCTCACCCTGCTTCCCGGTGATGACATCGCCCCTGGAGGCCCGGGCGGCCTCCAGGTCTTCCCGGCTGAAGGGCTCCCCCTGGGCGGGACGGAAACCCGAACTGGGGGCGGCCCCGCCGCTCCGGCCGGGAGAGGCGGGGCTTCCCGGCGACGGCACGGCCGTCACCTCGACCTCCGGTGTTTTCACCCCGGGGTCCTCGGGAACACCCACCCGTCCGTGGGGAGCGGGTCCGAACCTCCCGCAGGCCAGCAGCACCCCCGCCAGGAGGATGGTCAGGACAAGGAAAAGGATGTTCCTTCTTTTCATCGCACCTCCTTGGGTCGTGCTATCACCGCTTTCCCCAAAGGGGGGTGAGCCCTCCCTGGGAGTTCCGTGAGTAGGGGAGCCACAAAAGACCCAGGAGGGTGAGGTTCATTCCCGAGGCCTTGGGGGTTATGAACTCCTCCTGGATCGCCATCTCGGGCGAATCCACGGGAATGAGGGCGTTGATCTCCCCCTCCATTGCGACCTCCAGTTCGGCCATTTCCTGTTTGACGGCCTCGGCGGTCTCCCTGGCCCGGGCTACGTCGCCACTCTCCTTCTGGAGCCGCGCCGCCTTGGAGATGGCGGTCCCCATCCTCGAAGCCGAATAGGTGTTGACCTTCCTGCCGAAGAAGGCACCCGCCAGGGCTGTTCCGAAGGAAACGGCCGTATCCAGTTTCTTATGCCTGGCCTGCTCGGTCTCCCTCTCGATGGCCTGCTCGGCCCTCATGAGCCGGTTCTGGAGCGTGGTCAGCCTGGAAGCGTACTTCCGGCGGATCTTCTCGACCTCGGCGTCGCGCATCTCCCGCCTGGCCAGGGCCACCCGGGCCGCGAAGTCGGCCCTCGATTCATCGGACCTAGCGGTCTCCTTCAGCGAGGGGCAGGTCATGACGGCCAGCCGGGCCTCCTGGGGCAGCCACTTCAGGAACTCCCGCCCCCAACGGGTGTAGGCCTTCGGATCCAGGGCCGCCGGTGGGGCCTCGGCCATGACCGGCGTAGGGACCCCTTGGGCCAGCCGGGAGGGGTCCTCCTCCAGTTCGAAGGCGTTCCGCCAGTCCACCGTCACGGGGCCGGCGTCGAACTCCACGGCGAAGGCGTAGTCCCTCGTCTCAGAGATGGATCGCTTCCTGTCGTCAAAATGGACGCTGGCGAAGGCGCCCAGGAAGGGGGCGTACTCCGCCTCGACCCCCGCCGGAGCGGGCAGGTAGACGGAGTTGACCCCCGAGACCATCACCCTCGACTCGATCGAAGCCTGGGGCATGGTACCGGCGGCGGGCGCCGTCACCGGCCGGGCCGTCGCAGGAGCCGCCGGGGAGGCTTCATCACCTGCGAGGGTCTTTATCTGCTCCCTCGTCACGGGCCCCGCCAGGTAGGACATGGCCCACCGGGTCTGAAAGAGGACGGGCCTGTCCTCGTGGACGTTATGCAGAAGGAAGACCCGCTTGCCGAGCCCCGATATCATCCTGTCGATCTCCTGGAGGGGGAAGCCCTTTTCGGACGCCCCCTTGAGACCCTCGAGGATCCTCGCCTTGTCGCGCTCCGTCTGGAGCCTCCCGATAAACCAGGTCCCCGTGTTGGCTATGCCCTTGTAGTCGAGGTCCACGGGGTTCTGGGTCGCCAGGAGGATGCCCAGCCCGTAGGCCCTGGCCTGCTTGAGCAGGGAGAGGAGGACCGTCTTGGAGGGCGGGTTCTTCACCGGCGGGAAAAAGCCGAAGATCTCGTCCATGTAGAGGATGGCCCTCAGGCTCGACGTGCCGGGCTGGGTCCTGACCCAGCCGAGCACTTCATTCAGAAGCATGGAGACGAAGAACATCCTCTCCCGCTCGGAAAGATGGCTGATGGTGAATATCGATGCCCTGGGCCTGCCGTCGGGGGCGTAGAGGAACCGTCCCGCATCGAGGGGCTCCCCCTCCATCCAGGGGGCGAAGGAAGGTGCGGCGGCCAGGTGGTTCAGCTTCAGGGCCAGCTCCATCCTCGCGCCGGTGGGGTAGAAGGTCTCCAGGTCCAGTACGCCGAGGGAACTGAAGGGCGGCAGCTGGATCATCCCGATTAGGGAGGGTACGTCCAGGGACTCCCCCCGGGACCACTTTTCCTCCAGCACCCTGGAGATGAGGATATGCTCCCGGCTCGTCAGCGGGTCGGCCTCGATCCCGATCAGCGCCAGGAGGCTCGAGGCGGTGGTCTGCACTCTCTCCCGGAAGAGGTCCCCGTCGGCCCTGACGGCCTCCGGCGGGGCGTCGAAGGAGCGGAGGACGCTGACCATCCTCCCGGCGGTACTCCCCGGGGTGTAGACGGCCAGGTCGACGGACTCCCTCATCTTGTGGATCCTGGCGCCGTCGATGCCCCAATCCCCGAGGCCCTTCTTCCAGGTCTCGGCGGTCTTCCGGGCGAACTCTTCCGGCGTGAGCCCCTCCCTGGAAGCCTCCTGGGGGCTCACCCAGGGGAGGAAATCCCCCGGCGCCAGCTCGGGGAAGGTCAAAAGCAAGTTGGGCAGGTCGCCCTTGGGGTCGATGGCTATGACCGGTATC
Organism: Synergistetes bacterium ADurb.Bin155; assembly: GCA_002070395.1. Taxonomy (GTDB): domain Bacteria; phylum Synergistota; class Synergistia; order Synergistales; family Thermovirgaceae; genus 58-81. The sequence goes on from MWDE01000010.1 coordinate 43,775, forward strand.
TCGTCGATCAGGGCCTCCTCGATGAGCGAAATGGCGAGTCCCGTCTTGCCGCTGCCGGTCATCCCGATGATCATGCCGTGGGTGGTGAGGTCCTTGGCATCGTAAAGGAGCAGTTCACCCGTCGCCGAACCGGTGGTGTCGTCCACCTGTCTACCCAGGTAAAAAGAGCCCATCTTTTCAAAATCCTTCATTGGCTCCCACCTCCTCTGGTAGAAGTATAAACGGTTACAGTATTCCGGCCACCCCCGCGGCGGTCCACACCAGCAAGAGGGAAAAGCCCAGGTTGATGATCCTGTGATGGAGGGGGTTCTGCAGGAAACGATGGATGCCGAGACCGAAGAAGGCCCAGGCCATGATCGAGGTGAACCCTATAGCGGCGACCAGGGCGGCCGACAGTAAAACCGGGGTCGGCCGGGCGAGGATGGGTCCCAGGAAGGCGGTATAGAGGGTGATCGAGAAGAGGATGGACTTAGGGTTAGCGAACTGGAGCACGAACCCCTTGGCGAAGCCCCTCATGGGCTCCCCGCCCCCCATGCCCCCCTGGCCCTCGCTCCGGGCGATGCCGTAGGCCAGCCAGAGGATGTAGGCGGCACCTACCCACCTAAGGTACCCCTCGAGCGCGGGGAGGGCGCTTATGAGCGCCCCCGAGAAAGCCCCCGCGAGCAGGAGGACGACGAAAAAACCCATGCCTATGCCCAGGAGGTAACCCCAGGTCCGCCTCATACCCCACCGGGCCGCGGCGGCGGCGCAGCTGATGTTGTTCGGCCCCGGCGTGAAGGTGGTGACGAACACGTAGGGGATCAGGGCGACGAAGTTTATCTCTTCCAGCATTTCCTCTCCCGGCCTTTCCCTAATCTATTACCCCCGGGCTTGCCCGCCCGGTGCGTTCCTTACAGCAGGAAACCCGAGCCCATCTCGTCGTTCTTCTGCTGCAGCAGGAAGTTGAAACCGGTGATACTCGCCCGTCCCCTGATGAAGGGGAGGATCGTTTCAAAACCGCCGATCTTGGGGCCCGGCTCGTAATGGCCGTGGAAGACGCTCCCGGCGACGCTCTCGTGATCGAAGACCTCCCCCGGTTTCAGAAGGCCCTTCGCGGCCAGCAGCGCCATCTTGGCGCAGGTCCCAGTCCCGCAGGGCGACCGGTCTACATTGCTCTCCCCGAAGACGACGCAGTTCTTCGTGGGTTTGCCTGGCCGTTCCAGGGCGAACTCGGTCAGGCCGATGAAGTCTAGGTGCCTCTCGGTGGGGTGCTGCACCTTCACGACGCGGTTGGCCTCGCGGAGTATCTCGAGCCCCAGTGAGAGCAGCCGGGGCACCTCGTTCCTCTCCAGGGTGAGGCCCATCTCCTCGGCGTGGACGATGGCGAAGAAGTTGCCGCCGAAGGAGACGTCCATGTGGATCTTCTTCCCGCCCAGGGAGGGGATGGCCAGTTCCACGTCCCGCTTGAAGACGAAGGCCGGGACGTTGGCCAGGGTTATATCGCCCACTCTCCCGTCATTGACTTCCACCTTGAGTCGGATCTGCCCAGCCGGGGAGTCGAGGACCACCTCGGTGTAGGGTTCCGTCCTGGGCACCATGCCCAGTTCGACCAGGGCGTGGGCCGTGCCTATGGAGCCGTGCCCGCACATGGTGACCCCGTCGCCGGAATCCATGAATATAACGCCGTAGTGAGAGTCCTCCCTCTCGGGGGAGGTCAGGAAGGCACCGAACATGTCGCTGTGACCCCGGGGCTCGTGCATGACGAAGTCGCGGAAATCTCCCATCTCATTCTTCATGTAGGCCCATCTCTCGCTCATGGTCTTGCCGGGGATGTAGGGTCCTCCGCCGATGATTATCCTCGTGGGTTCGCCCCCGGTATGGGTGTCTACTACTGCTGTGGCACGGGTCAGTTCCATGTGATCCATCTCCTTTCAGTCGTCCTGGGGAATGCAGATCCCGATTATAGGCGGTATTGTACCAGCAACGGCGAGGGGCGGCATTTGACTGGAGGACGGGTAGAAAATAGAATCTGTTCAAAGGTCCAGAGCATTATATCCGGGGACCGGCGGCGGGGCAACGGCCGGTCTTCACTCTCTCGCGAAAGGGGTCGGGCGGGGTGGGTCGTTCAACAGCGGACGTGGCGATAATCGGTGGCGGGGTACACGGCTGTTCCATTGCCTGGCACCTGGGGAAAAGAGGGGTGAAGGCGGTTCTCTTCGAGAGGGATTATATATCCTCCGGATCGAGCGGCCGCAGCGCGGCGGGCCTCAGGTACCAGTTCGGCACCGAGGTCAATTGCAGGCTGGCCCGGTACAACATGGAGAAGATCCCCCAACTCCAGGAGGAACTGGGCTTCAAGGCCGACCTGGAATACGACCCCGCCGGCTACCTTTGGATAGCCTACAGCGAGACCCAGCTGGAACAGCTGAAAAAGAACGTGGCACTCCAGAACTCCCTGGGCGTCGGTTCCGTCATCCTCGACCCCGACGGAATAAAGGAGGTGGCCCCGGGGCTGGACGTGAGGGGCATGCTCGGCGCCAGTTTCAACGAGAAGGACGGCCACGTTAACCCCCACGCCATGAACTACGCCTACGCCGACGCCGCCAGGGGCCTCGGGGTGGACATCAGGACCGGGACGTCCGTCACGGGCCTTCTCGTCGACGGCCATAGGGTCCGGGGCGTCAGGACCGAGAGGGGGGACTGGGAGACGGGGGCCGTCATCTGCGCCGTCAACGCCTGGTCCAGGGAGGTCTGCGGGTGGTGCGGCCTGGACGTGCCCGTGACGCCGGAGCGCCACCAGATCCTCGTCACCGAGCCGGTGGAGAGGATGAAGCACCCCATGACCCTCTGCCTCGACGACGGGTGCTACTGGAAGCAGTGCCCCAACGGCACCTTCATGTTCGGCTGGGATAACCCCGAGGAGAAAAAGGACACCAGTTTCGAGTCATCCTGGCAGTTCCCCGAGGAAGTCTCGAAAAGGGTGCTCGCCAAGATGCCCTGTCTGGCCGGCGTCCGCGTCGTCCGCCAGTGGACGGGCCCTTACGCCGTGACCCCCGACGAGCAGGCCATCATGGGCAGGACACCGGTGGAGAACTTCTTCTTCGTCGGCGGGTGGAGCGGCCACGGCCTGCAGTTCGCGCCCTCCTCGGGGAGGATCATGTCCGAGATAGTCCTGGGCGAGGAACCCTTCCTTGACGTCAGCTGCTTCCGCTTCAGTCGGTTCGAGGAGGGCTGCCTCTACCCGGAACCGGCCTGTATCTGAACGGCATCGGGGCCGAGAGGGGCTGTCCCCGCCCTCGGCACGGTCATGCCTGGACGGACACCTTGCCAGCCCTTCCCGGTATGGCCCTCTGGACCACATCCATCACCGGGAGAGATCCCTTTTCGAGGCGCCTTAACGCCTCCCCTGTGCTGGTGATACCGACCCCGAGTTCGAGGCACCGGTCGAGCAGCTCCTCGAACAGGCCGGACCTGGAGCCCCCTTCCATCTCGGCGTGGACCGTGTGGACATTCAGCCCCGTCCCCATGAGGCCGAGCAGGTGGGAGTTCAGGTTGCTACCGTCGATTCCGGACCTACCCAGGAGTTCGTCCATAGTGGGCAGTGTCGTGGGGACCTGGGGGGTAATAAAGACCCTTCCCTCCATCCTGGGGATGAAGGGGGAAACGCCCCGGGTGTCGCTGCAGTAGTCGAAGCCGTACCGGTCCTGCATTGCCAGGCTTGAGGCCGTCGCCTTCCAGGCCGGGGCGGCGCAGCAGCGGGGCTCCCTGCCGGAAAGATCCCGGAACATCTCGAAGGCCCTGTCGAAGTGTTCCCTGATCATGGCCTTGGGCATACGGTCGAGCTTATCCTGCCACGTCACGTGGTCCCAGGCGTGAATACCACCCTCGTGCCCCTCCGACAGGACGCGGCGGAAGATCCCGGGGTCCCGCGGCACGATCAGCGGCGCCGGAAGCAGCGTGCCGTAGAGCATGGTCTTCAGGCCGTAGGTGCCGGGCGCGTCGGTGCGGAGCATCTTGCCGATGAAACCCTTGCGGAAAACGCGCCTGAGGGCCCTGCCCGAATTATCGGGCCCGAAGGAGAAAAAGAAGGAAGCCCGGAGGTCCCGCCTCCCGAGGATGTCAAGGAGCCTGGGGACGCCCTCCAGGTAGCCCTTGAGGGTATCGACGTCGACCTTTATCGCGAGGGTCTTTCTCTCCACCGTCACTCCCCCTTTAACAAGCCGGGTCCGACCCCGGGTGTTCCCCGCTTCCATGATGACTCGGCCGGACCCCGGAGCCGCTCCCTCCCTTGAATCCTAGATGGTAATCCCCTTGCCGTAAACCTCAAAGGCCCCCACGGGGCGGTTTACGAACCGCCCCCTACGGCTTATGATCGGTAACTGAAGGTCCATCTACAGGAGGTTCTATGAGGCTTTCCCCGTTCCTTTCCTTTTTCGGCGTCGCCCTCGGTGTCTACGGGGCGGCAAACCTCTTCATATGGTTTCACCTCGCCAGGGTCGTCCCCTACCTCGGGGCCTTCAAGGCGCCCGTCGTCATCGCTTTCTGGGCCCTCGCGGCGGCCTTCCCTGCGGGGAGGGTCGGCGGCGCCTTTTGCCGCTGCGCCCTGACGGACCAGCTCACCATCCTGGGGTCGTGGTACCTGGGTTTCATGGTCTACGTCCTTCTCCTCCTGGTCCTTGTCGATGCCCTCCGGCTGGCCGACCACTGGGTCAGGGTCGTTCCGCGCTCCCTCGCCGGGGGCCGGGGGGCCCTGGCCGCCTTCTGGGCGGTCCTCCTCCTGTCGGCGGCCGTCGTCGCGGCGGGGCGGTGGAACGCCCGGAACCCCGTGGTGAGGGAGTATGACCTGGCCCTTAAAGGGATGCCCAGGGAGGCCCCTCTGAGGGTGGCCGTGGCCTCGGACCTCCACGTGGGTCTCCTGGTGAGGAACCACTGGCTGGCCGACATTATCGATACAGTCAACTCGACCGGCCCCGACGTGGTGCTCCTCGTGGGGGACATCGTCGACTCCGATGTAACCCGTGCCCAGGAGGAGGACCTTCCGGGGCAACTGGAAAAACTGTCGGCGCCCCTGGGTGTTTTCGCCGTCCTCGGCAACCACGAATTTTACTCCGGGGCCGAAGAGGCGGCCCGATCCTTCGCCGAGGGAGGCGTGACCGTCCTGAGGGACCGGTCGGTGGTGATCGATGGGGCCTTTACCCTGGCGGGCCGCGACGACCGCACAGCTTCCCTGCTTGGGTCGACCCGTAAATCCCTAAAAACCATTGAGGGGGTCGGCGGGGAGCTCCCGGTGATCGTGATGGACCACACCCCCAACGACCTCGGCGAGGCGGAGGAAGCCGGCGTGGCCCTCCAGGTCTCCGGCCATACCCACCGGGGGCAGCTCTGGCCCTTTAACTTCATCACCTCGAGGTTGTTCGAGCAGGACTGGGGTTTCCTGGAAAAGGGCGGCACCCTCTTTTACGTCTCCTGCGGCGTCGGCGCCTGGGGGCCGCCCATAAGGACCTCGAGCCGCCCCGAGGTGGTTGTGTTAAATATCAGTTTCGAATAGAATTCCACCAGGCAGCGACTATCGGTGGAGGTGAACCATGTCCAGGTACGAAGAGCTTCGCGGGAGTCTTCCCTCTACGCCGTTGAGGTGGGTCGTGACCGGCGGCGCAGGTTTCATCGGCTCCCACCTCGCCGACGCCCTCCTGGCCCTGGGGCAGAGCGTCGTCGTCCTTGACAACTTCCTCACCGGGAGGGAGTCGAACCTCGAGGCGGCCTGCCGGCATTCTTTCGGTCAAGATCCTTCCTTCCGCCTCCTTAAGGGCGACATAAGGGACATGGAGCAGTGCCGGGAGGCCTGCCGTGGCGCCGACGTCGTCCTCCACCACGCCGCCCTAGTATCGGTGCCACGGTCCTTCCAGGAACCCCACATGAACAACTCCTGCAACATCACGGGCTTCCTCAACATGCTGACGGCGGCCCAGGACGCGGGGGTGCGATCCTTCGTCTTCGCCTCCTCCGCCGCGGTCTACGGGCGCCAGCCCGAGGGGCCCATTGGGGAGGACGCCCCTCTCGGCCCCCTCTCACCCTACGCCGTCGCCAAGCAGGCGAACGAACTCTACGCCTCGGTGCTTTCCGGCGGCATGAGGGCCACCGGCCTCCGGTACATGAACGTCTTCGGGCCGAGGCAGGATCCGGGGAGCCCCTACTCGGGAGTCATATCAATTTGGTCCCGGTGCCTGCTGGAGGGAAAAACGCCGGTGGTCAACGGCGACGGTAAGACCACGAGGGATTTCATCTATGTCGATGACGTGGTGCAGGCCAACATCCTCGCCGCGCTGCGGGAGGATCCCAAGGGCGGAGCCTCCCTCTTCAACATAGGGACGGGGCGGGCCGTGTCGCTGATCGAACTCCTCTCGGCGCTCCTCGCGGCGTCGGGGAAGGCGGGCGAGGGCGTCGAGCCCCGTTATGAACCGGAGAGGGAGGGGGACATAAGGCACTCCCAGGCCGACATCACCCTGGCCAAGTCCCTCCTGGGTTTCGAACCCCGATACACCCTCGAGGAGGGCCTTGCCCGGACAGTAGGGTCCATGAGGCCCTGACCTCCCGGTCAGTATTCCCAGTCGAAGTCCTCCACGCCGGCCTCCAGGATCCTTCTCTTCAGGTCTGCCGAGTACTCCGCCAGGTCCCCTTCCGTTTTGCCCTCCGCCCGGGCGACGATGACGGGCTGGGTGTTCGACGCCCGGACGAGCCCCCAACCCCTGGGGTAGAGGATCCTCACGCCGTCGACGGTGATGGCCTCGTGGTCCTTGAGGGCGTTGTCCCGGATATGGTCGATCACGTCGAACTTCCGCTCGTCGGGGCAGGCCACGCGGGTCTCCGCCGTGCTGTAGTAGACCGGCACGTCCTCGAGCAGTTCCGACAGCTTCCTGCCCGTGCCGGACAGTATCCTCAATAGCCTTCCCGCGGCGTAGAAGGCGTCGTCAAACCCCCAGAACTCGTCGGCGAAGAACATGTGCCCCGACACCTCGCCGGAGAAGAGGGCGTCGATCTCCTTCATCTTGGCCTTGATCAGGGAGTGCCCCGACTTCCACCAGACCACCTTCCCCCCTAGGCGCTTTATCTCGTCCACCAGCGCCTGGGAGCTCTTGACCTCGACGATGGCCTCCGCCCCCGGGTGGCGGGGCAGGATCTCCCGCCAGAAGAGGATCATCAGGATGTCGCCCCAGACGATCTCTCCCCGGTCGTCGATGACGCCTATCCTGTCGGCGTCGCCGTCGAAACCCAGGCCCACGTCGGCCTTCTCCCTCCGGACGGTCTCGATTAGGTCCTGCACGTACTCCCGCTTCGTAGGGTCGGGGTGGTGGTTTGGGAAGGTCCCGTCGGGTTCCTCGAAGAGGGGGGTCACCTCGCACCCGATCCCCCTGAGGAAGCGGTTGACCAGGGGGCCCGCCGTGGCGTTCCCCGAATCGGTGACGACCTTGAGCTTCCTTCCCCCGAGGCTGATCTTGGACTCCAGCATCGCCAGGTATTCCCCGGAAAGGTCCATCTTCGTCGCAAAGCCCCTTTGCGCCGCCGTCACCAGGTCGTCGGCGGCGATCATCCTCCGGATCTCCTGGATCTGGTCGCCGTAGAGGGTGGTCTTGCCGAAGGCCAGCTTGAGCCCGTTGAACTCCTTCGGGTTATGGCTCCCGGTGATCATGACGGCCCCGTCCAGGTCGAGGTGGAAGAGGCTCCAGTAGAGCAGCGGGGATGTGACCATGCCTATGTCGATCACGTCGACACCGGCGGAGGTCACCCCCTGGATGACGTCATCCCTGATCCTCTCCGTCGAGAGGCGCACGTCGCCGCCCACGGTGATCTTCCTCACCCCCTCCCGGTTGAGGAAGGTTCCGTAGGCTAGGCCGATAGCCCTGACGGTCTCGCTGGTCAGTTCCTCGTCGGCGTTGCCTCTTATGTCGTACTCCCTGAAGATATGAGACGGCACATTCATGGCCACACCTCCCGGTTAAAAGAAAAACATCCTTTTAAACTCCCTGCTCGGCGAGGGTCTCCTCGACGGTCATCCTCACGGCTTCCTCGAGGGTGGTCCGGGGCTTCCAGCCCAGGAGCAGGTTGGCCTTTTCCACCGAAGGCACCCGGTTGAGCACGTCCTCGTAGCCCTTGCCGTAGTAGTCCCTGGAGTCTATCTCGACGAGCCTCGCTCTTTCCGCCAGCGGCCCGTACTTCGGGTGGGGTTTCAGCGCCTCGATGACGAGGAGGGCCAGTTCCCTGATGGAGGCGTTATTCCTGGGGTTGCCGATGTTGAAGATCTCGCCGTCGGCGCGGCCCCCTTCGTTCCTGATGACGGCCTCGAGGGCTTCGACGCCGTCGCCCACCCAGGTGAAACTCCTCCTCTGGCGCCCGCTGCCCACGAGGGAGACGTCCCTCCCGTGGGTCACGTCGTAAAGGATCTGGGTTATCGACCGGGCCTTCCTCCCCTCGGCGTCCCTGAAGGTATCCAGCCGGGGCCCTATCCAGTTGAAGGGCCTGAAGAGGGTATAGCGCAGGCCCTCCTCCTGGCCGTAGGCGGCGATCACCCTGTCCATCATCTGCTTGCTGCAGCTGTAGATCCACCGCGACTTGCTCACCGGCCCCAGGATGATGGGGCTCTCGTCCTCTTTCAGTTCCGTGTCGGTGCTCATACCGTAGACCTCGGAGGTCGAGGGGAAGATCACCCGCTTATCGCGCCTCACGCACATCCGGACGATCTTCAGGTTCGCCTCGAAGTCGAGGTGGAAGGTCATCACCGGGTTTGTGATGTAGAAGGCGGGCTTGGCCACCCCCACCAGGGGAAGCACGGCGTCGCTCTCCCCGAGGGCCCCCTCGATCCACTCGTCGTCGGTGTAGAAGTCGCCCTTTCGGAAGGAGAAGCGGTCCTTCCCCAGGCACTTGCCGAGGTTGAAATCGTTGATGTCGAAGGCGGTGATCTCCCAGCCCGTGTGGTCCAGCAGCCGCTCACAGAGGTGGGAACCGATAAAGCCGTTGGCGCCTAGGATGAGTATCTTCACAAAAAAACCTCCCTGTTCTCGTGAATCGTGAATCGTAAACCGTAAATCGTAAATCGTGAACCGTGAGTCGTAAATCGTAAGTCGTGAATCGTGAACCGTGAACCGTGAATCGTAAGGTCAAGAGCGTAAACGGCAATAGCAAACTTCAAAACCAGGGCAAAGGTGAAAGGTATGGGTTCTGCTTTTTCGTCTCGTCTAACGCCTCACGCTCTTAAGGTCTTGCCTTGGCCTTTCGATTCCCGATTCACGATTAACGATTGACGTGTTTTGCCCCTTCGATTCACGATTTACGATTTACGGTCTTTCCGCCTTTGAACTTACGATTCACGATTTACGATTTACGATTCACGGCCCCTTACGCCTTATGGTTTTGCCTTGGCTCTTACGATTCACGATTTACGATTTACGATTCACGGGTTTTATTCCCATTCCTCCACCCTTACGGCGCCCTTTCCGGCGGCGATGACCAGCGGGTTCCGCTCCACCACCGTGCCGGGGGCGGCCCCGGTATCTTCGTCAAGGGGGGTCGCCTTCCAGACGAAGACCTTTTCCCCGTCCAGGAAGGTGAAGGCGCCTGGGTAGGGGCGGGTGACGGCCCTCACCAGGTTGCAGATGTCCCTCGCCGGCGCGCCCCAGTCGATGAGCCCGTCCTCGGGCCTCCTCCCGCCGAAGTAGGTGGCCTTCGACTCGTCCTGGGGTATCCTGGGGGCCTTACCGGCCTCGATGAGGGGGAGGCTTCGGGTGAGCACCCTTTCGGCGGCATCGGCCACCTTGAGCATCACCTCCAGGGCGGTGTCCCTCTCACCGATGGGCACCCTCTCCTGGTCGACGATATCACCCTCGTCGGGGCGGGGCGTCATCCAGTGAAGGGTGGCCCCTGTCTCGGTCTCCCCGTGGATTATGGCCCAGTTCACGCAGGCCCTCCCCCGGTACCTGGGCAGCAGGGAACCGTGCATGTTGAAGGCCCCCAGGCGGGGCATGGCGAGGATGGCCGCCGGGATGAGGTCGCGGTAGTAGAAGGAGAAAAGCACCTCCGGCTCCAGGCTCTCCACGAGGGCCGCCGCGCCAGCGTCGCCGAAACCGCGGGGGGTGAAGACGGGTATGCCTCCCGCCACGGCCAGGTCCTTCACGGAGCTGAACCAGGTGTTCTCGTTCCTGTCGTCCTCGTAGGTGAAGACGCCCCTAATATCGGCCCCCAGGCCCATCAGCACCCTGAGGCACCGGTGCCCCACCTCGCTGTAAGCGAAGACGACGGTCCTCGGCCTTTCACTCTTCCTCATCACCGTAGATCCTGTTCACCAGGAACCGGGGCCGTTTGCGTATCTCCTGGAAGATCCGGCCGATGTACTCCCCGGCGATGCCGACGCAGAACATGGTGACCCCCATCAGGAAGAAGTTTATCGTCATCAGGGTGAAAAGGCCTTCCGCCTCGGGCCCCACGAAGAGCCTCCTCAGGACCATGTAGATGGAGAAGACGAAGCTCAGCCCCGCGATCAGGAGCCCCAGCATCGTGACGGCCTGGAGCGGCACCAGGGAGAAACCCGTCATAAGGTCGAAGTTGAGCCTGATGAGCCTGAAGAGGCTGTACTTCGAGGTCCCCAGCTCCCTCTCGGAGTGTCCCACCTCTATCTCCGTCGGGTTGAGGGCGAACTTCTGGGCCAGGGCCGGTATGAAGGTGGTCGACTCGGGGCAGCTGTTGATGAGGTCCACCACCCGCCGGCTGTAGGCCCGCAGCATGCAGCCGTAGTCGTGGAGGTTCAGCCCCGTTATCCTGTTGGTGATCCTGTTGACGACCTTCGAGGCGAACTTCCTGAAGAGGGGGTCCTTCCTGGTGGACCGGATGGTCCCCACCACGTCGTAGCCGGCGTCCATCCTCTCCAGCAGCCGGGGTATCTCCTCGGGTGGGTTCTGCAGGTCGGCGTCCATGGTCACCACGGCGCCGCCCCTCGATACGGAAAACCCCGCCATGATAGCCATGTGCTGGCCGAAGTTGCCGTTGAAGTCCACCACCCTGACGGAGCCGGGGTGCCGGTCGACCTCGCCTAGCAGCAGGGCCAGGGAGCGGTCCCTGCTCCCGTCGTTGACGAAGACCACCTCCCAGCTCTTGCCCAGCCCCTCCATGACGGGGAAAAGCCTTTCGAAAAGGCCGGGGAGGGACTCCTCCTCGTTGAAGACGGGTATCACCACCGAAACGTCCAGGGATGCCTTCTCCAAGGACACTCTCACCTCCCGCAGACCCGCCGGATCGCCTCGATCACGTCGGCCACGTCGCCGTTGGTCATGGCCGGGAAGAGCGGTATCGACACTATCCTGTCGCTGACGAACTCCGCGCCGGGGAAGTCGCCCCTCTTCCAGCCGTACTCCCTCCCGTAGTAGGAGAAGAGGTGCAGCGCCTGGTAGTGAAGGGCCGTTCCGATGTTCAACTCCCTCATTCTGGCCATGAACTCGTCCCGGGAGAAGCCCAGGTAGTCGATATCGATGAGGGGGGTGAGGATGTGCCAGGAGTGGACGTCCCCCTGGGCGGGTTCGGGGGGCAGGGCGAGGCCCGGCAGCCCCTCCAGCCCCTTCCTGTACATATTTACTATCTCCCGCCTCCGGGCGTTGAAGGAAGCCAGCCGGGTCAGCTGGTCGTTCCCGATGGCGGCCTGGATGTCGAGCATGTTGTACTTCAGGCCCGGGAAGAGCAGGTCGTAATGGGGGGTCCCCGTGGCGGCGTAACGGTTCCAGGCACCCTTGCTCATCCCGTGCTGCCTGAGGACGGAGACCCTCTCGGCGGCATCCTCGCAGGCGGTGCAGACCATGCCCCCCTCCCCGGTGGTTATGTTCTTCGTGGGGTGGAAGCTGAAGACGGCGGCCTGCCTCTGCCGCGCCGGGGAGCCGATGGGTCTCCCCCGTCGGGACGCCCCCAGGGCGTGGGCGGCGTCCTCGATGATGACGAGGCCGTTCTTTTCGGCGATCTCCTCAAGGGCCTCCATCTCGCAGGGGCGCCCCGCGAAGTGCACCGGGATGAGGGCCTTCGTCCTCGGGGTGAGGGCCTTCTTCACCAGTTCTGGCCTGATGTTGAACGTCACGGGGTCGATATCGGCCAGCACGGGCCTGGCGCCGGTCAGGATCACCGTGTTGGCCGTCGCGGCGAAGGTCATGGGCGTCGTTATGACCTCGTCGCCGGGCCCGATGCCGAAGGCGAGCAGCGACAGGTGAAGCCCCGCCGTGGCCGAGTTCACCGCCAGCGCGTAGGGCACGCCGAGGTACTCCCCGAAGGACTTCTCGAACTTCAGCGCCTTGGGTCCGGTGGTTATCCACCCCGACCTCAACGAATCCGCCACGTCGGCTATGGCTTCCTCGCTGATATCAGGTTTCGCGAAGGGAAGGAAGGTCTCTCTCATCGTCACGGTTCATCTCCCTTGTTTGTGACCAGCATTTTATCCCCGACCCGCCCCAGGACCATCGGTATGGTCCCGGTCTCCTCTAGAAAGGCGGTGTCCTGTTCGTCCCTCATCACCAGCAGGACCCTCTGGCCCGAGGTCCAGTATCGCCGGAGGAACCCTTCCTGGTCGAGGAACCAGTCGGACTGGTCGCCCCGCTCGGAGCCGAACTCCAGTTCGCCCCGCCAGTCCACCAGGACGATCCTTCTCTTCAGGTAGAAGGGGAGCCCCTGGTCGTAATCCCGGTACTGGACGACCACGTCCTCCGGGCGGGCGTGGCTTTTTATGGCCGATGCCAGGTCCCTGGCGCTCATGATCCTGTCGTAGAAGCCGAAGACATTCTTGAAGGTCGCTATATTCAAAAAGGCGAAGACGCAGAGGGCCAGCACCACCTTCCTGGACTCCCCCTTCAGGTAATAGGCCCAGGAGAGGATCACCAGCAGTATCAGCACCGCCGCCACGGGGGCCACGAAGGGCAGCAGCTCCTTGCCGTACCGCTGGTCGAGAAAAGGGTAGGCGGCGGCCGCCACCCCGAAGGTCGCCAGCACCAGGCTGTTCAGGAGCAGCCCCAACCCCAGGGGCCTGCTCTTGCCCCTGTCCATGTGGAGGTCGAGGAAGGTGCCCATCATGATGGCCAGGGGGGGCATCACCGGCACGATATAGGGTACAAGCTTGGAACTGGAGAGGGAGAAGAAAAGGAAAATGACGCCGAACCAGAGCAGGAGGAAGATCCTCCCCCGGTCCTGGCGGGTCGGGCTGGAGGCCGACGAGGGCAGCGAAGCGCTTATCGCGCCGGGGAGGAAACCGGCCCAGGGGATGGAGCCCACTATGATTATCGGGATGAACCACCACCAGGGCTCGAAGCGGCCGTGCATCCTGGTCGTGTAACGGAGGAAATGCTCCTGGATGAAGAAGAAGTGGAAAAAGTCCGGGTTCTTCAGGCAGACGAGGACGTACCACGGCGCCGCCACCAGGAAAAAGAGCGCCAGGCCCGGCAGGTAGAGCGCCTCCCTGATGACCTCCCATTTGCGGGTCAGCACGATCCACCAGAAAGCGACCCCCGCGGGCAGCACCACGCCCACCAGGCCCTTGGTCAACAGGGCCAGGGCCATGCCCAGGTAGAACAGGGTGAAGTACCTCCTGTCCCGCCTGTAGCCCATCCAGAAACCGGCCATCGACAGGGTCATGAAGAAGGAAAGGGGCATATCGGTGATGTTGATCTGCCCCACGGCGAAGTACACCAGCGAGGTGGCCAGGACCCAGGCCGACAGGAAGGCCGCCCTGGGGCCGTTCATCCTGTCCGCCAGCCAGTAGGTGATCATCACCCCTGCCATGGCCAGGAAGGCCGGGAAGAACCGGGCGGCGAACTCGTTCTGACCCAGCACCTTGAAGGAGAGGGCCGTGAGCCAGTAGTGGAGGACCGGCTTCTCGAAGTAGGCCACGTAGTTCAGGCGGGGGGTGATGAAGTCCCCGCTCTCGAGCATCTCCCTGGGGATCTCCGAGTACCGCCCCTCGTCGGGGTCGAGCAGACCGTGACTCCCGAGGGCTACGAGGTACAGTATTGATATGAGGGCCAGGAGGAACAGCAGGTTCTTTCTATGAGAAGAGAACAAGGGACACGGCCTCCCAGGCGGGGTTCTTCAGACCAGGGGCGCTAAGAGCGCGAACATGGATTATTATAACGGTATAGACCGATGAATTACCAACCGCGGGAGGTGCTCCGCCATGGACCGGCTCGGCATGCTCATGATCCTGGGCTCCGCCCTTTTCAACGCCACGGCCAGCAGCATGATGAAGATCGGCTTCGGCCACCAGCAGGACCTGCTGGAAAGAGGCTTCGCCGCGGCCGTGTTCCGCATAGCCGGCAACCCCTGGGCCGTGACGGGAGTGGTCTGCTTCGGCGTCTCCTTCATGTTCATGAGCGCGGCCCTGACGAGGGTGGACCTGTCGGTCGCCTACCCGGTCATGTCGGGGCTGGTCTTCATACTCGTCCTGGGGGTGTCGTCCATCTTCTTCGCAGAGCAGGTCACCCTCGTGAGGTTGATCGGGGTTTTCCTGATCCTGTCGGGCGTGCTTGTCATAAGCAGGTAGGGAACGGACCGGAGAGGGCCGCCTTTGACCTGCCGCCTTGCTTTTGGTCTTCCGTCTCCCGCTCTTAAGGTTTGGCCTTGCCCCTTCGATTCACGGTTCACGATTTACGGTCTCTTACGCCTTTTCTTTTACGATTCCCGATTTACGATTCACGGTCCCTTACGCCTTATGGTTTTGCCTTGGTTCTTGCGATTCCCGATTCCCGATTCACGGCCCCTTACGCCTTTTGGTTTTGCCTTGGTTCTTGCGATTCACGATTAACGATTTACGATTCACGGTCCCTTACGCCTTGTTTTCAAATCCATTCCCGCCCCTGGAGGTATATCCATGAAAGTCTGCATCATCGGAACCGGGTACGTCGGCCTCGTCACCGGGGCCTGCCTCGCCGAGAACGGCAACGACGTCTGGTGCGTCGACGTCGACCATTCCAAGATCGAGGGCCTGATGGAGGGTAAGGTCTCCATCTACGAGCCCGGTCTCGAGGACATGGTCAAAAGGAACCTCTCCGAAGGCCGTCTCCGTTTCACGACGGACCTGGAGGAGGCCCTCCGCCCCAGCCTCTTCGTCTTCATCGCCGTGGGTACGCCCCCAAGAGAGGACGGCTGCGCCGACCTGACCCACGTCTACGAGGTCGCTTCCCGCGTCGGCGGGCTCATGGAGACCGCCAAGATCATCGTCGCCAAGTCGACCATACCCGTGGGGACCACCGCCGAGATCAGGAGGATCATCGGGGAAAAACTGGCCGAGCGGGGGCTGCGGGACCTCGACTTCGACGTGGCCTTCTGCCCCGAGTTTCTCAAGGAGGGCGCTGCCGTGGAGGACTGCCTCCGCCCCGACAGGATCATAATAGGGACCGAACGGGAGGATACCGACAAGCTGCTCAGGGAGCTCTTCGCCCCCTTCGTCATGAGGGAGGACCGTTTCTACACCATGTCCATACCCTCGGCGGAGATGACCAAGTACGCCTCCAACGCGATGCTCGCCACGAGGATCAGCTTCATGAACGAGCTCTCCCGCCTCTGCGAAAAGGTCGGCGCCGACGTGGGAGAGGTCCGCATCGGCATGGGCACCGACAGCAGGATCGGCTCCTCCTTCCTCTACGCCGGCCTTGGCTACGGGGGCTCCTGTTTCCCCAAGGACGTCCGGGCCCTCATCCGGAGCGCCTCGGCCAGGGGGGTCGACCTGGCCATCCTCAGGGCCGTCGAGGAGGCCAACAGGGCCCAGGGGCGGTTCTTCCTGGAAAAAATTACGGGCCACTTCGGTGAGGACCTGGGCGGGAGAACCTTCGCCATCTGGGGGCTCAGTTTCAAGCCCCACACCGACGATATGAGGGAGGCGCCCTCCCTCGCCCTGGCCGAGGCCCTCTTGTCACGGGGCGCCCTCTTGAGGGCCTACGACCCGGTGGCCATGGAAAAGGCCAGGGCCCTGCTCCCCGACGACGGCTCGGTGACCTTCTGTGCCGACTTCTACGAGGCCCTCGAGGGGGCCGACGCCCTCGTCCTGGTCACGGAGTGGCCCCAGTTCCGGAGGCCCGACTGGGACAGGGTCAAGAGCGCCATGAAGCCCGCCCCGGCGGTCTTCGACGGCCGCAACCAGCTCTCGCCGGAGCGCGTGAGAGCCCTGGGGTTCTCCTACTACGGGGTAGGGAGAAGATGAACGTGAATCGTGAACCGTAATTTCGATTCACGATTCACGAATTACGATTCACGATTCACGATCCACGATCCCCGATGCTACTTTTTCTTCAGCTGCTTCACCACGTCGATGACGGTGCCATCGCGGTATTCTACGACGCCGATGATCCGGTCCTCCGTCTCGACGGGGGTCATCGGCCCTGTCAATTCCTGGGCCTTTTCCACCAGTTCGTCCATGGTGACCAGCGGGACGTCGCCGGCTTCCCTGGCGGCGTCGATGAGGTCCTGCCTCCTGGGGTTGACGGCCACGCCGAACTCCGTGACCACGGCGTCCACCACCTCGCCCGGCGTGCTGACGGTGTAGACCGAGTCGACGGCGCAGGGTATCCGCCCGCGGAGCAGCGGGGTGGTGATGATGGTCAGCTGCGCCCCGGCGGCGGTGTCCTGGTGCCCCCCGATACCGTGGAGCATCGCCCCGTCGGCCTCGGTGTTGACGTTCACGTTGAAATCCCTGTCCACCTCGGTAGCGCCGAGGACCACCGTGTCGAGCATGTTGACGGCGCACCCCGCGTTCCAGGGGTTGGCGTACCAGTCGGCCGAGATCTCCACGTGGTTGGGGTTCTCGGCGATGGACTTCACCGCTGCGAGGTCGAAGGACTGGACGTCCAGCAGCCTCTCGAAGAGCCCCTCCTTCATCATGTCTACGAAGAACTCGGTGATGCCCCCGAGCCCGAAACTGCCCTTAATCCCCCGCTCCCGCATGGCTTCCCTGACGTAGGCTGCCACGGCGAGGGAGATGCCCCCCGCCCCGGTCTGGAAGGAAATGCCGTCCTTGAAATAGGGGGTCGCCTCGATCAGTTTCGCGGCGTTACGGGCTATCAGCAGCCTCATGGGGTCCCTGGTCACCCTGGTGGTACCGCTGACGATGCCGGCGGGGTCCCCGATCTTGTCCACGGGGACCACGAAGTCGACGAAGAACTGGGGGATCTGGATGCAGGGCGCCGGGTAGTTGACCAGGTTGTCCGTGACGGCCACCACGCACTGGGCGTAGTGGGCGTCGCTGTGGGCGTACCCCAGGGACCCGCAGGCCGACCTGCCGACGGCTCCCGTCAGGTTGCCGTAATTGTCCGCCGTGGGGGCGGCGATGAAGGCCACGTCGATGACCACGTCGCCGCTGGTCACGGCCCTGGGGCGTCCGCCGTGGCTCCTCAGGACGACGGGGACGCTGAACCCCCCCTCCGAGGCGAGCTGCCCGATGGGTCCGTTGACGGAGCCCATGATCTGGCGGATGACCCCGTTCTGGATATGTTTCGTCAGGTGCTTGTGGACCTTGAAGAGGGCCGTGGGGAAGATCACCAGGTCACGGATGCCCATCTCGGCGCAGGCGTCGATGACGGCGTTGACCACGTAGTCTCCGTCGCGGAGGTGGTGGTGGAAGGATACGGTCATCCCGCTCTTGAGCCCCGAGGCGCTGATGGCCGCCTTGAGGTCGGGCAGGGTCTTGTCCCTCCTGGTGTTGAAGGCGGCCCTGTTCCTCTTGCCGAACCGGCAACCCTCGGGGGGTCTCCTGTCGTGGCCCTTGAAGTGACGGACCTCCCCGTAACCGGGGATCGTATCGGGAATATTGCGTCCCGCGGCGTTTATTGTCATGCTTTCTCACCTCCGGCTTTCAGACCAGCCCGCTGGAGGGTGTACTCCGCCCTCTTGACCACGGGCTTGTCGACCATTCTTCCGTCGACCTGGACCGCCCCAAGCCCCCTGGCGGCGGCTTCAGCGGCGGCCTCGACGATCTTTTTGGCCTGTTCGATCTCCTTGGCCGTCGGCGTGAAGACATCGTGGACCACCGGTATCTGGTTCGGGTGTATGACGCTCTTGCCCTGGAAGCCCAGCTGCTTGACCCACTCCGTTTCCCGCCTCAGCCCCGCGTCGTCGGTTATGTCGGCGTAGACCGTGTCCAGGGCGTCGACGCCGGCGGCGTGGGCGGCCAAGGCTATCATCCTCCTGGGGCCGATGAGCTCCTCGCTGTTCTCGGAACGGGTCGTCTTCAGGTCCGCCCGGAGGTCCTCCCCACCGGGGCAGATGGCGGCCACCCTTTTCGAGGCCCTGGCTATGTCGAAGGCCCTCCAGACGCCCAGGGCCGTCTCGAGCAGGCAGAAGATCAAGGTCCTGCCCACCGGTATCCTGGCCTTGCTCTCGATCTGGGATAGGGCCTCGTCCATGAGGGCGATGTCCTTGGGGTCCTCCACCTTGGGTATGCGGATGCCGTCGATACCGCAGGGCACGACGGTCTCGATGTCGGTCTTCCAGTACTCCGTGTCCATGCCGTTGATCCTCACGGTGACCTCGCAATCGCCGAAGTCGCCCCTTTTCAGGACATCCCTGACGAGGATCCTGGCCGCGTCCTTTTCGCTCATCGCCACGGCGTCCTCCAGGTCCAGGATGACGCCGTCGGGGCCGAAGAGGTGCCCCCGGAGGAGCATGTTCGGGTTGTTCCCGGGCAGATACAGCTTGGTCCTTCTCAGCCTCATGGGGTCCTCACCCCCGCAAACCGCCTCACGGCCGCCTCGACCCTGGCCTTCAGTACCAGGTCGCCGGCCCCGTTGTCCTGGATGGAGACGGAAATATCGCGGACACCCAGGTCCTTCAGGGTGTCCTTTGTCGCCTTCAACATCGCCTCGCCGAAGCGGACGATGCTCGCTCCCTCCATGGCGATGGATATGCCCCGCCCCTTTTCCGTCTCGGTAACGGTGACGATGCAGTCCATCGACTCGAGGGTCCCTGCCTGGGCAGTTTTCATATTCTTACCTCCAGGGACCGGGATGGGGGAGGGAGCCCTCACCCGGTCGGTATCATTTGGGACAATATCTTTTGGCCGCCCCGAAGCGCCGGGGCCCACCCGAAGGTGAGCCCCGGGCTCAAGGTCTTTC
Source organism: Synergistetes bacterium ADurb.Bin155 (assembly GCA_002070395.1). Classification (GTDB taxonomy): domain Bacteria; phylum Synergistota; class Synergistia; order Synergistales; family Thermovirgaceae; genus 58-81. The sequence continues at coordinate 62,866 of MWDE01000010.1, forward strand.
TTTTGAGGCACTGCTTTTCCCGGTATGTCGCTCCTACTTCTGGACCAGGTGCTCCCAGGCGCACATTTCGCGGGCCTTGGCGCAGATCGCGTCGGCCTTCTTGTCGAAGTCGGGGTCGATCTTCGAGGCGATGGCCTTGGCCATGTCGAGGGTCGAGACGGCCTTCTTCTCCCAGTCCTTGTCGGCCTTGTCGTCGCGCCAGATGTCGTAGGTGAGGTACTTGCTCTCAACGAGCACGTCGCCGATGGCCTTCTCGAGCCTGGCCGCGTGGTCCTTGAGGCCGAGGTACTCGAGCATCATGACCCCGGTGATCAGGAGGCCGCAGGGGTTGATCTTGTACTGGTGGGCGTACTTCGGCACCGAACCGTGGCTGGGCTCGAAGAGGGCGGCCTTCTCGCCGATGTTGCCGCTGGGCGCGAAGCCCATGCCGCCGACCAGCTGGGAGGCCTCGTCGGAGAGGATATCGCCGAAGACGTTGGAGGTGACGATGACCTGGTAGTCCTGGGGGTTCTTGATGAGCCACATCGCCGTGGCATCGGCGTTCTCCTCGCGGGCGACGATGTCGGGGTACTCCTTGGCTATCTCGAGGAAGCGCTCCTTCATCAGCCCGTCGGTGGCCCTGATGACGTTGGCCTTGTTGCAGTTGACCACGCTCTTCAGGCCGTTGGCCTTGGCGTACTCGAAGGCGGCCCTGATGATCCTGTCGCAGCCCTCCTTGGAGTAGACCCGCCAGGAGACGGCCACCTCCTCCTTGTCCTTGAAGCGCTCCATCCCCGGGTGAAGGTCGAACATCTCGCGGGGGAGGGGACGCCACTCCACGGCCGAGTAGAGGTCCTCGGTGTTCTCCCGGAAGAGCTTGATGTCGATCTTCGGGTCGCCCTTCAGGGGGCACTCGAGCCCCGGCATCAGTTTCGCCGGCCTGAAGTTGATGTAGAGGTCGAAGATCTGCCTCATCTGGAGGATGGCCGACTTGAAGCCCTTCACGCCCGCCTTGGAGGTGATGGCGGCCATGAAGGTGGCGTCGGTGTCCCTGACCTTGTCGATGGTCTCCTGGGGTACGGTGTTTCTTCTCTTGTCCCCCTCGGGGAATTCCTTGCAGGACTTCTCCCACATGCTCCATCCCATGTCGGCCCTAACCCAGTCGATGGGGGGATTGAGGGCCTGCATGACGATCATGGCGGCTTCCATTACGTCGTAGCCGGAGTCGTCGCCGGGGATATAGCAGACCTGGTAGCGGTCCTTCTTTTCCTTCACCTGCATCACATTTCTTGCCATGTGCACTTCCCCCTCCTGGTTTCATCAAAGGCGGACCGAAAACGCGCCCTCACCGCCGGCTGGGATATCTTTCCCGCTTCTTGTGTTGCGACCCGCCTTTGCCCTAAATTTTTACAGTCCTTGCCCTTGCTTTTCGCCTTACGCTTTTGCCTTTACTCTTTCGATTCCCGATTTCCGATTTACGTTTTACGGGTTTTGCCCTTTCGATTCCCGATTCCCGATTCACGATTTACGATTCACGGGTTCTGCCCTTCCTGCTTCCTGTCGCCTGTCTCCTGTCGTCTTGCCCTTCCGTCTTACGTCTTCCGTCTTACGCTTTTGCTTTTACGTCTTTCGTCTCACGTCTTACGTCTTACGTCTTACGTCTCACGCTTTTGCCTTGGCTCTTTCGATTCCCGATTTCCGATTCACGTTTTACGGGTTTTGCTCTTTCGATTCACGATTCACGATTTACGATTCACGGTTTCTTTCGCCCTTACAACCCCAAACTCTTCTTCACGTGGGGTATCAGCCCTCCGTCCTCGATCAGGCCCTTGACGAAATCGGGGTAGGGCGGGAACTTGAAGGTCCCCTTGGGGGTGACGATCTCACTCTTGTCGAAGTCGACGGTGACCTCATCGCCCTTCTCGAGGGCGTCGACGGCCTCGGGGCTCACCACGATGGGCAGGCCCTCGTTCAGGGCGTTGCGGTAGTAGATCCTGGCGAAACCCTTGGCGATGATGGCCCCGATCCCCCGCATCTTGATGCAGGTGACGGCCTGTTCCCGGGAGGAGCCGCAGCCCCAGTTCTTGCCGCCGACGATGATGTCGCCCGGCTGGGCGTTCTTGGTGAACTCGGGGTCGAGGTCTTCGAGGGCGTACTTGCCCATCTCGTTACGGTCCGAGACGGTGTAGGTGTATTTCCCCGGGAATATGACGTCGGTGTTGATGTCGTCGCCGTACTTCCAGACCTTTCCTGTGACCTTCATGGCGCTAAAGCACCTCCCTGGGATCGGATATCTCGCCCTTTAAAGCGGAGGCGGCGACCGTCATGGGGCTGGCCAGGTAGATGAAGCTGTCCTTGTTGCCCATGCGGCCCTTGAAGTTCCTGTTGGCCGTCGAGATGCAGGTCTCACCCGGCGCCAGTATCCCCTCGTGGTTGCCCATGCAGGGTCCGCAACCCGGGTTTACGATGACGCACCCGGCGTCGAGGAAGACCTCGATGAGCCCTTCTTCCAGCGCCTGGCGGTAGACCGTCCAGGAGGCCGGCAGCACGATGGTCCTCACGGCCACTTCCTTGCCCTTCAGGATACCTGCGGCAAGCCGCAGGTCCTCGATGCGGGCGTTGGTGCAGCTCCCGAGGAAGGCCTGGTGGATGGGTGTGCCCTTGACCTCGTCGATGGGGGCGTAGTTGTCCACCGTGTGGGGTTTGGCGACGGCGGGGACCAGGTCACCCAGGTCGTAGTGCAGTTCCTTGGCGTAGACCGCGTCATCGTCGGCCCAGATGGCCTCCCACTGGTCCGTCTTTGCTATGGGCTTGATGAAGTCCAGGACCTTCTGGTCCGGGGGGCAGACGGCGTTTTTGGCGCCGACCTCGATCCCCATGTTGCAGAGGGTCATCCTCTCGGATAGAGACATCTCTTCGATGGCCGGGCCGTGGAACTCGATGGACATGTAGTCGGCCCCGTCGGCCTTTATGTCGCCCGCGATCTTGAGTATCAGGTCTTTGGCGGAGACGCCCTTCTTGAACTTGCCAGTCACGGTGATCTTCATCGATTCAGGGACGCGGAACCAGATCTGCCCCGTCGCCCAGGTGGCGGCCATCTCGCTGCGGCCTATCCCCGTGGAGAAGGTGCCGAAGGCGCCGTAGGTGCAGGTGTGGCTGTCGCTGCCCACGACGATCAAGCCCGGGAGGGCGAAGCCTTCCTCGCACATGATCTGGTGGCAGACGCCGCCCTTGCTCGTCACGTCGTAGAAGTACCGGATCCCTTGTTCCTTGACCACCTGGCGGATCTTCATGTGGTTCTCGGCGTGCTTATCCGTCGGCGCGGGGATGGCGTGGTCCAGGATGAACACCAGGTGGTCGGGTTTCCAGACCTTCTTGACGCCTATCTTCTCGAAGGTGCCCCAGATGGGCGCGGCGTTGTCGTGGCTCATGCAGAAGTGAGGCTCGACGATGACGACCTGTCCGGCGGAAACGGGCTCGCCGGCAGCCTTGCCCAGTACCTTTTCAGCGAATGTCTTTCCCATGCCGACCCCCTCCTACTTGCCCGCGGCTTTTTCCTTGAGGTACTCGATGAGGCCGCCGGCCTTCATGATGTCCATCTCGAGGTCCGCGACGGCGTCGCCGTGGAAGGAGTTGCCGTTGGTGATGTCCTTGATCTCGCCCTTCTCCAGGTCGACCTCGAGCTCGTCGCCGTCCTTGATCTTGCCGTCCTTGATGGCCTGGCTAAGGCCGTTCACGAAGAGGACCGGGTAGCCGTTGTTTATGGCGTTGCGGTAGTAGATGCGCGAGAAGGACTCGGCCAGTACGACGGGTATGCCGGCGTACTTCAGGCAGTAGACGGCGTGCTCCCGGGAGGAGCCGCACCCGAAGTTGGTGCCGGCCACGATGAAGTCCCCCTCCTTCACCTCTTTCGCGAAATTCTCCTTGCCGGGGTAGTACTCGAAGGAGTACTGCGGCATCTTCTTCGGGTCGGTCTCGGCCAGGTACTTGTTGTGGTAGATGAGGTCCGTATCGACGTCATCCCCGAACACCCAGGCCCTTCCGCGAAGGATCTTCTTTTCCATTCTTCCCCAACCTCCCTATCCGAGGATATCCCTGGGATCTGTGATCTTGCCCCGCACGGCGGTGGCCATGGCCGTCATCGGGCTCGCCAGGTAGGTGTGGCTCCCCTTGCCGACCTTGCCGATAAAGTTCCGGTTCGTCGTTGACATGCCCACATCGCCGCTCGGCAGGGCGCCGTAGTGCTCGGCGGTGCAGAGCGCGCAGGTCGGGTTGGTGAAGATGACCCCCGCCTCGAGGAACTTCTGGATGTAACCGGCTTTGGCGCACTGCAGCATGACTTCCCGGGTGGCCGGAGTGACGATGGCGCGCATGCCCGGGGCCACCTTGAAGCCGCCCGCCTTGAGGACCTCGAAAGCCGCCGTGATGTCCTCGAAGCGCCCGTTGGAGCAGGATCCGATATGGACCTGGTCCACGTGCTCCCCGGCGACCTCGCGGACCTTTTTCACGTTGTCCGGCGCGTCGGGGCAGGATGTCATCGGCTCGAGGTCGTCCACGTTGAACTCCAGTTCCTTGACGTAGACGGCGTCGGGATCGGCCGCGAGGGTCTTGACCCTCTCTTTGACCTCGTTGCCGGCTCTGCCGACCAGCCAGTCCAGGACCTCGCCGTTGGGCATGATGAGCCCCACCTTGCCGCTCATCTCGGTGACCATGGAGCAGAGGGTTATCCTCTCGGCCAGGGACGAGTTCTCGATGGTCTCTCCGTAGAACTCGGTGGCCAGGAAGAACATCCCGTCGGCACCGAGGGTCCCCACGATGTGGGTCAGCAGGTCGCGCATGCAGACGCCCTTTTTGAACTTGCCCGTGACGGTGATCTTCATCGTCTCGGGGACGCGGAACCAGTTGGTCCCCTCGAACCAGGAGGCCACGATGTCGGTGTTCCCCACGCCGGTGGCGAAGGCGCCCACCCCGCCGAGAAGGTTCATGTGGCTGTCGGTCCCCAGGATCACGTCGCCCGGTTTCACCAGGCCGTTTTCGAGCAGGACGTGCTGGCCTATACCCCAGTCCACGTCGAAGACCTTCGTGATGCCCTGCTTCTTGGCGAATTCACGGATGATCTTCTGGTTGTTGGAAACCTTTTCCGAATGGGACGGGGCCTGGAGGTCGAAGGTGAAGGCCACCTTGTCAGGGTTCCAGACCTTGCCCTTTTTGTCCGTCACTTCCTCGAACTGCAGCACGCAGTTGGCCCCGCCGAAGTCGCGGGCCGTCGACAGGTCGATATCGCACCAGACCCTCTCGCCGACCTTGACCTCCCGACCGGCCGCCCGCCGGATGATCTTCTCGATCATCGTTTTGCCCATGGGTCATGCACCTCCTGTTTGTTGGTCGTCCTTGCTAGAGAAGCCCCAGGAACGACTTGATGGTCTCGAAGTTGATGAAATCGCACTTGTTGATGACCACCGCCTCGGGGCAGCGGTAACCGCCGTCGCCCTCCTTGGCGTGGACGGCGATGCAGTGGCATATCCTGGTGGGGATGCCGTTCCGCATGGCCAGGCCGACGCCGGAGAAGGGGTGCCGGAGGTCCTTGCCCATCTGGGACTTCACGATCTTGCCATCCTTCTTCTCGTACTCCACCAGTTTGCCCACGTCGTGGAGGATGGCGCCGGCGATGAGGGTGTCGTAGTCAAGTTTGAAACCGCCGTTCTTCTCGTAGAGGGGGTTGTACTCGTCGTAGATGGCCTTGGCCATCCTCGTCACGCCCCGGTTGTGGACGTTAAGGGAAGCGGGGCAGTCGGGGATGAGGAGGGTGAAGGGTATCTTCTCCATATCCTCGGGTTCCCAACCGCCGGTCTTGAGGGCGTCCTCCATGGTGTCGATCACCTTTTCCCTGAGCCCCTTGTCCTGGACCCAGTCGATCTCCGGGAAAACCTTCACGATCCTGTCTCTCATGTTGCATCCCTCCAATGGATGTTTTGAAATTCTGGCGCCTCTATCAATTACTTGACCTCAAGGGCCAGCGCTTCCTGCAGGGTTTTGTAGATCCTCTCGATGTGGCCCGCGGCCAGCGCCTGGGCGGCGGCCACGTCGTGGTCGGTGATCGCCTCGTAGATGGCCCGGTGCTCGTTGAGGAAGGCTTCCTTGTCGGAGAGGAGCGAGTAGATCCTCTCGTGGGTGGCCATGATCAGGTTGAAGGTCATCTTCACGATGTTTATGAAGACAAAATTCCGGGTCGCCTCGGAGAGCACCAGGTGGAAGTCGAAGTCGTCCTGAGAGCGCTTCTCGATATCCTCCAGGTTTTTCTCGGTCCTGGAGAGGACTTTCCGCAATTTCATCAGGTCCGAGGGCATGGCGTGCATCGCCGCGGCTCCGGCGATGGCCGGGTCGAGCACCCTGCGGGCCTCCATCAGTTCGAGCACGGCCTCATCCTCGAGGGGCATGTTCCGCGAATCGGCCGCTTCGCCCCTGGGTTTCCGGACGAAGCGACCCTTACCGGGGACGCTGTCGATGAGCCCCAGCAGCTCCATGACCCTGAAGGCCTCCCTGAGGGAACTCCTGCTCACGCCCATCTCGGCCATGAGCTGCCGCTCGGGGGGGAGCGGGTCCCCCGGCAGGAGCTCACCGGAGGCGATGAGGTCCTTGAGTTCCTCGACCACCTGTTCGTAGATCCTGGTGTGGCGGAGTCTTTTTTCGATCATTTCTCGACCTCCCCGGTGGACCACCCAGTACACTTTATATACCAGGTAGACCTTTTGTGCAAGAGTTCGCAATAAGACTAAATGTTCAGACTTCATAAACGATTTCCACCGGGAGCGGCGAGGATTGCATACAAAAGTTTGACAGCTCCCTTTCGTTCAACTATTATTGCCCGGTCCTGGGGGCGCAGAATCGAAAATTTAATGTTCCATTGGGATTCTTCGGCTCATTTCGTGGCTCTTCCCGGGGACCATCGGTGGATCTTTCAATTGGTTTTCCCCTTTCAACTCCCCCTTCACCCCCTGCGGAGAGCACACGTCTTGTCCGGCCCAAGGGGCCGGGTTCAGCCGGGGACTGCGTCCCTGGAAGGCAGTTCGGCATGCGTCAATCAAAGGAGGGATTCTGTCATGAAAGCAGGACGAAAAGGCGCATTGATCCTGGCACTGGTTCTTGCCGTCGTGACGGGGCTGACCTCAGTTCCCGCCGCAATCGCAGCCGAAAGGGTGGTACTGGTTGACTTCAGCTGGAGCAGCGTACAGGTCCATGACCGTATCGCCGGCTTCATACTGGAGCATGGCTATGGTTTCTCCCCGGAGTACCTCTTCGCCGAGTCGGTGCCGGGCCTCACGGGCCTGCAGCAGGGCGATGTGGACATAGCCATGGAGGTGTGGGTGGACAATCTACTTGAATGGTACACCGACGCCGTCGAGGAGACCGGCCAGGTCCTTGACCTGGGCTCCATCTTCCCCGACGCGCCCCAGGGGTGGTACGTCCCCGCCTACATGATCAAGGGCGACGAAAAGCGGGGGATAAAGGCGACGACCCCCGATCTCAAGTCCGTATTCGACCTGCCCAAGTACTGGGAGGCCTTCAAGGATCCCGAGGTGCCTGGTAAGGGGCGCTTCTACAATGCTATCCCCGGGTGGGTGGTGCACGACATAAACCTGAAAAAACTCGAGACCTACGGGCTATCCGACAGTTACACCGTCTTCGACCCCGGTTCCCAGATGGCTCTCCAGACGGCCATCGTATCGGCCTACGAAAAGGGGCAGCCCGTGCTCGCTTATTACTGGGAGCCCGAGTGGATCATGGGGTTGCTCGACATGGTGATGCTCGAGGAACCGCCCTATGACCCTGACCGGTGGGGTGAGGGCAAGGACTACGGCTGCGCCTTCCCCGCCGCCAGGGTGCACAAGGGCATCAACACCAAGTTTGCCGAAAAGCACCCCGAGGTCGTGGAGTTCCTGGAAAAGTACGAGACCACGCTGGCCCAGAACAACGAAGTGCTGGCTTTCATGGAGCAGGAGGAGGCCACCGTTGAGGAGGCCGCCGCCTGGTTCCTCACCAATTACAAGGATGTCTGGAAGTCATGGCTCCCCGGCGACGTGGCCGGGAAGGTCGAGGCAGCCCTGGCGAAGCTGTAGAATCCCGTGATGGAAAATATTATTGAAGTGAAGGACCTCTGGGAGGTCTACTCGGAAAAAGAAGTCTTTTTCGACGTGGACGACCGGGACCTGATCGCGGCGCTGGACGAGTCCAACGAAACGGTCGTCGCCGTTAGGGGCGTATCCTTCACCGTCAAACCCGGCGAGGTCTTCATCGTCATGGGCCTCTCCGGGAGCGGCAAATCGACACTTATCCGGTGCCTCCTGAGGCTGGTCGAGATATCCTGGGGCGAGGTCCGGATAAACGGCCAGGACGTAACGGCCATGAATATGAAGGAACTCACCGAGTTCCGCCGCCACGAGGTGGCGATGGTCTTCCAGCACTACGGCCTGCTCCCCCATAAGACGGTCCTGGAGAACGCGGCCTTTGGACTCAAGCTCAGGGGCGTGCCGAAAAAGGAGCGCCGCGAGAGGGCTTACGAGAGCCTGAAGGCGGTCGGCCTCGAGGACTGGGTCGACTATTACCCGGCTTCCCTGAGTGGAGGCATGCTCCAGAGGGTGGGCATAGCCCGGGCCCTCGTGGCCGACACCCCGATCCTCCTGATGGACGAGCCCTTCAGCGGCCTTGACCCCCTCATCCGACGGGAGATGCAGGACGAACTCCTGAGGATCCAGCAGGAGTACCAGAAGACGATATTCTTCGTCACCCACGACCTCGACGAGGCCATGCGGCTCGGCGACAGGATGGCCGTGATGCGCAACGGCGAGATCGTCCAGATAGGCAGGCCGGCGGAGGTCTTCGCCCGGCCCGCCGATGATTACGTGGCACGCTTCGTCCAGGACAAGAGGGACGAGATCCGCAGGGCCGACGAACAGATGGCCGCCATGGCGGCGTCCCAGGCGGAAAGGGTGGGGATCGGCGATGTTTCCTGAAGCCCTGAAATACTCCGTCGCGAAGAGCGTCAATCATGCCATCAAGTGGCTGCTCAACACCCACGGGTCCGCCTTCGACCACTTCTCCTCCGGCATACTGGGGCTCCTCCTGCGGGTGCAGGGCGTACTGGTCGTCATACCCTGGTGGGCCTACCTGGTAGTTGTCGCCCTCATGGCGTGGATAGCCACGAAAAAGATACTCCCCACGATCATCCTCGCGGCCCTTCCCCTGGTCATCGGGATCTTCGGTCTCTGGGCGCTGGCCATCGAGACCTTGGCCCTGGTGATTACCTCGGTGGTCATAGCCCTCATCATCGGGATACCCTTAGGCGTCGTCATGGGCGAACTGCCCCTCTTCGCCGGCTTCATCCAGCCGGTGCTGGACGCCATGCAGACCATGCCCAGCTTCGTCTACCTCATCCCGGCCATGATGCTCTTCGGCCTGGGGAAGGTCCCGGCGGTGATAGCCACGCTGATCTATTCCCTCCCTCCGGTGATGAGGCTCACTTGCCTGGGCCTGCGGCAGGTCCCGGCCCCGGCCCAGGAGGCGGCCAGGGCCTACGGCGCCACCCGGTGGCAGCTGCTCAAGGAGGTTCGCATACCCCTGGCCATGCCGTCGATCCTCGCCGGTGTCAACCAGACCACGATGATGGCCCTAGCCATGGTAGTCATCGCCTCCATGATCGGGGCCAGGGGCCTCGGCCAGGAGGTCCTCATGGCCATCAACCGCATCGACGTGGGTCGCGGCTTCGAGGCGGGGATCTCCATCGTCATCATGGGCATCGTCATCGACCGCATCACCCAGGGCCTCGCCAGGAAGTGGGACCCCAACAACAAGTGATTGGGGTCAGACCTTGACGGGCTGTTGCTCAATTAAGCCCCCTGAGTTCTGTAAAAAGCGGGTCAAGCTGGACAGATGATCACTTGTCCCTTGTGAGCAAAGCTGAATCGTTTGAGAATCTTTGAAAAAAGAACAAGGGCCCTGGTATGAGCCACCTTCAGGACCCGGGCTATCATTGCCGGGTCCTTCACGGGCCCTCCGCCCCGCTTCAACAGCACCTGGATGTTCTGTACGGCACAGACCAGGTATTCC
>MWDE01000011.1 GCA_002070395.1 Synergistetes bacterium ADurb.Bin155
TGTCAAGAACTTCCACAATGACAGGAACATCCTCGTCCGTAACAACCGCGTCGTTAAAGGCATCCTGGACCGGGTGAACGATCACCGTGACCGTGGATTCCACGGTGCCGCCGTGTCCGTCAGATACTATGTAGCTTATGGTGTCCGTGCCGTGGTAGTCCTCGCCCGGGGTATAGGTTACTGTACCGTCAGGGTTGATGACCACGGTACCGAAAAGGGCCGTGGCAGAGATCACTGACAAGGGTTGCCCGTCGGGGTCCGAGGCGTATTGCAGGAGGTCCAATATCAAGGGTATGTCCTCATCGGTTTCGGCGAAACCCGGCACGGCTGAGGGAGGGCGGTTAGCCCACCCGCTCTGGGGCATCCTGTCCCATCCCGAATAGGGGTCCTCTATTTCGGAGCGCGGGAAGGGGTCCTTGCCCTCGGCATAATCGTAGCTGAAGCTTACGCGGGGGTTCCTCGTAGCCCGCGTGTCGAAGTGGAAGACTTCGTTGACATCACGAATATAGTCAAGCCCGGAATTATTCTCGTACTGGATCCTCCCGAGCCGTACGTGGGAGTGCCCCTCCTGTACTACGTCCTCTTCGACATCACTGCCAGGGGAGGAAGTCGAAGGAGCCGCGGTTTTTGCCGGCTCAAAATGGGCTGAACCCTCGGCTGGCAGGTCCGCCGGAGACAGCGCTACTGGCTCCGGGACCTCCACCGGGGCAGGGCCGCCCCCCACCGCCAGGGAAGAACCTTCCGACAGCTCGAAAGGATTACCGGCGGAGTCCATCATCAGGACCTGGCCGGACTTTACTATTATTATTTCTCCCTCGGGGATGAGGTCACCCTTCTGGATGGGGATCAGCAGCCTGTCTTCTGTCTGCCTGAAGGCCTCACCGGTTATTTTGACGACGGTTAATTTATTGTTGCCCATTATCTTCAACCTCCATGCCAAAATAGTCTTATTTTAAAGATGTATATGGGATCAGTGTTCTCGCAAAGCTTTTTCTTTCGCCCTGAAAAGGGGCTTGAGGATATAGGAGAGCACCGTTTTTTTCCCTATTACAACGTCCACTTGCGCGACCATCCCCGGAAGGATAGGCCTGTTTTGACCCAAGGTCGTTTTTGCCGTTTTTACCCTTACCGTGTAAAAAGTGCCGCCCCTCTCATCGACGATCGTGTCGGGGCTTATGTACTCCACTTTTCCGTCGAGTCCGCCGTAGATGGCGTACTCATAGGCGGTGAACTTCACCACCACATCCTGTCCCGGTTTGACGAAGGCCCTGTCGCTGGGGGAGAGCCTCGCCTCTATGACCAGTTCGTCCTCTTCGGAGACTACCTCCGCTATGGCCCCTCCCGGCATAACCACCGCCCCGACGGTGTTCACGAAGAGCCGCTTGACAACCCCCCTGGCCGGAGAGCGCACCTCGGACTGGGAAACCCTGTCCTCAAGGGCCTTGTTACCTTCGATGAGGCTTTCAAGGTTGGCCATCGTGACCGATAGTTCGTTGCTCCAGTTGTTTTTGTATCTCAGGCTGACCTCGCGGACCTGGCCTTCCGCTTCCGTTACGGAGGACTTGACCCTCGCAACCTGGGCCTTCGCCTGGTCCCGGTCTCCCCTCGCCCTGGCGACCTCCTTCTCCAGCCTCTTCACTTCGAGGGGGGATATAGCGCCGGACTCCAGTAAAGACCTGGTCGCGTTCAGTTCTTCCGTGGCCAGGTCAAAGGCCGAGGAGAGCTGCCCCAACCTGGAGGTGGATTCGACCAGTTCCTGCCGTCTTTGGGAGACCCTGTCCCTGCCGACGGAGATCGCCGAGTTTAGTTCATCCAGGCTCGTCCTGTAGAGCTGCCTTTCATGTTCCACCACGTTGGGGGCGGCTTCCGCCACTTCTTCCGGCGCCTGGAAGTCGTGTCCCTTGATAAGGGCCTCCAGTCGGGCGGCTTTTGCCGTGAGCGCCATTATTTGGGCCCTTCTTTCACCGAAGGAGGAGGTGAACCGGGTCGAGTCGATCTTGACTATGACGGCACCTTTTTCGACCAGGTCCGATTCCTTTACAAGGATCTCCTTTATTACTCCTCCGTCGACGGCCTGTATGAGCTGCGTCCCCGACGTGGGCGCCACCTTGCCCATTCCCCGGACGACGTCGTCGAGAGACGAGTAGGAAGCCCAGGCCAAAAGGAGAGCCAGCGTTACGAAGAGGCAGTAAATGATGATCCGGCTGCTTATTGGCCTTTGTTCCTCGATCGCCCATTCGGCGTCGGTCCCCCAGTCGTAGGGGCCGTCGGCCTCGCCGGAGAAGAGCCTGTTGAATATTCCGCCGGTGACCTTGTCCCCGACCTGTTCGGCCGCGGAGATAAGGCGCCCCGCGCGGTCAAACTCTTTTTCTCCGAAGGGGGCTGCCATCAGGCCGTCCTCCTTACCTGGCCCTCTTGGAGGGCCTTCAACACCTTTTCCTTCGGACCGTCGGCAACGATCTTCCCCCGGTCCATGACGATAAGCCTGTCCACCAGGCTGAGCAGAGGCGTGCGGTGGGTGGTGAGTATAACCGTTTTGTCCTTCACCAGCGCCGCCAGGTTCTTCTTTATGTGCTCTTCAATCACGTGGTCCATGGACGCCGTGGGTTCGTCCAGGACGAGGATCGGCGGGTCCTTGATGATCGCCCGGGCGATCGCCACGGCCTGTCTTTGCCCGCTGGAGAGGAAGCTCCCCCTCTCCCCTATGGGCATGTCAAAACCCTTGGGGTGGGTGTTGGCGAACATCTCCACCCCGCTGACCCAAGACGCCAGGAGTATTTCCCTGTCCGTGACGGCAGGGCTGCCGAAAAGAAGGTTGTCCTTCAGGTTGCCGTAAAAGAGCATTACGTCCTGGGGGACTACGCCTATGTTCTTTCTCAGTTCTGAAGGGTCGATCTGGCGGATGTCCCTGCCGTCGATCAGGATGCTCCCTTCCTGGGGCCTGAAGAGGCCGAGGACAAGCTTGTTGACGGTGGTCTTCCCGGAACCGATGGGGCCCAGGAGGGCGACCTTCTCGCCGGCGCCTATCGTGAAGGACACGTCGGAGAGGGCGGTGCTCTCCTGCCCGGGGTAGGTGAAGGAGACACCCCGGAACTGCACGGACCCACGGATCCGGGGCGTGCTTATGAACACCGAACCGGCGGGGCGTTCCGTCTCTTTTTGCATGATCTCGTCCAACGCCTTGAGGGACCGGGAGGCGGAATGGTACTGCATCAGGAGCGCCGCCACCCTGCCGATGGGGGCGATGGCCCTGGACGATAGCAGGTAGGTGGCGATGAGGCTCCCCATGCTGATGCTGTTGCTCATTATCAGGTAGACCCCTACTACCATGGTGGCTATGGAGGCGGCCATCTGTACCCACTGGACGGAGTTGACCACCGATGAGGAAAGCAGCCTCAGCTTGATGTTGGTCCTTTCCAGGAAAGCCACGGTCTTCTCCCACCTGGACTGGATGTGTCCCTCGGCTCCCAGGGATTTCACCGTCTCCATCGCCACGAGGCTTTCAATGAGGGTCGCGTTCTTGAGCGAACTGGCCCTGCTCGTGGTCTCGGAGAGTTCGCGCATCTGCCCCTGGACGAGGACGGCATGGAGGAGGATCAGCCCGGAAGCCACCAGGAGGGGGATGACCAGGGTCCAGGATATCATTGCGATGACCAGGAAAAAGAGGAGGGCGAAGGGCAGGTCGACGTAGGCGAGGACCGTGGCCGATGATATGAAAGAACGGACGCTGTCGAACCCCTGGATGCTGCCGGCGAAAGACCCCACCGAGGGGGACCTCTCTTCGCTCCTCATGTCAAGAACATGCTCCATCATTTCTCTGGAGAGTTTAACGTTAGTCTTTGCCGCGGCAAGGTCGACGAGGTACCCCCTCGTCATGTGTATGACGAAATCGGCCGTGATCATCACGAAAACGCCTATGGCCATCACCCACAGAGACTCGACGGCCCTGTTGGGCACGACCCGGTTGTACACGTTCATTACGAAAAGGGGCATCGAAAAGGCGATGAGGTTGCTCAGGACGGAGGCCACGATTATGTCGCGGTAGAGGTGGCGATGTTCGGAGATGACGCCCCAGAACCAGTGTTCCTTTTCCAGTTTTTTCGTGCGCACCGCCCTCTCGTCGAACTGGAACCGGGGGCGGGCGTAGATTGCGAAGCCGGTATAGCTTTCGCCCAGTTCTTCCAAGCCTATTTCCGTCTCGTCCGGGCCGACCTCGGGGAAGGCTACACGGGCTTTCCCGGCCTCTTTGTCGACGGAAAAGATCACGCAGCAGTTGTTCTCAGCGAGGATCAGGACGGCGGGGAACAGGACAGGGTTGAGCCTGTCGAGGGGAGTCCTCACAACCCGGGTCAAAAGGCCCGCCCTCTCGGCCGCCCTGGAAAAGAGGGAGGGCGTGAGCCGGCCGTTCTCAAGGGGCAGACCGGCCAGCAGCGTATCGACAGAGGCATGCACACCATGGAAACTCGAAAGGACCGATAGCGAGGCGGCTAGGGGGCCGCCCCGCAAGGTGTACTCCGGAACCTCTCCCGGCCTTTGCTCTTCGAGGGCAGGGCCGTTCATCCTTCGGGCTTCCGCTCCGGTGTTCCCCATGGATATCTTACTGGACCTTGTCTTTTACGATCTCCAACCGGATCTCTTCCGGCGACGGCAGGCTGTCACCAAAGACGTTAAAGTATTTCAGCAGCTGCCCCGAAGCCGCGAGGTACCTGGCCTTGGCTATCGTCAGGTTGGACTCGGCGTTCACATAGGCCCTGTTCGCCTGAAAATATTCGTTTTCAGCGTCGAGCAGGTCCAGGAGGCTTCTCCTTCCGGCCTCAAACTGTTTCCCATAGGCATTCCTGGTATGGTCGGCGTATTGCCTGTGCTGGTCGAGGCTTTCAAGCTGTTCGCTCAGGGTCCTGACGTCGTTGAAAGAGACGAGGGCTATCTGCCTCACGTCCCGTTCGGCCCTGTTCTTGTTCTCTTCCGATTCCTTCAGGAGTTCGCCATAGCGCTCGATGTCGGCCTTGTCAGAGCCGCCGTTGTAGAGGTTGTACCTCAGTATGAGCTCGACGACTCTCTTGTCCCTGTGGCCTCTCACGCCGTCGACGTCGTTCTCGAAATTGGCGCTGGCCCTGAAGTCCAGCCGGGGGCTCATTTTTGATCTCTGTTCGCTGACGGCGTAAGACATGGAGTTGACCTGCTCCTGGTGAGAGCAGACCAGGGGGTTGTCGGCCAGGATCTTTTCCATAGAGGAGTCGATCTCCCCGGGCAACGCCAGGTCGATGGCGCTCTTTTCCAACCCCTCCCCGGGGTTCTCACCGACGACCCTGACGTACTGGGTCCCGCTGTCATGCAGGTTGGATTCCTCGGTCATGAGATTGACTCGGGCGAGGGCAAGCCGGCCCTTCGCCGTCTCGAGGTTGACCTGGCTGTCGACCCCGGCGGCGGTCCTCTCCTGGACTTTGTTTTTGATCTCTTCGTGTCTTGCCATGTTTTCCCTGGCCATCTCCACGAGGGTCCTGTACCTTATCATGTCCTCGTGGCTCCTCAGGGCGGCCAGGGCAACCTGTTCCATCGATGAAAGGAGGTCATAGTAGCGCATTTTTTGGGCATGGCTCAGCTTCTTGACCCTGCTCGAGGTATAGTTTCCGTCGAAGATCATCTGGGTGAGGCTCAAAGAAACGCCGTTCCTGGTATATTCCTGGAAGTCGCGACCCGCGTAGCCTTGGCCGTCAAGGTATTCTCGACCTATGCCGGCGGTCAGGTCCAGACGGGGCCTGAACCCGCCCCGGGCCGAACCGAGTTCCCTCTCGGAAGCGCTGAAGGAGTACCATTTGGCAAGGACTTCAGGGTTAGTGGATATAGCTTTGAGCAGGGAGTCAACGGTGGTCACTTCCCTCGCTTCCGCCTGGACGCCCCCCAAAGTGAAACACAGGATGAATACTAAGGGGTAAAACCAATACTGAAGACTCTTTTTCGAAAATAGACGCACTTCGACCTACCTCCTAGCTTTCGAATTAAATGTATTGAATTTTTCGTTCCTGGAAAAAACAGGAACCTCCCAGTCGTTGATCAAAAGCCGCGTGCCCTCGCCGGATGGACCTTTAATGGAACCCGATGATACTTAAGACGATGTGCCGTCATACCGACGGGGGCACAAAACCGCAAAGGAACCGGCACAGCTGGTCAAAAAGAGCCTGTTGCCTGTGGTTGTACCGGAACTCCAATTCCTTCAGGTAAAGGGGGAAGAATCTCCCGGAAATGCCGTGATGCCTCATTAGCCTTTCCTTGGCAAAACTCCAGAAGCCTTCCAGCCCGTTTACGTGGTCCCTGCCGCCGGGATGGTTTTTTCCGTGACCCACGGCAAGATGGTTGAAACCGGAGTACAGGATCGAATCGTAGGCTTCAAAACGTTCGGCGCAAAGGACATTGCCGTGACGGCCCTTCTCGGCGGCCGAGCCGAGAAGGTCCTCGGCTTTGCATCCCGGGATGACCTGGATCACTACCTCACCGTCCCGGGAGGTCAGCCCGAAGACAGGGTCCTCCCACGACCCGCCGCTGCCTTGACGCCCGCCCCGGGAGAGAGGCCCGCCCGGTCCCATCATGATCGGAAGGAGCGACGGGGCATCCTCCCCGTGGGCGAGGATCGCCATCCTCAGCAACGTCACCACCCTGTGGGCGGTGTTATAGGCTACGCCGGCCTGACGGGCGATGACGCTCGCCGGTAATTCAAGTTCAAAGAGCTTGACCACCCGCAACCACTGGTCCGGGGCCAGGCGGCTTAAATTAATCCAGCGCCCGGAGAAGTCATGGTAAAGGTACTCGCAACGCTTGCATCTTCGCCGGCCGTCCCCAAGTTTCGTGAAGGACCTTGACCTGCACCGCGGGCAGAAACGTTGTTGGTTTTTAAAGCAAAAACCCAACAGGTATTTCCGAGCGGTGGATTCATTTTTGACAAGGTGCTCATAGGTTTCCAAATCGGCACACCTTTAATTTCAGCCACAGGAGTTAAGTGATCCTGCAGTTTAAAATGACGTTACAAAGAGGGATGATAGGGTACCCGGCAGGGTATGTCAAGCCCTTTTGGGCATTTTCTTTAAAATCATCTTGGATGACCGTTAATGAGCTGGAAGAAACCGCTGGGAAGGCCATGGAGATGAAAGCTAGAAGGTCTCTTCTTCCGCAAGGGGGGGTATCTCCAGCAGGCTTTGAGAGCTTTTTGATGGGGAAAGGGAAGGGCAAAGACCACTTCTTGGAAGGCGACACATTACGGCCGCCAAGGCAGCCTGTCATGTACCAGGGGCAACCACAGCAGTAGAATTCACTCCCATCTTATGGATCCACGTACGGTAAGGTAAAATGAGCCGGGTCAGCCTTTCGGGCCTCCGGTCCCCGTTTTACGCCGTCGCCCGCTCCTCCAGGGCCTTGCCGAAGGACCGGTAGGTCTCCTCGCCGAAGAGGAAGAAGACGACCTCCTTCAGGGAGGTGTCGGTCTCCTCCTGGAGGTAGAGGAATACTTCGTCGATCATGGCGTGGGCGCACTTGTCCACGGGGAACCCCCCCACCCCGGTACCAAGGGCGGGGAAGGCCACGCTCTGGATCTTGAGTTCGTCGCACTTGTAGAGGCTGTTCTGGGTGGCAGCCCTGATGAGGGCCTCGCTGGTGACGAGGTCGGGCCCCATGGCCGCGGCGTGGACCACGTACCGGGTCTTGAGGGCCCCGGCGGCGGTGACGACCGCTTCACCCGGCTCAATGGGCCCCTTGCCCAGGGCCTCCCTTTCGATAGACTCGCCGCCGAGTCTCTTGATGGCCCCCGCGACGCCGGAGCCCATCCAGAGGGCCGAGTTAGCGGCGTTGACTATGGCTTCCCCTTCGTAGCAGGTGATATCACCCTTGCGGAGCCGGATCACTGTTCCCCCGACGGTTCGCTCGGACACCATGTTCTCTCCTCCCAGCCCGTTTCATCCCGATGGGTCAGCGGGTCGGTCATGGTACTCTCCCGTAAAGCAATTATAAAGCAACGGCGGCTCAATAGGCCCTGGCGAACACCGCCAGCCTCGCCCCCGGACGGCCGGTGAAGAAACAGGTGCCCCGTTCCTCCTTGTCCATGGGGAAGCAGCGCGCCGTGGCTCCCGTCTCCTCCTTGATGGTCTTCTCCTCTTCCCGGCCGCCGGCGAAGAAAGCCTCGACGAAACCACCGCGGCCGCGGAATACCTCTTTGAACTCCCCAAAGTCGCCGACCCTGACGGTGTTCTTCTCCCGGAAAGCGAGGGCCTTGGCGAAAAGGTCCTGCTGGATCTCCTCGAGCAGCGCGGGCACCCTTTCCTCCACCTGGTCCCAGGAAATGTCCAGGCGCTCGCCGGTATCCCTCCGGACCGCCTGGAAAAGGCCCTTCCCGAACTCCTTCTCCCCCAGTTCCAGGCGCAGGGGGATGCCCTTCTGGAGGTTAGCGAAGAAGCGGTCGCCGGGCCTCAGGTGGAAGTCGGTGTCGACCCTGACGGAGCGCTTGCTGAGGAGGGTGTCGAGCCTTTCCGCCGCCTCCCGGGCCCGGGGAAGGAGTTTTTCGTCCACGAAGGACTGGTCGGGGCTTATGGGGATGATCACCGCTTTGACGGGCGCGACCCTGGGTGGCAGCACCAGCCCGTCGTCGTCGGAATGGGTCATCACTATGGCCCCGATGAGCCTCGTGGAGGACCCCCAGCTGGTGGTCCAGGCGTAGTCCAGTTCGCCCTCCCTGTTCTGGAAGGTGATGTCGAAGGCCCTGGCGAAGTTCTGCCCCAGGAAGTGGCTCGTGCCGGCCTGGAGAGCTTTCCCGTCGCTCATCATGGCTTCGCAGGAATAGGTGTTGTCAGCGCCGGGGAAGCGTTCGCCTTCAGACTTTTCGCCGGCCAGGATGGGGAGGCCCAGGACGTTCTCCATGATGTCCCGGTAGACACCCAGCATCTTCAGGGTCTCCTCCATGGCCTCCTCGCTGGTGGCGTGGGCGGTATGCCCTTCCTGCCACAGGAATTCGGAGGTCCTGAGGAAGAGCCTGGACCTTTTCTCCCATCTCATCACGTTGCACCACTGGTTGATGAGGATGGGCAGGTCCCTCCAGGACTGGACCCACTTGCTGTACATGTGGCCGATGACCGTTTCGGAGGTGGGGCGGATTATCAGCGGCTCTTCCAGTTCCTCCCCGCCGGCGTGGGTCACTACGGCGCATTCCGGCGCGAAGCCCTCGACGTGCTCGGCTTCCTTTTCCAGGAAGGACTGAGGGATGAGGAGCGGAAAATAGGCGTTGACATGGCCGGTCTCCTTGAAGGCCTCGTCGAAGTGCCCCTGGATCGACTCCCACAGGGCATAACCGTTGGGCCTGATGACCATGCAGCCCCTCACGGGCGCGTAATCGGCCAGTTCCGCCGTCTTGATCACGTCAAGGTACCACTGGGAATAGTCCTCTTTCCTGGGAACGATGTTGCGTGCCATTCGTCCTTCCTCCTCATCCCGTCGCGCCTTGCCGGCGCCCCTCCAGGTATACCGCACATTTTAGGCACAAAAGGGAGACGGGGCAAGGCGAAGCCCTCCTTCACCCCTCTATGGGCGTTCAGGGAGCCGCGGGAAAGGACAAAAGCACCAGGAGGATATATAATTACCCTTGTAAAGGAGCGCAATTCCACCCCTTCCCCCTGTCTTCCTGTCCCCCGCCGGAGGTGATGAAAAGGCGCTGGAACCAGGAAAGAAAAACGAGAGAGAAAGCCGAAAACCCGTGAGCAATTGAAAGGAGTGGGATTGAATTGGCTGGAAAGAAGAAGATCCCCCTTGTCTGGAAGATCGCGATCGGTTTCGTGGCCGGCATCCTTGCCGGTGTGGCTTTCGGCGAAAAGATCTCAGTCATCGCCCCTGTCGGCACCATCTTCATATCGCTTTTGCAGATGCTCGTCGTCCCCCTGGTCTTCTCGAGCCTCGTGGTGGGCACGGCTTCGATCGGTGACCCCCTATCCCTGGGCAGGGTGGGCATCAAGACCCTGGTCCTCTACCTGGTCACCACGGCCATCGCCATAGCCATCGGGCTCACCCTGGGCAATATCATCAACCCGGGCGCGGGGATGGGCTTGGGGGCCGACCTCTCGGCCTTCCAGATACCGACCCCGCCCAAGATCGGCCAGGTCATCATAGATCTTTTCCCGAAGAACCCCGTGGCCTCCATGGCGCAGGCCAACATGCTCCAGATAATCGTCTTCGCCCTCTTCCTGGGGATGGCCGCGATCTTCGCCGGTGAGAAGGGCAAACCCCTCATCAACGTCATGGACTCCCTCGCGGAGACCATGTACAAGTTGACGGGCATGGTCATGCAGGTGGCACCCTACGGCGTGTTCGCCCTGATCGCCACGACGGTGGCGAAGTACGGGATATCGGTGATGGCACCCTTCGGAAAGGTCATCTTCGCCGTTTACCTGGGCTGCTTCCTCCACGCGGCCATCGTCTACTCGGGGCTTCTCACCATCTGGGCACATTTTTCGCCCCTGCGCTTCTTCAAAGGCGTTCAGGAAGCGTCGATCATGGCCTTCGTGACCCGTTCCAGCGGGGCGACGCTCCCCGTCAACATGAGGGTGACCCAGGAGAACCTGGGGGTCTCCGAGAAGATCGCCTCCTTCGTGCTTCCCCTGGGGGCCACCATCAACATGGACGGCACCGCCCTGTACCAGGGCGTATGCGCCCTCTTCGTGGCCCAGGCCTTCGGGATCGAACTATCCATAGGGGCCCAGCTGGGGATCCTGCTGACGGCCACCCTGGCCTCCATCGGAACCGCCGGCGTGCCGGGGGCGGGGCTGATCATGCTGACCCTGGTCCTCACCCAGGCCGGGCTGCCGGTGGAGGGCGTGGGCCTGCTGGCGGGGATCGACGCCGTGCTGGACATGGCCCGGACGTCGATCAACATCACCGGTGACGCCGCGGTGGCGGTCGTGGTGGCGAAAACGGAGGGTGAACTCAGGGATGTCACGAAAACCGCTTAAGGTCCTGGGCGTCCTCGGAGGCATGGGCCCCGCTGCGACGGCGGAGTTCCTGCGCCTGCTCGCCGAATTGGCCGGGGCGGAAAGGGACCAGGACCACCCCAAGGTCCTCCTCTTTTCGAACCCCCAGGTTCCGGACAGGACCGAGGCAATTTTGTGGGGCGGGGAAGACCCCGCCCCACCTATCCTCGACGGCCTAAGGAGGATCGAATCCTGGGGCGCCGACCTGCTGGCGGTCCCCTGCAACACGGCCCATGTGTTCATCGACCGGTTCCGCGAAAAACTGAAGGTCCCCCTGGTCCACATCGTCGAGGAGACCCTGGAGCGGGCCCGCCGGAGGAGCCCTGAAGGGGCCTGGCTCACCGCTACGATGGGGACCGTCGCTTCGGGGATCTACAGCCGCGAGGCCCAGAAGTATGGTTACGAACTGCTCCTCCCCGGCCCGGACATCCTGGAGGAGCTGCAGGAGGCAGTGACCCTGGTCAAGGCCAACCAGTTGGCCCGTTCGGGGGCGGCCATGGCGGAAGCGGTCGGCCGCCTCAAGTTGCAAAGGGACCTCCCCGTGATCGGGGCCTGCACCGAGCTGCCCCTCGCTTACGAGGCCTCGGGGCTCGACCCCTGCGGGATGATCTCCAGCCTCGGATCCCTCGCCGAAGCCTGCCTGGAAAGGATCTACTCCCCGTCCTGACCGGGAGGGTCCTTCGGGGCAGACCGCTTCTTCCCGCCCCTGGAGAGGCGGGTCAAGCTTTCCCAGTTCCCCCTGAGCCAGGAGACGACGGTGGGGATGATGGTCTCCGAAAGGTTGATCTTGTGGCTGTGCTTGTCGACGGCCACCTTCTCCCCAGAAAATTGGAAAACCCGGGATTTGGGCCGGGCCAGGATCTGGCTTGGGTAGATGCTCCTGTGACCGCTGATGGCGAAGGAGATGATGCATGCCACCGCCGCGAAGGAGGCTATCCCTCCGCCGAAAAGTTCCGTGGCCATGATCGTGGCGGCGATGGGGGTGTTGGCCGCGCCGGCCAGGACCGCCACGAAGCCTATGGAGCTGAACAGGGAGAGGTCGAGGTGAAAGAGGGAGGCGAAAAAGGAGCCGGCGCCGGCGCCGACGAAAAAGGTCGGCGTCAGGATGCCGCCCGTCCCCCCGGCGGCGAGGGTGACGCCCGTGAAGAAGGATTTGACCAGGAAGGCTCCCCCCTGGACCGGCTCCCCTGAAACGGCGGCCTCGATGAATTCCGTCCCCAGGCCGAAGTAACGGGTACCTAACAGCAGCGAGAGCAGCAGCAGCGCCACGCCGCTCCCGAAGGCCTTGACTTCGGGCCTCGCCGTAATTCCCTTGAGATACCTCTCCGTGACCGATACGATCTCGATGTGGATCAGGGCCACGAGGCCGAAGAAAAGCCCCGACAGGGCCACCCAGGCGAGGCTCGAGCTCGCCAGGGCCGGGAAGGCCGCCAGGCTCTGGTCGGCGTAGTGGACCCCCAGGTGGGCGGCCGTCTGGAAGGCCACGATACCGCTGATGAAGGCGGGGAGCATCACGTCGTAATAGACCTGGCCTATGTAGAGGACCTCGAGCCCGAAGATGGCCCCCGATACGGGTGTCCCGAAGATGGCCGAAAACCCCGCCGAGATGCCGCAGACCACCAGTTTTTTCCGGTCCGCGTCGTTAAGCCTCAGCAGGCCGGCCATCGCAGAGGTCAGGCCCGCGCCTATCTGGGCGCAGGGCCCTTCCTTGCCCGCCGACCCACCCGAAGCGATGGTGATTATCGTTGCGGCCAGTTTCACGGGGACCGTGGGCAATGAAATGCGCCCCGACCGTTGGTGGACGGCCTCGATCACCTTCTCGGTCCCGTGGCCGGCCGCCTCCGGCGCCAGCGTCCTGACGGTGAAGACGCTGGCCACGAGGCCGAAGGGCAGGAGCAGCACCCTGAAACGGCCCAGGAGGCCGGCCGCCCCGATCCCTTTCCCAAGGAGAAGGAGGAAAACGGCCGCGGCCGCCCCCACCACAACTCCCGCGGCGACGGAAAGCACCGCCCACTTCACGAAGGCGTACCCGAGGACCAATTCCTCCCTGGCGACATCGCTGAACCAGCGCCTCATGACCTCTCGGCGCCCATCCCCTCTCTCATGACCCGATCAACCTCTCTTTCTCACAGGATTCACAGACACGCGGCACCGGGGCGGGCGCCGCGTTTTGGATGACCCCCGGCGATGGTGGGGGTTCAGTCTTTTCTCCGGATCCGGGCGGAGTCGTCGCGGCCGACGCGGCGGAGGACGAGGCTCCATGCGGCGAGGTCGTCAACGCTCCTGGGGGGGACAAGAAGGCCCCTGGGGATGAGCCGCTGCAATCCCCTGGGGGGGTGGATCTGCCAGTAGATCGCCCTCCCCCTTTCCGATGAATATTCTTCGGGGACCTGTTCAACCCGGAGCCCCGCGGAGACCAACCTCTTGACGCAGGCGGCGCTCCCAGTGCCGGAACCGACGATGACGAAGCCGGGGAAGGTGCGGCTGTCTTCGGCATCGGACCTTTCGATGGCACTTTCGTCCAGGTAGGTGAAGTCCCCCTCCAGGACCGCCGCAGCCCAGGCCTCGAGCTCACCCAGGGCGGAAACGCCCGATAGGAGGAGGTCGCCCGAATCGGTGGTGACGGCCCATCCGAACTTGTCGGTCCCGGGGTCGACGGCAATGAGCATCTCAAGGGCCCTCCGTCGTCGAAGCCCACCGCGGGTAGAGCCACATCCACTGCCCGGGGTGGCGTGCTATCCATTTGCCCAGGGTATCGTTGCACAGTTCCAGGGAGGCCTCCACCTTCTCGCCGAAGGGGGCCCCCCCGGCCTCGCCCAGGGCTGGCTCGATGTAAAGGTCGTGGCGCACGCCATCGGGCCGGCGGACGATGAAAAGGGGGACCACGGCGGACCCTATCCTGTCGGCCATCTTGACCGGTCCGAAGGGGGTGCTCGCCGGCACGCCCATGAAAGGGACCACGATGCCATCGTCGCCGAAGTCCTGGTCGAGGAGCACACCCAGGATCTCGCCTTTCTTCAGGCAGCGGACGGCGCTCTTGAGGTCGAACCCCCGGCTCATGGTCTTCACACCGCAGGATGAGCGCAGGGATACGACCAGGTCCGTTATACGGGGGTCCCGCTGCTCGGCGCCGATGGCGTTCATGGGGTAACCCTTCAAGGCGAGGGCAGCGGCGGCGAACTCCCAGTTCCCGAAGTGGGCCGTCAGGGCTACGACCCCCTTCCCTTTCGCCAGGGCTTCCTTGAGGTTCTCCTCGCCGTGGATATCGATATAGTCCATGAGCCCCGGGCAGAGTGAGGGGAGCCGGAGCGCTTCGGCCAACCCTCTCCCCAAGTTGCGGTAGGACTCTTTCACGATGGCCCTGGCCGTGGTCACACCGACCTGGAGGACCCTGACGCACCTGGCCTCGGCACGATCGACCCTGGCCCGGCTGAAGAACCACACCAGCACCCCCACCCACTCACCGAGCCTCACCGCGAGGCCGTGGGGCGCCCTGTTAACGATCCACCCGAAGCCCTGGAGCAGGCGCCAGGTGACATCCTGGGACAGTTTCAAAGGCGGACCTCCTCACAAGAGGATGAACGATCGGCATCCTTGACGGTATACCATCATCTGTTAAACTCATTTTAGTCTAGCACAAAATTAAAGGGGGCATCGGCCATGTTCAGAAAGATCCTCTTCCCGATCGATCTTTCGGACCTGTCGCGAAAGGGGCTGGCCTGGATGGCCCGGAACGTGGCCGACCCGTCCTCGGAAATGGTCCTGGTCCACGTCCTCGAGCCCATAGTCGGCATGGACACGGGCCCGATGGTCCACAAGGCGGAAAGGTCAATAGGCGTCATCGAGGCGGAACTCACTTCCATCGGCATCAGGAACAAGTCCTTCGTCGTGGTCGGAGACCCCTACGAGATACTGCCGGAGATAGCCCATTCCGAGGGGTGCTCCCTGTGCGCGCTTTTCGCCGACCGGGAGGACGTGGTGGTGCCCTCCCTGCGGCTCATGGCCATGCCCCACCTCGTCTTCAAGGCCTCGGGCGGCGTCATGCCCCCACCCGACCCTTTCCGCAGGATAACGGTCGCGGCGGACCTCTCGCCCACCAGGACCGACGTCGTCTTCAGGGAACTGAAAAAGCTCCTGGCCGGCAGGGTCGTCCCAATGACCATCCTGCACTCCCTGTTCATGGAGGACACCCTCACCTCGACCGAGATGTTCCAGGCCGCCGCCGCGGCGCTGGAGGAGGTGCGGGCGTCGGTGGAAAAGTGGAACCCCGGGACGGGGGCCGAGGTGCTGGGCGGTCACCCCGAGGTGGAGATCCTCCGCAGGGTCGAGAAGATCAAGCCCGGTATGCTCGTGGTGGGGCTTTCGGTCCACGGGCACTTCTGGGAACTCATCGTCGGAAGCACCGGCGAAGCCATCATAGAGCGGTCGCCCTGCCCCGTCCTGGTTATCCCCTCCTGAAGCCCTCCCTTCAGGGGCGCTCCCTGGAGACGGCCTCCATCTCCTGCAGTATGCGGAGGATGGCCGAGTCGGCGGCCATGAGCCCTTCCTTGCTGAAATCGCCCACGTTCTTCGCCGTCACGGCGAAGTCGGAGGATATCATCCCCTGGTCCCCCGGGTCTTCGAAACCCTGGAGGACGAGCAGCGCTGCGGTGCACGCCTCGGCCGCGGCGGTGCCCACCTTGATGGCGCAGGATCCCTTGGCGCCGTCGCACACCATCCCCTGGAGGGAGGATAAAAGCAAAGCGACCGATATCTCGGCCTGCCGCGGGGTACCCCCGCCAAGCCGGACCAGCGCTGCCGCCGCCCCAGCCCCGGCGGCGATGGCGCAGCCGCACACGGGGGTCAAGCGCCCGGTGTGGGCCTTGATGAAACCCGTCACGAGGTGGCTCAAAGCGAGGGCCTCCGCCAACTCCCTGTCGGACTTCCCCCAGGCGCGGGCCACCACCGAGGGGGGGACGATGGCGGTGATGCCGTGGTTGCCGCTCCCGGCGCTGCTCATGACGGGCCAGGGGCCGCCGGCCATCCTTACGTCGGCCGCCGCGGCGGACCAGGCTTTCACGATGTGGACCAGGTTGTCCATCCCCTCCAGGGCCAAAAGGCTGAAACCTATGCCCAGGCCCCAGGGCCTGGAGAGGCCCTGTTCCGCTACATCCATGTTCATCCTGGAACCTTCGAGGAGGAACCGGACATCCTCGTCTTCCAGGCGCCCGGCGAGTTCCCAGAGGCCCTCCATGTCCTCGCCGAGCAGTTCCTCGATATAAGGAAGCCGCCCGCCGCCGTCGGAGTCGGCCTCGAGGAGCCTTTTTACGACCCGCCCGTTCTTCCTCACCTGGACCACCCTGTCGTGCCTGCCCGAAATGATCACGGTGACGGTCCCGCTCTCATCGACCAGCTCGACCTCGACGTAGACAGAGGGGACGTCGGTGACCACCGTTTGGGTCACCACCCCGGAATCGACCAGTTTCTTCGCGGCTTTCACGTCCTCGGCGGTTACACCATCAAGGGCCATCAGGCCCTTCTCCGGGTCGCCCTTCAGGACGCCGAGGGCCGCGGCGAGCAAGTTCCCCGTGCCGCCCCCCGTGCCGGGTATGCCGGCATGGAGGCCGTTCTTGAAGATGTTGGGGGAAAGCCGGAGCGTGATGGACCGTACCGGGCCCCCGCCATGCTTGGCCGCCCAGGAAGCGGCCAGGGCGACGGCGCCCGGCTCGGTACAGCCCAGGGCCGGTTTCACCTCGTTTGACAGGAACGTCCTTATATCCAATAGAGAGACCTCCCCTTAGGAATTTGTAGTCGACATCACATTTTTACATCAAAGGCCCCCGGGCAACAAGGCCGGCGGGTCACATCGACGGGGCGAAAGAAGCGCGGGACCCCGAAGGGCCCCGCGCTGGAGGGGTTGTTTTTCAAAGGACCGGTGAAAACGGTCTCCCTAGTTGAGCAGGAGGGTGAGGAAGGTACCGGCCGCCACGGCCGTCCCTATGACCCCCGCGACGTTGGGTCCCATGGCGTGCATGAGGAGGAAGTTCCCCGGGTTCTCGCTGGCGCTTATCCTCTGGACGACCCTGGCCGCCATGGGCACGGCCGACACCCCGGCGGCGCCGATCATGGGGTTGATCTTGCCTCCCGAGAGGACCTTCATCAGCTGGCCGAACAGAACCCCGCCGGCCGTGGAGAAGGCGAAAGCCACCAGGCCCAGGGCGATGATCTTTATCGTGGCCGCCGTGAGGAAGCTCTCGGCGCCCATCGTGGCGCCGACGGAGAGCCCCAGCAGGATCGTGACGGTGTTGAGTATCTCGTTCTGGGCGGCCTGGTTCAGCCTTTCGGTGACGCCGCACTCTCTCAGGAGGTTGCCGAACATCAGGAGGCCGATCAGGGGCACCGAGGCGGGCAGTATGAGCCCCGCGGCGACGGTGCTGACTATGGGGAAGAGGACCCTTTCCCTTTTGCTGACGGGGCGCAGGGTGTCCATCCTGATGGCGCGGTCCTTCCTGGTGGTGAGCAGCTTGATGACGGGCGGCTGGATCAGCGGCACCAGGGACATGTAGCTGTAGGCGGCCACCGCCACGGCCCCCAGGATCTGCGGGGCCAGTTTCATTGTCGTGTAGATGGCCGTAGGCCCATCGGCCCCGCCGATTATCCCGATGGAAGCGGCTTCGGGGACCGAGAAGCCTATCATCATGGCGCCGAAGAGGGCCACGAAAACCCCAAGCTGCGCGGCGGCCCCCAGGAGGAAGGTCAGGGGGTTCGCCAGGAGGGGCGAGAAGTCCGTCAGGGCGCCTATGCCCATGAAGATGATCACGGGGTAGATCTCGTGCTCCGTCCCGTAAAAAATGTACCGCAGGAAGCCGCCCTGGTCCATGATCCCGGAGAGGGGCAGGTTGACCAGCAGGCAGCCCGTCGCTATGGGGACCAGGAGAAGGGGTTCGAACCCCTTGCCGATGGCCAGGTAAAGCAGGATACAGGCCACCACGAGCATTATCACGTTTCCGGTGGTCAGGCCCATGAACCCCGACTGTTCCAGGATCTCCGCGAGGGCCTTAATGACAAGTCCCATATTGAACCTCCCCTTCGAGGACCTTCAAGTCCTAGCCGATCACGAGAAACACGTCGCCCGTGTTCACCGGGGAACCGTCGGACACCTTGATCTCCTTCACGGTCCCGGCGGAAGGAGCCTGGATCTCGTTCTCCATCTTCATCGCCTCGAGGACGAGCAGAACGTCCCCGGTGTTGACGGCGGCGCCGACGCTGGTGAGCACCCTCAGCACCTTACCGGGCATGGGGGCGACCACGGGGGTGTCTCCGGCTGCCGCCGGCGCAGGAGCGGCTGCCGGGGCCGGGGCTGGGGTGGGAGCCGGGGCGGCTGCAGGTGCGGGAGCCGCGGCGGGAGCAGTCGCTGGGGCGGGAGCCGATGCCGTGGAACCGACATCCTCCACTTCTACTTCGTAGGCGACCCCGTTGACGGTGATCCTGTATTTTTTGGCCATGGCTTGGTTCTTCCTCCTTGTTTTTTATCTAATGATCGAACCATTTTTTAAGTGCCGTGAGGCGTGAATCGTGAATCGTAAGTGCCGTGAGTCGTGAATCGTGAATCGTGAATCGTAAATCGTGAATCGTGAATCGTGAATCGAAAAACTTGAAACAAAAGACGGGAATCGGGAATCGTGAAGCAGAAAACGTGAAGCGAAACCTTCCACGGTTCACGTAATTACTCGAATCCCTCCAGGAGGTCCATCCTGCCGGCCATCTTCCAGGCGGTGGGTTTACCCCGGCCGATGACCTCCAGGGGCCTCAGCGTCAGGGGTCTCCCGATGCCCGAAGCCGCCAGGGCGGCCGCTATCACGGCGGCGGTGACGTTCTTGTCGGGGCCGGCGGACGCCGTCGAGGCGGGAGGCGCCGGCGGAGCCGGTGAGGCCTTCGGCCCGGGACCGGCCGGTTTCGACGGCTTGCGCTCGGTGACATTGGCGAGGTATCGGATCGCCATGATGGTGAGCGTGAGGGCCATCAGCACGGTGAAGACCGTGGAGAAGGCTATCAAGGCCAGCGCAATGGGGCCGCCTATCCCGTGGGAAAACTGTTCGGCGATGCGGGCTGTTCCCATGTCCATTACCCCCTAGTGCGGCATGACGCCGTGCTTGCGTTTCGGGCGCTGCTGGCGCTTGCCCTCGCTCTGGACAAGGGCCCGGTAGATCTCGGTTCGGGTCTCCTCGGGGAGGATCACCCTGTCCACGAAGCCCCTCTTGGCGGCCTGGTAGGGCGTGGCGAAGGCCTCCCGGTACTCCTCGATCTTCTGCGCCCTGAGGGCCTGGGGATCGGGGGAACCTTCGATCTCCCTCCTGAAGATTATGTTGGCGGCGCCCTCTGCCCCCATGACGGCTATCTCGGCCTGGGGCCATGCGAGGACCACGTCAGCACCGAGGTCCTTGCTGCACATGCCCAGGTAGGCCCCGCCGTAGGCCTTGCGGAGGACCACCGTGATGAGGGGCACCGTGGACTCGCTGTAGGCGTAGAGCATCTTCGCGCCGTGCCTGATGATCCCCCCCAGTTCCTGGTTCTTGCCGGGGAGGTAACCAGGAACGTCGACGAAGGTGACGATGGGGATGTTGAAGGCGTCGCAGTATCGGATGAACCGGCTGGCCTTGTCGGAGGCGTCGATATCGAGGCAGCCGGCCATTATGGCGGCCTGGTTGGCTATGACCCCCGCGACATACCCTCCGACGCGCATGAAACCGGTGACGATGTTTTTGGCCCACATGGCCTGGACCTCGAAGAACTCGCCGTCATCGGCGATCCTGGTAAGAACGTCCTGGACCCTGTAACCCTTGTTCGGGTTGGTCGGGACAAGGTCCCTCAGGCTTTCGTCGGTGCGGTAGGGGTCATCGCCGCTGTCGTAGAAGGGCGGCTCCTCCATGTTGTTGGAAGGTAGGTAGGAGAGCAGCTTTCTTACCTGGGCGAAGCACTCATCCTCGGTGGTGGCGAAGAAGTGCGCGTTGCCGGAGATCTGGTTGTGGGCCATGGCCCCTCCGATCTGCTCGCTGGTCACGTCTTCGCCGGTGACAGCCTTGATGACGTCGGGCCCGGTAATGTGGAGGATGCCTATCTTGTCGACCATGAAGATGAAGTCGGTCAGCGCGGGACTGTACACGGCGCCTCCTGCGGTGGGGCCCAGGATGAGCGATAACTGGGGCACGACGCCGCTGGCAACGGTGTTGCGGTAGAAGATGTTGCCGTAACCGCTCAGACTGTCGACGGCTTCCTGGATCCTCGCACCGCCGCTGTCATTCAGCCCCAGGACGGGGACCCCGTTCTGCATCGCCAGGTCCATGACCTTGCAGATCTTCCTGGCGTGCATCTCGCCCAGGGAACCTCCTATGACGGTGAAATCCTGGCTGTAGACGTAAACCAGGCGCCCGTCGACGGTCCCGTAGCCGGTGACCACGCCGTCGCCGGGGTAGGTCTTTTTTTCCATCCCGAAGTGTATGCACCGGTGTTCGACAAAGGTATCGAGTTCGACGAAACTCCCCTCGTCGAGAAGCTTGTCGATCCTCTCCCTCGCCGTCAACTTGCCCTTTTCGTGCTGCTTCGCGACGGCCTTTTCGCCGCCCCCCGCCTCGGCTTCCTCACGGAGCCTGACCAAGGCCTCGCAAAGTTCACCGATCGTCCTCTCAGACATCTCTTTTCCTCCCTTTTGCTTATTCCCGTTATCGGCCGCTATCCAACCCTGGACGTTCGCTCAGTTCCAGCAGCACACCCCCCGCCGTCTTGGGGTGTACAAAGGCTATCCTCGCGCCCCCCGCCCCGTATCTCGGCTTCTCGTCGATCATCCTGAGGCCGAGGGCCTTCATCTTCTCGAGGGCCTCCTCCAGATTCTCGACCCGGATGGCGAGGTGATGGATCCCCTCACCCCTTTTTTCGATGAACTTCGCTACGGGGCTTTCAGGGTCGGTGGCCTCGAGGAGTTCCACCTCGGTGTCGCCGAGGGGCAGGAAGGCCGTCCTGACCTTCTGCTCCGCCACTTCTTCGACCCCCGTGCACTTGATCCCCAGCGATCGCTCCCAGAACTTGAGAGCTTCGTCGAGGCTGGCAACGGCTATGCCGATATGATCTATCGCTGTTGGCTTCATGATGACCCTCCGATCTGGGGCGAGGGAGACCCTCTCCCGGTCTTTCCCTAGGATTCAGCGGCCCTCTTCTCCCGGACTTTGCTCTCGAGCCACTCTATGCAGGTGCTCGTGGGGGTCCCGGGGCCGAAGACAGCCCCGACTCCCATCCCGGTCAAGCCGGGTATATCACCCTCGGGGATGACGCCTCCACCGAAAAGTATAATGTCCTCGGCGTTCTTCTCCTTCAACAGCCGGATTATCTCACGGAAATAGTGCTCGTGGGCGCCGCTCAGGATGCTCACCCCGATGGCATCGGCGTCCTCCTGGATGGCTGTCTCCACGATGCTCTCCGGTGTCTGCCTGAGCCCGGTGTAGATGACCTCCATGCCGGCGTCCCTGAGAGCCCTGGCCACCACCTTGGCCCCCCTGTCATGACCGTCGAGGCCGGGCTTGGCCACGATAACACGGATCTTCCGTCCCTTCATTTGCCGTCCCTCCCGACACCAGGCGTCCCCTAGAGGACGATATTCTCCCTGTATTCGCCGAACTCCTCGCGAAGGACGCCGCAGATCTCGCCCTCCGTAGCGTAGGCCTTCACCGCGTCGATGATGGCCGGCATGAGGTTGACCCCCTCGTCGCGGGCGGCGGTCCTGACCGCTTCGAGGCGGTTGCCGACCAGAACGTTGTCCCGCCCCTGCTTCATGACCTTCAGAGCCTTCACCTGGTCCTCGCCGACGGAGGGGTCCACCCTGAGCAGTTCCCGGGCGCCGCCTTCCTCATCGACCTGGTACTTGTTGACGCCCACCACGACGCGTTCGCCGCTCTCGACGGACCTCTGGTACTGGTAGGCCGCGTCCTGGATCTGCTGCTGGGGATAGCCCCTCTCGATGGCCGAGAGCATGCCGCCCATTTCTTCGATCTTGTCGATGTATTCCAGGGCCTGGCGCTCGATCTCGTTCGTGAGGGCTTCGACGGCGTAGCTCCCGGCGAGGGGATCCACCGTCGAGGTGGCTCCGGACTCGCAGGCGATGATCTGCTGCGTCTTGAGCGCTATGCCCACGCTCTTTTCCGTGGGGAGAGCGAGGGCCTCGTCGAAGCTGTTGGTGTGGAGGGACTGGGTCCCTCCCATGACGGAGGCCAGGGCCTGGATCGCTACGCGGACGATGTTGTTCTCGGGCTGCTGGGCCGTGAGGGTGCTCCCCGCCGTCTGGGTGTGGAAGCGGAGCATGAGCGCCTTAGGCTCGGTGACGCCGGCCCGCTCCTTCATGAGCCTCGCCCAGAGCCTCCTGGCGGCCCGGAACTTGGCCACCTCTTCGAGGAAGTCGTTGTGGGCGTTGAAGAAGAAGGAAAGCCGCTGGCCGAAGACGTCGGGGTCGAGCCCGGCGGCCACGGCCGCCTGGACGTAGGCCATACCGTCGGCCAGGGTGAAGGCCACTTCCTGCGAAGCCGTGGAGCCGGCCTCTCTTATATGGTATCCCGAAATGGATATGGTGTTCCACTTTGGAACATTGTCGCTGCAGAACCCGAAGATGTCGGTGATGAGGCGCATGGAGGGTTTTGGGGGGAAAATATAGGTGCCGCGGGCGATGTACTCCTTGAGGATGTCGTTCTGGATCGTGCCGGACAGTTCCGACGCCGGCACCCCTTGCTTTTCGCCGACGGCGATGTACATGGCCATGAGGACCGCCGCCGGGGCGTTTATCGTCATCGACGTGGAGACCTTGGCCAGAGGAATTTCTCTGAAGAGGGTCTCCATGTCGGCCAGGCTGTCGATGGCGACCCCAACCTTGCCCACCTCGCCCCTCGCCATGGGGTGATCGGAATCGTACCCTATCTGGGTCGGGAGGTCGAAGGCTACTGAGAGGCCCGTTTGCCCCTGTTCGAGCAGGTAGCGGTACCTCGCGTTCGACTCGGCCGCCGTGGCGAAACCGGCGTACTGTCTCATGGTCCAGAAGCGCCCGCGGTACATGGTGGGCTGGACCCCCCTCGTGTAGGGGTAGGACCCTGGGAAGCCCAGGTCTTCGCAGTAGTCCAGGCCCTCGATATCCACGGGAGTGTAAAGGCGCTCCAGGGGTATGCCGCCGCCGGTGGTGAAGACCTCCTTCATCTCCGGGTGTCTCGAAAGCCCCTTGGCAACCGCCTGGTCGTATTTCTTCCTACCTTCCAGCAGATCCCCACAGACTTCGCTTTCGCTCACTTTTTTCAAACGCCCCTTTCCTCGCAAGAGCGGGACCTCAAGGCCGAATTGACGGAACAGTGCTTTATTTTCCGGTCCCTTTGTGAATCTTCAAGCAGGTATTGACATTATTCCCTATCATCTCAAAAGATGCAACCATTTCATTGAATTGCGAGACAATTCTATTCAATTCTCCCCGGGAGAAAGACAACCCCCGCCGCGTCAGGGGGCGCCCCGGAGGAAGGCACCAAGGGGGAGCACCCTCACGCCGGCCTTCTCCAGGGAGGACCGGACAATAGCCGCCATGGCCGCCGAGCCGGGGGTGTCCCCGTGAAGGCAGATCGTATCGGCCCTCAGGGGTAGATCCTCCCCTCCCAGGGCGGTGACCTTGCCTTCGAGGACCATCCTGACGGCCCTCGAGGCCGCCTCCCGGGGGTCCTCGATCACGGAGCCCGGCACCGACCGTGGGACGAGGGTCCCCTTCGGGGTGTAGGCCCGGTCCGCGAAGGCCTCCGCCGCGAAGGGCAGGCCCTCCTCACGGCAGGCCTTTTCAAAGCATGAACCGTGGGGACCCACGATGATGAGCTCCTCTCCGAGGTCCCTGGCGGCGCGGACGATGGCCCCGGCCGCGGCTTCATCGCCGGCCCCCCTGTTGTAGAGGGCCCCGTGGGCTTTCACGTGCCTCAGCCTCCCGCCCCGGGACCTGGCGATGGCCGACAGGGCTCCCACCTGGTAGAGGCAGAAAGCGTGGATCTCCCCCGGCGTGCAACCCATCTCCCTCCTGCCGAAACCGGCGAGGTCGGGGTAACCGGGGTGAGCCCCGAGGGCTATACCCTTCCGTAACGCCCCCTCGACGGTGGTGATCATGATCTCCGGGTCGCCGGCGTGGAAACCGCAGGCGATGTTGACGGAGGTGACATGATCCATGATAAGGGCGTCGTCGCCCATCCTCCAGGCGCCGAAACCTTCACCCAGGTCGCTGTTGAGGTCCACCGATACGGCCATTACCGACCCTCCCGTCCTATTATCTCCCAGGTTATGTCGAAGGATCCACCATCGAAATGAAGCCGCAGGGCTCCCCTGTCGGCCTTCGGGACCGATCGAGGCGGCCTTGACCGGTAACCCGCCAGGAGCACTCTGAGTCTGTCCAGGCTTTCCTTTAGAGTCCGCGAGGCGGCGGCTGCTTCACCGAGCCCGCAGCGGCGGAAGGAAAGGGAGTCTCCCGGGGCCGCCGCGGCGAGAAGGCCGAGGTCCGCGCTTATGGCGGCGGCTATCTTTGGGTAGCCGCCCGTGGTCTGCCCGTCGGCCATCGTGATGATGGGCAGGCCGTTGCCGGGGACCTGCACCGCCCCCCACGGGACGGCATCGGAAATGATGTCCGCCCCTTCCCGGTGATGAACGGCCGGGCCCTGGAGCCGGTAGCCCATCCGGTCGGACCCCGGGTCTATACAATAGGAAGAGTTGTAAAAGACCTCGATCCCCTCTTCAGTAAAATGACCCTCCTGCGGTCCGGGGATGACCCTCACCGCGGGGCCTTCAATAGAACTCTGGCGGAGTTCACCGGGGACCGCGAAACCTTCCCCCCGGGGCGACAGGATGTCGGGCACGCCCAGGGGTAGAATGTCTCCCCTTTCGAGGCGGCGGCCCTTGTACCCGCCCAGCTTCCCCCTCAGGTAGGTGGACCTGCTCCCCATGACGGGGGGCGTATCGATGCCGCCGCCGACGCATACCCAGCACCTCGCCCCCCCGGGCCCGGCACCACCGAAGGTGAGGACGTCGCCCTCGCGGAGCAGCACCCCCTCCCAGCAGGGGATGGCCCTGCCGTTGACCCTCGGTGAGAGGTCACCGCCGGTGACGCAGACCAGCCTCTCCGACCGGAAGGCGAGACCCAGGCCGGCGAGGGTAACCTCAAGCCCCGCTGCCCCCGGGCTGTTGCCGACGACCAGGTTGCCCACCGCCAGGGAGAAGGGGTCGAGCGCCCCGGAGAGGGGCATACCGAAGGCCCGGAACCCGCGCCGCCCCAGGTCCTGGACGGTGGTCAGCAAACCCGGCGACAGGACCTCCAGGCTCATGGCGCGGCGCCCCTTCCGAGGCGGGCGATATCCTCGGACTCCTCCGCCGTGACCGGTACGAACCTTATGTCCATCCCCGTCGCCATGAGAAAGGGCGGCTCCCGCCCCGGGTCGAAGAGGACCAGGGGCGTCCTCCCGATGATGTTCCACCCTCCGGGGCTTTCGATGGGGTAGATGCCCGCCTGGCGCCCCGCTATCCCCACGCTGCCCGCTGGCACCAGCCCCCTGGGGTTTTCGAGCCTCGGCGTCTCGAGGGCAGGGTCCAGACCGCCCAGGTAGGGGAACCCCGGGGTGAACCCCATCATGAAGACCCTGTAGCGGCCGCCGGAGTGTCGACGGACCACCTCGGCCGGTTCAAGCCCGGCGTGCAAGGAGACCCTCTCCAGGTCGGGGCCCCAGGCTCCGCCGTAGCAGACGGGGACGCAAAGGGTCCCCGCCGGCGGGGAAGGCTCCCCTTTCGCCGATATCGCGAGGCGGGTAAGAAGAACCTCGATCTCATCGCGGGGGCCTTCCCACGGGTCGACGTAGACGGCCAGCGACCGGTAAGTGGGCACCGTCTCCACCAGCCAGGGGGGTGCGAGGGTCGCGAGTCTCACCCCGAGCGCCTGGACCCGGGAGTTCACCCGGGGGTCGATGACATCGCCGAATTCGGCCACCAGGCAGGCGTCGCCGCACCAGGCCAGGCGGGGCGCGTCCTCCCCGGCACGCCTAGGGACCACCGGTCAGCCCCTCTTTCGACGGAGGCGAGCCGCCGCCGCGGTAACGGGCCGGACCGTCCCGGTAGAGGTCGTTCCCGCGGGCGTCGACCAGGACCACCACGGGGAAGTCCTCCACCCTCATCCTGAAGACCGCTTCGGGCCCCATTTCAGGCCAGGCTACGGACTCCACCCTGGTGACGCAACCAGAGAGGAAGACCGCCGCGCCGCCGGCGGCCCCAAAGTAGAGGGCCCTGTTCTTCACGATGGAATCGATGACTTCCGGCGACCGCCTTCCCCTGCCTATCATCCCCTTGAGGCCGAGGTCGAGGAGGAGCGGAGTGTAGGGGTCCATCCTGCCGCTCGCGACCGGCCCGATGGGACCGCAGACCCTGCCGGGCGGCGTCGGGGAGGACTCCAGGTAGCAGAGGACCTGCCCCTCCAGGTCGAAGGGAAGGGCCCTGTTCTCACGGGCGTATTCGGTCATCCGTCGGTGGGCTTCGTCCAGGGCCGTGAGGATGACCCCGCTGATGAGAACCCTGTCACCGGAACGGAGGGGCCTCACCGCTTCATCGTCGAGGGGAGCGACCAGCCTCGAGGCGTGCCTCATCGGGCGTACCTCCCTATATCGTGACTGCCGCGTGCCGGGCGGCGTGGCAGCAGATGTTGACCACCACCGGGGTCCCGGCGACGTGGGCGGGTGCGAAGTCCATGTGGACGTCCAGGCAGGTGACGGTCCCCCCCAGCCCGGCCGGCCCAATCCCAAGGGCGTTCACGACTTCCAGGGTCCGCAGTTCCAGCTCCGCGTAGCGCCTGTCGGGGTTCCTCCGCCCCACGGGGTAGAGGGTGGCCCTCTTGGCCATAATGGCGGCCGCCTCCACCGTCCCCCCTATGCCGACACCCACGAGGGTGGGGGGGCACGGTTCGGGGCCCGCGGCTTCAACGGTGTCCCGGACGAACTCAAGTACCTCCCGGGGCCCCTGACCGGGCGACAGCACCCGGAGGGCGCTCACGTTCTCGCCGCCGAAGCCCCTGGGGGCGACCAGGAGCCCCACCCTGTCGCCGGGGATGATCCTCGTGTGGAGCACCGCCGGGGTGTTCGTGCCGGTGTTCCGGCGGTCAAAGAGAGGGTCTGTGACGATGGACTTCCGGAAGAACCCCTCGCGATAGGCTTCCTCCACGCCCGAGTCCACCGCTTCGGCCAGGCCGCCCCCGACCAGGAGCACCTCCTGCCCCAGGTCGATGAAAACCAGGGCCATGCCAGTATCCTGGCAGAGAGGGACATGGCCGTCCCTGGCCAGGTCGTGGTTGCGCAGGACCTGGTCAAGCACGGACCTCCCCAGGGGGGACTCTTCCAGCCTGTCCCTCGCGTGGACCAGGGCGTTGTACACGTCCTGCCCGATGGACACGTTGGCCTTGAAGAAAAGACCCCTGACGGCCTCAGTGACGAGGGACGCTTCGACCTCCCTGACCTTTGCCATTGGGTTGATCCCCTCTTCCAGGGTGCTATCCTTGGTCCGATCCGTAAAACACTACCTCCGCTCCCCGGTAGCCCTGCCCGGCATCACAGGGGAGCCGACCCTCTTCGCGCGGGTTTCGAAGAGCGGACGTTCCTCATCGGGGGAAGCCTGCTTCTTCGGTCGCCGGGGGGGCACCTTTTTCAGCCCGCTCCCCGTCAGGGGGACCACCACCGTGTCTTCGGAGGTTATCACGCCCGCGGCCCTTAGGACCCTCTCGGCGGCAGGTGCCGCGGCCGCCGTCGGCTCCACCAGCAGCCCCTCCTCGAGGGCCAGGCGCTCCTGTTCGGCCAGGATGTCCTGGTCGTCGACGGTGATGACATCGCCCCTGCTGGCACGGAGGGCGTCGATCATCTCCCTCATCCGCGGGGGGACCGTTACGGCGATCCCCTCGGCGATGGTGGCCCTGAAGGTCTTCTCTCCCGTCTGATTCCACTCGGCGTAGAGGGGGGCGCATTGGGTGCCCTGGACAGCGTAGATCCTCGGCATGCGCCTCACCCTGGCCCGCTGGAGGAGTTCCCTGAAGCCCTTGAAGACGCCCAGCAGCATCGTCCCGTTGCCAGCCGGGACCACCACGGCATCGGGCGCCCTGAAGCCGAGTTGCTCCCATATCTCGAAGGCCACCGTCTTTGTGCCCTCCAGGAAAAGGGGGTTCCAGACATGGCTCGCGTAGTAAGTGCTCCCCGAAAGGGAAAGGGCCATCGAGGCCGCCGCCGCGCGGTCCCCGTCGACGATCTCGAGGGTGGCCCCATAAAGTTCGATCTGCCTCCTCTTTGCCTCGGTGGTGTCCCTGGGCACGATCACCGTCGCCCTGATGCCGCACCGGGCAGCATAGGCCGCAATGGACGCCCCGGCGTTCCCCGAGGAATCCTGGACGACGCTCTCCTGACCCTGGTTTTTCGCCTCCGTCATGACCAGCACCGAACCACGGTCCTTGAAGGAACCCGTGGGGAACAGGTATTCAAGTTTGTAATAGGGTCCGCCGGAGCGGGAAAGCAAAAGGGGGGTCCAGCCTTCGCCCATGGAAATGGAAAGGTCCAGCGGCGGCAGCACGCTGGAATACCGGGCCATTCCCCTGGCCCCGGGGTCAATCTCCAGGTCGGACCAGTCGACGGTGCTTTTGAGCGGGGTCCCGCAATCGCAACTGACGGGCCTCGAGTTTTCATCAAATGAACGGCCGCAGCGAGGGCAAAAGTAAATTACCAGGAAGATCACCTCTCCAAGGGCCGGGTCCCGCGACCCTGGCTGCTTTTTAATATAACATTACCCGGGGCGGGAAGGAAGAAGGCCGGTTTGACAAGCCGGGTTCGCAGTCGTATAAAAGAGGCGCAATGGGGGAGTCGGAACGGTCCGACTGAGAGGAGACGCAGGTCTCGACCCCTGGAACCTGATCCGGGTAATGCCGGCGAAGGGATATTGCGGGACAATTTCAAGGAAGATGCCCCGAAAGCCCCCCGGAACCCGGGGGGCTTTTTTCTTGTCCCCCCAAGTCAGGCTCCTTCTCAAAGACCTTATCGAAGGGAGACAAGGGAAACGATGGAGAGCGAAAAGGTGAGGATCCTGGTGGAGGGCGCCATGACGGCGGCCCTGACGGTGGCGCTGTCCTACGTGAGGATATGGAGGATGCCCCAGGGGGGATCCATAACACTGGAGAACGTCCCCCTCTTCCTCTTCGCCCTCCGGTGGGGCGTGAAGGCCGGCCTCGGCGCGGGGTCGGTGGCGGGTCTCCTGCAACTGGTGCTGGGCGGCTATATCATCCATCCCGCCCAGGCCCTGCTGGACTATCCCCTGGCCTTTGCCGCCCTGACGCTGGCCGCTCTCTGGAGGAAGCCCCTGTGGGCAGGGTTGACGTTGGGGACCTCGGCCCGCCTCTTATGCCACGTTCTCTCAGGGGCAATATTCTTCGCGGCCTACGCCCCCGAGGGGAGCAACGTCTGGCTCTACTCCACCGTCTACAACGCCACCTTCATGGTGCCGAACCTGGCCCTTTCGATCGTTGCCGTCTACATCATCTGGCCCAGGATCTCGAAAAGGGCATGAAAAAGGGCGGGAAGCCGGGTCAACCCGACTTCCCGCCCCTATCGGCGGCGGTGAGATCACTTGCCTTTCAGGAGGCCCACCACGAACAGCAGCACGACCGCCCCGGCAAAGGCCATCACCAGGGAACCGAGGAAGCCCATGGGGTAGATCCCGATGGAACTGAAGATGACCCCCCCGATGAAGGCGCCGATCACCCCTACGCCCAGGTTGCCGAAGAAGCCGAAGCCCCTCCCCTGCCACACCTTCCCGGCCAGCCACCCCGCGATGATGCCGACGACCAGGTAACCGACGAGATCATTCATGGAACCACTCACCCCCGTTCCGGGCAAGTCATTCTATCTAGGTGTCCTCCTCGGCGAGGTCCTCCTCGCCTGCTGCCTCCTCCAGGGATAGCCATTTGCCCCAGTCGACGCCTGCGAAGCCGCTGACAATATAGATGAGCATCCCCGCGAGGGGGGCCTTGTTCCTCAGAACGGCGATCAGCATGAAGGCGGAGGCCCACATGAAGACGGCCTTGTGCTTGTTGAGGCTGCCGGCCTTCAGGGCCTTCAGGTTGCCGAAGGGAACGCTGGAGATCATCAGGAACCCTGCCGCCGTGACCAGGAGGGCCATGAGAACCGGGGGAAGATGGATGCCCGCCACCACGAAGGAGACCAGCAGGTGGCCGCCGGCGGGTATGGGCAAACCCTGGAAGGAGCCGTCCACGTGGTGGACGTTGAACCTCGCAAGCCTGAGCGCCCCGCAGAGGGCGAAAAAGGCCGCCACGAGGGCCCCGGTGACGCCGAAGAAGCCCTTGAGGTAGACCGAGTAAATGATCATGGCCGGGGCGACGCCGAAGCTCACCACGTCGGCGAGGCTGTCCAGTTCCATGCCGAAGCTGCTGCTGCCTCCCAGCTTCCTGGCCATCTTGCCATCCATGAAGTCGAAGAACACGGCGAAGAAGACCAGCCACGAGGCCGGGACGAAATGGCCGTGGAAGGCCAGGACCAGGGAGAGCATGCCGCTGAGCATGTTCCCGCAGGTGATCATGTTGGGTACCAGGGTCTTCATCGGTACGGGCTTGCCTCTACGTTCTCGGCTCATATCATTTTCTCACTCCTATCGCTGTCTTCCCGGCCTTGACCTTCGCCCCGACCGTCACGACCGGTGAAACTCCCTCCGGGAGGTACAGGTCGACTTTTGAGCCCAATTTTATCATGCCGAACCGCTCACCGCGAGTCAGGACATCTCCCTTCTTCCTGGAACAGGTTATCCTCCTGGCCAGGATCCCGGCGACCTGGACCGTCATCCCCCTGCCATGGCGGGTCTCGAAACCCATGTAGAACCGCTCGTTCTCGAGGGAGGCCTTGGGGTTGAAGGCCATAAGTTTCTTCCCAGGCACGTACTCCATGAAGGCCACGGTGCCGTCGAAGGGCATCCTGTTCACGTGCACATCGAGGGGCGACATGAAGACCCCCACCACGGTGCTTTCACCGGTAAAGGGGTGCTCCGAGGGTCGGATCTCCGTCACCCTGCCGTCGGCGGGACTCACCCAGGCCTCCGCCCCTTCAGGGGTGGTCCGTTCAGGGTCCCTGAAGAACCAGGCGAGAAAAACCGCCGCCGCCCCGAGAAGGCACCCGGCGAGAGCGCCCAGGGTCAGGGCCGCGAGGACCGCCGCGGGGGCGAAGAACAGGACCGGTCTTTTCCCCTCGGGGGCGAGCATGGGCACTTACTCCCCCTCCCCCTCGCCGGACCGGATGACACTTATATCGGCCACCATGTCACCATCGGCGACCTTTACCACCCTGTAACCGGTGGCGGTCCTCCCCAGGGTGGAGACTTCGTCAACGTTCATGCGGATGACCCGGCCCCGGTTGGTCATGACAATGATCTGGTCCTCGTCCATGAGCCCCCAGGCCCCCACGAGGAGGCCTGTTTTGGAGGAGATCCTCATGGCCCGGACCCCCCCGGTGGCCCTGTGGTGAGTCGTGAATTCGTCGAAGGCGGTCCTCTTCCCAACGCCGAGTTCGCTCACCAACAGCACCTGGTGGCCGGGCTTGACGATATCACAACCCACCACGCTGTCACCCGCCTTAAGGCGTATTCCCCGCACCCCTCTGGCCTGGCGGCCCAGCGGTCTGAACTCGTCCTCAAAGACCCGCAGGGCCTGCCCCTTGGCGGTGACCATGAGTATTTCCTCTTCGCCGCTGGTGAAGCGCACCCTAGCTATCTCGTCGCCGTCGTCCAGGGAGAGCACCCTCCTCCCCGCCCGGGTGAGATTCTCCAGCTCCCCGGCGGGGAGCCTCTTGGCCACTCCCCTGGCGGTGATGAAGAACACGAAGCTGGCGCCCTGGAGGTGCCTGTCCTTCATGGCCACCACGGATTCGCCGTTCTCGAGGGAGATGAACTGGCTCGCGAGGCGCCCCTTGCCCGTCCTGGGCTCGGGGATGACGTGACCTTTCAGGGCGAAGACTCTCCCCCTGTTGGTGAAAAGGAAAATGTCCCTGTGGGTGGAGGATACGGTTATGATCGCCGCCTCGTCCCCCACCTTCGGTGTCGCACCCTTCACGCCCTTGCCCCCGCGCCCCTGGAGCCGGTACTGCTCGAGGGGCATCCTCCTCAGGAAGCCATCCCTGGAGAGGACCACGACGATCTCCTCCTCGGGGATCAGGTCCTCGATGGAGACCTCGTCCACGGCGTCGACGATGGTCGTCCGCCTGTCATCGGCGAAATCCCGGCGGACTTCCCGCAGTTCCTCCCGGACGACCATGTCGAGGGTCGCGGGGTTGCCCAGGATGCTCTTGTACTTTTCGATGTCGGCGATCAATTGGGCCAACTCCTCCTCGAGTTTGCCCTTCTCGAGGTTCGTGAGCCGCTGGAGCCTCATGTCCAGTATGGCCTGGGCCTGGGCTTCGCTGAAGCCCAGCTTTTCAATGAGCCCCACCCTGGCGGCGGAGGGGTCCTTCGAGGACTTTATGAGGGCAATGACGGCGTCGATGATGTCGAT
The DNA here is from genome assembly GCA_002070395.1 of Synergistetes bacterium ADurb.Bin155. Taxonomy (GTDB): domain Bacteria; phylum Synergistota; class Synergistia; order Synergistales; family Thermovirgaceae; genus 58-81. The sequence continues at coordinate 32,584 of MWDE01000011.1, forward strand.
GGCCCTGACCAGCCCCTCCACGATATGGGCCCTCTCCTCGGCCCTACGTAGGCGGAAGACGGTTCTCCGTCGGATGACCTCCCGGCGGTAGTCAAGGAAGAGCCCCAGCATTGCGGGCAAGGACATCTCCACGGGCCGGCCGTCGACCAGCGCCAGGTTTATCACACCGAAGGTTGTCTGGAGAGGGGTCCTGCGGAAGAGCTGCCTGAGCACGACCTCGGGGGTGGCGTCCCTCACCAATTCAAGGACGACCCTGACCCCCCTCCAGTCGGACTCGTCCCTGAGGTCCGTTATGCCGTCGATGACCTTGGCCTGGACCCCCTTCGCTATGGACTCCAGGAGGGTCGTCTTGTTGACCATGTAGGGGATCTCGGTGATCACGATGTAGTCCTTGCCCTTGCGCCCCTCCTCGACATGGGCCTCGCCGCGGATGACCAGTTTTCCCCGGCCGGTGCGGAAGGCGTCCAGGATGCCCTGCCTTCCCAGGATCACGCCCCCCGTCGGGAAGTCCGGCCCCGGGAGGACGGCGAGGATGTCCTCCAGCCCGGCGGAGGGGTCGTCCAGGAGCAGGCAGAGGGCGTCCACTACCTCCCCCAGGTTGTGGGGGGGCATGTTGGTGGCCATGCCGACGGCTATACCCGTGCTGCCGTTGACCAGGAGGTTCGGGACCCTCGCCGGGAGCGTCAGGGGTTCCTTGAGGGAGTCGTCGAAGTTGGGCCCCCAGTCGACGGTGTCCTCCTCGATATCGGCCAGCATCTGCTCGCCTAGGGCCGAAAGCCTGGCCTCGGTGTAGCGCATCGCCGCCGGGGGGTCCCCGTCGATGGAGCCGAAGTTCCCCTGGCCATCGACGAGGGTCTTCCTCATCGAGAAGTCCTGGGCCATCCTCGTCATCGTGTCGTAGATGGCCGAGTCGCCGTGGGGGTGGTACTTGCCCATGGTCTCCCCGACTACCCTGGCGGATTTCTTGTAGGGCTGGTTATGCCTCAGCCCCAGTTCGAGCATCGAGAAAAGGACCCTCCGCTGGACCGGCTTGAGGCCGTCCCTGGCGTCGGGGAGGGCGCGCCCCACGATCACGCTCATGGCGTAGTCGAGGTAACTATGCTTGATCTCCTCCTCGATGGGGAGGGGTATCACTTTCCCGAAAGGAAGTTCTCCTGACTTTTTTTCCATAAAACGCTCCAACTCCTCCTGAATCGGTGACAGCAAAAAGCGGCGGGTAGGACCGCCGCCGCGAGGCGAAAGCGAGGCATCCGGAGTAAGTCCCCCGGCCCCCGCGGTGATATTTTACACCAAAAGCCCCTCTTTTAAGGGTGCCGCCGGGGCCCGGCACGGGCCCCGGCGAGGGGATGACTACATTTTGCCGGCTATTTCCCTCCCCAGTTCCCTGGACTTCTCGATACCTTCCGCGTCGGGGCGCCACTTGAGGTTGAGCCCCTTGGCGACCAGGGGTATGCCGGCCGCTTCCAGGTGGCCTTCCACCCTGGCCACGTTCTCACCGCTCCAACCGTAGGATCCGAAGGCCGCCCCGACCTTGTTCTTGAACTTGAGCCCCCTCAGGTCCTCCAGGATGGGTGTTATCGTGGGCAGCAGGCCGCCGTTGATGCAGGAGGACCCTATGACGACCGCCCGTGAGCGGAATATCTGGGCGAGCACGTCGTTGCGGTCGGCCACGGCCATGTGGAACACCTTCGACGGGACGCCCTTCTCCGCCAGGCCCTCGCTTATGGCGCCGGCCATGTCCCTGGTGGAGTTCCACATGGTGTCGTACAGGATGACGGCGCTCCTCTCAGGCTCCTGCCTGGCCCATTCCTGGTATTTTTTCACTATCTGGAGCGGGTCCTTCCGCCAGATCACGCCATGGCTCGGAGCGATCATGTCGACCTTGAGCCCCAGGCCCAGCACTTCGTCGATCTTCTTGAGCACCATGGGGCTGAAGGGTGTCAGGATGTTGGCGTAGTACTTGAGGCATTCCTGGTAGAGTTCCTCCTGGTCGACCTGGTCGTTGTAGGGGAAGGCCGAGGCGTAGTGCTGCCCGAAGGCGTCGTTGGGCATGAGGAGGTCCCTTCCCGAGAGGTAGGTGAACATGCTGTCGGGCCAATGGAGCATGGTCGCCTCGACGAAGATCATCTCCGTCTCGCCCAGGGGGATCTTGTCCCCGGTCTTGACCTGCCTGAACTTCCACTCCTTGTGGAAGTGGCCCGGGATGCTGTCCATGCCCCGGGGCGACACGATCACCTCGGCCTGGGGCGCCAGTTCCATCAGGGCGCCCAGGGCCCCGGAGTGGTCGGTCTCGGCGTGGTTGGCCACCACGTAGTCGATCCTGGAGGGGTCGACCAGGGACTTGACGTTGTCCAGGTACTTCTCCGTGAAGGGGTCCCAGACCGTGTCCACCACGGCTATCTTTTTGTCGCGGACCAGGTAGGCGTTGTAGGTGCTCCCCCGGTGGGTCGAAAGTTCATGGCCGTGGAAAAAGTTGAGGGCCCAGTCCTTGACCCCTACCCAGAAAACATCCTTCTTGATCTCGAAGACCAATTCGCATCTCCCCTTTCCTTTTCGGCGGGGTGGCGCCCCCCGCCCTCAAAGCAATCTCGTCGAGGCGACGGGCCTCGGCGTCTTCACCACCAGCACCCTGAAGGTGGCCCCGCTCTCATTGTACCAGCAGTGAGGTATGTCCTTGGGGCTTTCTATAAGCGCGTCCTTCGACACGGCTTTCTTCTCGTCACCGATCTCCACGACGCCGGTGCCCTCGAGGACGTAAAAGAACACGTCCACGGGGGTGATGTGCTTTTTCAGCGACTCCCCCGGTTCCAGGGTTATATGCACCACCTGCGCGTCGGGCGTATCGTAGAGCTTGCAGACCTTGACCCCGTGGGGGGTCGTGACCTGCGCGGCTTCCCTGAAGCTCGTTATCTTCAAAGGATCATCCCTCCTTTTAATGGGGACCTCCCTTTTGCCAGACCCCCTTTCCGCGGGTCCCCCTCCATCGCACTCAAGTTATCGAAGTACCTTTAGAATAATACCCTAAAAGCTATTTAAACACTTATCCGGAGCAAGGCTGTATAATTCGGGTCATCAGGGGGAGTGAAGGCCATCCCCACGAGAGGAGCCCGGAAATGGCGGAAAGGATAGCTGTGCTGGTGGAGAACGATTTCCACGACATAGAGTTCTGGTATCCCTTCTACAGGCTGCAGGAAGCGGGGTATGAGCCCATTATCGTCGCTCCGGCGGCCCCCAAGGTCTATCGGGGGAAGTACGGCACGACAGTGGAAGCCCCCTACGACGCCGGAAGCGTCGCGGCCCAATCGCCGGCCGGTGTGGTGATACCCGGCGGGTGGGCGCCGGACCGGCTCAGGATGTCCGCCGAGATCGTGGGACTCGTCAGGGGGACCTACGAGTCGGGCGGTTTCGTGGCGGGCATCTGTCACGCCGGCAGCCTGCTGGTCTCCTGCGGGATACTCGCCGGGAAGAGGGTGACGAGCTATCCCAGCCTCAGGGACGACATGATCCTGGCGGGAGCCGAATGGGTGGATGCCGAGGTGGTGGTCTCCGACAGGATCATAACCAGCAGGAGGTCGTCAGACCTCCCGGCCTTCATGGCCGAGGTGATGAAGGCCCTGGCGACCTGAAACCCGCCCGGCACCGGGTCGACGATGCTATAATGTTTTCAGGTTGACTTTGGGCCGCAGAAGAACGGGGAGGGACGGAATATGAAAAAGGTGAACAGCAGGATAGTTTTCACGGCCGCCTTGCTGGCCTTGATGGTAACGGCCTCGGGAGCCGCCTGGGGAGCGATGGGTGAAGTAACTTCCTTCGCCTTCAGGGCCGCCCAGGAGGATGTCCTGGGTCACGAAAGGTCCCTGGAAAAGGACGGAAAAGCCGACGCCCATTTCGCCCTTTCCCTCAAGGGCATCGGCGCCATCACTGATGTCTCGTTGAAGGCCCTCGACGGTGCGAGGGAATGGTCCCCCGCAGGGGGGGGCGGCCGCTGGGCCATGGTCGTCAAGGACGCCTCGGGGAAGACGGTCTCTTCCGAGTCAGGGCTGCCCGTGACGCCCTTCCTTGGGTTCGCCAACCTCAACCTTTTCGTCGCCGATGACGGGACCGCCTTTTCAGAGACCAGGGAATACGAGGTCACCGTCAAGTTCATCGACGGGAGCACCGCCTCGGCCAAGACCGAGGTCAAAGGGATGCCCGACATTTTCGGGGCCCCCAAGTCGCCGGAGCCCGAGAGCGGGGTCATGACGGCTGTCCTTTACGGCATCGGTGACAGGGACGTGGCCGGCAAGAGGGAGACCCTGGGCAAGGACGGCACCAATGACGCCCACTTCCAGGTCCGTTTCACCACCCTGTCGGTGGTGGACCAGGTCACGATACGCAACGTGGACGGGACCAACGCGGTCTGGGATACGGTCCCCGGCAACGGGATCTGGGCGATAGCCGTGTTCCAGGACGGAAAACTCAAGAACCGGGCCGACGGGAGTGTGCGCTTCACCGTGAACGGGGACACCTCGCTGGACCTCTGGGTGGCCGATAACGGGGCAATAGCCGGCGGCAAGACCCGCTTCGAGGTCATCGTAAGGTTCGAGGACGGGACCACCTTCAGCGAGACGGCCCTACCAGGTACCCCCGAAGTGACATCGCCCGTGGAGGATATCCTTTCAGCGGTGCTCTACGCCCCCGCAACGACGGACATAGCCAACCGGGGCGAGACCGTAGGCGCCAACGGGACTCCCGACTGGAGGATCACCCTCTCCCTGGCGGGCGAGGGGACAGTGATCAGTTTCATTGTCCGGGGGATCGAGGGTTCCGTGGCCGAGTGGGACACCCTCCCGGGCAACAAGAAACCCCTGGTGGTGGTCACCGACCCGGGCGGCAAGATCCTCAACGCCTCCAACGGTTCGGTCTCGATCCCCCTCTCGGGGAGGAAGGACCTCTCCCTATGGCTTGACGACGCGGGGGCCCTTTCGGAACCGGCCAACAAGTTCAGGGTCATCGCGGTCCTGAGCGACGGGAGGACCTTTGAAAGGATCATCGAACGGCCGTCGCCCCATCTCCCGGCCCCGAAGGGCACGGGGGAAGTCGTGGAATCGGACAGCGTCAGGGCCTTCTACATGGGCAAGGGACCCAGGAACATCCTGGGCAAGGGGGAACCGGCGGACATAACCAAGGGACTCGACGCGAACCCCGACGCCCACGTGAGGCTCAGGCTCGCGTCCCTCGACGGGACCATCGAGTCCTTGACGGTGGAATCCCTCGACGGACAGGGGGGCGACTGGGACACCATCCCCGGCAACGGGAGGTGGCATATAGCGGTCACCGAGACCGCCACGGGTCCGGTGCTGAACAAGAACGACGGTTCCTTCACCAGAAAGGTCTCCGGGAGCAGCGAGCTTCACCTCTGGCTGGCCGACAACGGCAAGCTGAGCGCCAACCCCTCGGGCTACAGGGTCGTGGTCCGCTTCACCGACGGCCGTGCCCTCTCGCAGAACCTGTTCTAGGGACCGACCTTTCAAGGGGTTTTTCGCGACGGAACATTCCAGGGACTCCCCTTAAGGGGGGTCCCTTCGTTTTATCCGCCCCCCTCGTCCGTAAAGGACAGTTTCCCTTCGAGGACGAGGAGCAGCACGGCCGTCACTATCAGCAGCGCCCCCTTCACCTGCCCCGCAGCGGGGGCCTCCCCGAGGAAGACCCAGGCCATGACGCCGGCGAAGACTATCTCCGACATGGAGGTGATCGACGCCGCCGTCCCGGAGATATGCTTGAGAGCGAAGGATATAAGGCCGTAGGATGCCAGCGTGGGCAGAAGGGCCAGGTGGGCCAGCGCCAGCAGTGCGGGGAGGGGAAGACCCCGCAGGTCGGGGATCTCGCCCCTGGAAAATGCGATGACCCCCATCATGAGCGAACCCCAAAGGAACATCTGCACGAAGGTCTTGAAGGGCTCTTCCCTCCCGGTCCCGTAACGGCCGTTAAGGATGAAGAAGGAAAAACCCGCCCCCGAGACGACGGCAAGGGCCACGCCCGTCATGTCCAACTCCCCCACGCTCGCCCCGCCGATGCCGCCTACGGCGACCCACACGCCGGCGAGGCCGGCCGCCATGGCCATGAAACGGATCCTGGTGAAGGGCTCCTTGCCCAGGGCGGCGGCCCCCAGGGCCGTCCATACGGGGTTTATATAGAAAAGGATGACTGTCAGCCCCACCGGTATGGTCACAAAGGCTATGTTCGACAGGTAGTAAACGAAGACCACGCCAAAAAGGCCCGACAGGGCGTACTTCCAGCTATCGGCGAAGCCAGGCACCAGGGCCCGCGGGTCCTTGAAAATTGCGCAGGATCCCGCCACAAGGGCTCCTGTGACGACCCGGACAAGGGAGACCCCGGCGGGAGAGACGCCGTACTGGAAGGCCACCCTCTCGGCGGGGCCGAGGGATCCGAAGAAAAGAGCGGCGAGGATAACGCAGGCGAACCCCAACAGTCTCAAGGCGACAACCCCTTCTATACACGACCTGAGGACCTTCCCGCCCGGATCGCCAGGGGAAGGGGCGGGAGGAGAACCGATTTAAATAATTTATCCTATATAATAGAACACAAACGGGATGAAACGGTCGCCGGCATCAACGAAAGGATCGTCTCCGCCCGCCACCGGCGGCGTTTCCTCAAAAGGGGGAGACCCCATGGGGCTTCCGTACATCGCCAGGATCGAGCACTATGAACCCTTCATCGGGGGTGAGGCTGTCGAGAGGATCCTCTCAAAGGCCTCGAAGATGTCGGGCCGCAGGATCGTCCACATCAACTCCACCTTTTACGGCGGGGGTGTGGCCGAACTGCTGGGTTCCATGACCCTCCTGGCCAACCTGGCAGGTATCCAGATGGGCTGGAGGGTCATCCAGGGCTCCCCCGACTTTTTCACCGTCACGAAGAAGATGCACAACGCCCTCCAGGGCGATGAGATCAACCTCAGTTGGAAGAAGTTCAGGATATACGAGCACGTGGTCTTCGAGAACGTCCTCCGGAACCACCTGGACCACGACATAGTCGTGATCCACGATCCGCAGCCCCTCCCGATGATCCGTCATTACCACAAGAAAGGGCCCTGGGTCTGGGTCTGCCACGTGGACCTCTCCAACCCGAACAGAAAACTGTGGCCCTATATCAGGAACTACGTCAACCGCTACGACGCGGCCGTGTTCAGCATACCCGAGTACAGACAGGACACGAAGACCCCCCTCGTCTTCATCAAGCCCGCCATCGACCCTTTCAGCATCAAGAACCGGGACTTCTCGGAGGAGGAGGTCCAGGAGAGGCTTGAAAGGTACGGGATACCCACCGACAAGCCCCTGGTGGTCCAGGTGTCCCGTTTCGACCGCTGGAAGGACCCGGGAGGCGTGATCGAGGCCTTCAAGATAGCCCGCAAGGAGGTCGACTGCAACCTTGTCCTGCTGGGCAACATAGCCACCGACGACCCCGAAGGCGTGGAGATCTTCAACGAACTGAAGGAGAAGCAGGAAGAGGGCATAATCATGCTCACCGTCGAGGACACGGCCCTGGTGAACGCCCTCCAGCGCAAGGCGGCGGTAGTGATCCAGAAATCGATACGGGAGGGTTTCGGCCTGACCGTGACGGAGGCCATGTGGAAGGGCAAAGCGGTCATCGGGGGCAACGTGGGGGGAATAAGGCACCAGATAACCGACGGTGAGAACGGTTTCCTGGTCGACACGGTCGAGGAGGCAGCCGAGAGGATCGTAATGCTCCTGAAAGACCCGGGCCTGCGCGACCGGATCGGTGAGAAGGCCCGTGCCACGGTCAAGGAGAAGTTCCTCATGTCCCGCTACCTCGAGGACTACCTCGACCTCTTCAATTCCTTCGAAGCGAACTATACCCTCCGGGAACCGCTCTGGGACAGGAGAACCCGGCCCTGGGCCGGAAGACGCCGGTAACCGGCGGGGGCGATCCATGGGCGGCAAGGGAAGACTGGTCATCGTATCGAACCGGCTCCCGGTGAAGATCGAGGGCCATCCGGGCAAGTGGAAGGTCACCCACTCCTCGGGGGGGCTCGTTTCGGCGCTGACGCCGGTCCTCCGGGACAGGGGCGGTATATGGATCGGCTGGGCCGGGACCACGGAGGTGTTGGACCTGAAAACCCTCCGGGAGATCCTCGGCCCCGCATCGAAGCAGGCCGGTTACAGGATCTACCCCGTGCGGCTTTCCCGGGAGGATGTGGATTCCTTCTACCACGGGTTCTCTAACGAGGTTATCTGGCCGCTCTTCCACGACCTGCAGACACGGTGCCGTTTCGAGCCGGAGTACTGGAAGTCCTACAGGAAGGTGAACGGCGATTTCGCCAAGGCCATAAAGAAGCACACAAGGCCCGAGGATTACGTCTGGGTCCATGACTACCAGATGGTCCCCGTCGCGAGGTTACTGAGATCATCGGGGGTCCAGAGAAACTGCGTCTTCTTCCTCCACATCCCCTTCCCGCCCCCGGATATCTTCCTGAAACTGCCCTGGAGAGAAGAGTTCCTTAAGGATTTCCTCGAGTACGACTTCGTGGGTTTCCAGACCATGCGCGACAGGAGGAACTTCACCGACTGCCTCAAGGCCCTCCTGCCGGACTCCAGGGTAACGGGCCGCGGCCCGGTCGCCACCGTCACCGCCGGAGAGCGCCGCGTCAGGGTGGCGGCCATGCCCATCAGCATCGACTACAGGTCCTTCAGGGATACGGCCAAGTCGGCCAAGGTGAACAGGATCCTGAAGGAACTGAAAAGCCAGGTCCCCTGGGAGAATATAGCCATCGGCGTCGACCGCCTGGACTACACCAAGGGCATACCCCAGAGGATAAGGGCCTTCGGCGAGGCCTGCCGGTCCTTTCCGGAACTGAGGGGGAAGATCGCCCTGATCCAGATCGTCGTCCCCAGCCGGGAGGACGTCCCCGCCTATCAGGAGCTGAGGGAGGAGATCGAGAAACTGGTCAGCTCCGTCAACGGCGAGTTCTCCACGCCGGGGTGGATACCGATCCATTACATGCACAAGTCGGTCTCCAGGGAGGAACTGGCGGCATACTACAGGCTCGCCGATATCGCCCTGGTGACCCCCCTGAAGGACGGCATGAACCTGGTGGCCAAGGAATACTGCGCGTGCCAGGTGGACGACAACGGTGTGCTGATCCTGAGCGAGTTCGCCGGCGCCGCCGCCCAGATGCACCGGAGCGCCATCCTGGTGAACTCCTACGATATCCAGGGCATGGCGGACGCCATCCACGAGGCGGTCCAGATGCCCCTGGAAAAGAGGAAGAGCCGTATGCGCCGCCTCAGGGCTGGCATCCGCAGGCAGAACGTGTTCTGGTGGGTGGACAACTACCTCAGGGCTTCGACGGGCAAGGCCCTGGTCGATTTCCCCGAGGCGAGTATGGCCCCCCTCTTTCACGCCCTTATGAAGCGCGCTCCGGAGGCTTCTACGAAATGATCCACGCCCTCAGCGCCCCTCAAAGGGGTTCCTGAAGACCGCCCTGCCCCCCAACTGGTCCTCTATCTCCAGGAGCCTGTTGTACTTGGCGACCCGTTCGCTCCGGCAGGCGGAGCCCGTCTTGATCTGGCCGCCCCCCATGGCCACGGCCAGGTCGGCTATGAAGGTGTCCTCCGTCTCTCCGCTCCGGTGGGATATGACATAACCCCAGCCGGCCTCCCTGCACATTTTTATCGTCTCCACGGTCTCCGTGACGGTGCCGATCTGGTTGAGTTTTATGAGGACGGCGTTGGCCGACCCTTCCCGGATGCCCCGCTCGACGAACCTGGCGTTGGTCACGAAGAGGTCATCCCCCACGATCTGGACCCTGTCACCCAGTTCGGCCGTCTGGGCTTTGAAACCCTCCCAGTCATTTTCGTCGAGCCCGTCCTCGATGGAGACCACGTGGTACTTCTCGACCCACTCCCCGTAGAGGGCCGTCATCTTGCCGCTGGTCATCCTGCCCTGTCCCGACCGCGCCAGATGGTAGGCGCCGTCCTCGAAGAAGGAACTGGCCGCCGGGTCCAGCGCCAGGGCGATGTCCCGGCCGGGGGTGTATCCCGCGACCTCGATGGCCTCGACGATGACCCGGCAGGCCTCGTCGTTGCTCCCCAGGTCGGGCGCGAAGCCGCCCTCATCACCCACGGCCGTGGCATAACCCTTCGATGAGAGTATCTTTTTAAGGGCGTGGAAAGTCTCGGTGCCGTAACGCAGGGCCTCGGCGAAGTTGGGGGCCCCGACGGGCATGACCATGAACTCCTGGAGGTCCACGCTGTTGTCGGCGTGCTTGCCGCCGTTGAGGATATTCATCATAGGGACGGGCAGCCTCGCCGCCCCCGGGCCGCCTAGGTAGGCGTAAAGGGGGAGGTCCCTGGCCCTGGAGGCCGCCTTCGCCACAGCCATGGATACACCGAGGATGGCGTTGGCGCCCAGGGCGCCCTTGTTCGACGTGCCGTCCAGTTCGATCATGAGGCGGTCGATCTCCTCCTGGCGCGTCGGGTCCATCCCTACAAGGCGGGGGGCGATGATGGCGTTGACGTTTTCCACCGCCCGCAGGACGCCCTTGCCGCCGAACCGTGTCATGTCGCCGTCGCGGAGTTCTATCGCCTCCCTCTCCCCCGTAGACGCACCGGAGGGTACCGAGGCGGAAACCTCGATGCCACCGTCGAGCCTGCACCAGGTGCGGACGGTCGGGTTCCCCCTTGAATCCAGGATCTCCATTGCCCTGACAGCCGCGATGGTCTTCTTCAAAACGGTCTCTCCCTTCGGTCGTTTATCGGCACCTTTCGATGGGACAAAGGCCCTGAACACACTATAACAGAAGGATCACTACCCCAGGGGGCGCCCCGAAGGGAAGAAAGGCAGTGCTGAGGTTTATCGCGGCGGGCCGTTGTCCCCTTGAGGAAAGGGGGATATAATTATCAGCCGATGAATTGCTTTTGGAGGTAATGCCCTTGCCCGGGAAAGACGTCATTCCCCCAGCTTGCGTAGGCAACGCCGAGGAGGAATGTGAAAAGCGGAGTGGAACTGAGGAGGGAAGTTTCAGGGAGATCCTGGACTCCGTGCCGGAGCTTATCCTAAGGTTCACCCCGGACCTGATCACCACCTTCGTCAACAGGACCTACTGCGAGTACCACGGGATCAGGTGCGAGGACATCGTCGGGAAGAGCTTCAAGGATCATATCCACCCCGGCGACATGCCGTCCTTCAGGGAGCGGCTCATGGCCCTCACGCCGGAGAACCCCGTCCTGGCGGGAGTGGAAAGGACCCTTATGCCCGACGGCGATATCCGGTGGCAGAAGTGGACCGACCGGGGGATCTTCGACCACCGGGGGAACCTGGTCGAGATCCAGTCCATCGGGAGGGACGTGACGGAGCGCAAGAGGATCGAACAGGCCATGGCCTTCGAGAGGGAATCGCTGAACGCCCTCTTCGGGTACTCCATGGAGGGAATAGTCTTCTGCGATCACGATCTGACGGTGCTTAAAGCCAACCCCGCCTTTTGCGATATGTTCGGGTACGCGCCGGAAGAGGTCGCGGGACGGAATATCGACGAACTTGTCGCCGGGAACACCGAGTACCTGGAAGAGGCCAGGAACTTTTCCGCGGTCACGGCAGGGGGGCGGCCCGTTGCCATCGAAACGACACGCATGAGGAAGGACGGCTCGCTGATCCAGGTCTCCTGCCTGGGCGTTCCGGTATTCCTCTCCGACGGCGGGAGATTCGCCTATGGCATCTACCGGGACATCACCGCCCGGAAGGCCGCCGAAAAGGCATTGAAAGAGAGCGAGGCCAAGTACCGGGAACTCTTCGATTCCATGCCCCTCGGGTTCTACGCATCGACCCCCGAAGGTTACTTCCTCGACGCGAACCCCGCCTTCATTCACATGCTCGGGTACGAAAACCTCGAGGAACTCAGAAGCCTCTTCATCCCCACCGATGTCTATGTCAGTGAAGACGAAAGGGAGAGTATAGAAAACAAAGGCCGCGGCGAGGGGTTCATCGACTCCGTGGAAAAGTACAGGCTCAAGAGGAAGGACGGGCAGGTCATCTGGGTCGAGGACTTCGCCCGCTACATCAAGGACTGTTCCGGCGAGATCCTTTTCAACCAGGGGCTCTGCAGGGATATCACCGACCGCCTGAGGGCCGAGGAGGAACTGAAAAGGGTCAACCGGGAACTCTATGTCGCCGCCACCACGGACAGCGCGACGGGCCTCTTCAACCGCAAGTACTTCGACGAGGCCCTGAAGAAGGAGATCGACCGGTCGTCGAGGTACCGGTCGCCCCTGTCGCTGGCCATGATCGACCTCGACAACTTCAAGGCCCTGAACGACACCAGGGGGCACCAGGCCGGAGACAGGGCCCTGCGCGAGATAGCCCTGGTTATCCGTGAGAATATCCGCTCATCGGACACGGCGGCCCGCTGGGGAGGGGACGAATTCATCCTTTCCACCCCGGTGGACGGGGAGCGGGCGCTCGCCCTGGCCCGGAAGCTGAGGGAGCTGCTCCTCGGCCTCGACCATGAGGGGTTCGGCCCCGTCACCTGCAGCATCGGTGTGGCAACCTGCCAGGAGGGTGACAACCTCGATTCTCTTGTAAAAAGAGCGGACCTCGCCCTGTACAGAGTGAAAAAAAAGGGAGGCAACGGCGTCTCGTCCCAGGACGGCAGCGCCTGTTCATCGACAGGGTGATAGGGTAAAATATCAGAAATACGCTCGAAAGAGGTGGTTGGGGTGAAAAAGATGGGGCTTTTCGTTCTTGTCATGATCGTGACCATGGCTGCCTTCGCCGCCGGCTCCACGGCCGCCGAGGCCAAACCTCGCGTCGCTGTCATAGAATTCCAGGATGCCGCCTCGTCGGGGGCTCCCGCGCGGGCCATAACGGACATGCTCGTCACGGAACTCTTCAACACCAACCTCTTCACCATCATAGAGAGGTCGAGGGTGGACTCGATCCTTCTCGAGCACAGCCTGGTGCTATCGGGCACGATCGACCCGGCCACCGCCGCCCAGGTCGGCAAACTGCTGGGGGTCGAGTACCTCATCACCGGTTCCATCACCGAGTACCGGCACGAGGCGGCCGGCGGGGTGGTACCCCTCCCGGGCCTTCCCGGCGGCGTGGCCGTGGGATCCCACACGGCCTACGTGACCATCGATACCAGGGCGATCGACGCCCAGACCGGGGAGATCCGGATGGTGGCCCGTGAACAGGGGGCCTCGAACCAGACCCTGGGCGGAGTCGCTTATAGCGGCGCCGCCTTCGGCGGGGGCAAGACGGGAGGGGTCCTGGCCGGCGCGACCCACAAGGCCGTGCTGAACCTGGTGGATAAGTTCAGGGAACTCGCCGCTTGTACCCCGGCGAGGTCCGTGGAGTTCAACGTCATCCAGGCCGATGGTTCCCAGGTCATGGTGGACGGCGGAAGCACCAACTCCAGCCTCGAGCCCGGGGCCTTCCTCGCCGCCTACAGGGAGGGCGCCCTGATAACCGCCATGGACGGCACGGTGCTCGACGCCGAGAAGATCTACCTTTCTATCCTAAGCGTGGTAGAGGTCAAGCCCCAGTACAGCATCTGCTCCATAATCAGGGGGATACCCCTCCAGCGGGGCGACAAGGCGGAGACCCTGGGCGACCGTTCGCCCGAGAGCATCGCCCTCGGCTCGAGGTGACGGGGTCCTAGCGCAGTCTCCCGTGGACGGCCAGCCAGAAGCAAACCGGGTCCGATGAGGTCGACGCCACCCGGTGACGGGTATGGGCCGGTATGAAAACCCAGTCGCCGGCCCGGAGGCTCACCCTGGAAGAATCGTCGTATTCCAGGGTGGCCTCGCCCTGCAAAAGCGCCACCCACTCGTCGTCATCCTGATCCAGCCAGGTGCCTGGCGGTGTCGCCTGCCCCGACGACAGGATCCTCTCTATCCTCACCGAAGGTCCCGCCAGGAGGTCCTCGAAGACCTCCTCGTCAGGGAGCGCCTCCGGCAAGGAAAAAAGATTGCCCGAAGGTACCACGCGTACCGCCTCCCAGCGTCAGGAATTTCCGGCCAAGCCTCCCCTGGAATATACACTATAGGGCCCGCCGCTGAGAGGGCGGGGACGCTTCAATTGTCGGCGCCGCTGGTATATCATGACCTTCAGGGGCGGCAAAGGCCCCTGAAGGGGGGCGAGGGATCATGTGCAGGATGCTGATAGCGAACAGGTCGGGCATATCCAGGCTCGTCGAGAGGCTTTCGGAATTCCCCAACTGCAATACCCTGGCCGCCTTCCTCAAGGGCCTCGATCTCCGTCACGGGGGCCACGGGGGCGGTGTGGTTCTTTACGGCGACGGGTCGGTCCTCCACTACGAGAAGGGCGTCGACATGCAGCCCGAGCGCGCCGCGGCCGTACTGGAGGGGCGCGACTACGAGTGGGCCGTCTTCCACGCGAGGGAGGCCAGCGTCGGCTTCGTCACCGATGAGAACTGCCACCCCTTCGTCATCGAGGGGCGCCATCACCTGGTCCTCGCTGCGAACGGGAGCGAGAGCTCCATGGCCGCCCTGGGCCGCCTCATCGGCGACAGGACCGACAGTGAGTTCATAGCAAGGATGATCGTGGATATGGACCTTCCCTTCCCGGGGGCACTGTCCTGCTTCAACTCTAACTTCGTCGGCCTTTACGACGGCCGGCCCTTCGCCAAGAAGGGCGACCGGCAACTGCTCAAGTATCAGACGGAACGGGACATCGTCTTCGCCAGCGACCTCCCCTTCGGGCTGACGGGCATTACGAGGCCGGGACATAACTACTGCTGGTTCGACTGGGAAGAGTCCATGCTCCCCGGCTGAGCCCGGAAGGAGGCGCCATGGGCAAGATCACCGTCTACGGAGCAGGAAGCTGGGGCACCGCCGCCGCCGACCTCCTCGCCCGGGGGGGGCACCAGGCCACCCTCTGGTGCAGGAGACCGGAACAGGCACGGGCCATTAACGCGACGGGGAGGAACCCCGATTACCTCAAGCGTACCGACCTCAGCCCCGCCCTCTTGGTCACGGCGGACCTCGAGGAGGCCGCCGTCTCCTCGCAGTTTCACGTCATAGCCGTCCCCACCCAGTCGGTGAGGGAGTTCCTTTCGGGAGCGGCGAGGTATTGGCCCCGGGACGTGAGGGTGTGCAACCTGGCGAAGGGGATAGAGATCGCGTCGGGCGACAGGATAAGCCAGGTCGTCGCCGAGACCCTCCCCGGGTCCAGGTACTCCGTCCTGTCGGGACCGAGCCACGCCGAAGAGGTCGCCGACGGCAAGCCCGCCGCCGTGGTAGCCGCCTCCTCCATCCCCGGCGAGGCGGAGCTCTGGCAGGGGATCTTCTCGGGGAAACTATTCCGGGTCTACACCAGCGACGACGTCGTCGGCGTAGAGATAGGGGGGGCGGTCAAGAATGTCATCGCCATCGCCGCCGGGATAGCCGCCTCCAGGGAGATGGGTCACAACGCCCTGGCGGCGCTGGTGTGCAGGGGCCTGGCGGAGGTGATGAGGCTCGGCGCGAAGCTGGGCGCGCACCCCCTTACACTGGCCGGGCTTGCCGGGGTGGGCGATCTGATGGTTACCTGCTTCAGCGGCCTCTCGCGGAACTACAGGCTGGGCCTCGCCGTCGGCGGGGGGATGACCCTGACGCAGGCCTTGAATTCCCTGGGCCAGGTGGCCGAGGGCGCTTATACCGTGGACGCCCTGGTGAGGAACGCCCGGGAGATCGACATCGAACTGCCCCTCACCGAGGCGGTGCACCGCATCCTCTACGATGCGGTCTCACCGGAGAGCATGGTGGGATCCCTCTTCGGCCGTGAACTGAAACCGGAACTGCCGCCGGAGATGTACTGGGGAAGGGGGACGAGCAGGGGCGACTAGGGTTCGGAGATCCTGAAACCCTCGCCGAGCCAGGAAGACATGCCCCAGGCTATCAGGATCAGGAGCGGTATCGAGACGGCAAAGCGGACGATGGTGAAACCTACTCCCAGGAAGGAAGCCTCGAAGACCGTCATGGGGATCCTGCAGATCATGGAGGCGTTGAGGAAGGTCAGGATCACCTTCATGGAGGCCCCCTTCTTCTGGAGGACCAGGCAGAGGGGCAGTGCGACAAAAAGGCCACCCACTATGGTCCCCGCCAGCACGATGGCCCAGAAGTAACCCTGGACACCCGACTCGCTCCCCATGTGCTTTTCCACGGTCTCCCGCTTTACCCAGGCGTAGAACAGCCCCACCAGGAGAAAGGTCGGCGGCAAAAGGCCCGCCATCGTTCGGGCGAAGGCCAGGAAGTCGGCACCGCACCTGTTTCCGGGCTCAAAATGAAGCGCCGCGGAGAGTGCAACAAAGGCCGCGAAAGCCAGTAACAGAACGACCCAGAAAGGCAAGGAAGACCTCTTCCCGTTCATGGCAACTCTCCGAAAAAGCACCCGATGGCCACGGAAACTACGAGGGCCATCGCCAGCCCGGCGAGGTTCCTGACCAGGGCGGCCCTGAAACCGAGGTACTCCCTCTCCAGGGGAAAGGTCACCACGCCGACCATCATGAGGGTCGTGGTGAAGGCCGCTATCACCGTGTAGGGTACGCTTTTATCAAGGAGGATGGCTGACAGGGGGAAGGCCACGGAACTGGGTATGGCGGCGATGGAGCCGGCCACCGCCCCGGTGATGCTCCCGACGAGGAGCCCCCTGCCGACGAGCAGTTCGAGAAGGACCTCTTCGCTGATGAGCCCCAGGCTGAGGGACGTGAACACCAGGACGATCACGAACATGGGGAGGACTTCCCTGAAAAGGGACCAGGCCAGCCGGGCTGCTTCCAGGGTTCTCTCCCGGTTCACGAACCACGATACCGAAAAAAGAGCCGCCATGAGCACCCATGCCACCACCATGCCTTCCGTTCCCCCCTTTGACCCCGGCCTGGGCGTCATTCCCGCTCCACCCGGGCCACCAGTATACCGAAAAAACTCCTCCAGGGGACGACCCGGCACGGAATGGACCGGGGGGCATCCCAGGGTGATATCGATGCCGCTGCGAAGTGATACAATGCGGGAAAGGTGGTGAGACCCCTGCAGGAAGCGATCCTGGCCGCTCTCAGTTCCGCGTCGAGGCTCACCGATAGGGGATATGAGGCCGTCGTGGTGGGCGGGGCTGTCCGCGACCTCTTGCTAGGCCGGGGATCGGGGGAGGCCGACCTGGCGACTTCGGCCCCATGGGACCAGGTCCTGGAACTGTGGCCCGGGGCCCCTGTCGTGGGGCACCCCCCGGCCGCCACGGTCATAGCCCGCTCCGGTGAGTACCGGGTGGACATTTCCTCTTTCCAGGGGGGAAGTCTCGAGGAAGACCTGGGGCGGAGGGACCTCACCATCAACGCCATGGCGGTTACCGCCGACGGCACGATCGTGGACCCCTGGGGGGGAACGGCCGACCTGGCGAAGGGGCTGCTGCGCTTCACCGGCGACCCCCGTGAGAGGCTGGCCTCCGACCCCCTGAGGGCCGTGAGGCTCGCCCGGTTCGCCGCCGAGCTACCCAGTTTCAGAGTCGACCCCGCTTCCCGCGAGGCCTGCCGCGGGTTCGCCTCCCGGGTAGCCTCTATGCCGCCACCCCGCATCGGAAGGGAGGCTCTGAAGGCCCTGGACGGGGACCTGCCCACCTTCCTGGATAGTCTCGAGCGGCAGGGCATCATCGCTTCGGTCCTGCCCTTTTGGGGAGAGATCCTCTCCGACAGGAAGAACGCCGCGCTGGAGCGGGTACGCAGGGCATGCTCCTTAACATACGACCGGGCTGTCAGGGCGGCATGCCTGCTGGCCGACGCCGGTCCGGGCGCCGGCGCGATGGTCTCCGCCTGGGGCTGGCCGAAAGGGCTGGCCAGGGAGGCGGTGAACCTCGTGAGGTACCGCTCCCTCGCCCCCCGGGGCGGCAACGCCGGCGACTGGGCCTCCCTTTTCAGTTCCCAGGGGGCGCCCTGGCTTGGAAAACTTCTCCTGTTCGGGTACATTGACAAGCTGGAAAGCGATCCCTTGACCGTGGAACCGGCAATGTACATGCTGCGCCTCCAGGCCTTCGGGCCCAGGGTCACCGGCGAGGAAGTGATGGGCCTCACCGGCCTCGAGAGGGGGCCGCAGATCGGCGGGATCCTCGCGGACCTCGACGAGGCGATAGCACTGAAGAAGGTCAAGGACCGGCGCCAGGCCTTGCGCTGGGTCCTTTCCCACCTTCCCTAAACCCCGATGACATAGTATCCTTATAACATGGCTGGAAATGTCATTTTAAACGGGAGGTCCCGATGGACCAGTCAGAGATGGGCAAGGCGGCGGTGGAATTCAGCAAGCAGCAACGGAGGCGGAAGATAGCGACCTGCTTCGTGCTTTCAGGCTGGTACGCGACATTGTTCATCACCGACAACCTCTTCGGGTACCACCCAGCGGTGCGGGTCGACGGGGCTTTGGCCTTGGTCTTTTTAGCCTGCGCTTTCGGCACGGCCTTCATGACCTCCTGGAAGAAGCGATCCTTGCTGGGGTTGTCGGCCATAGCGGGGCTGCTCCTCATTTCCTCCACGCCGCTTCTTTTCACGGTGATGGGCCTTCCCTTGAGCATACTGCTCCTTCGCCATGTCATGACCCTCTTCTTCTGCGTCATGGTTGCCCCCTATTTTCTGAAGCCCAGAGGGTTCGCCTTCTTCCTGGTCCTCCTTTACAATGCCCTTTGCTTCTACTACCCCATCCTCCGCACGAGGGAACTGGACGAGACCATGGCCTACGTGATAGTGACCTACTCCTTCTCGCTGCTCTTCGCCTACTTCTTCCTGGACATCCTGCGGATGAACCTGGACCATGTCTCCTCCCTCATCGCCGCGAAAAGGGACGCCGAGGACAGGGCGCTCAGGGATGACCTCACGGGAGTCTACAACAGGAGATATTGCGACAACCTCCTCCGGGTGCTCATAGAGAACGAGACCGAAAAGGCCCTCCTCTTCATCGACCTCGACGACTACCAGAACGTGTACCAGGCCCATGGCCACCTGGTAGGGGACGCCTATCTCAAGAGATCGGCCGAGGCCATATCGGAATCGATCAGGTCCGGCGACGTGGTCTCGCGTTTCAGCGGGAACCAGTTCGTGGTGGTCCTCGACAGCAATGACCTGACCCTGGCCGAGACGGTGGCCAGGAGGATCATCAAGGCCGTCGGGAACGTGATCCCCGAATTCGAGGGTATCTCCGTGGGTGTGACCAAGATCATTCCGGGGATAACCCAGCAGGCCGTGCTGGTCAACGCCGACACGGCCCTCTACCGGTCGAAGCGCTCGCACCTGGTGGGCATCTCCATTGTGGACCCCGCCAACCCCCGGATCGAGCCGGAACTCTGGCCTGAAACGGACATGACCCCCCAGTAAAGATGATGAGAGGGGCCCCAGGAGGGCCCCTCTTTCGTCAGGGCAAGGGCGCCCGACCGGAGGCGAAAAAACCCCGGAGGAGCTTCCCTACCCACAGGATGGCCGAGGCCACGGCCTTGAAGAGGATTCACACGGCCTTCACCTGCCTCGTACCAACGATACCATGAAAGGAACCGGGAGGTCCGCCATGAGTGACGGGGCTCTTGAAGTCATCCTCTCCAGGAGGAGCATCAGGAAATACACCGACAGGGCCATCGAAGAGGGGTCCCTGGAGCAGCTCCTGCGCGCCGCGATGAGCGCCCCGAGCGCCCATGATCAGCGGCCCTGGGAATTCGTCATCATCGACGACAGGGAGACCCTGCGGGCGATCACGCTGTTCCACCCCTATTCCAGGATGCTCCACAAGGCCCCCGTGGCGATAGCCGTTTGCGGCCGTACCACCGGGCTCCAGACGCCGGACTTCTGGCCCCAGGATTGCGCCGCGGCAACAATGAACATCCTGACAGCGGCCAAAGCCCTGGGGATCGGGTCAGTGTGGCTCGGCATCCACCCCATGGAAAACCTCGTCAAGGGGGTGAGCTCCCTGCTGGGCCTCCCGGGGGAGATCACGCCCTTTTCAATAGTATCCCTGGGGTACCCCGCCGAGGAAAAGGGGCCCTCCGAGCGATATGATCCCGCCAGGGTCCACAGGAACCGGTGGCGGGGATAAAGGGGGGCTGGCCATTCCTAGGGGTGGGACCGCCGGGGCAAGACGGCCTCTTTTTTTTGACCCCAATCTGAACATCGTCTTCGGCGTCACCCTGATCTCGGTCCTGGGCGTCGCCAGCGTCACTCCGGCTTTCCCGGAGATGACCCGCGCCCTGGGGGTCAACCAGGAGGACGCGGCGTGGCTCATTTCGGCCTTTACGATACCGGGGCTCCTCTTCACCCCCCTTGTGGGACTCCTCTCCGACCGCTTCGGCCGGAGGCGGGTCCTGATCCCGTGTCTCTTCCTTTTCGGCGCGGCGGGGGGAGCCTGCTTTTTCGCTCCTGGCTTCGGCGCCCTGATGACCTTCAGGTTCCTGCAGGGTATCGGGTCAGCGCCCCTCAACGTGCTGAACGCGGCCCTGATAGGGGATTTTTTTGAGGGCGACGACAGGCCGGCGGCCATGGGTTACAACACGAGCATGATAGGGGTGGGCACCGCCTTGTACCCCGCCCTCGGGGGCCTGCTGGCCATGGTCGGCTGGAACTACCCCTTCCTCCTCTCCCTCCTGGCCCTCCCCGTGGGCGCCTGGGCGTACCTGGGGCTCGAGGAGGGGAAAAGGTTCCCGGCGGGGAGCCCGCCCGCGGGGCGGCCCTCATCGTCGCTCCGGGCGGGGCTCACCGGCAAGGGGATCCCCCTTTTGCTTTTCGCCACGATGATGGCCTTCGTGATCCAGTTCGGCGGGTTCATCACCTTCCTCCCCTTCTTCCTGGAATCAGGCTACGGCGCGACGCCCTTGACGATAGGGGTGATATCGGCCGTCATGTCCATCTCCGGGGCCATAACCTCGTCGAGAGCGGGGTGGCTCTCTGCCCGTTTCAGCCGCCGCTCCCTGGTGACGGCCGCCTTTGCCTTGTACGGCTTCGCGCTCCTGTTCCTTCTCCGCGCGCCCGGCTGCTGCGGTATGTTGATCCCGGCGGCCCTCTTCGGCATGGGACAGGGCGTCAACATCCCGAACCTGCTCACCGCCCTCACCGACAGGGCTCCCGAGGAGAACCGGGCCGTGGTCCTGTCCCTGAACAGCCTCTCCCTGAGGCTGGGGCAGACCCTGGGGCCGCCCCTTTTCGGGGCGATCTTCGCCTCCAGGGGCATCGAAGCGGTCTTCACCGCCGGGGCGGTCCTGGCGACGGCCATGGCGGTGGTGATCTTCACCTTCCTGGGGGAGGGCGAAAAGAAATAAACCTCCGTTCCTAGCGGCAAGGACGGAAAAACCGGCGCCGCCTTTCGTGGCGGCGCCGGCCTTGTTCGTTCCATCCCGCCTTCGGGCGGCAGGTTCATCCCTTTACCGGATGAAAAGAGGAGTGCCGACGGACGGGTCGAACCCGTTGCCCTGGACCACGGTGCCCTCGGCTCCGGAAACCCACACCCCGTACTTCTCGCCGCTCACCCTGTTGCCCACGACCAGGGTATCCTGCACCTTGGCGACGGCCCCGACGACGATGATGCCGGCGGGGTCGGCCAGCCCGACTTCCTGGTCCGCGCCGTTGCCGCGGACCGTATTACCGCTGACGATGGTGCCCTGCACCCTTTGGCCGGGGGCGTTGCTGTGGATGATCACCCCGGGGAGGAAATTATCGGTGATGGCGTTGCCGCTTACCACGTTATCGATGGCCGACGTCCCCGGAGGGTTCGCGGCGACGATTATGCCGGCCGGGTTGCGGTTTACGGTATTGCCGGTCACCAGGTTGCCGATGACTCCCTGGCCGGGGTTGAAGGCCGCGACGACGATGCCGCAGGACTCTTCGTTATCGTTGACCCTGTTGCCGCTGATGACGTTATACATAGCCGGCCTCGGCGTCCCGGGCACCAGGGCGCCGGGGTTGATGGGGCCGTTGTCCATCACCGCGATGCCGCCGCCCTTGTTCCGGGTGACGGTGTTGTCCAGGATGTAGGACGAGGAGACACCGACCAGGAGGATGGCCTTCGTTTCGATCCTGTCGCTGGTAGGCGCCAGGGCGTTATCTTCGATATTGTTGCCGCGGATGATGATATTGCTAGTGTCCTCGGCGAAAATACCCTGGTTGTTGGCATGCTGGATGGTCAGGCCCTCGATGACAGTCCCGGCCGCGCCGTCGCCCTTGATCCGGATGCCCTCGTCAAGGCCGGCCGCGTCGATAACGGTACGGGCCGAGCCGTAGGCCCGCCCGGGATCAGACATCAACGTCACCTTCCGGGTTATGCTGAGGCTTTCCTTGTAGGTCCCCGGCAGGACAACGACGACGGCACCCTCCTTCGCCCTGTCCAGGGCATGACCGATCGTACGATAGGGCGAAAGGGCGGTCCCCTCACCCTGCTCGTCGTTGCCGGTCTTTCCGTCCACGACGGCGAAGGATCTCAAGGCACCGGCCTCAGCCGCGCCGGCGGGAGTCGCAATGACGCCGCCCGGCAGGGCCAGCCAGGCCGATAATAGGATCACCGCCAGAACCCCTATGCCACGGTAATGGCGTTTCATAACCAGAACACCTCCTTCTTGCACTCACTTCTCGTTGAAATCCGCTACCCTAAAAACGGGAACGCGCCCTATGTTTCGAAGTAAGAAATTTGTTAGGCTGACCTATCTTATGCCCCTCTCCCCGCTTTGTCAAGGGGATGCGTCTTTTTGATATCATTTCATTTGGATACCAAGAACCAGGTCCCTGGGCCATTCCCCCGTTGACCGTTTACGAGTTCGGTCTTCCGATTTACGATTCTCGGTTTTTGGTTTCCTATTCACGATTCACGATTCACGATTCACGGTTTCCGGCTTTCGTCCTTCGCTTCACGCTTTTGATCCTACGTCTCACGCTCTTAAGGTTTGGCCTTGCTCCTTCGATTCACGATTCACGATTCACGATTCACAATTCACGATTCACGATTCACAATTCACGGTTCACGATTCACAATTCACGGTTCACGATTCACGGATTTCGTCTTTTCCGTATACAATTGCTCAAATTCAAGGTCTGACCCCAATCAGGGGCTGTGCTATGATAACGAGTATCTTTTTGGGAGGTGACGGCCATGATCCCAAGGAGGTTTTTATCGCTCATCCTTTTCCTGGGCCTCATCCTGCAGGGCAAGGCCGCCTGTGCGGATTTCGATGTCTCCTCTGTCAAGGGCCCCCATATCAAGGACCTCTACATGGTGATCTACCGGGACCCCGACTCCCAGATGCTGGCCCTCCAGAAGGGCGAACTGGACGTCTTGGGCGACATCGCCCGCCCCTCCGACGTGGACCGCCTCGCCTCAAACCAGGAAATCTCCCTCTCCATTTCCCGGGGATTTCACCTGTTCTTCATGGGCTTCAACCTGAGGAAGGAACCGTGGAACGACCGGACACTCCGGCATGCGGCGGCCATGGCCGTCCCGTCGAGGCAGATCGTGAGGGACATCTTTTCGGGGTACAGCGAGCCCGTCGACACCTACCTGCCGCCGGTCTCCCCCTACTATGAACCCGACGTGACGGTCCACGAGCACGACCCCGCCAAAGCCAGGCAGATCCTCGCCGACGCGGGGTGGAAATGGTCGACCGAGGGCACCCTCATCCCTCCCGGCGGCGACCGGCCGCTGAAGGCGGTGAAGCTGCTATCGCCCACCGCGCAGGTGGCCCCCACCACGGCGGAGATATCTAACAGGATCGCCGAAGCCCTCAAGTCGATCGGCATCCCCCTGTCGGTGGAGCCCCTGGACTTCTCCAGCATGATAAGCAGGCTCGACCGCCACGATTTCGACCTCTTCGTCATGGCCTGGAGCCTTTCGAGAGACCCCGACAGCCTTTTCGCCTTCTTCCACTCATCGATGGACGTGCCGGGGGGTTACAACATCCAGGGACTTCATGACCCCGAACTGGACAAGGTCCTCGAGGAGCTCCGCTGGGCCCCCGACGAGAAGACCGCCGATGGGGCCGCCCGAAAGGCCCAGCGGATGCTCTCGGATATATCGCCCTGGATACCGATCTACTCCCGCTACATGGTGGCCGCCGTCAGGGACGATTGGGAGGGCGTGGTGAGCACCCGGTCGACCTCGGCGGACAACCTCTGGACCTTGCTTAACATGAGACCTCTTCACGGGGGAGAGAGGCCCGTCATGTGGTGCCTTCCGGAGGAACCGAGGTCGCTCAACCCGCTGGGCACGAGTTCCGCCTACGACTGGCAGGTGCTGGCCCTCATCTACGAGGGACTGATCGCCGTGGACCCGGAGACCCTGGGGGACCTCCCCTGGCTGGCCACGGACTGGAAAGTTGAGACCGTCGACGGCGAAGGCGGACCCCACACGAGGCTGACCTTCACCCTCAGGGAGGGCGTCCGCTGGCAGGATGGGATCCCCTTCACCTCCAGGGACGTGAGGAAGACCCTGGAGTTCCTGAAGGAACACGAGATACCCCGTTACTACGATAATGTCAGGGATATCGAGAGGATCGACACCCCCGACGACCACACCGTGATCGTCACGATGGGGAACGTGTCCTACTGGCACCTCCACAATATAGGGGGTTCACCGGTCTTCCCGGCCCACATCCTCGAAACCGTCAAGGACTGGGAGAGCTGGCAGCCCGCGAGGGAGACCAACCCCTCGGTGAAGGAGCTCACCAGCCTGGTCGGTACGGGTCCCTTCGTTTTCAGGGAGTACCGGCCCGGCGAGTTCGTGCACCTCGTCAGGAACGAGGGCTTCTGGCTCCTCGGGGGTGATTAGCCCTTGAGGTCCTACTGGACGAAGAGGGTCCTGGGCGCGGCGGCCGTCCTCCTCCTGGTCATTGCCGCCAACTTTTTCCTCTTCAGGATCATGCCCGGCGATGTCGTGTCGACCATCGTCGACCCCCGCTTCTCCCCCGAGGCCAAAGAGCGGATGAGGGAGGTCTTCGGGCTGGACCTCCCCCTGGGCCGGCAGTTCGCGGTCTATGTCCGGAGGATGCTCACCTTCGATTTCGGCATCTCCTTCCTCTCCCAGCGGCCCGTCTGGGACGAACTGAAAAGCAGGGTCCCTAACACGGTCGCCCTCCTCGGTTCGGCCCTGGTCCTTTCGTCGGCCCTCGGCACCTGGCTCGGCGTCAAGGCGGCGAGAAAAAGGGGCGGGTTCACGGAAAAGGTCGTGCTCCTCTCGGGGTCGGTGTCCTTCTCCTTCCCCTCCTTCTTCGTCCAGCTGGTCCTCCTCCTGCTCTTGGCCTACACTTTCCCCCTGTTCCCCCTGAGGGGGAGCGTCTCCATACCTCTCCCTCAGACGGGGACGGCGAGGGCCCTGGATTACCTCTGGCACCTGCTGCTGCCGGCGGGGTCGCTGGTGCTCCTCGGCTTCGGCTCCTGGGCCATCTACGTGAGGAACCTGATGGTGAAGACCCTGGGTGAGGACTTCATCCTCATGGCCAGGGCCAAGGGCCTCCCCGAGGGCAGGGTCCTCTGGAACCACGCTTTCCGGTCCGCCCTTCCCCCGGTGCTCACCCTGTTCCTCCTGGCCCTCCCCGGCATCGTCTCCGGGGCCGTCCTGACCGAGACGGTCTTCTCCCTCCACGGGGTCGGGAAGTATCTCCTCGATTCCATCATGGGCCACGATTACCCGGCGGCGGGAGCCGCCTTTTACATCCTGGGGCTGCTGACGATCGCCTCCAACCTGGCCGCCGACGCCGCCTACGCCCTGGCGGACCCGCGGATAAGGGTCGGGGGGAGGGTCCAAAGTTGAGGAAGCCCCCCCGGTGGAGTTTCATGGCCTTCCTGCTGATCCTGGCCGTCGCCGCCGCCGGCCCCCCGATGCTCCCCGGTGACCCGGGGAGGACCATGGCCAAACCCTTCGCCCCGCCCGCCTGGTCCGGGGGGGACGCGCCGCCCCCCTTTTCCGGCGCCATAACCCCCGCTTCAAGGGAGATAACCATCGATTGGAAGTGGGACGCCCCCGAAAACCTGACGCTAAAGGGTCAACTGGCCTTCGACGAGGACTCCCCGGTGCGGCTGGTCTGGACCACGGCGGAGGGGGGCTCCTTCACCCTGGCCTCCTTCAGGGGAGGCAGCCTTTGGGAGGTCGACCTAGACGCCAGGGATATGGCTTTCAAGACAGGCCTCGGCATACCGCCTTTCGCCAGCGCCACGTCCCTGCTATTCCCCGGCAGGGGTGTGCAAACCCTCTCGCTGGAGGGACCCGCCCCGTCGGGCGGCTCCCTGGACCTCGCCCTTCCCGGCGGCAGGTGGGGCCTGCTCGGGACGGACCAGAGAGGGAGGGATGTCCTCTCCCTCTTCATCGTGGGGGTCAGGGTCTCCCTCCTGGTGGGTATCTCGGCCACCCTGCTGGCCTCGCTGCTGGGGCTCTCCATCGGGCTGACGAGCGGTTACCTCGGGGGCGCCGCCGACGCCCTGATCATGAGGGCGGTGGACGTCCTCCTGTCCATACCGGTCCTCCCGATCCTGATGGTCTTCGTGGGGATATGGGGGAAGGGGCTCTGGCAACTCGTAATGATCCTGGGCCTCTTCTCGTGGATGGGTACGGCCAGGACCGTCCGCTCCCTGGCGCTCTCCCTGAGGGAGTCCTGCTACGTCGAGAACCTCCGCTCCCTGGGGGCCGGCCCCTGGTACATCCTTTACAGGCACCTGCTGCCCGAGGCGATGCCGGTGGTGCTGGCCGCCGTGTCCCTAGGCGTACCAGGCGCCATCCTCGCCGAGGCGGGGCTCTCCTTTCTGGGGCTTTCCGACCCCAGGGTGATCTCCTGGGGGAGGATGCTCCACGAGGCCCACGGTTTCGGGGCCTTCACGGCCGGTGCCTGGTGGCTCATCATCCCGCCGGGGCTGGGCATCTCGCTGATCTGCCTCGTTTTCCTCGACATGGGAAGGGCCATCGAGGAGATGGCCGACCCGAGGCTGAAGGGGGGCGGCGGGCGATGATCGCGATCCGGGACCTATCGGTGACCTACAGGACCGCCGCCAGGAGCGTCCCCGCCGTCAGGGGCGTCTCCCTGGAAGTGCCCCGGGGGAAAGTGACCGCCGTCGTCGGAGAGTCGGGAGGCGGCAAAAGCACCCTGGTCTACGGCATCCTCCGCCTCCTCCCCCCCGGCACGGAAATGTCGGGGAGCATCGACTACGACGGCATGGAGCTGACCCGGGCGAGCGAGGAGAGGATGCGGGAGTTCCGCTGGAAGAAAGCGGCCCTGGTGACCCAGGGGGCCATGAACTCCCTGACGCCGGTGCTGACCGTGGGCTACCAGGTCGCCGAGGTGCTCCGGGTCCGGCTGGGCATGCCCGGCGGCGAGGCCCGGGAAAGGGCCTTGGAACTGCTGGCCATGACGAACCTGCCGCCGGGCTACGCCGGGAAGTACCCCCACGAACTCTCCGGCGGTGAAAAGCAGCGGGCGGTCATATCGATGGCCGTCGCCTGCTCCCCGGAGTTCCTGATCGCCGACGAGCCGACGAGCGCCCTGGACGTGATCACCCAGGCCGAGGTCATCGCCACCCTCGTCAGGATGGTGAGGGAGAAGGGGATGGGCCTGCTTCTCGTGACCCACGACCTCCCGCTGGCGCTCTCCATCAGCGACGAAATGGCGGTGATGCACGAAGGCCGCCTGGTCGAAAAGGGCACCCCCGAGCGGATCACGGCCTTCCCCTCCCACGCTCACACGAGGACGCTGCTTTCGGCCTTCGGCGTCACGGCGAGGTCAGGGCAGTGAGCGGCCTTCTCCTCTCCACGAAGGGTTTGTCGGTCACGTTCCATTCACCCCGGGGCAGCGCGGAGGCCCTGAAGGGAGCGGACATCGATGTCGCGCCCGGCGAGAGCCTGGCCGTCGTCGGTGAATCGGGGAGCGGGAAGACCACGCTGCTCCGGGCGAGCCTGGGGCTGGTCCAGCCTTCGGCGGGTTACGTCGCCCTCCTGGGGCGGAAACTGGCGGGGTGCGACGGAAAGGAGCTGATCTTCTTGAGGAGGAGGTGCGGCTTCATCCCCCAGGACCCCTTCGGGTGCGTCCCTCCCACGCTGAACGCCTTGGACGCCGCATCCGAGCCGATCCGCATCGCCGGCAGGGGGAGCCGCGGGGAGGCCCTGGAAAAGGCTCGAGTCCTCCTGGCCGAGTTGGGCCTGGGCGACCCGGCCCTCTGGAAGGAACGGGTGCGGCTTGCCCTCTCGGGGGGGCAGAGGCAGAGGGTCAGCATAGCCAGGGCTCTCAGCCTGGACCCCGAGTTCCTCCTGGCCGACGAACCGGCCAGCATGCAGGACGCAGCCAACAGGGCCGAAGTGATGGCCATCCTCCGCCGCAGGACGCAAAAGGGCATGGGGCTGCTGATGGCCATCCACGACCTCCCCCTGGCGGCGGCCTTCGCCGACAGGGTGGCGGTCATGTACAAGGGCGCCGTCGTCGAGACGGGGCCCTCGGAGAGCGTCGTGAGGGACCCTCTCCACCCCTACAGCAGGGCCCTCATCGCGGCCATTCCGGGGATAGGTAAGGAGATCAGACCCCCCGAAAGGATCGAGGAATGGCCCTTCGGGGGGTGTCCTTACGCTCCCCGGTGCCCCGCCAGGACGGAGCGCTGCAGGAAGGCGCCACCCCTTTCGCCGGTGGCGCCGGATCGGAACGTCGCCTGCTGGAACGCCCGTGGGAGGGACCGCTGAAGTGAAGGGTTACGGGAGGCCGTTGCCGACCTCCAGGGTCCTGTGGAGCTGGACGAAGACCCCCGCCAGCCGGGGGTCGAACTGTTTGCCCGCCTGGGAGGCTATCTCCTCGAGGGCCTCCTCGCTGGAAAGGCTGGGCCGGTAGGAACGCCAGCCGGTCATCGCCTCGTAGGCGCAGAGCAGGTGGATGACCCGGGAAAGGCGGGGAATGTCCTCGCCGGAAAGGCCCCTGGGATAACCGCTGCCGTCGTACTTCTCGTGATGGCAGAGGATCTCCTCGGCGATGGAGCTCAAGGGGGCAAGATTCCTGGCGAGGCGGTAGCCCCTTTCGGGGTGCCTCCGCACATCCTCCCACTCCCCGGGGTCAAGGGGCCCCTTCTTGTAAAGGACCTCGGCGGGGATGGGCATCAAACCCACATCGTGGAATCGGGCCAGCAGGGCCAGTTTTTCCATCTCGTCCTGCCTGAGGGCGAGGTGCTTCCCGAAAAGGTGTGCCAGCCCCCTCACCCTGGAAATATGGGTCTTCATCCTGGGGTCGGAATCCAGGAACTCCACGATCCTCGAGTAGATGGCCGACCGCGACCTTTCACTCCTAGTCAGCTTGTCCAGGTACATGTCGTCGTCGGCCTTTTTCCTCACCTGCATGAGATCCTGGGTGACTTCCTCCTTGGCGGCCACCCCCAGCGCCATGCTCAGCGGGATCATACCTCCCTGGCTGCGCTCGCAGGCCCGCCTCACGCGGTCGCAGACGGACCTGGCCTCGAGAAGGGTCGTCTGGGGCAGGAGCATGATGAATTCATCGCCGCCGATACGGGCGATTATATCCTCCTGCCTGCAGCAGGACCGGAGGATCGTCCCCGCCTCGGTCAGGAGTTTGTCGCCTTCGAGGTGGCCGAAGGCGTCGTTGATGAGCTTAAGGTTGTCCAAGTCCGCCACGACCAGGCTTATGGGGAGCTGCCTCGGCGAGTCCAGCCGCCGAAGCTCCTCCTCGAAAAAGGATTGGTTGTACAGCCCCGTCAGTGCGTCATGACAGCCGAAGAACCGGATCTTGTCGTCGAGCATCTTCCTCTCGGTTATATCCTGGTATATGGCGTAGATCAGGGTCGTCCCATCCCCCACGGGGAAGCAGACGGCGTTGATCTGCACCTCCACCCAGCTTCCGTCCTTCCGGCGCCTCGTCCTTTCGGCCTTGATGGTGGTACCGTCCGCCGCCCCCCTGGTCAGGCCTACGGCATCGCCCCGGAGCTCACCGGGGGCTATGAGCGCGTCCAGGTCCGCGCCGACGCACTCGTAACTGTAGTACCCGAAGAGCCTCTCGAAGGAATCGTTGACCCGCTGGATGATGCCGTCACCCCCGACGAGGGCTATGGCCAGGGGGCTGTTCATAAAGAGGTTCTCGAAGTAGGTCCTTTCCGTGGCGAGTTGCTGCTGTACCATCACCCTCGATGAAATATCCCGGTAGACGGCCAGGTATTCCCCGGAGGGGCCGTCGCCCGTTATGGCCACGGCCCGTATGGAGAGGTGTATCTCGCTGCCGTCCTTACGGAACCGGACGGCGTCATAATCCAGCCTTTTCCGGTCCCTCAGTTGCCGGATATAACCCCGGATCTCTTCTTCCTTTCCCCCACCCCCGAGGATCTCCCAGAGGTGATGTCCGAGAACCTCATCCTGCCCCAGGTCGAAGAGCCGGTCGAAGGCCGGGTTGGAGCGAAAGACGGTGCCCTCCTCATCGAAGAGGACCATGCCGTCGGGTGAATCGACCACTATCCTTTCCAGCACGGACCTTTCGCGAGCCAGTTCCCTCTCGGCGACCTTCCTCTCGCTTATATCCTCGTAGATGGCGTAGACCGCCAGCACCCTGTCGCCTTGAATGATGGGGACGCCCCATATCAGGACGGGGAACCGGGAACCGTCCTTTCTGACCCTGACCCTCTCGGCAAGGTTGCTCCTGCCCCTGAGGACCAGCTCCGTCAGATCCCCCGCGTCCGCGGAAAGGTCCTCTTCACGGGCGACGAGGTCGTCGAGCTGGCTTCCCACGACCTCGCCCGGATCGTAGCCGAACATCTCGCAGAAGGCGCTGTTGGCACGGGCTACCTTCCCATCGGGCGTCTGGACGGCGATCCCGAGCGGGGTCTGGTCGATCAGGGTCTCGTAGAAAGCATCGATGTTGAAAGTACTGTTAACGCCCTCCACGGCGAAACCGCCTTTCCAGGAGAGTGAGAAGAGGTATCCCCAGGCCGAAACATGCGACAGCTTCCCCTAGGCCGATATGGACCATGACCGGGAGCGCCGGGACCTCAAGGATAAAAGAAAGATAACCCCCGACTACGAGGGCGTTGACGGCGACAGGGGGAAGGGCGGCGAGGACCCTGTTGGGCATCCTCGAGGTGAGTATCGCGGCCCCAAGCGTTGCCAGGCTTCCGAATACCACGTCAATTATACCGAAACCACCGACGAAATTGGAGATGACGCAACCGACGAAAAGGCCGGGAACGGCCTCGGGCCACATCCACGGAAGCAGCGCCAGAGCTTCCGACACCCTGACCTGCGCCGGCCCGAAGGAGATGGGGGCGAAGAGCAGCGTCAGGGCCACGTAGACCCCGCCTATGAGGGCGGCCCTGACCAGCCGGCCGGGCCCGTTGACACCCATAGAAGAACTCAGCCTCCTTGCCGCGCCAGAGAGAGGACGGCCTCCCGCAAGAGCCCGGGGAAAACCTCCAGGGAGTAGGAGAGGCGGAGTCTCTCGGTGATCTTGTGGGGGTCCTTCCCGGAGGGCCCCAGGTTCAGCACCGGGATGTCGAGGGCCTTCATTTCGCCCAGGGCTACCCTGTAGACACTCCCCCACCCGGGAGTATTCGATGCCACGCAGAGCATGTCCATGGCGCTCCCCTGGAAACCGAGGTAACAGAGGTCGCTGATGCCGGCGAAGTACTCCTTCAGGGAGAGCTCCACGCCGTACTCGAGGCGGGCCGTTTCGATGACGCTCCCGGCGGCCTTTCGGGCCCTCCTGTCGCCTTCGCTCCCGCCGTCGTTGAAGCGGTGAGGGTAATAGGGCGGCAGGAAGCCCACGATCACCATCGGCGCGGAAGGGGGGTCCCACCGGAGCATTTCCGTCACCACCGCCAATGAGCGGTGACGGTCGTCCAGTGCGGGGTCCATGGCTTCGACCAGTCTCCTGATCCTGGCCTTCGTCCCGCCTCCCAGGGCCGCGTCGGTCTCGTGGGCGAACTCCTCGAAGGTCACCACCCGCGGGCGGGGGGTGTAGAAGGCGGCCCCGAGCTTCGATGCGCTCCTCTTCACCTGTTCGAAGGCGGCAAAGGCGGCTTCTTCGGCGACCTTCTTCATCTCGCCCATTACCTCCGCCGGTGCCCTGGTGAGGGTGATGTAATTGAAGAAGATCGCCGCCCTGTCGGGGGTGGTGACGGAGTAATCGTTCCGGAGGTCCCTCAGGAAGAGGCACGCCGGCGGGGGGCCCGTCTCATCGCCGGACCTGTCGGCCAGCCGCGGATCACCCTCGACGAGGACCGAAAGGTGGGACGCCATGAGGGAAGCGCTCAGGCCGTCGAAGTACCGCCCCACGTGGGTCCCCGCACCGACGCAATAGAAGAAGGGCATCACCTTGCCGACGGAGCCCAGGAAGACAGCCTCCCCTTCCAGGTCGGGCGCCCCGGCCGATCCCGGTTCAGCCAGGATGGCCCCCAGGTATTCGAGGCCTCTCTCGTCCCTGATACCCGCCAGGGCGGGGACGGCGGCCTTCATGCCGGCGGACCCGACCTCCTCGTCGGGGACGGCGAGGAAAAGCAGGTTGACGCCGAGGCTGGAAGGGTCGGCCGCCGCTTCAGCGAGCAGGGCCATCTCCGCCGCCAGGCCGCACTTCATGTCCATCACGCCGCGGCCGAAGATAAAATCACCGGAGGCCAGGTCCTCGCCGGCCTCCCCTCCGAGGCCCCGCTCCCCCAGGGCGGCGGTGTACTCCACGGGGGAGAAGGCCAGGCCTTCCAGGGGACCGAACTCTTCCGTCCCGACCACGTCGAAGTGCCCCGTGAGGACCACCGTCCCCTTTACGGCCGGTTCGGCCTCGACGATGGCCATGACCGCCCCCCTGCCGAAGGGGTCCCCCGGGACGGGGATGAACCTGAGATCATCGGGGTGCTCCCGGAAATAACCCAACTCCCCGAGCCGACTGTGGATGAACCTCCCGGCCTCGGCCTCCCCTGGAGAGCCGGTGACGCTGGGTATCCTGGCCAGCTCCAGGAGCAGTTCAAGTATGCCCTGCCTCGTATTCTCCATGACCGGTCCTCTCTTTTTACCGGGGTGAAGGGATGGCCCAATCATACCATCCCACGGGATAGGCCTGTCCATGTATACAGTGATACAATGGGTGTCGTCACAAAGAACGCCACGAGGGGAGCCCCGATCGAGGTCATGAAACTGAAACGCCCCGCCGTCAACACCAAACTGGTCATCCTGACGCTGACCCATTTTCTCACCGACCTCCACGGGACCTTCCTGGCCACCTTCGTCCCGGTGATCGTCGGTCGGCTCGGGATCTCCTACGCCCAGGCGGGACTGTTGAATTCCCTCTCGGGGATGATCCACATTGTGGTCCAGCCTATGGCCGGTTACATCTCAGACACCTTCTCCCGCCCCTACGCGATAATCGTGGGCCCCCTGCTGACCGCCCTCGGGGCCTCCATGCTCCCCCTTGGCCCCACCTACGGCGTCACCCTTATACTGGTCGGCCTCTGGTCCTTCGGCAGTTCCGTCTACCACCCCCTGGGGCATGGGAGCGTGGGTTACGTGGGAGACCCGGGGAAACTGGCCTTCTTCCTCGCCCTGTTCTCCGTGGCCGGGATACTGGGGTCGACCCTCAGCCCGATCTATGCCGTCCTCCTGGTCAAGGTCTTCGGCATGGGACCGCTGATGGTGGTGGCTACGCTGGTGCCCGTCTCCGTCGGGGCCTGGCTCGTGATCCGCTTCATCCCGACCCTGAAGGCGGAAGGTTCTGAATCATACCCTTCCCCCAGGGGATTTTACCGATCCTTCAGCAGGACCTTCGGCATCATTTTTCCCGTGTGGCTGGTATGCGTATGCCGGGAGACGGCCTTCGAGGGAATCCGCTTCTTTCTCCCCCTGTTCATCGCCTCCCGGGGGGGGAGCATCGTGAACATCGGCACTATACTCTTCCTGATAAACACCGTGGGCACGGTCTCGCCCATGGTCGGCGGCAGGATAGCCGATCGGTTCGGCCGGAGGATAGTCACGATGGCCGCCATGGCCATGGCGCCCTTCTTCCTGGTCCCGGCGGCCCTGACCGGCGGGGTCCTGTCGATCTCCCTCTACATGGTGGGCAACGCCCTCCTCCAGGGACTCCTCCCCGTCACCGGGGCCGCCGCCCAAGAGATGGCCCCCGAGGCCAGGAGCACCGCCGCCTCGATGGTCATGGGGCTCCCCTTCGGGCTGGCGAGCCTCCTCATAGCACCCATCGGGGCCCTGGCCGACCGCACGAACCTCACCATGGTCCTCATCCTGCTCGGCCTGCTTCCCCTCCTCCCGATGCCGGTCTTCTGGAAAGGGTGGAAGAAAGAAGAAGGCAGATAAAGCGGGGATCGCAAGGGCAAAACCCGTCAATCGTAAATCGTGAATCGGGAATCGAAAGGGCAAAACCCGCCAATCGTGAATCGGGAATCGTGAATAGTGGAGCCAAGGCAAAGGCAAAAGCGAAAAGCGTGAACGGGAACGGGAAACGGGAGAAACGCGAGTCGCAAGAGCAAAACAATTGACCTTTCGATTCACGATTTACGATTCACGACTAACGATTCCCGATTCCCGATTCACGATTCACGATTCACGATTTACGGTTTTCAATCCCCGATATCGATTTATCAGGATAGTATGTTATACTACCTCCCGTAAGAATAAAGGGGAGGTCGGGGACAGTGCTGAAGCTTGAAGTCGAACACTACATTCAACTTGGGGAGAAGATGAGGGAACGGGCCGCCGAGCTGTGCAAGATGTATATGAAGGTCCATTACGATTGCGACGACTGCTCGGTCCTGGTGACCAACATGGAGACCGGGCAGAGCGGGCGGTTCCGGATCATGTTCAACGAGTCGGACACGGAAGAAATGCTCTATCTCCCTCCCGAATACTTCTGGCTCACCGATGACGAGGTCGCCGTCAGGATGAAGATCGACAGGGACATCCGCGAGGGCCAGCTGGAGGAGCGCAGGAAGTCGCGTCCCTCGGCGGGCTAGGAGGCGGCTGAGCCTGCCGCCCCGACGGGAGACCTAGGGGTGACCCTTTTTTCCCAGGGGCCTCCAGAGAAAGAAGTAGACGGCCGGGGCCGCGAAGAAAAGGATGGCCGGCAGGACCCTGAAGGCGCCGGCCACCCCCAGCATCGATGAGGCGTAACCCACCACAACGGGTATCAGGAAGAAACATCCGTCCAGGATGAACCATACAACGGCGGTGGCCTTGGGGTGCAGCCCCGGCGGCGCCGCTTCTCCTATCATCGCCAGGGACAAGGGGAAACCCACACCCACCCCTATGCCGTAAAGGAGGCCCCAAAAGGCGAAGGCATGGGGGGAAGACGAAAAGGACGTGCCGAAGAGCGAAAAGGCATTCCAGGCAGCCATGAGAGTGTAAACGATATCCTTGGGGAAGGCGTCCATGAGCCTGAACCCCGCCAGCCTTGTCAGGATCGCCCCCGCCGCGAAGGTCACCATGAAGTAGGACGACAGAAGACCCTTGCTCAAGGCGAGGACCGGTATGGATATCACCGCCGCGTCGGTCATCCCGTAGATGAACACCGCCAGGAACATCACCCTGGCCCTGGCGAGGCGGAAAAGCTGCGAATAGGTCCCCCAACCCGCCCCTCTTCGCGCCGCGCCCTCGTCGCGGTCCACGACGGCGAAGGTCATCCCCACCAGGGCGCAAGCCAGGGCCACCAGCGGCCCGAACCACGGGTAGACGCCGTAGCCGCCACGCTGGAGCAGCCAGTCCAGCAAGGGCACGACGCAGAGGAAGGGCGCCATGGCGCCAATAGTGATCAGGGCGAAGGCCCCGCCCCTCACCTCGCGGGGTATGGCAATAGTCTGGTAGGTGGTGAGCGAAACCAGGAAGAGGCCGAAACCGAAGCCCATGAGCACCCTGGAGAGGATCAGGAAGGGCAATGTGACCCCCGAAAGGGCCAGCCCTATGCTCCCGACGGCGCTGCACAGGGCGGCCCCGGTCAGGGTGGCCCTGAAGGTGAAACGCTCCACCAGGATGGCCATGAAAGGCCTGGGGAGGGTCGAAGCCGCGTAGAAGGCACCCAGGACCCAGCCGATTGTCGCCTGAGACTTCAACCCCAGATGATCGAGGTACAGGGGGAGGAAAAAATAGGCGTAACTGAAACTCATGATGGCGAAACTGCCTCCGGCCATCCTGGGGAGCTGTTTTTTCACCCTATGCATCGGGGTCGACCCCCGGCGTGAGGACCTCCGGCCCGGGAAGGTGGAAGGTTTTCCTGATGAAGGTGTCAAACTCCGCCAGGGCGACACCGATGAGGATAACGGCACCCCCCAGAGCTATCTGGAAGTTCAGCACTTCCTGGCCTATCAGCACGGCGATGACGTAACCGAAGGGACCCTCCAGGGAGAGCAGGATCGCCGCGTGGACCTCGGGGCTGAACCTCTGGGCCACGGTCTGCACCAGGAAGGGGATCACCGTCACGAGGACCACGACGTAAAGGAGTCCCAGCAAAGCTCTGGGGTCTATGGAGGCAACGTGGGGGGGCGACTCAAAGACAAGGGCTGTGGCTAGGAAGAAGAACCCGGCCGAGGACAGCTGGACCACCGTCAGGGCCACGGGGTCCATCCTCCGGCTGAGGTTACCCACGCCGAGGACATGGAGGGCTATGCCCAGGGCCAGGACGAGGGAGAGGAAGTCGCCGAAGTTGAAGGTCATCCCCGGGGTGAAGGCCATGACCAGCAACCCCGCCGTCGTTATGAAGGCCCCGGCCGTGGCGACCCAGGAGGGCCATCTCCTGTAGAACAGGGCGAAGAGGAAGGGCACCATGACCACGTTGGAAGCGGAGATGAAGGACTGCTTCCCGGGGGTGGAAAAGACCAACCCCCAGATGTGGGCCGCGAAGGAGAGGAACAGGAGGAAGCCCAGGGCCACGCCCAGGAATATATCCTTCCTGCCCAGGTACTTCAGCCGGTCTTTGAAAAGCATCAAAAGGACCAGGGCGCTCATCGTGAACCTCACGGCCATGAGCCACATCGGGGAGAAGAAACCCAAAAGCCAGCTGGTCACACCGAAACCGGACCCCCAGAACACGGCGACGATGAACATGGAGGCGTCGGCCAGGAAGACCCTTTTCCTCTCGTCCAAAAAAGCGCACCTGCCCCTCGATGACGTTGTCTTTACAGCATACCACCAGCCATGGGGTGGTGTACAAAGAAGGATATGATATCATCTTCGGGCACGGTCATTTCCATGAAGGGTGGGGGTCCCCCGATGGGTAAGCTGAGAACCACACCGGCGGTGTTTTTCGCCCTGCTCCTCCTCGCCTGCCCGGCCTTCGCAGGCCAAACCTACCAATTCAAGGGCGAGGTCAAGGGCATCACCAGGGGAGCCCTCCTTTTCAAGGCCTTCGCGGAGGGACTGAAACCAGAGTCGATGGAGATGATACTGGACGAGGAGCCCGACGAGACCGGGAGGGTCCGGCGGGTCTTCCTGGACCTCTTCGGGTGTGAACTGGGCGGCGTAAGGATCGAGCAGCTCGAGATCGAGGCCCTCGACACACAGTTCACCGACCCCAGCGGCTGGACATCACCAGGGCCGGAAGTGGTGGAAATGCTCTCCGTCAATGCCCGGGCGACCATACTGGAGGCAGACGTCAACAGGGCCATCTCCGACGCGGCCTTCGGCGACGATGACGGCAACTGGCACGGCCTCTCCCTGGACTTCCGCAAGGGAAAAGTATACGCCAGGGGGTACTACACGGTCCGGTTCCTCTTCACGCTGGACATCCTGATCGAACTGGAGGGCCGCTTCGGCATCGTGGGCGGCAAGCAGGTCTGGCTCGAAGACTATACAATGAAGGTCAACAGGGTTGACCTCCCTGAGGCACTCACCGACAGAGCCGTGAGCCAGATCCAACCCATCATCGACCTCAACGGGTTTATCTTCCCCCTGACCCTGAAGACCGTCGCCCTGACCGACGACAGGGTCGTTCTCGAGAGCAAGGTGCTCCCTCAAAGGTTCAACGGGATCCGTTACATTTACTGCTCAAGGTGACGGCTCACCCCTTCCCCACCCGACCGGGGGAGGGTGATATTCCTGCAATAGGTCTCCGGCACCTTCAGGACGAGGCACAGCCCCGCGGCCGCCCCGGCGAGGCAGAGGGCGAGGGCTCCCCTGTACTGGATGACCGGGGGGTATCCTTGCAGGATGTCGATCATGAACCCCATGGCAGGCGGATAAAGGGCCACACCCAGGAAGGTCCCCGTGTTGAGCACCGAAACGGCGACCCCCGTGTACCGGGGATTGTTGATCTCCTTCGCGACGGCGAGGCAGATCAGGAACGCCATGGAGGCGACGCCCATCACGAAAAGGGCGGGTTTGAGGACCGCCATCGGAGGCCTGCCGGAACCCCAGAAGAGGATCACCCCCCAGGCGGTCACGTTGACCGCCGCCAACAGGGCCAGGGGCCACCGCCTCGCCCCGGCCATATCGGTGAATTTCCCAACCAGGACGGCACCTATCATGGCCCCGAGGACCACTAGGGACACTATGCCCGAGGCTTCGCCCCGGGTGAGCCCGTAGACGCTGGTAAGCCATGGGACCCCCCAGGCGCCCATGAAGGCCAACTGTCCGCCGCAGAAAAGCCCCGCGATGGTCATCGCGGGCCAGATGCCTCTGGACCGGAGCGCCTCTCCCACCGCGTGGATCAGTTCCCGGCCGCCGATCTCGGGCCCCGCCCCGGTGGGGTTGACCGGGGCGAACCCCATATCAGAGGGGCGGTCCCTTATCAAAAGGAGGGAGACCGCGCCCAGGAGGAAGGAAAACCCACCGATCGCGACGAAGGTCATCCTCCAGGAAAACAAAGCCACCATCAGGGCGAGGGGCGCCTGGGCGATGAGCCCGCCGGAATTGCCCACGAAGGCCGTGACGCCGGACATGGTGGCGAACTCCCTCTCGCTGTACCAATCGGATAACATTTTCAGGATACAGACGAATACCGCGGAGGCCCCCACGCCGACGACGAACCGCCCCAGGTAGACCAGTGCCGGTGACGGCGCCAGGCCGAAGGCCATGGATCCCGCACCGGAAAGGAAGATACCCGCCGTGACGGTCTTCCTGGCCCCCAGCGAGTCGGCCAGCATGCCCACCGGGATCTGCATGGCCGTGTAGGCGTAAAAATACATGGAAGCGAGGTGGCCGAAGGCCGCTCCGGACATCCCGAAGACGGCGACCAGGTCGTCCCGGACCACCCCGGGGGCCAGCCGATGGAAGAAAACTATCATGTAGACCAGGGCCATGACGCTCCAGACGACGAGGCGGTACCGGCGGACGTCGGCCTTGAGCCAGCGGGTGATCTTGACGACGGGTGCCATCGGGGGAGCTCCTTCCGGTGGTATGTAGTATCCCCAAGGGTGACCCTTGGCAGGCCATAAGCATACTATATTTCGCGCGATCCCGCGCAGAGCGGGGTCAGGTCTACACTTTTGACTAAAACCAGGCTTGGCCCCGCTGGTGCTTTCAACGGACAGGGACCTTGCCTCATTCCTTCAGGAATGGGACCTCGCTCCATTCTTTAAGGAATTGGACTTAGCCGCCATCGGACTACAATGAGGCAACTCGGGCCACCTGTTGCCTCACATAAGAATCTAAGTGAAAGTCCTTCGTTGCCTCACGAAGAAATCTAAGCGACCCTACCGGGATCGGTCTCCTTTCCGGGGAGACCCTTGCTCTTGCTCGCAAAGGCCCTGTTTAGCCTGGTCTTGAGCCGGTCCACCTCTTTCTTCAAGTCCGCCAGGTTCAGGGCCTCGAACTGCTCCTTCAGGGAGGATTTTACCTCCCCCGTGACATCTTCCGAAGCCATCAGGCGCTGGTAGGGCGCCTGGGGCGTGTCGTAGAGCTTCCTGACCTTCGCTCCGACCCTCGTCTTCGAAACCAGCTTCGCCGAGGGGAGGAA
>MWDE01000012.1 GCA_002070395.1 Synergistetes bacterium ADurb.Bin155
CTTGCCGTGGTCAATGTGACCGATCGTACCTATGTTCAGGTGCGGCTTCGTCCTGTCAAAATGCTCCTTCGCCATTTTGTTAACCTCCCTTGTTAACTTCTTCTCAGCGGTTACCGCCTTTTATGTTTTTCCGGGGCGTATCAGTGCCGCAGGATCTTTTCGGTGATCTCCCCGGGAACTTCCTCGTAGTGAGAGAACTGCATCGAGTAGGACGCCCTGCCCGAGGTCTTGTTCCTCAGGTCGGTGGCGTACCCGAACATCTCCGAGAGCGGGGCGAAGGACTTCACGATCCTCGCGTTGCCCCTCATCTCCATTCCCTCCACGTGACCCCGCCGCGAGGAAAGGTCTCCCATCACGTCCCCCACGTATTCATCGGGTGTCACGACCTCGACCTCCATGATCGGCTCCATCAGGACCGGGTTAGCGGACCTCATGGCTTCCTTGAAGGCCATGGAGGCGGCGATCCGGAAGGCCAGTTCGGAGCTGTCCACCTCGTGGAAGCTGCCGTCGACGAGGGTCACCTTCACACCGATCACAGGGTAACCGCCCAGCACCCCGTTGGCCACGGTCTCGGCTATCCCCTTCTGCACGGCCGGGATGAACTCCCTCGGTATGGCCCCGCCGACGATCCTGTCCTCGAAGAGGAAGCCCTTTTCCTCGGGGAGCGGCTCGATCTCCAGGACCACGTGGCCGTACTGCCCCCTGCCCCCGGTCTGCTTGATGAACTTGCCCTCGCCGGAGGAGGGGTTCCTGATGGTCTCCCGATAGGCCACCTGGGGCCTTCCCACCCTGACGTCCACGCCGTATTCCCTCTTGAGCCGGTCGACGATGATCTCGAGGTGAAGTTCCCCCATCCCGGAGATGATCGTCTGGGCCGTCTCCTCGTTGGTGGAGACCTTGAAGGTGGGGTCCTCCTCGGAGAGCCCCGCCAGCCCCCGCGTCAACTTCACCTGGTCGGCCTTGCTCATGGGTTCCGCCGAGAGGTGGACCACCGGCTCCGGGAACTCCACCGATTCCAGGACGATGGGCTTCCTCTCGTCGGAGAGGGTGTCCCCCGTCTTGGTGGCCTTCAGCCCCGGCAGGGCAACGATCTCGCCGGCGGAAGCCTCTTCAAGGTCCTCTCTCTTGTTGGCGTGCATCCTGAGTATCCTGCCAACCCTCTCGCGGTTCCCCGTAGAAGTATTCAAAAGGCTGGAACCGCTCCTGACCCTCCCGGAATAGACCCTGCAATAGACCAGGCGCCCCACGAAGGGGTCGACCATTATCTTGAAGGCCAGCGCTGAGAAGGGACCGCCGGGGTCGGGGTACCTTTCCTCGGGATCTCCCGTCGAAGGGTGCACGCCCTTGATCGGCGGCAGGTCCTTCGGGCTTGGGAGATAGTCCACCACTGCGTCAAGAAGGGAATGGACACCCTTGTTCTTGAAAGCCGACCCGCAGAGCACGGGGAAAACGGCCAGCTCGATGGTCCCCTTCCTGAGGGCCCTCTTGAGGACATCTTCCGGAACGCGCTTGCCCTCGAGGAAGAGGTTCATCACATCCTCGTCGATCTCCGCCATGGCCTCCACGAGGGCTTCCCTCCCAAGGGCGGCGTCTTCAGCCAGCTCGGCCGGGATATCCACTACCCTGGGGTCGACGCCGAGCTCCTCCACGTAGATGACGGCCTTTTCCCTGACCAGGTCGACGACACCGCTGAAGCCATCCTCGGAACCTATGGGTATTTGCACTGGGACGGCGTTAGCGCCTAGGCGCTCCTTCATCTGGGCGACGACCTGGTGGAAATCCGCCCCGACCCTGTCCATCTTGTTGATGAAGGCGACCCTGGGCACTCTGTACCGGTCGGCCTGCCTCCAGACGGTCTCGGACTGGGGTTCCACCCCGCCGACGGCGCAGAAGACCGCCACGGCCCCGTCGAGGACCCTCATGGACCTTTCGACCTCAACGGTGAAATCCACGTGGCCGGGCGTATCAATAATATTGACACTAAAACCCTTCCAATGGCAGGTTGTGGCCGCGGAGGTTATAGTGATCCCCCGCTCCCTCTCCTGTTCCATCCAGTCCATGGTGGCCGCGCCCTCATGGACCTCCCCGAGCTTGTGCTTCCGGCCCGTGAAGAACAGGATCCTCTCCGTCGTCGTGGTCTTGCCGGCGTCAATATGCGCCGCGATGCCGATATTCCTGATTGAACCGAGATCGATCGAGCTCATTCGCTTTTCTCCGTGCCCGGTCCCGCGGCGGGTCCCCCTTGCACGACCCGGTGCCCGCGGGGCCTTAAGCTGACTACCAGCGGTAATGGGCAAAGGCCCTGTTGGCCTCGGCCATCCTGTGAGTGTCTTCCCGTTTCTTGACGGAATTACCCTCACCGCGGCAAGCATCGGTCAGCTCCCTGGCCAGCCTTTCTACCATGGGGATGCCCTTTCGCCCCCTGGCGTACTGGAGGATCCACCGGGTGGCGAGGGCCTGGGCCCTCCTGGGCTGCACTTCCACGGGGACCTGGTAGGTGGCCCCGCCCACCCTCCTGGGACGGACCTCGACCATGGGGCGGACATTCTCCATGGCCTTGTTGAACACCTCGAGGGGCTCCATGCTCAGCCTCTTCGAGGCGAGGTCAAGGGCTCCGTACATGATCTTCTCGGCGACGCTTCTCTTGCCGTCGATCATGATCGCCGCAATGAACTTGGCTATATCGAGTTCCCCGAACCTGGGGTCGGGCTCAACCTCGCGAATCCTGACGTGTCCCTTTCTTGGCATATCCTAGACACTCTCCCTGCCGTTGCCTGTCTGCCGGCCCTACTTGGGCCGTCTCGCGCCGTACTTGGAGCGGCTCTTCCGCCTTCCCTCGACGCCGCCGCAATCAAGGGTGCCCCTCACTATATGGTAACGGACCCCGGGAAGGTCCTTGACCCTGCCGCCCCTCACCAACACTACAGAGTGTTCCTGCAGGTTGTGTCCCACCCCGGGTATGTAGGAAGTGACCTCGAAGCCGTTGGTAAGGCGGACCCTCGCGACCTTCCTGAGGGCGGAGTTCGGCTTCTTAGGCGTGACGGTGTAAACCCTGGTGCAGACCCCTCTCCTTGCAGGATTCCCCTGCAGGGCCGGTGCCTTGGAGCGCCCTCTCTTTTCC
This sequence comes from Synergistetes bacterium ADurb.Bin155, assembly GCA_002070395.1. Lineage (GTDB taxonomy): Bacteria > Synergistota > Synergistia > Synergistales > Thermovirgaceae > 58-81. The sequence goes on from MWDE01000012.1 coordinate 3,122, forward strand.
TGGCGCCCCTTTCGTATCAGTTGGTTAATGGTCGGCAAAAAACCCCCTCCTTCTCATTCACTGCTCCTTCGAGCCCTCCACCCCGGTGACCTCAGGGACCCTTCCGTATCGCGATCCCCGCCGCAGCCGCTCCGCGGCCGATGGCGCAAGCGCGCCCGAGGATGGTCATGCTGTCAGCCCATTCGACCTTGATGCCGGCCTCTTCAGCCATCTTCTCCAGGTCCTCCACCAGGGATGCCCTCGCATCGGCCGCGAGGAAGAGTTTCCTCAAATTCCCGGACTGGAGCGCTCTCCTCACGGACCTTACCCCCACCAGCCTGTTGGGCACAGCCAGCTCGTTCAAGGGCACACGGGACCCCCCCCTTGAAAAGGACACCGGGAAATAATATCAGCGGCACCGGTCACTGTCAAGAAAGATCTTTTCCCCGCCTCTTCCAGGGTTACAGGAAAACCTCCCCGGGGGGTGGCCCCTCGGGCGCCGTCGCCGCCTCACGGACAATTATATCCTTGCAATCCTCGAAGGATGTCCCCGCGGGGATCAGGTGTCCTATGATCACGTTCTCCTTGAGACCCTTCAGTTTGTCCACGTCGCCCCTTACGGCTGCACCGGCAAGGACCTGGGCCGTCTGCTGGAAGGAGGCCGCGCTGAGGAAACTCTCCGTGGCAAGGGCCGCCTTGGTGATGCCGTGAATAACGGGCTTCCAGGCTGGTTCCTCCCTGAGCCTGCGGACAAAGGTCACCCGCTGAAGGGTGCGTTTTGTCTCGGATTGGGTGAAGATCGGCCTCAGGACCATCTCATCGGGGTCGGCCGTTAGCAGGCTCTCCAGGACCTGGCTATTAACCTCACTCCCGGCATCGGCCACGACCTCGCCCTTTTTGTCCTTCACCGGCTCCAGCAGCACCTTCCCGTAGGCGATATCGGAGAGCACCTTTCTCAGGATGGCGTCCCGGGACAGTATCTCGCCGTCGATCTCGACGGCCGTCAGTTCACCCTCCACGAGGCCTCGCACGACGCTCCCGTCGATAAGCTGGGGTATGTCGATGACGGCGTTGCCGTCGGAGTCGATGGCCTGCACGAGGGGCCTCGCCCAGTACTGGTCAATGAGCATCTTCTGGATCGAGTCGGATACGGTGACCGTCTCCGGGGACCGCCAGACCTTCACGGACACCACGTTGTTCTCCCTTATGACCGAGGCGGCCGCGTCATCGATGACCCTGTCGGCGGAAAGGAGCGTCTTGCCGTCGGCTGTGACATCCTCGGCGAGGTAGGTCTTGTCCTTCATCTCCTCGAGGATAGCCACGTCCCTAACTTGGATCCTGGGCGGGAAGCCCCGGGTCAGCAGCGCCAGGTTCAGGCCCGAGAGGGCGCTCCCCGGCTCGATGGCTTCGCCGTCGGGCAGTTCGACCCTTTCGGTCAGCACCAGTCCCGTCATGCTCCTCCTGAATGAGGATTCGCCAACGATCACGCGAAGGACATCGCCTTCATCCTCGAGGGTCAGCTCGGAGACGCCCGAACCGGGGCGGAGCATCTGCCGGATCGAGCTGTCATCGAGCACCTTGCCCTTGACGCTCAGGGCGGGTTCAATATCGCCCTGCCCCGCGACGTCACCGAGTTTTTTGCCGGCCATGATCTCCACAGCCTCCTGGAGGAAGCGCTCGTTGCCGGCTCTTATCTGCTCGACTTCTTTCTCGATGTCGCTGAGCCAGGCCAGCTCCATGGAGACGAAGGAGCTGTCGCCCTCTTCGATCACCCTCACCCTGTTCACGGGCGCGACCTTCCTTAGGATGACCTCGATATGCTTGTTGCTGACGGAGACGCCCTGGGAGAGATAGACCGACTGGATATTGTCCACCAGGTAGTTCTGGACCGCCTCCAGGCCCTCGATCTCGAGCAATTGCTGCGGGTCGACGTGCCCATCGGTCAGGGCCTGCCCCTTCGCGACGGGCTGTCCCTCCTCGACGAGGAGGGGCTGCGACGCCGGAATATTGTAGGAGGATCGGGACTCCACACCATCCATCTCGGAGGATATGAAGACCTTTCTCTTGCCCTCCATCTCCCGGATCTCCGAAACGAACCCGTCCCGGTCGGAGAGGAAAGCCACCTTTTTGGGCCTCCGGACCTCGAAGAGCTGTTCTATCCTGGGAAGACCCTGGGTGATGTCCTCACCGGTGATGCGGACGCCGCCGGTATGGAAGGTCCGCATGGTCAGCTGGGTCCCGGGCTCCCCTATGGACTGGGCCGCTACGACCCCGACGGCCTCGCCCAGGAGTACCTTCTCCCGCGACGACAGGTCCATCCCGTAGCACTGCCGGCATATGCCGTCCTTGAGGGCGCAGGTCAGGGGGCTCCTCACCCAGACCTCCTCGAGACCGGCCTTTTCGATCTGACCCGCCTTCTCGGCGTCGATCAGCTCACCGGAGGCCGCGATCATTTCCCCCGTCTCGGGGTTCACTATATCCCTCAGGTTGGTCCTGCCGATTATCCTCTCGCTGAGGGAGATGATCATCTTGCCATCCTGGAGCAGGGGTCTTATGCAGACACCCATGTCGGTGCCGCAGTCCTCGGCGGTTATGATCAGGTCCTGGGCGACATCGACAAGGCGCCGGGTAAGGTAACCTGACTTGGCCGTCCTGAGGGCGGTATCGGCCAGCCCCTTTCTCGCGCCGTGGGTGGATATGAAGTATTCCAGGCTGTTGAGGCCCTCACGGAAGTTCGTGACGATGGGATAGTCGATGATCTTCCCCGACGGGTCGGCCATGAGGCCCCGGATGCCGGCCATCTGGGCCACCTGGCTTTTGCTCCCCCGGGCGCCGGATTCCATCATCATCCTGATGGGGTTGGTAACATCCATGTTGGCCAGGACCGCATCGGCCGCCTCCCGGGAGGCCTCCGACCAGAGGGTCTCCTTTTGTCGGAGGTATTCGTCCTCGGTGAGGACCCCCATCTCGTACTGGGACGAGAGGACCTCCTCCTTGGAGAGAGCCTCGTTAACTATGTCCTTTTTCTGATGGGGTATGACGACGTCGCCAAGGCCGAAGCTGATGCCGCTGACGGTCGACCACTGGTACCCCAGTTCCTTTATCTTGTCCAGCATGTCCACCAGGGCCTCCTGCCCCACCCGGTCGTAGGCGGCATCGATGAGAGCGCCCAGGGATTTCTTCCCCATCTGCTTGTTTATATAGCGCAGGTCGGGGTGGAGTATGCTGTTGAAGAGGGCCCGGCCGGGGGAGGTGGTGATCCACTCACCCCTGAACTTGAGCTGGATCTTGCTGTTGATGTCCACCACGTCGAAATCGAGGGCGGAGAGAACGTCCTCGATGGATAGGAAGCTCATCCCTTCGCCCTTCCTGCCCTCGAGCATGGCCGTGACATAGTAGATCCCCAGCACGATGTCCTGGGTGGGCGTGACGACGGGCCTCCCGCTCGCCGGCGAAAGGAGGTTCCTGGCGGAGAGCATTATCGTCTGGGCCTCCACGCGGGCCTCGATGGACAGCGGCACGTGGACCGCCATCTGGTCACCGTCGAAGTCGGCGTTGAAGGCGGTGCACACCAGGGGGTGGAGCCTCAGGGCCTTACCTTCCATGAGGACCGGTTCAAAGGCCTGGATCCCCAGCCGATGAAGGGTCGGAGCCCTGTTGAGGAGCACGGGGTGGCCCTTGATGACCTCCTCCAGTATGCCCCACACGTCCTCGCGCCCCCTCTCGATGGCCCTCTTGGCGCTCTTGACGTTGGGGGAGAGGCCCTGCTCCACGAGCTTGTTGATGACGAAGGGTTTGAAGAGTTCCAGGGCCATTTGCTTCGGTACGCCGCACTGGTGGATCTTCAGGTTCGGTCCGATGACGATGACGGACCTGCCCGAGTAGTCGACCCTCTTGCCGAGCAGGTTCTGGCGGAAGCGGCCCTTCTTGCCCCGCAGGAGGTCGGAAAGGCTCTTCAGGGGCCTGTTCCCGGCACCGAGCACGGCTTTGCCCATCCTCCCGTTGTCGATCAAGGCATCGACGGACTCCTGGAGCATCCTCTTCTCGTTCCGGATGATTATCTCCGGCGCCCTGAGCTCCTGCAACTTGCGGAGCCTGTTGTTGCGATTTATAACCCTGCGGTAAAGGTCGTTGAGGTCCGAGGTGGCGAAACGGCCGCCGTCCAGCTGGACCATGGGCCTCAGGTCGGGCGGGATGACCGGGAGAGCCTGGAATACCATCCACTCCGGCTTCCCGTCGCTCTTGCGGAAGTCCTCGGCGACCTGTAGTCTCTTCACCAGTTTTCTCTTCTTCTGTCCGGTGGATTCCCCTATCTCGTCCCTGAGGGAGGCGGCCAGTTCGTTCAGGTTGATCCTCGAGAGGAGCGAAAGGACACCCTCGGCCCCGATCCCGGCCTCGAAATCCTTGTCGTAAGCCGCGCAGAGGCGCTGTTCCCTCTCAAGGATTATGTCACCCCGCTGGAAGGGCGAACCGCCGCCCTCGATGACCATGTAGCAGGGGTCCTCGATCGTCACGGACTCCCCCATCACCGAGAACCTCCCCGGGTACTTCTGGAAGAAAAGTTCGTACTCGCTGGAGGAGATCACGTCCCCCTTCTTGAAGGGGAGCTTGGCCACGGCGGTGACGACGAAACCCTCCTCGTTGCCGACCAGGGCCCGTTCGGTCTTGAGCAGTTCGTTCGCCGCGAGGGCCTTTTCCCTCTCTGTGGCGGAAAGTACCCGCCCCTCGGGGTAGAGCCCGTCGGCGGAAGGCTCAGTGACCCGGAAGGCCGGTTCCGCCTTGAACACCTTGTCGCCGAAATCGCGCTTGAAGGCCCCCACCTGGCCAGCGGAGATCACGTCGCCCGGGTTGGCCGGGATGTCGTCCACCGGACCGACCCGGTGGGCTTCCTCAGCCTTGAACCGGTGGTCGTAATGCCTGTGGATCCTCTCCTCGCACTCCGAGACCAGGTCCCCTCTTCTCAGGAGATCCGTCCTCCGTCCCTCCATGACCACCTTGTAGACGGGTTCCCGTCTCCGGGTGGGGGCGAAGTAGACCACCTTCTCGAGGTCCTTCGTGGCGGTGCCCAGGAGCAGGCTCAATCGGCTGGGTATACCCCGGAGGTACCAGATATGGACCACCGGCGCCGCCAGCTCGATGTGCCCCATGCGTTCCCTCCTGACGCGGTTATCGGCTATCTCCACGCCGCAGCGATCGCAGACGACGCCCTTGAACTTGGGGCCGCTCCTTTTGTACTTCCCGCAGGCGCACTCAAAGCTCCTGGTGGGACCGAAAATTCTCTCGCAGAAGAGGCCGTCCTTCTCCGGCCTGAGGGTCCTGTAGTTGATGGTCTCAGGCTTTTTGACCTCCCCGCTGGACATCTCCCTGATCCTTTCGGGGCTCGCAAGCTTGATCTTGACCCCGGAGATCCCTCTCTGGTTCATCTATTCCTCAGCCCCCTCTTCCGGGTCGTCGTCGCTCTCTCCACCCAGGACCGAGATCAGTTGGCCCCGGTCTTCCTCAACGGGCACCTCGTCATGGAAAAGGTCATCGAGGGCTCCCTCCGGGCGGCCCGCGGGTCCTTCGCGCTTCTCGTGGGTCCTCACTCTCGGGAGGAGCGCCGGCTCTTCGTCCTCATCCATGAGCAGCTCTCCCATGGAGCCGTCCTCGTAGGCGATCTCCACGTCAAGACCCAGGCCCTGCAGTTCCTTGACGAGGACCCTGAAGCTCTCGGGGACGCCGTGTTCCGTAAGGTTGAGACCCTTCACTATCCTCTCGTAGGTCTTGAGTCTGCCCCTGATGTCGTCGGACTTGACGGTCAGGATCTCCTGGAGGACGTGGGCGGCCCCGTAGCCTTCCAGGGCCCAGACTTCCATCTCCCCGAAGCGCTGGCCGCCGAACTGGGCCTTCCCCCCGAGGGGCTGCTGGGTTATCAGGCTGTAGGGGCCTATGGACCGGGCATGGATCTTGTCGTCCACCAGGTGGATGAGCTTCATCATGTACATGGTCCCCACCGTGACGGGCCGCCTCATGGGTTCGCCTGTCCTGCCGTCGTAGAGGAGCACCCGCCCGTCGGGCGTCATGTCCTTGAAACCCTCCTGGCGGGACTTCTCCACCAGGTCCAGGATCTCCTGCTCGGTAGCCCCCTCAAAGACTGCGGTGGAAACGTGCCAGTCGTTCTGGGAGGCCACGAAGCCGAGGATAGTCTCCAGCACCTGGCCGAGGTTCATGCGGCTTGGCACCCCGATGGGGTTCAGCACCACATCGATGGGGGTGCCGTCGGGAAGGTAGGGCATATCCTCTTCGGGGAGGATCCTCGAGACGACACCCTTGTTGCCGTGGCGCCCCGCCATCTTGTCGCCCACCGAGATCTTCCTTATCTTCGCCACGTAGACCTTAACGACCTCGTTGACCCCCGGCGTAAGGTCATCGCCGTTCTCGGAACGGCTGAGGCGCTTCACCGCCACGACCTTCCCGCCCTCACCGTGGGGGATCCTCATGGAGGTGTCCCTGACCTCCCTGGCTTTCTCACCGAAGATGGCCCTCAGGAGTTTTTCCTCGGGCGACTGGTCGGACTCGCCCTTGGGGGTGACCTTGCCGACGAGGATGTCTCCCGCCACCACTTCCGCCCCGATCCGGACGATGCCGGTCTCGTCGAGGTCCTTGAGGGCATCCTCGCCGACGTTGGGGATATCCCGGGTTATCTCTTCGGGACCGAGCTTCGTGTCGCGGGCCTCCACCTCGTACTCCTCGATATGGACGGAGGAGAAGCTGTCGTTCTTAACCAGCCTGTCGCTCAGCAGGATGGCGTCCTCGTAGTTGTACCCCTCCCAGGAGACGAAGGCCACGAGTACGTTGTTGCCCAGGGCCAGTTCGGTGTTCTCCACCGCCTGGCCGTCGGCGATGATATCCCCCGCCTTGACCTTGTCTCCCTTGAAGACGATGGGTTTCTGGTGGATGATGGTACCCTGGTTTGACCTCTTAAACTTGACCAGGTTGTACTGGTCGATCTTGCCGGCCTTGCCCGCCTGGATCCTTATCGTCCGGGAATCGACGCCGATCACGGTGCCGGGATTGCGCGCCACCACGCAGGAGCCCGAATCCCGGGCTATCCTCGCCTCGATCCCCGTTCCGATGATGGGAGCCCTGGAGTTGATCAGTGGGACGGCCTGCCTTTGCATATTGGACCCCATGAGAGCCCGGTTTGCATCGTCATGCTCCAGGAAGGGGATGAGGGCCGTCGAGGCCGAGACGATCTGCTTGGGCGAAATATCCAGGAAGTCGACCTTGGCCGGCTCGACCACGGCGATATCCCCCCTGTCCCTTACGTAGATCTCCTTTTCCGCGAAGGTCCTGTCGGGATTCAGGGGCGTGTTGGCCCTTCCGATGTAATATTCGTCTTCCTCGTCGGCCCCGAGGTAGACGACTTCGTCGGTGACCTTGCCGTCGACGACCTTTCTTTTCGGTGCCTGGAGGAAGCCGTACTCGTTTATCCTCGAGTAGATCGACAGGGAGGTCACCAGGCCAATGTTGGGACCCTCGGGGGTCTCGATGGGGCAGACCCTGCCGTAGTGGGTGTAGTGGACGTCCCTCGCCTCGAAACCGGCCCTCTCCCTGCTCAGACCGCCGGGGCCGAGCGCCGAGAGCCTTCTCCGATGGGTCAGTTCCGCCAGGGGATTCGTCTGGTCCATGAACTGCGAAAGCTGGCCAGAGCCGTAGAACTCCCTCAGGGCCGCCGATATGGGACGAACATTTATCAATTCCCTCGCGGTGGCGCCGGTGAGGTCGGGGATGGTGGTCATCCTCTCCCGGGCGATCCTCTCCATCCTGAGCAGCCCTATCCGGACCTGGTTCTGGAGCAGTTCGCCGACAGCCCGCACCCTCCTGTTGCCGAGATGGTCAATGTCGTCAATCCGCTCGTAGCCGTCCCTGAGGCCCATCAGTTTTTTGACTATCTGCACGACGCCATCCACCAGGAGCAGGCGGACCGACCCCGGGATATCCAGGCCGAGCCGGCGGTTCAGCTTGTACCTCCCGACGCGGCCGAGGTTGTACCTGCGGGTGTCGAAGAAGAGCCCATTGACATACTCCCTGGCGTTCTCCATCCGGGCCGGTTCGTTGGGCCGAAGCCTGCGAAACAGCTCGAGGATGGCCTCATCGGTGTTCCTTGTCGGGTCGCGCTCCATGGTGGCCTCGATGGCGGAGTCGGTCTTCCAGACCCAGGCCCGGGTCCTGCCCATCTCCAGCAATCTCTCAAGGATGTCCCGGGTGATCCTCTCGTTCTTCTTGATGACGGCCTTCCCGGACTCCTCGGTTATGGTCTCGGCGATGAGCCTTCCCTTGACCTCGTCCTCGATGAGGTCGATCTGTTCCTCGACGGCTCCGAAAAGCTCCAGGATCTCATCATTGCCTGCTACGCCGAAGGCCTTGAGCAACACCGTGACGGGCAATTTTTTCCTGTTGTCGATGTTCACCGATAGGACCTCGCCGGGCGTCATGTCGAACTCGAGCCAGGCTCCCCTGTCGGGGATGACCTTGGCGGAGTAACGCTCCTGCCCCGGGATGGATTCCTCGGAGTTGAAGTAGACGCCCGCCGAGCGGGCCAGCTGGCTGACGACGACCCTCTCGGTGCCGTTGATGATGAAGGTCCCTCTTTCGGTCATCATGGGGAAGTCCCCAAGGTAGACCTCCTCTTCCTTGATCTCCTCGGTCTTCCTGTTCACCAGGCGGATGGTCGCCCTGACCGACCGGGACCAGGAAAGGTCCCTCTGGATCGCCTCTTCCTGGGTAACCTGGGGGGGGTCGACGAAATAGTCCACGAATTCAAGGGCGAAGGAGCCGTCATAGCTCTCGATGGGGAAGACCTCATCGAAGAGCTCCTGGAGACCCTGACTGGATCTCTCATCGGCCTCGATGAGTGCGCCCTTTTCGTTGAATTGGAAGAACCAGCGGAAGGAATCCCGCTGGATCTCCACCAGGTCGGGGATCTCGACAAGGTCGCGGGTGCGACCGAAGGTGAGGCGCTGCCGCTTGCTGTTTACGGTAACGAATTCAGCCATGGGAGAAACACAACCTCCCTGTCTCTAGGGGATTTGGGGAAACAAGACGTGACAAACTAAAAGAATAGCGAAAGGGCTGTGCTCTGTCAATAGGCACAGCACAACCCTTTCGGTTTTCTCCTGGTACGATCACCGTTTTTCACCACCCGCCGACGGGGTGGACTGTATTTTATGGTGGGGAAGGGGGGATTTGAACCCCCACACCCTTACGGACACTGGCTCCTGAAGCCAGCGCGTCTACCGTTCCGCCACTTCCCCGGGTCCTGGTACCAACGCCGTTGATTTTATCAACGGGGGGACCTTTTTGCAACAGGGGTTGGTAAAGGGGCGCGGCACCAAGGCACCGCGCCCCTTAACAGTTCACGCCTTTCGCTTTTGCTTTTGACTTTGCCTTTGTCTTTGCTTTGGCTTTGCCTTTGGCCTTGGCTTTGGTTTTGGCCTTGGCTTTGGTTTTGGCCTTGGCTTTGGTTTTGGCCTTGGCCTTGGCTTTGCCTTTAGCTTCACGATTTCCGATTCACGATTCACGATTCACGGCTTTTTCGATTCACGATTTACGATTTACGCTTCACGATTCACGATTCACGATTCACGATTTACGGATTTTAGTTTACCCCTTGTGAGCCTTTTTGAAGAGCTCCAGGTAGCCCTTTCGGTCGATCTTCCTCGGGTTGCTCTCGGTGGACATGTTCTCCTCCGACAGCAGGGCCAGTTTTTCCAGGTCCTCTTCCTTCACGTTGAGCGATCTGAAACTGGGGAGCCCTATCTCCTTCGAAAGGGCCCTGATCTTTTCAATGCCGAGGACGGCGGCCCGCCGGTCATCGTCCTCCTTTATGCCCATCGCCCGGGCGACCCGGGCGTACTTGTATTCCGCCTCCGGCAGGTTGTATTCCATCACGAAGGGGAGCAGGATGGCGTTGCACAGCCCGTGGGGCGCGTCGTACATCCCCCCGAGGGATTCCGCCATGCAGTGGACGGAGGCCACGTCGGAATGGCTGAAGGAAATGCCGCCCAGCAGGCTGCCCAGGAGCATCTCCGACCTGGCTCCCAGGTTATCGCCGTGATGGACCGCCTCGACGATGTTGGAGGCTATCATCTCGACGGCGTAAAGGCCGACCGCCTCTGCGATGGGTTCCGTTGCCGTCGCGGTGTAACCCTCAATGGCGTGGGTCAGAGCGTCGATGCCGGTGGAGGCGGTGACAGCCGGCGGGACCGTCAGCGTAAGCTCCGGGTCCAGGAGGGCCACCTTGGCCGCTATCTTGGTGCTCCTCATGGAAAACTTGTAGTTCTTCTCCGTGTCGGTTATCACCGAAGCGAAGGTGACCTCGCTGCCGGTGCCGGCGGTGGTCGGAATGGTCACCAGCGGCAGGCACTCGCCCTTGACCTTCTCCTTGCCCTTGTAATCCTGGGCCCTGCCGCCGAGGGGGGCCAGGATGCAGACGACCTTGGCCGCGTCGATGGGGCTGCCCCCGCCGAGGGCCACCACGCAGTCGGCGCCCATTTCCCTGGCCACCGCCGCGCCTTCTTCGGTGTTACGATCCTTGGGGTTGGCCTCCACCCCATCAAAGACCTCGTAATGGACCTTCCCCTCGAGGCTCTTCGCGACCCTGTCCAGCAGGCCGGCCTTGATGATGCCCTTGTCCGTCACGATCAGGACCTTTTTCGCGCCAAGAGCCTCCAGCTCCCGGCCGAGTTCGCCCGAGACACCGAGTCCGAAACTGATCCTGGTGGGCAGGATGAAATCAAAACTGCTCATGAAACTCATTGTCATCACCACTTGTTCCTTGGATTGTAATGATCCCCGTACATTTTCGATGAAGAAGAAGGACCCGGCTGTACAGCCGGGTCCTTGGACCTCACGGTACAGTTGCTACAGTTTTTTGGAGAACAGCGCCAGAACGCCGATGACCACTACGCCGAAGATCATCAGGCTCTGCTGCTCGATCGCCATGATGCCCGATACGGCCACCACCGCCACGAGGACGGGGATGACGTACTTTATCACGGCATACCATGTTTCGAAGAGGGCGAAGGGGAGCGCCCCCCTGTTCGTGGCCTCGAGCTTCACTTCCTCCTTGTTCAGGACCCAGCCGACGTAAATGGCAAGGCACATCCCACCGATGGCAAGGAATATCTTATCCGTCAGGATGTCGAAGAAGTCGAAGACGCCGACGCCGAACACGCTAAAGCCGGACATCACGCCCAGGGAGAGCGAGGAGAGGATGCATATCACCGTCGTGACAGCGGAAGAAATGTAGGTCGCTTTCTTCCTGGACATGCCCTTCTCGTCCATGAAGTAGGCGACGACGGTCTCGAGCAGGCCCACCGAGGAGGTCAGGGCGGCGATGGCCAGGGCGAGGAAGAACACGAAGGAGAAGAGCACCCCTATGCCGCCCATCTGGGCGAACACCTGGGGGACGACCACGAAGACGAGGCCGGTCCCAGCTGTGGGCTCGACGCCGAAGGCGAAGAGGGCCGGGAAGATGGCTATGCCGGCAAGGATGGCCGCCAGAGTGTCCATGGAGACCACCGTCAGGGCATCGCTGGGGAGGTGTTCGTCCTTCTTAAGGTAACTGCCGTAGGTTATCATTACGCCCATGCCGAGGCTGAGCGAGAAGAAGGCCTGCCCCAGGGCCGCCAGGAAGGTCTTGCCCGTCACAACCGACCAGTCGGGTTTGAAAAGGAACGTGAGGCCCGCCCCCGAACCGGGAAGGCTGAGGCTTTTGATTATGATGATCACTAACAGACCGAACAGCATGGGCATGAGTATCTTGCTGGTCAACTCGATACCGCCGGAGACGCCCTTGGCGACGACAAACAGATTCACCGCCAGGAAAATGAGCGTCCAGATCACGGGCTCGAGGGGCGCCGTGATGAAGGCGCCGAAGTAATCGGCGATGGCCCCCGGGTTAGATAGCAGCCCGGTCAGCGACTTGACCATGTAGGCCACGGCCCAGCCGCCCACCACGGGGTAGAAGCAGTAGATGAAGAATGAGCTTATGACCCCGAGGACCCCTACGAAGGTCCAGTTCCTGTGCCTGCTTTTGAAGGCTCCGACGGAGGCAAGCCCGGTCCCCCTGCCGACGACGAACTCTCCGAGCATTATGCTTAGACCAACGAAAAGGACGCAACCAAGGTAGATCACTATGAAAGCCCCGCCGCCGTTCATCCCCGTCAGGTAAGGGAACCTCCAGATGTTCCCCAACCCGATCGCCGAACCTGCCGCCGCCATGATGAAGCCAAACCTGGTACCCCAACTCTCTCTTGCCTTCTGTTCCCCTTGTGGCATTTTACGACTCCCTCCCTTTTTATTGATCTAGTTGTATTTCAGCGGCCCCGCCGCTGTACAACCCTTGAAATAAAAACGTTGAGCGTCGAGCTTGAGGCCTGCTTTGAGCCCTCCGCGCCCCCACGGATGAAAAGAAGAGCTTGCCTCCTTTTGGCACGGCCGCTGAAAGGAGACTATGTTATATCATACATCATTAACGTTATGATAAACAAGGGGATATTTCAACTTCCGCGGAAGGATCTATCGTCGGTATTTCTCGAATATTCACGTTTTTTATCCGTTTTTCTCAAAAAAATGGCCTGGTTGAGATAGGGCCCGGACTGTTCTCATGGCCAGTGGTCAAGAGGACCTTCCGCTCCCGACGCAGCCCTGGCCAGCCTGTCACGGACCGCCAGGCCCACACCCTCCCTCATGGGGAGTTCGGCCAGTATCACTTCGGCGCCGGAGCGTTCCAGTTCTCTCAGGGCAGAAAAAAGACCCTTCGCGTACTCCTCGACGGAGGTGAAGCACGCCACCGCCATCACGCCGGCCGGGGGAGGCGACATACCCACGTAGGCCACCCGGGCTCCCTGTCCGGGCAGGTGAGGCCGTTCCGTCCGGGCCTTGCCGGCCTCGACCAGGATGACCGGTAGGGAGGGGGCGTAGTGCCGGTACCTTGTCCCCGGTGACCGTCCCTCACCCTCACTCCCGGTCGGGAGGAGGACCGGCCCCGCCGCCTCGTCAAGGTCCTCCAGGGACACACCGCCGGGCCTAAGCAGCACCGGGTGGTCACCCGTCACGTCGAGCACGGTGGACTCTACGCCCACGGCGGTAGGGCCGGCGTCGAGGATCAATTCTACCCGACCCTTCAGGTCCTCCAGGACGGCCCCGGCGGTGGTCGGGCTGGGCCTTCCGCTCCTGTTGGCACTGGGGGCGGCAATGGGGACACCGGAACTCTTTATCAGTGAGATCGCCACGGGGTGGGCGGGCATCCTGACGGCCACCGTATCGAGCCCTCCGGTGACCTCTTTCGGTATCCCCCCCGCTGCCCTGATGACAAGGGTAAGGGGCCCCGGCCAAAAGAGGTCCATCAGCCTGCGGGACCTTTCGTCCAGTTGACCTACCAGGGCCGCCGCTTCCTTGTCCTCGACGTGGACGATCAACGGGTTGTCGGCAGGCCTCCCCTTGGCCTGGAATATTTTCCGGACGGCTTCGGGGGAGAGGGCGTCGGCGCCAAGGCCGTAGACGGTCTCCGTCGGGAAGACCACTAATCCTCCTCCCCGGATGATCCCTGCAGCCCTCCTGATCGGCCCCTCCCCTGGGTTTTCCCTGTCAACGGCGAGGATCTCCGTCCTCAAGTCCTGTCACTCCCGTCCTGGTAGTCTTCATGGAACCTTTTCCTGAGATCGGCAAAGGTGCCCGACCGTATCGCCTCCCTGATGTATCCCATCAGTTCCAGGAGGTAGTGGAGGTTGTGCCAGGTGCAAAGCCTTGAGGCCAGGATCTCCCCCGAACGAAAAAGGTGGCGGATGTAGGCCCGGGTGAAGTTTCGGCAGGCGTAACAGCCGCATTCCGGGTCGATGGGCCTGAAATCCCTCTCATATTCAAGGTTTTTGATGTTCATCCTCCCTCGGCGCGTCAGCAGCGTCCCGTTCCTGCCGTTCCTCGTCGGGAGGACGCAGTCGAAGAGGTCGATACCCCTGGCAACCCCCTCGACGAGGTTCGGCGGGTAACCGACCCCCATCAGGTACCGGGGCTTGTCCTCGGGGAGTTCGGGGACCACGGCGTCGAGCACCCGGTACATCTCTCCGTGGGGTTCCCCCACGGAGAGCCCTCCCACGGCATACCCCGGGAAACCCATACTCACCAGTTCGCGGGCGCAGTCAATACGCTGGTCCTCGAAGATGGAGCCCTGGACGATCCCGAAAAGGGCCTGGCCCGGCGACCGGTGGGCGTACTGGCACCTCCGGGCCCAGAGAAGCGTCCTCCGGACGGCTTCTTTGGACCCCTCGACGGTGCACGGGTAGGGGGCGCACTCGTCGAAGCACATGGCGATATCGCTGCCCAGAGCTTCCTGGACTTCCACGGAGAGTTCCGGCGTCATCAGGTGCGCGGACCCATCGAGGTGAGACCTGAAGGTCACGCCCTCGTCGGAGACATCCCTCAGCGTCGAGAGGGAAAAAACCTGGAACCCGCCGCTATCGGTGAGGATCAGCCCGGGCCACCCCATGAAGCGATGAAGGCCTCCGGCCTCCCGGATGACCTCGTGCCCCGGGCGGAGATAAAGGTGATAGGTGTTGGCCAGTATTATCCCCGCACCCATCTCCTGGAGTTCGAAGGGCGCCATGGCCTTTACTGTCGCCTTCGTCCCGACGGGCATGAAAACCGGCGTCTCGACGGAGCCTCGCCCGGTCCTTATCTCGCCCACTCTGGCACGGGTTTCGCGGCATTTAGATCCGATCCGGAATTGGAACATCACTCCGCCCCCCAGCGGAAAAGCCGCGAAGCGTTGCTCCACAGCACCCGGGAGCACTCTTCGAGGGATATTCCCCTGGCATCGGCCAGGGCCCGGTAGACGAAGGTAACGTGGGAGGGCTCGTTGCGCCGTCCCCTCCGGGGCTGGGGAGACAAATAGGGGGCGTCGGTCTCACAAAGCAGCCTCTCCAGCGGGAGTGCGGCCGCCGTCTCCCTCAGGGCGGCGTTCCTGGGGAAAGTGAGGGGGCCGGCGAAGGAGATGAAAAAACCCAGGTCGATGGCGGCCGCCGCTTCCTCCAGGTTCCCGGAAAAGCAGTGGATGACGCCGCCGCACTCGTCGGCCCTCTCCCTCTTCAATACCTCAAGGGCTTCGGGGTAAGCGTCCCTCACGTGGACGACAAGCGGCTTTTTTACCTCCCTCGCGAGGGCGACATGCTCTGAAAAGACCCGGACCTGGACGTCCCTTGGGGAGTGGTCATAGAAGAAATCCAGCCCCGTCTCCCCCACGGCCGTCACTTCGGGGGACCGGGCCATCCTCTTGACGGAGCCGGGTATGCCCGAAAGGGCTGATGAGGATTCATGGGGATGGATGCCGACGGCGGCGAAGAGCCGACCATCACCCTTGCTTCTCACCAGTTCCAGGGCATCGGCGCTTCCTTCCTCGTCGGAACCGACGACCAGTATCCTTTCCACTTCAGCCCCGGCAGCCCTCGCAAGGACTTCCGGAAGGTCCGGGGCGAACTCCTCCATCGCCAGGTGGCAATGGGAATCGACAAATCTAGGCAAGGGCGCACCTCCTGGTAATAGAAAAGGAGCCGGGAACACCCGGCCCCTCAAGAGCGGGTGCCCCAAGCGGCGTCAATGGACCCGCGAGCCAAGGGCTATATCGCTGTCGACGGTGAGGAGGGCCAGGCTCTTCCCGTCGGCCGTCTCGGCCGCCAGGAGCATGCCGTTGCTGACCACCCCCCGGAGCGAGGCCGGCTTCAGGTTGCAGATCACGATGATCTTTCGGCCTTCCAGTTCCTCGGGCGAGCGGAATTCCCTGATCCCCGACACGATGGTCCTTCTCTCGTAACCCAGGTCGAGATCTATCCTGTAAAGCTTGTCCGACTTCGGGACGGGTTCGACCTTCAGGACCTGGGCCACCCGGAGCTCGATCTTCCGGAAGTCTTCGATGGTGACCTCCGGCTCGTGGTCCCCCGGGTCGGGGCCGGCCGTCTTCCCGGCGTCCCTCTCGGCCTTTTGCTTCTCCCACACCTTGAGGTCGATCCTGGGGAAGAGGACGTCCTTCTTGCTGACCCGCCTCTCCGCCGTCGCCCCTCCCCACTCCAGTTCGTCCAGCAGGAGTTCGGCGGGATCGCCGGGGATGCCGGTCTGGTCGAAGATCTTCCGGGCCGTCCCGGGCATGAAGGGCGAGGTCATGGCCGCGGTGAAACGAAGGACCTCGCACAGGGTGAAGAGGACGGGGCCGAGCCTCTCGAGGTTTCCTTCCTTGCCCAGCTTCCAGGGCATCGTCTCATCGATGTACTTGTTGGCCCTTTTGATCAGGGTCCAGACGTCCTTCAGGGCCTCGTCGAAAGCGTATACGTCCATCTTCGCCCGGTAGGACCCTAGGGTCGCCAGGGTCATGTCCCGGATCATCCCGTCGAGTTCGCCGGGAGTCCCCTGGCCGGAGGGCACCGCCCCGCCGGTGAAGTTTTCGATCATCTGAAGGGTCCTGTTGAGCAGGTTCCCCTGGTCGTTGGCCAGGTCGGAGTTGACGCGGCCCACCAGCGCCCTCTCGGAGAAGTCGCCGTCGAGCCCGAAGGGTATCTCCCTCATGAGGAAGTAGCGGAAAGCGTCCACGCCGTAGAGATCGGTCATTTCGAAGGGGTCCACCACGTTCCCCCTGGATTTGGACATCTTGTCCCCCTCCACGGTCCACCACCCGTGGGAGAAGACCGTCGCCGGCGGGTTGAGGCCCAGGGCAAGGAGCATGGCGGGCCAGACGATGCAGTGGAACCGGATTATATCCTTGGCCATTATATGGTTGACCGTGGGCCAGAACTTTCCCACGAGGTCCTCCTTCTCCGGGTAGCCGCAGACGGTCAGGTAATTTATCAAGGCGTCGAACCAGACGTATATCACATGGCGCTCGTCGCCGGGGAGGGGTATCCCCCACGTGACGGAGGTCCTGGAGATGGACTGGTCCCTCAGGCCGCCCTTTATGAAACTGAGGACCTCGTTGTACCGGGAATGGGGCAGTATGGCGTCCCTGTTCTTCTCGTAATGGTCGAGGAGGGGCTTTTCATACCTGGACATGCGGAAGAAGTAGCTTTCCTCGGTCATGTTCTGCAGGGGCCTGCCGCAGTCGGGGCAAAGCTTCCCGTCGCCCACCTGGCTCTCGGGAAAGTAGGTCTCGCAGGGGACGCAGTACCACCCCTCGTAAGATCCCTTGTAGATATCACCCTGGTCCATCAGCCTCTGGAATATGTACTGGACCACGCGGGCGTGCCTTGGTTCGGTGGTCCGGATGAAGTCGGTGTTGGTTATCCTCAGCACTTCCCAGAGGTTCCTGAAGTTGACCACCACGGAGTCGACGAGTTCCTGGGCCGTCATGCCCTTCCGGTCGGCTGCCTGCTGGATCTTCTGGCCGTGTTCATCGGTGCCCGTGGCGAACATGACATCAAAGCCGCACATCCTCTTGTACCTGGCCATCACGTCGGCGGCAATGGTCGTATAGGCGTGGCCTATATGGGGGACATCATTCACGTAGTAGATCGGCGTGGTGATATAAAAATTTTTTCCCGGCATTCAAAGAGCCTCCTTTTCGCGCTTCTTCCCCAGCAGCAAACGTTTAGCCTTGTTTTTCGAAATACCATACTCTTCTACGAGCCTCCTGACAACCTCCTTTTCGGGAAGGCCCTCTTCGAGCACCCCCAGGAGGACCTCTTCAAAGTCTTCGCGGGGGGTATCCCGCGTCATCGCGGCCGGCCCCGTCACGAGGACCAGTTCTCCCCTGAGGGTAACCTCGTCCAGGGAGGCGAGCAGCGAGGCGATGTCGCCGGGGATCCTCTCCTGGTGCAGTTTTGAGATCTCCCTGAGGATCACGGCGGGCCGGTTCCCCAGGACGTCGAGGATATCCTCGAGCACCTTGCCCGGACCATGGGGTGAGAGGTAAAAGACGACGGCCCCGCCGAAGATCCGTAATTCTTCGAGCCTTCGTCTCCTCTCTCCCTTCCTTTTTGGGAGGAAACCCTCGAAGAGAAAAGGGTGGGGAGGGAAACCCGAAAGAAGGAGGGCCGGTACGACGGCGGTCGCGCCGGGGAGGACGTCGACCTCGTAACCGGCCTCGAGAGATTGACGGATCAATTCGTAGCCCGGGTCGGAGATGCCCGGGGTGCCGGCATCGGAGACGAGGGCCACGGTCTCCCCCCTGGAGAGCCTTTCGGCGATGTCTTGGGCCCGTTCCTTCTCGTTGAAGGCATGGTAGGAAAGAAGGGGTGTCCTTATTCCGTACCGGGAGAGGATCTTTACGGTCCTCCTGGTATCCTCGCAGGCGATGACATCGGCCTCCCTCAAGGTCCTCAGGGCCCTGAGGGTTATATCCTCCATGTTGCCGATCGGCGTCGGCACCACCAGCAGCGGCATCTCACCCTCCTATCCTGTAGGCAGCGAGGAGGTCGCCGGTGTACTCCCCCTTTTCATCCTGGATGAAAAGGGGTGGTTCCAGGGTCAACCCCCTGCCGGCGGACCTCGCTGCCTGGACGAGGACCACCGCCGCGTCCCGGCCGGGGGCGGGGTAGACCGGTCTGACCCTCTTGGGTTCGATCCTCTCCCGGGAGAGAAGACTCAAAAGTTCGGCGACCCTCCCGGCCCTGAAGATCATGAAGAGCCTCCCCTTGTTAGCCAGGAGGTACCTCGAGGCCTTTACCACGTCCTCCAGCGTGCAGAGAGTCCCATGCCTGGCGGCGGCTTCGGACTCAAAGGGGCTGGGTCGGCTGTGATCGGCCTCACCGTAGGGGGGGTTCACCACTACGATGCCGAAGGATTGGGCAGGGTAGAACTCCCTTACCCTCCTCAAGTCCCCTTCCCTGAAGGTGACCCTCTCTTGCAGGTCGTTCCCGGCGGCGTTCTTCTCGGCCAGGGTCACCAGCCCGGGCTGGATCTCGAGCCCCTCGACGGTGACGTGGGGGAATCGTTTAGCCAGGAGAAGCGACACCGCCCCGTGGGCGGACCCCAGTTCGATGACCCTCTCCCTTCCCCGGGCCTTCACGAAGGAGGCCAGCAAGACACTGTCCACGCTCACCCTGGGGCCCTCCTCGGGCTGCTCTATCATCAGAATCCCGTATAGTATGGCATCGCGGGTCGTCCTCATCACTCCCAGTCCTCCACCCTCACACCCACCACCTGTGAAAGCCCCGGTTCGGGCATGGTGATCCCGTACAGGAGGTCGGCCCTCTCCATGGTGGCCCTGCGGTGGGTCATACAGATAAGCTGCATCGACCGGGAGTACTCCCTGGCCAATTCCGAGAACCGCCTGAGGTTGACCTCGTCGAGGGAGGCATCGACCTCGTCGAGGACGGCTATGGGCGCGCCGGCGACCTCCATGGCGGCGAAAAGCAGGGATATGGCCGACAGGGACTGCTCGCCCCCCGATAGTTGCGCCAGGTGCTGGGGCCTCTTGCCCGGCGGCCGTGCGATGACCTCTACGCCGGCCTCCCAGGGGTTGTCACCGTCGGAGAGCCTCAGGTGGGCCTCACCGCCGCCGAAAAGCCTCTGGAAAAGACCGCAGAACTTCCTGTCGATCGACTTGAGCGACTCCAGGAACAACGCGCCGGCCTGGCGGTCGGTCTCGTCGATGAGCCTTCTCAGTTCATCGATGCCCGTTGAGACGTCGCGGACCTGGTCCTCCAGGAATTCCAGCCTCTGCGTCAGGGACAGGTCCTCCGACAGGACGCCCAGGTCCACGTCCCCTATCTCCCGAAGGTCCCTCTCCATCTCCCTGACATTTCTTCTTATCTTGTCGTATTCCCTGGTGTCAATACCATCACCGCCCGGGTAAGGGAACCGCTCCTCCCACATGTCGATCGATTCCGCCGCCTCGGCCCTGGTCGACTCCAGACGCTGCCTCGCCTGGCGTATCCCGAGATCCAGACCCTCCATCCTGGACGACGCCGAGGCCGATCTCCTCCGGGCAAGTTCCAGGTCGGCCAGGGCCCTGGAATGGTCCACGTCCAGGGCCCGCGACAGGGAAAGGGCCTCCTGTAAAAGCACCCAGGACGCGTAGTAAGCCTTGCCGCCTGCAGAAAGGTCTTTCAAAACGGTTGAGGCCGCGTGGTCGAGGCCCTCCAGTTCCAGTCGGATCCTCTCCCACCGGGAGGAGGAGTTCCGCAGTTCCGCCCGGGTCATGGAAAGCAGCCTCCCGGCGTTCCCCGACCTTTCGGCCGCCACCTCGGCCCTGGACCTGCTCTCCTCGAGAGCCCTCACCAGTTCCACCTCAAGGGAGGGGTCAGGGGCTTCAGGAGCGTCACCTCCGAGGCCTCTGAGGCTTGTCATGATCTCAAGGTGATCCTTTCCGCATTCAGAGAGGGCCGACCCCAACTCCTCCTTCCTGCGCTCGGCCCGGGAGAGCGCCCTCTTGGCCTCACCCTCGGCCGCTTCGGCCAGCCGGATCTTCTCCTCAAGGGTCCTCCTCTCGTCGGACAAGAACCTCAACCGGCCCGACGCGCTTTCCTCTTCCCTTTCGAGCATCGCCATGGACCCTTCCAGGCGGGCCTTTTCGGCCTTCAGATCCCCTGCGGCTTTTTCCTTCTCCTGGATCTCCCTCCTGATCTCCATGGCCCCCGGCCCCTTCGGGGCCCGGCCGCCGCTGATAGTGCCGCCGGGCTGGAACACGTCCCCCTCGAGGGTGACGGCCGGTCCCCGGTAGCCCTCCCTGGCCAGGTCCTTGGCCACATCGAAGTCCTCCACGACCAGGAGATCCCCGAGGACGTGGAGGACGCAGCGCTCCCATTCGCTCTCCACCCCGAGGAGGTCCGTGGCCCACCCCACTACACCCTTCCGGTCCCCGGCGATGCCCCGTGCCGGCGTCCTGGGCCTGGCGCTCTCCAGGGGAAGAAAGGTGGCCCTGCCGGCGGACCGGGCCTTCAGGTGGTCTATACAGCGGCCGGCCTCGTCGATATCCTTAACGAGCAGGAGGTACTGCCTCGCGCCGAGAAAGGACTCCAGGGCGGTCACGAGGCGCTCGGGACAGGTGATAACATCGGCGAGCGGCCTCGGGGAGGCGTCGATCCTGCCAAGCCTTGAAGCGGCCACCAGGTGCTGGACCGCGGGGGGGTAAAGGCGGGTGAAGGCTGTCTCCCGGAGGGCCTCCGCCTGCCCCTCCAGGGCTGATATCTCCCGGGAGACCTTCTGGATCGCCGCCGCCGAACGCTGGAATGCGGCATAGGCATCCCTTTGGGCGCCGCGGGCCTCTTCTTCCTCGCGGCTTTTCCCTTCCAGGTCCTTTTTCAGCCCCTCGAGTTCCCTACAGGCGGCGGTGACCTTCTCACCGGCGTCGGATATCTCGCCCAGGGCCTCCAGGAACGAAAGTCCCAGTGCCTTTGCCCTTGAGCGGGCCGTCCCGAGGGCCGCTTCCTCGGCGGCCCTTTCCTCCCGGAGGGCCCTTATAGCATCCAGCCGGTGCTTGACCTGGCCGCGGTAGTCTTCCCACCGGCTTTCGGCCTCGCTGAAGGAACGGGAGGCCTCCTTTTCCTCCTCCCCGGCCAGGTCAGCCTCCTTCTGAAGGTCCTCCAGCCTCACTTTCACGCTAGACAACCCCTCCCCCTCCCGGGCGAGGTCGTCCTGCAGACCCCTCCTTCTCTCCAGCGATCCTGCCAGGGATGTGGAAAGGGCGTAGAGCTTTTTCCTGACCCCCGTGAGGTCACCCTCAAGGCCGGCGAGGCGGGCGGTCATGGCGCCGCGATCTTCGGCGGCGGAATCCAGGACCCCCTCGAGCCGGGCCAGTGCCTTGCCCCACCCCGAGACCCAAAAGGAGGCGGCCCGGGCCTGGGCGCCGAGGACCGACAACTCGACGCCGATGCTCTCAAGGACCCTCTCGGACCTGGCCCTTTTGACCCAGTAGAGACGGCTCTTCTCACGTTCTAGGTCGTCGATGACCGCCTTGGCCTCCCTGGCTCTCAGGACTGGGTCGGCGATGACCTCCTTCCTGGTCCGCAGTTCGGACTGGAGGGTCATGATCCTCTGCAGCTCCAGTGTGGCGGCGTCCAGCTTCTGGACGGCCTCCTCCCTCTGCTTCCTGTAAAGGTCTATCCCGAAGAGGGACTCCAGGTGCATCCTTCGCTGTAGGGGCTTTTGCTGGATGACCTCGGAGACCTCTCCCTGGCTTATGAAGGCGAATCGATCGCCCTCGAGACGCCACTGCCGCTTTATCTCGTCGAGGTCGACAAGTCTGATCCTCCTGCCCTCGAAGAGCAGGGTACCGCCCTCCTCGTTGGTGAATCTGCGGCGCAGGGTGCTCACCTTTTCCTCCCCCTTGAGGTGTATCATGACCTCCGACGACGTGGCGGGGGGAAGGCTGATGCTCCCCTGGAAGAGAAGGTCACCCTGCTTGAGTATCCTCAGGCGACTGGGGTTGCCGTCGCCGAGGACCCAGCGCAGGGCGTCGAGGATGTTGCTCTTACCGCACCCGTTGGGCCCTACGACGGCGGTGAAGTTTTCGCAGAGGGCTATCTCGTGGCTCCCGCCGAAGCTCTTGAAACCCTTAAGATGGATCCGTCCTATGGACAATGCCGCCCTCCACCCTCTTTTCCAGCAGGGAGATCCTGTGCTCGACCTGTTCCAGGGTCCCCTGGGCCTCGAGCCTGTACTTGTCCCAGGGGCTGTCATGAATGGGCCTCAGGAACAACCGGGCCCTGAACTCTTCCTCCCAGGAGTGGAGGAAGTTCTGGGCGACGAAGGAGGCCACAGCGGGGTGCAGTTCGAGGAGGAGAGCCTCGGGACGGCCCGACAGGATCACCTTCCTGATGAAACGCTTCACCGACAGGGCGACGCTCTCCTCGCGGGTCACCACCCCCGTCCCGCCGCAGAAGGGGCACCCCCTCGTGAAGGAGGACCTTATGTCCGTGCGGGCCCTCTTCCTGGTCAGCTCCACAAGCCCAAGGCCGGTGACACCGAAGACCCTCGCCCTGGCCCGATCGTTCCTGAACAGGTCCCTCAGCGTTCCCAGAAGTTCCCTTTGGTCCTCTTCGTCCTCCATGTCGATGAAATCGATGACCACGATCCCCCCCAGGGCCCTCAGCCTCAACTGTCGCGCGATCTCCCGGGCCGACTCCAGGTTCGTCCTCAGGATGGTGCTCCTGGGGTCACCCCCGCCGGTGTACTTCCCCGTGTTCACGTCGATCACCGTCAGCGCCTCGGTCTGGTCTATAACGAGGTAGGCCCCCGACCCCAGCCATACCTTCCTGTCGAGAGCCGATTCCAGGTCCTTCTCAATGCCCCAGAATTCGAAGAGGGGTATGTTGCCTCTGTGGAGGATCACTTCCGGTGGTGCCCAGCTGGGAGGGAACCGTTCGAGGAAGGAGAGGATATGGTTGTACTCCTCCTCGCTGTCGACGATGATCTCGTCCACCGCGCCGAAGGGTTCGTCCCTGAGGATACGCCCCACCAAGCCAAGGTCCTGGTAGATGAGGCAAGGCGCGTCCTGTTCCCGGGCGGTGCTGACGATGCTCTTCCATTGCTGGACCAGGTTTTCCAGGTCCATTTCAAGGGCCTCCCGGTCCACACCCTCGGCGGCGGTCCTGATGATGACCCCGAAACCGTCGGGCCTGATCTCCCGCGCCAGGGATCTCAGAGTCTCCCTGCGTTCCTCGGGGATACGCCTCGAGACGCCCGTCTCGCCGCCCCCCGGCACCAGGACGAGGAACCTCCCGGGAAGGGACAGCCTCGTGGTGACCCTGGCCCCCTTGCCCTTCCTGGCGGTCTTGGTCACCTGGACCAGGAGCTCGGTGTTCTGCTTCACCACGCTCCCCCGGGCGTCCTCGAGGTACAAAAAGGCGTTACGGCCCTCCCCGAGGTTGAGAAAGGCCGCGTTCATCCCTGGGAGGACGCTGTCGACCCTGGCCTTGTAGATATCACCGCTCCGCTGGCGGTCCCACATCCGTTCCACGAATATCTCGTTGAGACGGCCGCCCTCGACGACGGCGACCCTTGTCTCCTCTGGGTCGATCACGTTGGCGAAGATCTTCCTTTCGGAGATCATCCCCGCTCACTCCCTTCGCAGGCCAGGGGGGTGACCTCCCCCTCCAACCAGCCGCCCACGGCCAGCCTCGTGACCAGGAGTTCGCTCCAGGAGCGCACCAACCCTTCATCCACGAGGCTTTTTACGATCGTGCCGCCGCCGACCTGTCCCGGCGACGCCACCGCCACGTCCACCCACCCCTCCGAGGCCGAAATGTCCAGAATCCCTTCTACGGGGACCCACCCGTCGTCCACCATGGCCCTGGCCCTTTCAAAAGCCCGGGGGTCCCTGAAAAATACCCCGTAGAGGGCGGCGGCGCACTCCTCGTTGAGGCGGGGCCTCCCCTCGACGACACCGTACCGGCACACGGTAACGCCGCCGGGAAGATACCCGTTGATGGCTTCACCGAGGCGCTTTTCCCAGTTCTCGATCCATACTTCCAGAGGTTCCGCCAGGGCCGGGACGCCCACGGGGAGGGCGGGCCCCAGGCTTATCTTAGGTCGGGGGCTCATGCCCTCGGTCAGCTGCACCCTCGCGCCGGCCCTCCGAAGGGCGCGGCAGAAGAGCGCCGGCATCTCCACATGGGGCACGAAGCAGACCCGCCCCCTCTTGGAAAAGATCATCCTAACCCTGGCCATCGGTAGGCTCCAGGGCGGGGCAACCCCTTCCCTGCCACCCGCAAAGGTTGCAGGCGCCGCCCCTGCAGTCGGGCGTCAGTTCCCCCGCCAGGGCTTTCAACCTCTCCTCCCAGAGAAAGGAGCGGCTGACGCCGGCGTCGACGACTTCCCAGGGGAAGGCCTCGTCGCGCCCCCTCGTCCTGCCGGTGTATCCTACCGGGTCTATCCCCGAGACCTCAAAGGCCTTCAGCCACTTTCCAATGTCGAAGCACTCTGTCCAGCCGTCGAAGCGGGCACCGTCCTTCCAGGCTTTCTCTATCGCGTCGGCCACCTTGCGGTCGCCCCTGGCCAGGACGCCCTCGAGGAAGGTCTGGGCCGGTTCGTGGTAGTTCAGTGTGATGCCCGCCTTTTTTGCCATTCTCTTGAGGGTGCCCCCCTTCATCGCCAGGTCCTCCACCGTGGCCTGGGCTTCCCACTGGAAGGGGGTGTGGGGCTTCGGCACGAATCCGGCCACGGAGACCCCTATCCTGGGTCTCTTCCCCAGTTTTCTTCCCGTTTCCCGGGCGAGGAGTGAGACCTCCATGATGGCCTCAATGTCCTCCATCGTCTCCGTGGGCAGGCCCATCATGAAGTAGAGTTTCACCCTCTCCCAACCTCGGGAGAAGACCTCCCGGAAGGTATCCTCCATGTCCTTTTCGGTGATGCCCTTGTTGATGACGTCCCGAAGCCTCTGGGTCCCGGCCTCGGGGGCGAAGGTAAGCCCCCCCCTCCCCAGCTCCTCCAGGCGCGTAGCGAGCCCCACGGAGAAAGCGTCCATCCTCAGGCTTGGCAGGGAGAGCCTGTAGTTCCTCTCACGGAGCTCGGGGCCGAGGAGATCCACCACTTTTTCGATCCCGCTGTAGTCACAGGTTGCCAGCGACACGAGGCCGACCTCGTCGTAGCCGGTCCTTTCGAGGAGGTCCAGGGCCGCCTTGGCCACCACCCCGGGGGACCTCTCCCTGAGGGGCCTCGAGATCATGCCGGCCTGGCAGAAGCGGCAGCCCCTGGTGCACCCCCGGAAGACCTCGACGGCCGCCCTGTCGTGGATGATCTCGCTGGAGGGGACGATCATCCCCGACGGGATGAACCCCCGGTCCAGGTCCATCAGAACCCTGCCCCTGACGGCCCCGCCCTCGTGGAGGGCCGGGACGTAGAAACCCTCGACCTTCGACAGTTCCTCCAGGAGTTCTTTTCGAGGGCGGTCCTTCCCCGGGAAGAGGGAGAACAGGTCCGGCAGCAGGAGTTCGCCGTCGCCCACGCAGAAGGCGTCGAAAAAGGGTGCCAGCGGCTCCGGCGCGAAGGCTCCGGGCCCGCCCGCCACAACCAGGGGCGCACCCTCGCCCCTTTCCGAAGCCCTAAGGGGGATGCCGCCCAGGTCGAGCATGGTCAGGATGTTCGTGGCGGCCAGTTCGTACTGGAGGGTGAAGCCGACCACGTCGAAGGAGGCGAGGGGTTTTCCGGTCTCGAGGGATCGCAGCACCATGCCCTTTTCGCGCATGAAGGATTCGGCATCGGGCCAGGGGCAGTAGACCCTCTCGACCCGGACCCCGGGGGTCTTGGACGCCAGGTCGTAGAGGATCTGGAACCCCAGGTAGCTCATGCCGACCTCGTAGACGTCGGGGAAGGCAAGACAGAGGGACACACTCTCCTCGCCGAGGACGCGGCCGCCGTCAGCCCCCCATTCCCCACCGGTATACCGGGAGGGTCTCTTAACCGAGGAGAACATCTCCCAGAGGGGGTCCTCCAGTTCATCAAAAGCGCGGTACATAAAAAACCTCCACCGAAAGGTCACTCATATTGAGGCCTCGACGAGACATGGATGCTTTGGACCAGCCCGAGGGCGGCCCCCAGGGAGACCATGGAACTCCCCCCGTAGCTGACGAAGGGCAGGGCCAGGCCTGTGACCGGGGCTATCCCCACCGCCATGGCGATGTTCTCGAAAAGCTGGAACCATATCCATGCCGAGACCGCTTCCACAAGGATCCTTGCCCTGGGGTCTCCCGACTTGGCCGACGTACTGAGCATCCTCCACAACAGTATCGCGAAGAGGGCGAGGACGAGGGAGGCGCCGGCAAAACCGAATTCCTCGGAGAAGACACTGAAGACGAAGTCCGTGTGAGCCTCGGGCAGAAAATGGAGTCGGCTCTGCGTACCCTGGAGGAAGCCCTTCCCGAAAAATCCGCCGGCCCCGACGGCTATCCTGGACTGGATGACGTTGTAACCCGCCCCCAAGGGGTCGATGGACGGGTTGAGGAAGACCAGCATCCTCAGCTTCTGGTACTCCTTGAGCATCGACCACCCCAACGGGAGGGAAAGAAGCGCGACCCCCGCCAGCAGCAGGATATACTTGCGGGGCATCCCGGCCAGGACAAGGGCCACGAAGATCATGAAGGCGTAGACCACCACCCCCCCCAAGTCGGGCTGCAGCAGCACCGGCACGACGACGAGGGATGAGAGCAGTATGGCCCCGGAGATGTTGACCAAGGTCTTCGGGGGGTAGCGGCAGAGGAAAACGGCCAACACGATCGAGAGGGACAGTTTCGCCGGTTCCGAGGGCTGGAACCGGAAGGCCCCGAAGTCGAACCAGCTCGTCGCCCCCTTCGCGGTGTAGCCCGCCACAAGGACCGCCACAAGGGACAAAAGCACTCCGCCGTAGATCCAGTATCCGTACTTAAGCGCCCGTTCGTGCCCAAAAGCGAAGGCTGCGGCGAAGGCGACCGCCCCAAGGGCGCACCACGCCGATTGCTTGAGGGCCATGTCCAACGCCACCCCGCCTTTCCCGGCGAGGGCGCTGTAGATGGACAGGACACCGATGACCATGAGGGGGACGACCGCGGCGACGAGGACCCTGTCGATATCCTTCAGCCTGGACAGTTCTACCCGCAGTTGCCCAAGGACCGTCATTTATCTCTCTTCCTGGGATGCTTCCTTTTGACCTCTATCACCGGTATGCTCGCCACGAGGGCCACGGACCTCCCGTCCCTCTCGAGGTCCATCTCGATGCCCTCTTCGTTGATGACCATGTAATTGTTTATGACCTTTATCAGGTCTTTCCTTATCCGCTCCATGGTGTCCGGTGAGATATCGGCCCTGTCGTGGATCAGGACCAGCTGCAACCTCTCACGGGCTGACTGCCTGGGCGTCTCCTTGCGGAAGAACCTGTCGAGGAATCCCATCACCTAGCCCCTCCCTTCCCGGCGTCCAAAAAGCTTGATGAAGTTCGCGAATAGGCCTTTCTCCTCCAGGTCGTCCAGATCCTGGAGAGGGATGTCCCTCCCCAGTATCCTGCCGGCGATCTTCTCGAAGGCCCTCGAGGCCGGGGAGGTGTTGGACAGGGCCAGGGGTTCACCCCTGTTGGTGGACACGACGACGGTCTCATCCTCCGGTATGATCCCGATCATGTCCACAGCGAGGATCTCCCTCACGTCGGAGACGCCCAGCATCTTCCCCTTGCGGACCATATCAGGCCTGACCCGGTTAACGATGAGGTTGATGGACCTTTTGCCGAAGGACTCCAGGAGCCCGATGATCCTGTCGGCATCCCTCACCGAGGAGACCTCGGGCGTCGCCACCACCAGGGCTTCATCGGCACCGGCGGAGGCGTTTCGAAAACCCGATTCTATCCCCGCCGGGCTGTCGACCAGGACAAAGTCGTACTCGCCCCTCAGGGAGTCGCAGAGGCCCTTCATCTCGTCGGAGGTCACGGCATCCTTGGTCCTCGTCTGCGCGGCGGGAAGAAGAAAGAGGTTCTCGACACGTTTGTCCCGCACGAGGGCCTGGGGCAGTTTGCACGTCCCCTCGATGACATCGACCATGTTGTACACTATCCTGTTCTCCAGGCCCATTACGACGTCAAGGTTACGGAGGCCGATATCGGCATCCATCGCGACGACCTTGAAACCTTCCATGGCGAGCCGGGCGGAGAGGTTGGCCGTGACGGTGGTTTTTCCCACCCCCCCCTTCCCCGAAGTTACTACGATGACGCGGGTTTCCATGCGCGATTCCTCCGTTTCGGCCGATGGGCCGTCTTTTTTCATGCTCATCACGGGACTATCTCCCTGACCACGATCGAACCATCGAGGATCCTCATGCTGACCGTCTTGTTCCACCAGGGGCAGTCTTCGGTCATGTAACTGATCCTGTCGCCGATCCTAACCTGGTTCGCCTCGAAGTGCCCACTCACAATAAAGGCCTCTTCGGGAGCGGTCAGCCCCGCGTGGGCCAGCCCGCGGAGGCGGCCCAGGACGAGGACGGACCTGCCGGCGAAGACCTCGGCCCCTTCGTTGACGTTGCCGAGGACCATGACATCGCCGTCGTGTTCCACTTTTCTGCCGGACCTCAGGGATTCATCCACCACGAGGCTTTCCGCGACGGGCCGCACAGGCGCGGGTGCTTCCGTTTCGGGAGCGGGGGAAAAGAGAGCAAAACCCTCCCTTTTCATCCAGGACCTGACGTCTTCCCCCTCAGGGGACCACGACAGGACCGACGCCCCCGCCGGCAACAGGACGGTCTCCACGATGGAAAAGATATCATCCCTGCCCCAACCCTCCCCCTTGATCTCGACGACGACGGGGGCATCCTTGAGGATAGCAGCGGCCTTTTCGAGAAAGGCCCCCGCCTGGGCCCGGGCGCCCCGCCCCTTCAAACCCCGGGGGACGATAAGCCTGAGATGTTCACCCTCCCCTTTCAATTCCAGTATATCCTTGACGTTCCTGGCGGTCATCGTTTCCCTCCGTCGCGCATTTTTTGTCAGTCAAATTTACAGAGGTACCCCAGGAGCTCCCCCACGACGGGACCCGCCGCGGAACTTCCGTGAAGCCCGGCCTCGACGAGGGCCACAGCCACGTACCTCGGGTTCTCCACCGGCGCGTAACCCACGAACCAGGCGTGGTCGTCGCCGTGGGGATTCTGGGCGGTGCCGGTCTTCCCCGCCACGGAAACACCGTACTCGCCGGCCCGGCGTCCCGTACCCCTGAGGACCGCCTCTTCGACGCCCTGTCGGACGATCGGCAGGGGTTTTTCCGGAAGCCTTGCCGACACCCCCTCCTCGGCCCCTTCCAGGAGCCTCGGCGTTACCAGGTACCCGCCGTTGGCAATGGCGGCGTAGATCCTGGCCAACTGGATCGGGGTCAGGAGAAGAAACCCCTGGCCGATGGAGTAGTTGGCCGTGTCGCCGGGGTACCATTTTTCCCGGAAGCGTTCCAGCTTCCAGGCCGGCCCCGCCACGTTGCCCCGTGCCTCACCGGGAAGATCTATGCCCGTCGGTTCTCCGACACCGAAGGCGGAGGCCCACTTCACCAGTTTGTCGATGCCCACCCTGAGGCCCGCCTGGTAGAAGAAAACATCACAGGAGTCGCGGAGCCCCGTCACAACGTTGACGGGACCGTGTCCCCCTTCCCTCTTCCAGCACCGGAAGAGCCTGTTCCCCACCCTCATACCGCCGGTGCAGGTGAAGGTGGTGCTCCTGGTCACGGCATTCTCGGCCAGCGCCGCGAAGGCCGGCACGACCTTGAAGGTCGAGGCCGGCGGGTAAGTGCCGGCGATCACCCTGTTGAGCATGGGCCGGAGGGGATCCCTGACCAGTTCGTCCCACTCCCTGCCGGAGATGCCCCAGGCCAGGGGATTGGCGTCGAACCCGGGCGACGAAAAGAGGACCTTCACGTCGCCGTTGTGGACATCCATGGCGAACACCGCCCCCGCCCTTCCCGCCATCAGTTCCGAGGCGAGCCTCTGGGCCCCGAGGTCCAGGGCCAGCTGGAGGTCTTCACCCCGTTGTGGCTCGAGGTAGGCCACCCTCTTCACCTTCCTGCCCCTGGCATCGACCTCCAGGGCTTCCTCGCCGGGCGTACCCCTGAGGAGTCCCTCGTAGTACTCCTCGATCCCCCCCTTGCCGACGAAATCCCCCCCCCGGTAGTCACCAGGGGCATAGCGCTGCAATTCCTCCCGGGTCACCTCGCCGACGTACCCCATTACGTGGGCTACCAGGGGGCCGGCGGGGTAGACCCTCCTCCAGACAGGAACCGGTATCAGTTGGCCCGGGAAGTCAGGGGCGCTCACCAGGGAGGAGAGCTGCGCCAGGGTCAGGTTCGGCAGGAGGGTCACCGCCCTGTAGGGAACGGTGTACTCCTTTGTCACCCTCGCCAGCATCAGACCCTCGTCCAGGGGGATGCCCCTGGCCTTTAGGAAGCGGCTCACCTCGGCGGCGGTCTCACGGTTCCGCAGGTCCAGCGGGTAGACCATGAGATCAAAGGTCTGGACATTAGTGGCCAGGACTGTCCCGTTGGCGTCAAGCACCCTCCCCCGGGCCGGGGCCATCCTCACCAGTCGCAGCCTGTTCCTGGCCGCCAGGTTGACGTAAAGGTCGGCCTGGAGGACCTGGAGCCTGAAAAGGACCGCCAGCAGGAGCACCAGGGAGAGCATCACCAGGATCCTCCAGATGCTGAGCCTCGTCAGGAGAGACCTCCTAATGCCTGGCATTATCCTCATCCATCCCCGCCGCTACCGCGAGGGCCGCCGCTATTATCACGGGTACGGCGGAACACAACTGGAAGACCAGGGCCCCGGTGAGGGAACCCCGGAACCCTCCCCAGAAGATGAACCTCACCAGGCTCGCAAAAAACTGCGCCGAAAAGGCGAGGAGGAAAAAAAGACCGGCGTTCCTCCCCGGGTAAGGGATGTGGTTCCAGGCCACGACACAGAGGGCGGCGAGAAAAGCGTAGACGGCCCCAGTAAAGCCGGGGAGGGAGGTCCACCGGAGGTCCCAGAACAAACCACCCACAAGGGCAGGCCATATCACGGGGGATGCTTCCCTGGGGTTTTTCGTCACCCTGTAGATCAGAAAGACCAGGAATAGGTCGGGCGCAAGGAACCTCTCCGAGAGAAGCGCCTGGAAAAGGTCCTGGAGATACCAAAGGCCGATGAGGGGCATCATGTCAGGGTCTCCCCCCGGTCATGACGAGGAGGGAATCCATGACCGAGAAATCAACGCCGGGCAAGACCCGGTAGACCCTGAAACCGTCCTCGATCGTGGGAGGGGCGTCGGAGATCTCCCCCACGGGCAACCCCGCTGGGAGAATATCGCTCACCGGGGCCGTGCTCAACCGCATCCCGGAGCGGAGGCCCTTCTCCTCAGGTATATAAAGGAGCTGGACGCCGCCCCTGCCGTCCCCGGTCAGAACACCGAGGTCCCTGGTCTCCTCGACCACCACCGGGACCATCAACCCCGTCGATGTCAGAAGGTCCACCCAGGAATGGCCGGCGAACACCCGCGAGACCCTGCCCGCCAGGAAACCCTTCCAAAGGGCCGGCATTCCCGCCTTGACCCCGTCATTGGAACCCCTGCCGACCCTGACCTCAGTCCACCAGAATGCCGGCGGCCTGGCGTCGATCCAGGCATGGACAAGGCCCGGGGCGGGCGAGACCACCACGTCGGGCCTCTCCTGGAGGGTGGCCCTCAACCGTGCGTTCTCGAACTCCAGGTCTCTGACCCTCTCCTGCAGCTTCTTCTGTCCGCCGGCCCATGAAACGCCCTCGGAGACCAGCCGGCGGGTCCAGAGGGCAGGCCGTTCCGGGTACTCCAGGATGACGGCCGCCAGTTCCGACACCTTGTATGTCACCGGTGACCCGAATGAAACGGCAAGGAAAAGCAACCCTATGAAAGTAGCCGCCAGACCGTGAAGCCATGCGGAAGATACTCCCTTGAGCAATTCGACACCCCGGTTTTCATAGATCTGCGCTCTTTTCCCTTGTCACCGGCCCGAGTCTCGATGTCACCGTACCCCGTGACCCACCGAAACGAGGATCTTTTTCATGTAATCGAACCGGTCGAGCAACTTCGCTATCCCGTCGGCCACGGCGAGGAGGGGCCTTTCGGCAGTCAGGACCGGCACTTTCAGGTCCTGGGAGATCCTCTTCCCCAACCCTTCGAGGAGGGCTGCGCCGCCGGAAAGGACAAGCCCCTGGTCCGCAATATCCCTCGCCAGTTCCGGGGGGGTCCGTTCCAGTGTCTCCCGTACCATCTCGATGATCCTGGTCAGGACGGGGTTCAGCGCCTCTCTGACTTCGGTATTGGAGATCCTGATGCCCTTCGGGAGCCCGTCCTTGAGATTCCTGCCCCTCACCTCGAACTCCTTCTCGGAGTTCATGGGCAGGGCGGATCCTATGGCGTTCTTCAGCTCTCCGGCGGTGGCGGATCCAATGGATAGGGTGTAGTTCTGCCTCATCATGTTTATCAGGGCGGCATCCATCTCGTCGCCGGCCACCCTCAGGGAGTTGCTCACCACCACACCGCTCAGGGAGAGGACCGCCACCTCGCTCGTGCCGCCGCCGACATCGACGATCATGTTCCCCCTGGGCTCGTCGATGGGCAATCCCACCCCGATGGCCGCGGCGACGGGCTCTTCGACCACGTAGACTTCTCTGGCACCCCCGTCGAGGGTGGCGTCAATGAAGGCCTTGCGCTCCACCTCGGTGATATCGACGGGGGTGCTGATGATGACCCTGGGGTGCCCCATGGGGCGGATACCGTTGTTTGCCAGCGACAGAAAGTGCCTGATCAGCGCGCCCGTCATTTCGAAGTCCCCGATAACGCCGCTCTGGACAGGCTGTACGGTCTCTACGCCTATGGGAGTCTTTCCTGCCATGGCCTTGGCTTCGATGCCGTAGGCGATGATCTCCTTGTTGCTCCTCCTGCTGGCCTTGCGGAAGGCGATCACCGAAGGCTCATTCATCGTCACACCCTTGCCTTTGACGCAGATCACGATGTTGGTCGTTCCAAGATCGACGCCTATATCCTTGCCGAATAGGCCGGAGAAGGGACCGAACACCACTACCTCACCAACTTTCAGAATATCGGCCGCAGCCGGGGCCCTGATGCTGAACTTCGGAGAGCTGCCCCCCGGCAGTGACATAATGCCCCAGGAAGTCCATCCCGAGGGCTTCCAGTTTCCTTTGTACGTGTTCCGTAAGCAACCTGTCTTCCACGCTGGGGTCAAGACTCTTGTCAGGATGATTATGAAGCAAAAGGACCGCCGCCGCATCTAGGCGGACAGCCCTCCTCAGGAGGTACTTCAGGTCCAGGACAGCCCCTTCCAGCCCTCCCCAGGAGATGATGTCCTCCTCCATGACCTTCCCTCCCCGGTCGACGAAGGCCGCGGCGATGAACTCCCTCGGTTCATCGGAGAACCTGGCGCTCCAGCGTGCCAGGCAGGAGCGAAAATGTTCCCGCCCTTCGCCCTCGGCCGAGGCCTTCTCCTCGGCGTAGAGCCTCCTGGCGAGTTCCAGCGCGGCGACCAGGGTGGCGGATTTCGCCTTACCGAGCCCTCCCATTTCCATGAACTCCCTGAAGGAGGCCCTGGAGAGCCCCTGGAGGTCGCCATACTCCTTTACCAGGGATGAGGCCAATTCCAGGACGTTCTTACCCCTGGCGCCGGTCCTGAGGAGGATGGCTATGATCTCCACCAGCGAGAGCGCCTGCGGCCCCAGCCGCTCGACCCTCTCTCTGGGCAACTCGGCACGGGTTGAGGCGGCCGTCTTCATCATCGGCCCCCCGGCCAGAAGGGGTTGTGCCTGCGCTCTTGCCCGATGGTCGTCTCCGGCCCATGGCCGGGGAGGACCCTGGTAGTGTCGGGCAGGCAGGCCAGTTTTTCCAGGGAGGCCATAAGGGTCCCCTCGTCCCCGCCGGGGAGGTCCGACCTGCCGATGCTCCCGGCGAAGAGGGTATCCCCGGAAAACAGCACGGGGTCCTCCCCCTCTTCCCCCACCAGGAAGCAGACACTGCCCCTGGTATGCCCCGGGGTGTGGATGACCCTCACCTGGAGGCAACCGGCGCTGACCACATCGCCATCCTTCAGGAGCCTGTCGGCCGGTGCCAGTTCGATGGCGCCGCCCACGAAGGCCGAAAGGTTTGACTCCGGTCGGGAAAGCATGGAGGCATCGTCCTCATGGACCAGGACCCCACCCTTCGCCCTCGACCTGATGGCCCCAAGACCGCCGATATGGTCGGCGTGACCATGGGTCAGGAGGATGAACTCCAGGTCCACACCCCTTTTATCGACCAGGGAAAGGATATCCTGCGGGTCTCCGCCGGGGTCAATGAAAAATCCCGTCCCCTGATCATCCCACACAAGGTAACCGTTGGTCCATAGGGCCCCCAGGGGCAATCTCTCCAGGAACATCATCAACCCCCCACGGTATCGATGATCAGCGTCACCGGCCCGTCGTTGCAGATCTCAACCTGCATGTAAGCCTGGAAGACCCCGCTTTCGACGCTGATCCCCCTGGATGAGACGGACCTAATGAAATCCTCGTAGACCCTTTTGGCCTTTTCGGGCTCGCAGGCCGAAGCGAAGGAAGGTCGCCTCCCCTTGCGGCAGTCGCCGTAAAGGGTGAACTGGGAGACCACCAGCATGGCCCCCTTTTCCTCGAGGAGGGACAGGTTCATCTTGCCGTCGGAATCCTCGAATACCCTCAGGTTGGTGATCTTGCCGGACATCCACTCCACTTCCTCGGCCCCGTCTTCGGGGGCCACGCCGAGAAAGACGCAAAGACCCTTCCCTATGGAACCGGCCACTTCCCCGCCGACGAGGACCCTTGCGCCGGTCACCCTCTGCACTACAGCCCGCACGGCCCCTTCACCCCCTGAGCACTTCCATGACGCCCCTGACGGAATTCAGCTTGGCTATGATCTTGTAGAGGTGTTCCAGGTCCTTGACCTGGAGGTCGATGACCATCCTGCCTCTGTCGCTCCCGGCGACGAAGGCCCGGACCTGGGTGATGGAACTGTCCAGTCCCGCGATGGCCTGGGCAACCTCGGCGAAGAGACCCGGCCGGTCGGCGCCCTCGATCCTCAGCCTCGCCGGGTAACGGGCCGAACGCAGTTCGCCCCAGTATACTTCAACTTTGCGGTCCTCGCGATGATCGGCGAGGTTGGGGCAGTCACTCCGGTGGATCGTTATCCCCCTGCTCTTCGTGACATACCCGACGATGCTGTCTCCCGGTATGGGCTTGCAGCAACTTGCGAGGGAGACCATGACGCCGCGGCTCCCCTCCACGACGATCTCGGTGTCCAGTTCACGTTTGGGCGGGGCGACCTCCTCCTGGACCTCCTCGATCTCAGGGCCGGCCTGCGTCCGGGAGGCCTCGATCTCCAGGTACTTCGAGGCCACCGAGGATGCGTTCTGGCTTCCCCCGCCTATGGCCGCGAGAAGGTCGTCACCGTGGCCGTACCCCAGGTCGGAGGCCACCTTCCTGAGGGCGGGGCCCATGTACGGTCTTTCCTGCTTCTCCACCTTGTCGACCTGGCGGAACCAGGACCTTATCTTGCTCCGTGCCTTTCCGCTCCGGGCAATCTTCATCCAGTCCCGGGAAGGACGGCCCTGGGGCGAGGTCAGGATCTTTATGATGTCGCCGTTCTGGATCGGGTAGTCTATGGGGACGATCCTGTTGTTCACCATGGCCCCGACGAACTTGTGGCCTATTTCGGTGTGTATGGCGTAGGCGAAATCGATGGGTGTGGAATCGCCGGGGAGGGATATCACGTCGCCGTCGGGGGTGAAGACGAAGACATCGGTGGATAGGACGTCATCCCTGATGTGCTCCAGGAACTCGGAGGCTTCGCCCCCTTCGCCCTGGGACTCGAGGGCCTGCCTTATCCAGGAGAGCCTTTCGTCGAGCTTGTCGATCTTGTGCCTCTTCTCCTTGTACCTCCAGTGGGCCGCGACGCCGTACTCGGCTATCCAGTGCATATCGCTGGTCCGGATCTGGATCTCCAGGGGCTCCCCGCTGGGGCCGAGGACCGTCGTGTGGAGGGACTGGTAGAGGTTGCTCTTGGGGTTGGCTATATAGTCGTCGAACTGGCCCGGCAGGGGCTTCCAGATGGTATGGATGATGCCCAGGGCGGTGTAGCATTCGGCGACGTCCTTCACGGTGATCCTGAGGGCCAGAAGGTCGAAGAGCTCCTCGAGGGAGATATTTTTCCTGCGCATCTTCTCGTAGATGCTGTAAAAGTGCTTCGCCCTGCCGGTGATCAGGGTGGGGATCCCCTCTTCGTCGAAGCGCTTCTGGAGGATGGCGATGGCCTGGTTGATGATCTCCTCCCTCTCGGGGAGCTTTTTCCTGACCCTCGCCTTGATATCGAAGAAGGCGTCGGGGTCGGTGATCTTGAAGGATAGGTCCTCCAGGTCCCTTTTCATCTGGTCGATCCCCAGCCGGTGAGCCAGCGGAGCGTAGATCTCCAGAGTCTCCCTGGCGATCCTCAGCTGCTTGTCCCTCCTGAGGACCTGGATGGTCCTCAGGTTGTGAAGCCTGTCGGCCAGCTTGATCAGGACCACCCTTATGTCCTTGGCCATGACCAGGAACATCTTCCTCAAGTTCTCCGCCTGGTAGTCCTCGAAGGTCTTGAAGGGGAGTTTCCCCAGCTTGGTCACCCCGTCGACGAGGGTCAGGACGGGCTCGCCGAACTTTTCCCTTATCGCGTCGGACTCAACCTGGGTATCCTCCAGCACATCATGCAGCATGGCCGCCACCAGGGTGTCCGTGTCCAGTTCCATGTCGGCCAGGACGGAGGCGACGCCTATGGAATGAATGATGTAGGGGTCACCGGTCAGCCTGGTCTGTCCCCCGTGGGCCTCGGAAGCGAAGACCACCGCTTCCCCGCAGCGGACCAGGTCCTCCCTCGACAGGTACCGCGAGGCCTTGCCCCAGAACTCGTGCCAGGCCATCTTGACGGACATCACCCTCGAAACTTCGGGGAAACGGCCGACGAAACTGTCCCTCAGGAGGCGGAGGGCCTTCGTCTCGGCCGGGTCGAGCTTCGAGGGCCTCTCCAGCCCGGCCGCTTCACTTATCGCTTTCTTCTTGTCCTTCAAGGATCGATCCCTTCCCGGCCTGAACGATCGGATACTGTTATGGAGTCCATGATGAAGTCCACCCTGTCCTGACCCTTCCAGTTGTTCATCCTGGGCCTGAAGGTCCAGCCCAGGGAGCTCCTTATCAAGTCGGAGCGGGCGGCACCCCCGAAGGCGAGGAATTCCCCTCCCGCCGCTCGGACTCTCACGTGCTTCCCGTCCCTCCCGAGGGGCATGATCTCCACGGTCCCCCTGGAAGGGGCGTAAAAAAGCGGGGGAGGGTTCCCCGCGCCGAAGGGCCCCAGGGAATTCATGGACCTCACCTCGTCAGGGGTGAGCATCCCGGGGGGATAAAAAATGGCTTGAACCGCCGCCGGCGATGGGGGAGAAGAAAGAAGGTTCTCCTCGATCAGGTCCCTCACGCCGGACCACTCCGACAGGGATACGGAGAACCCCGCCGCCGAACGATGCCCCCCCCAGGAGAGAAGGCGGGGCGCCAGCGGCTCCAGGACCTTCAGCGCGTCCACCCCCTGGGGAACCCTGAGCGTCCCCCTGACATGATCACCCGAAAGCGAAGCGAGGGCCACCGACACGCCCGCCTCGGAGCAGATACGGCTCGCCACCCCGCTGAGGACCCCCACGGGCCAGGCGTAGTCCCCCATGACGACGGGGGCCCCTTCCTCCATCTTCGGGTGGATCTCCTCCAGGATCTCTGCGGCCAGGGACTGCCTCTTCCTGTTGAGGTCGACCAGCTCCCTGGCCTTGCCCTCCAGGTCGGGACCACCGAGCAGGGTTTCGACGGCGATATCGGCCACCCCCAGCCTGCCCGCCGCGTTCAGGCAGGGGATGACTTTCATGGTGAGGAGTTCCTCATCGACCTCTTCGAGGCGGTGCCCCGTCCCGGCTATGAGGGCGCGGAGGCCCCTCCTTTCGGACCGCCGCAGAGTCCCGATCCCCCTGGAGTAGATCGCGCGGTTCAACATCCCCAGGGGTACGTGGTCCGCCAGGGTGGCAATGGCGACGAGTTCCATCCTGGGGTCGACCCACTCCGGGGGGGCGATCCCCTCGCGCCTCGCCCAGGCCCAAAGAACCCCCGTGGCGCAGAGGGTCTGGGCCTCACCGGAGCCTCCGGCGTGAGGGTTGACCACGAAGGCGCCCTCGGGCAGCGTCTCTCCGGGAAGATGGTGGTCGAAGACGATCACGGGGATGCCCGCCTCCCGGGCGACGCCGAGGGCGTCGTTATCCCTGGTCCCGCAGTCGACGGTGATCAGAAGGTCGCAGCCGTTCTGTGCTATCGTCCTGACGACCTTCTCATGGACCCCGTAACCCTCGCGGTGCCTTTGGGGGATAAAATACCTGACCTGGCGGAACGAGGCAAGGGCCAGCTCCATGGCGAGGGCCGTGGCGCAGGCCCCGTCGGCGTCGTAATCACCATAGACGACGACCCTTTCGATCCCCCGGAGGCTCTTCCAGAGGTCCGCGGCCGGGGCTGAGAAAGGCCCCAGGTCGATGCCGGCCATCGAATCGTCGAGGCCCGGGTCCAGCTGCGCCCGGGCCTCGCGGGGGTCATCCCCCGAGAACCCTCTCATCCTCAGCAGGAGAGCGGTCAGGGGTGAGCAGGACACTCTCTCCGCGAGGATCCTGGCGTCGTCGTCCACCTCCCGGAGCTCCAGCCGGGAGACGGGGATCTCCCCGATCACTGCCCTTCCTTTTCCGCTTCCGGTTCCGCCGCACCTTCCTCGGAAGTCACCCCGGGGAGCCGGGCCTCTTGCTCGCCCTCGCGCCGTTCAACACTGTGCCCCAGGGCTTCCACTTTCGGTCCTTCCACGCCTTCCTCGGAGCGCTGAACCCTGAGTTCGGCCTCGTGCCGTTCCCCGCTGAATCTCAAGGCTTCCACCAGGGTCGACTTTTCGCCCTCCAAGTCCTTGATCCTGGCTTCCTTTTCCTTTACCTGCCGTACATACTTCGACCTGCTCTCCATCGACGCGAAAAGGGATACCAGCCACATCAGGACCCCCCCCGCGGCGAAGAGCATCACTTCCCAGATGCCCTGGGGGAAAGACAGCTCCCATATCAAGAACCTGACCAGGACCTCCCCGGTGTTCTGGAAGGCGTATACCGCCGCCACCAGCATTGCCATGGCGATGGCAAGGGCGTAACTTTTCATCTCCTCACCCCTTTTGGGAATCGGGTCTTCACTGCCGTGAATAGATTATCCTGTTCTCTGCTCCGTTGGCAATCTTTTCTTGAAACGTCCCTGGGGGTGCTGCTTGTCCTCCCTTTCCAGGCTCTTGAGGTACTGCTCTCTCTCCCCTCCCTCCCAGAGGGGGTCGAAAAGTTTATGGATGCTCCCCGAATAATCGTCCAACCCCCTGGAAAGTTCCGTGAGGATGCGCTCAGAACCGGGGTGGGTCGCCCGCGCCCCATGGGTCTTTACCACTTCCCTCAGCACTTGGGGATGGTCGATGATCATGCAGGGGCAGAGGAGGTTGTCGTCATCGTAGGGTTGCCTGTCCCTAATGTCACGGAAGAAGGGGCTCTGGATCACCTCCAGGAGGCTCTTGTCGATTATGTTGTCCACGGCGAAATGGACGAAGACGCAGGGTTCCACATCCCCGCTGGAGATCACATGGAGATATCTTTCGCCCCCGGCCATGCACCCGTCCACGAAGGGGCCGTCGTTCCAGAAGTCACCGAGGAATATGGGGTATTTCCGCCGCCATTCGGTGACCTTTCTATGGAGGGCCGCCCTCTGCGCGGGCGTGGCCATGTAACCCAGGTCGGGGTCGTCGCCGGTGGGGATATACTGGAAGAACCATCCGACCTTGCAGCCATGGTCAAGCATCTCTTCCAGGAAGGCATCGGAGGCGATGTAATCGGCGCTCGACCTGGTGCAGGTGGCGCTGAAGCCGAAGAGCAACCCCGCCTCGGAGAGCCTGCCGAAGGTCTCCATCACGCGGTCATACATCCCACGGCCCCTCCTCATGTCGGTCTCCTCCCGGGAACCCTCGACGGAGACCATGGGGGCTACATTCCCCAGCTTCACAAGCCGCCCCACGGTGACTTCATCCAGGAGCGTCCCGTTCGTGTAGACCTGGAAGAAACAGTCGTGATGCTTTTTCCAAAGGTCCAGCAGGTCGGGCCTCACGAAACACTCCCCGCCGGAGAAGGTGAAGAAGTACATGCCCAGTTCCTTGGCCTCATCGATCAGCCTGTCGATCCTCTCGAGAGGCAGGTCGTCTTCCTTGGAGTACCCTCCGGCGTAGCACCCCTTGCATCTCAGGTTGCACCTCATGGTGGGGCTTATTACCATGAAATTGGGGAGATGGACGCCCAGTTCCGCCTCCTTCCTGTCCCTTATGTCCCTTCCCACGAGGAGGAAGTTGACGAAGAAGTTGCTGATGGCCTTGCGTCGGCAGTTGGGGTGAAGGTCGGTGAAGATCCTCCTGAAGACCCTGGTCGCCGGGTGGTCTTCCCGTGCCATCCTCGCGAGGTCGTGGAAACTCTCCTTGTAGTACCGTGCCGGGGACAGCTTCGAAAGGAGTTCAAAGAGGTCCGCGAGCTTGCCCTCGTCGTCGGAAGTGGAAGTTTCCACGATCTTCTCAAGCAACCTGGAGGATACGAAACCCTTCAGGCGGTCAAAAGAGGCTGCAGACATGAAAATCCCTCCCTCTTGCGAATATCTGCATTCGTGCGCTCTTTCACCGTAATATAGATCGCTATGAAAATATTATACCTTTCGTCGGCATCCGTCAAAAAAGCGTGGGGGGCCGTTCCCCGGCCCCCCACGCCTCGTTTCCCTGCCCCCTCGGTCACGCCTTCTCCGGGGACCTCAGGTACCACTCGCCCAGCAGGGCTCCCGCGATGCAGACGGAACTGTAGGTACCGGCCACGATCCCGATGAGCAGCGCCAGGGCGAAGTTCGCGATGACCGGCCCTCCCCAGAGGAAAAGGGTCACGACGGGGAAAAGGGTGGTCAGGGAGGTGTTGACGGTCCTCGAGAGAGTCTCGTTTATCGAGTCGTTCACGAGGGTGATCATCCCCCGTTGCCGAAGACCCTTCCAGTTCTCCCTGACGCGGTCGAAGACGACGATGGTATCGTTCAGGGAGTAGCCCACGATGGTAAGGACCGCGGCGATGAACGGCAGGGACACTTCCCTCCCGAGCAGCGAGAAGGCCCCGAGGGTTATTACCGTGTCGTGGACCAGTGCGGCGACGCTCACCACGGCGAAACGGAACCGGAACCTGACCGTGATATAGACCAGTATCCCTCCAAGGGCGATGACCAGGGCTACGGCGGCCTGCTGCCGTAGTTGCTCACCCGCCACGGGGCCTACCTTTTCAAGGCGGAGCACCTCGACCTCCCCAAACCTGGAGCGAAGCGCCGAGAGAACCTCCTGGGCGGCCTTGTCGTCGTAGGAACTCATCCTGATGAGCACCCCGTTGTCGCTGTAAGCCTGGATAATGGCCTGGCCCTGACCAGCCTCGGCGAGGACCTCCCGGACCTCGGCCACCCCTACGGGGTGGGAGAACTCCACCTGGGCCAGGTTGCCCCCGGTGAAGTCGATCCCCAGGTTCAAGCCCTTGAAGCCGAGCAACCCCAGGCTGACGACCACCAGGACAAGGCTTAGGGAGAGGGTCACCTTCCTCATGCCCATGAAATCGATGTTCTTCCTGATCTTGAGTATCATCGCCTTTTCCCCCTTGCTCCCGACGGCGCCGCTTCAACCCTGCCACGCCCCCTGGACTGGAAAATATGCAGGAGCGCCCTGGTGACGACGACGGCGCTGAAGACTCCGGCGACGATCCCTATGGAAAGGGTGACGGCGAAACCCCTCACCGGCCCGGTGCCGAAGTAAAAAAGGACCGCCGCGGCTATGAGGGTCGTTATGTTGGCGTCGAGGATGGTCGTCAGGGCCTTTCGGAACCCGGAGTCCACGGCGGCCTGGGGGGTTTTGCCCCCGGCGATCTCCTCCTTCATTCTCTCGTAGATCAGGATATTGCCGTCCACGGCCATCCCCAGGGTCAGGATGATGCCCGCGATGCCGGGCAGGGTGAGGGTGGCCCGAAAGCCGATAAGACCCGCGAAGACCAGCAGCATGCAGGCCACAAGGGCAGCGTCGGCCGCCAGCCCCAGGGTCCGGTAGTAGATCAGCATGAAGATCAGCACGAGGACGGCCCCTACCAGGCCGGCCCTGACACCGGAATTAATGGAATCCGAACCCAGGGTCGGGCCCACCGACCGGTTCTCAAGGATCTCCACCGCGACCGGGAGGGCGCCGGCCCTGAGCATTATGGCGAGGCGCTGCGCCTCGGCCGTGGAGAACCGACCGGAGATCTGGGCATTGCCCCCGCTGATCCTCTCCTGGACCACCGGTGCCGAGATGACCTTGTTGTCGAGGCAGATGGCTATCTGGCGGCCTACATTGGCAGCCGTGGCCTCGTCGAAAAGCTTCGCGCCCTGGGAGCTGAACTTCAGCGTGACCACGGGGCGCCCCAGGTTGTCAAAACCCGTCTTGGCGTCCTCCAGGTCCTTGCCCCCCACATAGGCGCGACCCAGGAGGTAGGCTTCACCCTCTTCGCTCCTGGCCAAAACCTTGTCCGGGTCCTTTTCGGCCTTGAGGCGCATCTCGTCGGCAGCCCTGTCGAACTGTCCCCGGACCGCTTCCCACCTCGCCTGGGCCTCCAGGAACTCGTCCTCGGTGTCGTAGTTGGGCCGCTGCGGGCCGGGGGGGACAGTCCCCGTCGATTCGTAGACGTGCCTGAACTCCAGCAGCGCCGTCTTGCCTATGAGTTCCAGTGCCGCCTCGGGGTCGGCCACCCCGGGGAGGTCGACGATGACCCTGTCCTTCCCTTCCCTCTGGATGACGGGCTCCGTGACTCCGTACTGGTCTATCCTGTTCCGCAGTACCGCGAGAAGACGCTCGACGCTGTCATCGGTCAGCGGGTTCTCGGCGGTGCCCTGGGCCTGGAGCAGGATATGGGCCCCTCCCTTGAGATCCAGCCCCAGACGGACCCTCCCCTTGATGGGGAAGACGAAGAGCAGGGCGGCCACTACCACTACCACGACAAGAATAAGCCGCCAACGATCCTTTTTGAGCATGTGCCTTCCTCCCCTGTTGAAAACCTTACTCTCCACGGGGGCGGACCTTAAACCGCCCCGACGGCCGAGCCTTTCATAAAAAACGGAGCGGACGCCCGGCATCCACTCCGAAGGAAGCCCTGACCGGCCCTCTATTGACGAAGAAGACCATCGCCGGCCGGACGGTGGCTAGTCGGCCGGGTGTTCATCCTGCTTTTTCATCTGGATGGAAGCTTTGAGGATCCTCGCCTTGACCCCGTCGGCGATCTCGATAATGTAGCTATC
Organism: Synergistetes bacterium ADurb.Bin155; assembly: GCA_002070395.1. Classification (GTDB taxonomy): domain Bacteria; phylum Synergistota; class Synergistia; order Synergistales; family Thermovirgaceae; genus 58-81. Next base: position 46,967 of record MWDE01000012.1, read on the forward strand.
GTCCTTGATATCCTTTACGGTGCCGTAGAAGCCGCCGGCGGTGACGACCACGTCCCCGTTGCGTATCGATGCCAGCATCTCATCGTGCTTCCGCTGGCGCTTCTTCTGGGGCCTGATGATCAGAAAATAGAAGATGACGACAAAAACTCCAAGCGGCAGGAGCATACTCAAGAGTCCACTCTGTCCCTGCAATAGCAACGCCTCCCTCTTTATCCTCACCCTTCGAGGATCATTTTCGCACTGAACATTCTATCATGACATGAAAGCAATCGGAACACTACCGGGGCCCGGGCGCACTTAGGCCATGCGCCCTTTTAGGAAAAAGAGCAGTTTCTCCAGTTCGACCGAGATATCCACCCTGTAGACGAGGACCTCCTCGGGGACGGATATCGCCGTGGTAGCAAAGGTGAGGATCCCCTTGACGGTGCCGGCGGCCACCGCCCTGTCAGCCGATACCTGGGCCGCGGCGGCCGGAATTGTCAGGATCACGACCTCGATCCCCTTCTCACGGATTATCTCCGTCATTTCCTCGGAATCATAGCAGGGAACGCTGCAGATGACCTGGCCTATCTTGGCGGGGTCGTTGTCGAAAAGGGCCTCCAGCCTGAACTTCTCGCTTCTCAACGCCTTGTGCCCCAGGAGAGCTTCGCCGAGCCTCCCCACGCCCACGAGGGCGATCTTCCAGACCCTGTCGGGGGAAAGGATGTCGCTGACATGCCTGTAGAGGCGTTCCACGTGGTAACCCACACCCCGTTTGCCGATCTCGCCGAAGTAGGAGAGGTCCTTCCTCACCTGGCTCGCCTTCAGACCCAGCATTTCCCCTATTTCCTGGGAGGAGACCACCCTCCGTTCCTCGTTGTGAAGTTGCATGAGAAGCCTGTAGTAAAGCACCAGGCGTTCAACGGTCGGTTCCGCTACCCTCATCGTTCCTGCCTCCTCAAGAATGGCTCGCCGGGATGGCTGCTCTACCCTCTCACCAGGGTCTCTGATCGTCACTCACCTGCTTCTGGCCTATCAGTTCGAAGGCCTCCCCGCCCCGCTTCAGGAGGGATTCATCCACGGAAGTGACCTTGATGGTCAGGATCTTCCTCGGGAAGGCCACCTCGATGATGTCACCCGGTTTCAGCCCCCTGGAAGAGCGCACCGGGACGCCCCCAACCCGTACCGCGCCGTGGGTGATCATCTCCTGGGCGTAACTCCTCCTTTTAACAACCCGGGACAGCTTGAGAAAACGGTCAACCCGCAAGACAGGCGCCTCCCTGAAGTTCATCCGTGAACATTATAACAAATGATTTGTATCATTGCTTAAATTACGGCAAACCTCGAGAGAGCGGGCCTATACCGTCTTCAATCGAGGAAGTCCCTGAGCTTTTTGCTCCTGCTGGGGTGCCTGAGCTTCCGCAGGGCCTTGGCCTCGATCTGCCTTATCCTCTCCCGGGTAACGCCGAAGCGTTTCCCCACTTCCTCAAGGGTGTAAGGGTGGCCGTCCTCGAGGCCGAACCTCAGCCGCAGGACCTCCTTTTCCCTCTCGGTGAGTTCCTCGAGCATCCCCTCCAGCTGCTCCCTCAGCAACTGGACCGCGGCGGCGTCCTCGGGGCTGGGGAGGTTCTTGTCCTCGATGAAGTCGCTCAGCTGGCTGTCCTCCTCCTCGCCGATGGGGGTCTCCAGCGAGACCGGCTCCTGGGCTATCCTCTGGATCTCCTCTACCCTTTCCGCGCCAATAGCCATCTCCGCGGCGATCTCCTCCGAGGTGGGCTCCCTCCCGAGCCTCTGGACCAGTTGCCTCGAGACCCTGATGAGCCTGTTGATGGTCTCCACCATGTGGACGGGGATCCGGATCGTCCTGGCCTGGTCGGCGATGGCCCTGGTGATGGCCTGGCGGATCCACCACGTCGCGTAGGTGCTGAACTTGAAACCCTTGCGGTAATCGAACTTCTCCACGGCACGGATGAGGCCGAGGTTGCCTTCCTGGATGAGGTCCAAAAACAGCATGCCCCGGCCGATGTATTTCTTGGCTATGCTGACCACGAGCCTGAGGTTGGCCTCCACCAGGTGACTCTTTCCCGCGGGGTCGCCGGCTTCGACGAGCTTGGCCAGCTCCACCTCCTCTTCAGGCTTGAGCAGGGAGATCTTACCTATCTCCCTCAGGTACATCCTGACGGGGTCCGACAAGGGCAGGTCCTCCAGGACACCCATCTCCTCGCTGTACTCGGTCGCCGGCGGGGATGGGGAGTCGTCGCGGGGCTCGCTCTTGGCCTTCTCGACCTCCACCAGGTCTATACCGAGTTCACTGAGGTTGAAGTAAAGGGTGTCCAGGGTCTCCTCGTTCATCATCTCCCCCGGCAGATGCTTCTCAATATCGTCGTAGGTCACGAAACCTTTCTCCCGTCCCACGTGGAGCAGTTCCTTGAAACTCTCTATGTACTTTGCCACTTCTCTCGGGGCCACCTCGGCCTCCCCGGTCGGGTCGACGGCGTCTTCCGCGTCGGCCGTATCGAGGACTTCAAGCTCTTCCGGGGTCTTCTCAACGTCGGTCATGGCTTCAACGGTCCCTCCTTTTGAGTTTTCTGGCGAGTTCGAGGTATTCCCTCATCTCTTCGGGGGAGGCTTCTCCCCTGGCGTGCCTTTCCCTGAGGGCGTCGAACCTGTCCTTTGATCTCATGGTCCCGAGGGCTGAAAGGACGATGTCCCACATGTCTTCCCGCTCGCCGTTTTTAGCGCAGTGCCCCCACCCCGTCGAAATGAGCCTCATGGGGTAGTCGTCACCGGCTTCGGCCCACCTCGACCTCAACTCCTCGGTGCTGTCACCCGAGAGGATCGACAGGGCCACGGCCTTGGCACCCTCTTCCGAGAGGAGCGCCAGCGCCCGGGCGGGTTCCACCTCGGCCCTTTTCCTTTCATCAGTCCAAAGGAGGTAACAGAAGGCCGCTTCCCACGGGTCCACGGGTTTGCAGCCGCCGGGGGAGCCCCTGTCCTCATATATATATACGCTCCCGGGGTCCGGAATGCCTTTTTTCCCGGCCCGGCCCACGGACCTTCGGGCTTCCCTCAGGAGGTCGACCATCTCCGGCAGCAGAAGGCCCAGGCCCTGGGCCACCTGGGTGATGTGCCTGTTGGCCTCCAGTGGGGGCAGCTCCGCCAGGCTCTCGATGATCTCCCTCCTCGCGGCGGTCTTCCGCCCCTCGTCGGATAATTCCTCGCTCTTGACCCTGATGTGAAAAAGCGGGAGAGGTTCGGACCCCTTGATCAACCCCAGGAAATGCTCCCGTCCGCCGGGGGCGCTGACGACATCGTCGGGGTCCTTGCCCGTGGGGAGAACCACTACCCTGATGTCCAGGCCGCTCTTTTGCAGGGCATACATCCCCCTGATCGTGGCCTCCTGCCCCGCCGCGTCGGAGTCGTAACAGATGAGGCACTGGTCGGCGAACCTCTTGAGGAGGTCCGCCTGCTCTCCTGCCAGGGCTGTCCCCAGGGATGCGACCGCCTCGGGGAAACCCGCCATGTGGAGTTTTATGGCGTCCATGTAGCCTTCGACGAGGATCGAGCGGCCCTTCTCGCGGATCGGTGACTTCGCCGCGTTCAGAAGATAGAGAGTCCTCCTTTTACTGTAGAGTTCGCCCTCGGGACTGTTGATGTACTTGGCACCCTCGCCGTCCACTAGGCGCCCCCCGAAGGCGACGAGCCTCCCCTGGAGGTCCCTGATGGGGAAAATGACCCTGCCCCTGAAGCGGTCATAAACCCGCGTCCCCTCGCCGGCCAGGAGCCCGGCAGCCATGGCGTCCCCGGCCGGGATGCCGGAGGCGTCGAGTTCCCTCTTGAGCAAGTCCCAGGAGGGGGGCGCCCACCCCAGCTCGAAGGTTGCTGCATCGGAAGCGCCGATGCCCCTCCTCTTGAGGTACCTCCTGGCGCTCTCCCCTTGCGGCCCCGCCAGGGACCGCCGGAAAAAGGCGAGGGCCTTCTCCATGGCGCCCGCCGCCCCCTTCGATCGCCCCCGGCGACCATCGGGGCGTTCCAGGGTCACCCCCGCCCTGTCGGCCAGCAGGGCCAGCGCCTCGGGAAAGGTCATGCCCTCCTTTTCCATCACGAAGGAAAAGAGGTCGCCGCCCCGGCCGCAGCCGAAACAGTGGTAGGTCTGCCGTTCCGAGGAGACGAAGAACGAGGGCGTTTTCTCGGCGTGAAAGGGGCAGAGCCCCCGAAAGCTCTTACCGGCCCTCCTGAGCTGGACCGACTCACCGATCAGTTCCACGATGTCGATCCGGTCCTTGATCGTCCTTACGGCGTCCTGGTCCAATACTGCACCACCTTCCCCGGGCGACCCCGGCAGACAGGCCGGGGGAGGGCAACCGGTCGCCCTCCCCCGCCGTTATCGAGCCTGGTCCTCTTCTTCTGCCCCGTCGATGCGAAGGGCGGCCCCCCTAGACGAACAACGGCGCCAGGACCAGGGCTACCACCGACATCAGTTTTATCAGGATGTTGAGGCTGGGACCGGCGGTATCCTTGAAGGGGTCCCCGACGGTATCACCCACGACGGCCGCCTCGTGGGGCTCCGAACCCTTCCCCCCGTGGTTGCCCTCCTCGATGAACTTCTTGGCGTTGTCCCAGGCGCCGCCGGCGTTGGACATGAAGATGGCCATCATGACTCCCGTGATGATGGCCCCACCCAGCAGTCCGCCGAGGGCCTCCGCCCCGAGCACAAGGCCTACGACCACAGGGCTGACCACGGCGAGGGACCCGGGGATGATCATCTCCTTGAGGGAAGCCCCGGTGGATATCTCTATGCAGCGCTCGTACTCGGGCTGGCCTTCACCCTCCATTATGCCGGGTATCTCGCGGAACTGGCGGCGCACCTCGTCGATCATCTGGGAGGCGGCCCGGCCGACGGCCTGGATCGTCAGGGCGCTGAAGACGAAGGGGAGCATACCTCCGATGAAAAGGCCCACCATGACCCTGGGGTTGTTGATATCGATGACCTCCAGGCCCACCGCGGTGGCATAGGCGGCGAAGAGGGCCAGGGCCGTGAGGGCCGCCGACCCGATGGCCAACCCCTTCCCTATCGCCGCGGTGGTGTTCCCCACCGCGTCGAGCCGGTCCGTTATCTTGCGGACCTGGGGTGGCATGTGGCTCATCTCGGCTATGCCGCCGGCGTTATCGGCGATGGGGCCGTAAGCGTCGACGCTGAGGGTCATCCCGGTGATGGAGAGCATGCCGACGGCCGCGCAGGCGATGCCGTAGAGGCCGCCGAACCTGACGCCGACTAGGATGGAACCGCAGAGCATCAGGACGGGGATGGCGGTGGACTTCATGCCGACCCCGAGGCCGGCCAGGATGTTTGTCGCCGTCCCCGTGATGGAGGCCTGGGCTATCCCCTTGACGGGGGGATAAGCCGAAGAGGTGTAGTACTCCGTTACGAGACCTATGAGGACGCCGACGGCCACCCCGGAGAGGACGGCCCAAAAGAGGGTTATGTCACCGAAAACGGCTTTGGTCATGAAGTAGGAACCGGCTATCATGAGGGCCCCTGTGACGAGGGTCCCTATCCTGAGGGCCAGTTGGGGGTCCCCCTCCTCGCGGACTCTCACGAAAAAGGTCCCCAGAACCGCCGAGACGATCCCGAGGGAGGCCAGGAGCAGAGGGTAGACGACCCCCGTGTCGCCGAAAGCCACCAGGCCTATGGCCATGGCCGCGATGATGGAGTTCACGTAGGACTCGAAAAGGTCGGCCCCCATGCCGGCGATATCGCCCACGTTGTCGCCCACGTTGTCGGCGATAACGGCCGGGTTCCTCGGGTCATCCTCGGGGATGCCCGCCTCCACCTTGCCCACCAGGTCGGCCCCCACGTCGGCGGCCTTGGTGTATATCCCGCCGCCGACCCTGGCGAAGAGGGCTATGGAGCTGGCCCCGAAGCCGAAACCGGTGATGATGTTGGGGTCCTTGAAGAACGCGTAGCAGATGATGATGCCGATTATCCCTATGCCGACGACGGACATGCCCATGACGGTCCCGCCGGTGAAGGCTATTCTGAGGGCCGGGTTCATGCCCTGCCCGGCGGCGAAGGCCGTCTTGCCGTTGGCCCTGGTGGCGACCCTCATGCCCACCAGCCCTGCGAGGCCGCTGCAGAAAGCCCCGAGAAGGAAGGAAACGGCCATGGGGTGACCGATCTTGAGCCAGAGGACAGCGCCGACGACCACAACGAAGGGGATCAGCGCCCTGTACTCCCTGGAGAGGAAAGCCATGGAACCCCTCTGAATGATCCCGGACAGTTCGTTCACCCGTTCATTGGTGACCTCGAAAGACCTGATGCGCCCCGACGAGAACAGGGCGAACGCCAGCGCGAGCAGCCCAGCCCCACCGGATATCCAGACGATCTGTGCCAACATTCAAGGAACCTCCCTGCATAATATGAAGTCTTGAAGGACAAAAGACGGCCCGCCTCCCGGGCGGGCGTCAGGTATATCCTATCGCCCACCCTTTCGTGGCGGGCGACCATCATTATAGACAGCCGAGCCCTTTACCGCAAGGACGTTCCCGGGCAACGTCAGGGTAGGGCCCTGATATGGACGCTCACTCCGTCTTCGGGGTCGAAGTCCCCCTTGAGGGAGCCCAGCATCCCGGAGACGCCGCCGGCGATGAACTCCCCGACGAAGGACTTCACAGGGATCCTCCTCCCGTGGCTGTAGACCTCGGCCGGCGAGGTCTCGGCCTTGCGGACCATGGATGACACCAGGTCGGCCAATTCCTCCTCCTGCCCGGCGCAGAAGTGCCTTTCCTTCCCGCAGGGGTTGTCCCTGTCGTAAAAAGCCACCACGCCCACGACCCCTTCGGGTATGCCCTCGGGGTCCCCGACCCATATCTTCGGTAGGGTCAGTTCCTTCCCGCCCTCGAGGAGAAGAAGATGCCTGCCGGGGAAGTAGAGGGCTGCCAGGCGGCCGGGGTCCATGTCCTGTCTCCCGTCCTCCAACCGGAGGCCGTCCGATCCCCAGAGCGCCACGGGACCCGTAATTTGCGCGAGCAGACCCGAATCGGTCTCCGCCGGAGAGAGGACCTCTTCGTGGGTCCGCTTCACGTAGGCCACGTCCAGCCCCCTCTCCTTGAGCAGGGGGAGGAGCTTTTTGCAGAGGGTGGTCTTCCCGCTGTCCTTGAAACCACTCACGGCCAAAATGAAGGGCATGACGCGTCACCTCCCGTCACTCGGTTTCAGTTCTCATGCCGCATGCGCTGCCAGATCCTCCTGTAGCTGTCCAGGAAGAAAAAGAACATCGAAAGGATCAGGGGCCCGATGAAGATCCCCAGGAAACCCCAGGTGGCCAGGCCGCCGACGACGCCGGTGAAGATTATCAGGATGTGGACCTTGCTCCCCTCGGAGATGAACATGGGCCTTATGAAGTTGTCAATGGCGCTCACCACGAGGAGAGCCCAAACGGCCAGGAAAATGGCGGATCCCGTCCTCCCCTCCGCGAAGAGATAGGCGGCCCCTGGGAGGAGCACCAGGGGAGTGCCCACGAAGGGGATTATGGCCAGGATGAACATGGCCCCCGCGAAAAGGAGGGGGCTCGGAAGCCCGACCCACCACCACCCGAACCCCCCGAGGAAGGCCTGGATGCCCGCGGTGAAGGTGATCCCGTAGACCACCGACTGGAGGATCTGCTCTGCCTTGCCGAATATCTCATCCCGCTCGTTCAGTGAGAGGGGCAATATTTCCCTTACATAGTCGAGGATCTTGTGACCGTCCCTGAGCATAAAGAAGGACGCGACGGCGATCACGATCAACTGGTAGAACGTCCGGAAGGCGTTGCTGAGGAAGCCCCGGGAGACGGAGGCTATGTAAGAAGCGAACCACCTACCGGCCTGCCTGAAAGTGTCACCAAGGTACTCGAAGTGCTCCACGTAGGGGGTGAGCCTCGACGAGAGCCAATGGGGAAGGAGTTCGAGCAGCGTGGGCATCTCGACCCCCTCGAACTGCTGCATGAGGTCGGCCACCTTGCCGTAAAGCCTGACACCTTCCCTGGCGATCAGCGTGCCCATGAGGCCGGCGGGGACCACCAGCACGATGAGGATGGCCGCCGTGGTTATCCCCGCCGCCACGTTCGACCACCGGCCTGAGAAAGCCCTCCTGTAGATCAGCAGGTAAAGGGGGTAGGCGAAGTAGGAGAGTAGCGACGACCAGGCGAGGGGCCGCAAGAGAGGTGCGGATACCGTATAGGAGAGGACGGAGAGCATGGCGAAGACCACTATGAAGGGCAGGTAGATCCCCCACTGCCCCTGGGGTTTCATCTTTACCCCGTCACCCAAGTCCCTTTGGCACCCCCCTTTTCACCCCGGGCCCGGCTATGGCGATGGGTTATTCCCATTCTATCGTCGCCGGGGGTTTACCGGTTATGTCGAAGACAACCCTGTTGATGCCGTCTACTTCGTTACAGATCCTCCTGGAGACCCTGTCCAGGAGGTCGGAGGGCAGTCTGACCCAGTCGGCGGTCATGCCGTCGGATGATACCACGGCTCTCAGCACCACGACCTCCGCGTAGGTCCTGGCGTCGTCCGTGACGCCGACGCTCCTCACAGGAAGGAGCACGCAGAAGGCTTGCCACATCTTATCATAAAGCCCCTCAGCCCTTATCTCGGCAATGAAAAGGGCGTCGGCCTTCCTCAGGGTTTCGAGCCTTTCGCGGGTCACTTCACCGAGGCAGCGGACGGCAAGGCCCGGCCCGGGGAAGGGGTGCCTCCCCAGGATCTTCTCCGGGACGCCGATAAGGGCGCCTATCCTGCGGACCTCGTCCTTGAAGAGGTCCCGGAGGGGCTCGAGGAGATGAAAGTCCATCTCCTTGGGGAGCCCGCCCACGTTGTGGTGGCTCTTGACGGCCGCAGCTCCCTTACCTCCGGGGCCGCTCTCGATCACGTCGGGGTAGATCGTGCCCTGCAGAAGCCAGGAAGCCCCCCCTATCTCCCGAGCCTTGCGCTCGAAGACCCTGATAAAGGTCTCGCCAATGGCCTTGCGCTTCACCTCGGGGTCAGTCACCCCTTTAAGGGCCGAGAGGAAATCATCGGAGGCATCCACGTAATGCACCTTCAGCCCCAGGGATCCCCGGTAGGTCTCCAGGACCTGCTCGGCCTCGTTCAGCCGGAGGAGGCCGCTGTTGACGAAGATGCATTCCAGGCGATCGCCGACGGCTTTCGAAGCGAGAACGGCGGCCACGGTCGAGTCTACGCCGCCGGAGAGACCGCAGACGACACGGCCGCCGCCTACAGTGCTCTTCATCTCCCCCACGGTCGTTTCGACCCACTCTCCGAGGTCCCAGGCCTTCCGGCACCGGCAGACATTGAAAAGGAATCTGGAAAGGATGTCGGCACCGCCCGGGTCCTGGGGCGCCTCCGGAAGGAAGGCCACGGCCGAAACCCTGGAGCCGGGGCCTTCAAAAGCCGCTATCGCGCCGGACTCGCTCCTGGCGGTGATCGTGAACCCTGGGGGCGGCGACAGGACGCGGTCCCAGCGGCTCACCCAGACCTCCGTTTCGGCGGGGAATCCTTCGAGGAGGGTGCCTCCGGCGCCTTCCAAAAGGATCCTGGCCCTCCCGAACCCGACGGGTTCACCCCTTTCGACCTCGCTGCCCAGGAGACTGGCGATCAACGGCATACCGTAGCAGACGCCCAGGACTGGGACCTTCCCGTCGAGCAATTCCACGGGGACCTTGAGCGAGTCCTCTTCGAGGACCGTCCCCGGGCCCCCGATGATGATCAGCCCCGCTGGGTCCCTGGCCATAATGGCTTCATAACCGGCATCGCAGGGGACTACCTCGCTGAAGACACCCTTTTCCCGGACCCTCCTGGCGATCAGCTGGGTCTGCTGAAAACCGCAATCGATGATGACGATGGTCTCTCTCGTTCCTGGGCTCAAAAGGATCACCTCTCACGACACAAGTTTATCAGAACAGCGACGGCGCTCTCACAATGAAAAAAGGGCCCCCGCGGGGGCCCTTCCTGTACTAGAGGGTCTATCAATAATCCATCCCGCCCATGCCGCCGGGCATCGCGGGCATCTCGCTCTCCTTCTTGGGCTTTTCGGCCATGAGGGTCTCCGTAGTGAGGACCATGGAGGCTATGGAGCCGGCGTTCTGGAGGGCGCTCCTGGTGACCTTGACCGGGTCGATGATGCCGGACTTGATCATATCCTCGTACTCGCCGGTCATGGCGTTGAAGCCGAAGCCCTTCTTGAGGCCATGGACCTTTTCGACCACCACGTCGCCCTGGAACCCGGCGTTGGCGGCGATCAGGTGGATCGGCGAGATGAGGGCCTTCTTGACGATGGTAGCGCCGGTCTTCTCGTCGCCTTCGAGTTTGGCGATGAACTTGTCGAGGGGCTCGATGGCGTTGATCAGGGCCACTCCTCCCCCGGCCACGATGCCTTCTTCCACGGCGGCCCGGGTGGCGTTGAGGGCGTCCTCGATCCGGTGCTTCAGTTCCTTCTGCTCCGTCTCGGTGGCGGCCCCGACCTGGACGACGGCCACTCCGCCCACCAGCTTGGCGAGGCGCTCCTGGAGCTTCTCCTTATCGTACTCGGAGGTGGATTCCTCCAGTTCGGCCTTGATCTGGGCGGCGCGCTTCCTGATGGCGTCGGGATCGCCGGCGCCTTCGACGATCGTGGTCTCTTCCTTGGTCACTCTGACCTTCTTGGCCTTGCCGAGCATGGAGAGATCGGCGTTCTCGAGCTTGAGACCGATCTCCTCGGAGATCACCTGTCCACCGGTCACGATGGAGATATCCTGGAGCATTGCCTTGCGCCGGTCGCCGAAGCCGGGGGCCTTGACGGCGACGACCTGCATCGTCCCGCGGAGCTTGTTGACCACGAGTGTCGCGAGGGCTTCACCCTCGACGTCCTCGGCGATGATCAGCAGGGGCTTGCCGGTCTGGACCACTTTCTCGAGGAGGGGGACCATGTCCTTGACGCTGTTGACCTTGCCGTCGTTGATGAGGATGTAGACGTCCTCCAGGTGGGCCTCCATGCGCTCGGGATCGGTCATCATGTAGGGGCTCACATAGCCCTTGTCGAACTGGAGACCCTCGACCATCTCCAGGGTGGTGCCGACGGTCTGGCTGTCCTCGACGGTGATGACGCCCTCTTCCCCGACCTTCTCCATGGCCTCGGCGATCAGTTCGCCTACGGCGCGGTCATTGGCGGAGATGGCGGCCACTTGGGCGATCTTCTCCCGCTCCTTTACGTTGTGGGCCATCGCCTTGAGTTCGTCGACCACCAGGTCGACGGCCTTCTCTATGCCGTGCCGCATGAGGGCGCCGTTGGCGCCGGCGGCCACGTTCTTCATACCCTCAAGAATGATGGCCCTGGCGAGGACGGTAGCGGTCGTGGTGCCGTCGCCGGCCACGTCGTTCGTCTTTGAGGCCACTTCCTTCAGCAGCTGGGCTCCCATGTTCTCGAAGGGGTCCTCGAGTTCGATCTCCTTCGCTATGGTCACGCCGTCGTTGGTGATCGTCGGCGAGCCGAACTTCTTTTCGAGCACCACGTTGCGGCCCTTGGGCCCCAGGGTGCTCCCCACGGTATCGGTAACCTTGTTGATCCCGCGCTCAAGGGCTCTGCGGGCTTCTTCACCAAAAGAAAGGATCTTAGGCATTGCTGTTCTTCCTCCTTCCTGGCTCTTCAGGAAAATTATTTGTCCGGACTACTTCTCAAGGACGGCAAGGACGTCGCGCTCGCTGAGGATGAGCAGTTCCTCGCCTTCGATCTTGACTTCGGTGCCACCGTACTTGCTGAAAAGGACCTTATCGCCCTTTTTGACCTCGAGCGGCAGTTTCTGCCCGTTCTCCAGGACCCTTCCGGAGCCGATGGCCAGGACTTCCCCCTCCTGGGGTTTCTCCTTGGCGGTGTCGGGGATCACGATGCCCCCCCTTGTCTTCTCCTCCTGGGTGAGGACCTTCACAACTATCCTGTCACCGAGCGGCTTCAACTTCATTTCCATACCCCTCCCTGCGGACATAGGTTGAAAAAATGTTAGCACTCAATAGCATCGAGTGCTAAATGACCGCGAATGATATTAATAGGCTGGGCTTTCAATCTCAAGGGGTTTGACCATACTTCCGGGGTAAATAACGTTGAAAAGGACGGTATTTCTCTATATTTTCCTAGTTTACTTCCTTTTACGTGATCTTATCGGTCAGTGATGCCGAGGGATCCGGCGAGAGATCGGGTCCCGACGGGCCGGACCGAAGAAAGTTGAAAAGCCCGGCGGCGGCTATCATCGAGGCGTTATCGGTGCAAAGCTCAAGGGGCGGGATGAAAACGTTGTCCCCGAAACGGTCTCTGAAGGCCTTCCTGAGCGCCGAGTTGGCCGAAACCCCTCCGGAAAGGCAGACCCTCCCGACGCCGGTCAGCCTTGACGCGAGGACCATCTTTCCCAGCAGCGCCTCCACGGCGGCCTTCTGGAAGGAAGCGCAGATATCGGCCAAGGGAAGGCTCCGCTTTTCGCTTTTTATCCTGTTCACGGTCCACAACACGGCGGTCTTCAAGCCGCTGAAGCTGAACTCCACCCGACCGGTCGTGCCCAGGGGCACCGGGAGATCGAAGGAATCGGGGTCGCCCGAGGCGGCGAGCCGGTCCACCTCGGGGCCACCCGGGTAAGGCAACCCCAGCATCTTAGCCACCTTGTCGTAGCACTCCCCCGCGGCGTCGTCCCTGGTCCTCCCCAGGAGGGTGTAATCGCCCCATCCTTCCACCAGGATCACCTCGGTGTGCCCGCCGGATACGATCAGGCATAGGAAGGGCGTTTCGAGCCCCTCATGGGCTACGCGGTTCGCGAATATGTGGCCTTCCAGGTGGTTGACCCCCACCAGCGGGCAGCCCCAGGCCTGGGAAAGGCCCCTGGCCGTCATGAAGCCCACGATGAGCGACCCCATGAGCCCCGGCCCCGTGGTGACAGCCACGAGCCCCACCTGGCTCGATGGGGCCTCCACCCCGGCTTCGGCGAGGGCAGCTCTCAAAAGGGGGATGATGGCCTCCTGGTGCTTCCTCGAGGCGAGTTCCGGCACCACACCACCGAAAAGAGCGTGGTCCTTCGCCTGGCTTGAGAGCAAGGAGGACCTCACCCGGCCGTCAAAACCCAGGACCGCGACCCCCGTATCGTCGCAGCTCGTCTCGATGCCCACCACGACCGGGCCGTGTCCCGGGGGGCTCAATGCCGACAACCGGGGCACCCCTGGCAGGAACCTGAACAGCCCTTCGACCCCTTGCCGAGGGGCGGCCCCGCTTCGTGGATGAAGGCCCTGGCGCCGCAGCTCGGGCAGCGGGAGGGGCGGCACCCGCTCGTGAACCGCTCTCCGCAGGAGGCGCACCGGAAAAGGTGTTCGGCGCTCATTTCGCCGGCACGGTCCATTCGACGGAATCCTCCAGGTAAGCCATGGTCGTGGCCTTTCCGGGCGCCGCGCTCTCCAGGGGAACGACGATCGAAAGGATGCCCTCCGCACCGGAGGGGAGGTCACCCTCAGCGATGAAAGCCTTGTCCGTCAGGATATCTCCACGTTCCAGGCGCCTTCCCCCGATTGAAATATCGCACGGGTCGAAGGTCCAGAGCTTGTTGGCCTCGTAGCGGATGATGAAGAGGGCTTTCCCCTTGGCCTGGTCGGTTCCCCAGTAACGAGAATACCAGGAAAGCCACTCGGGAGGCATTTCGGTGCCCCGTACGGCATGGGCCAGGGCTTTATCCACGTAAACAAAGAGGATCTTACCCCTCGCCCCGATCACGAGGTCGCCCAGGAGCTGACCCTCCGGGTAGAGCGTGACGCTCCGTTCCTTCACCAGTGTCTCCAGGTCGGCGGAAAAGGCGGCCGCCGCGGAGACCAGCAGGATCATCGCCGCTAAAAACAATATAGGCTTCCTCAAAGGTTACAACCTCCCTTGGAGTAAAATCCGTAAATCGGAAAATCCGTGAATCGTAAACCGTTAATCGTTAATCGAAAAACCAAAATCGGAAAACGAGGATCAAAACCATGAATCGTGAATCGGAAACAAAATCCGTAAATCGTAAATCGGGAACCGTAAACCAGAAACCCAAGGCAAAGGCAAAAGTCGGGAATCAGCTCGCCGTTAACGAGGAGATTATCGGGGTGATCCCCGATACTGTTCCCCTTAATCTCTAAGTGACCGAATCAACCCACAAAGCATTTGGAAAATCCTGTCGGCTTTTTTATAAATGGGACTCCCGTCTTGCAGATATCCCAGATCAGCGGCCAGGCGGCACTGGGTCTCCAGTTCTCCCAGCGAACCCCTAGCTATCATCAGGAACCGGAGAAAATCCTTCCTAGAACCTCTGCATGCGCCTTCTGCTATGTTGCTTGGAATTGATACCGCGCAGCGTCTCAACTGCCCGGTCAACCCGTAGCGTTCCTCCGAGGGGAAACCCTTTGTGGCTTTGTAAATATCCTTAGCCAGTTCCATGGCTTGATTCCATACATCAAGATTACAATGAGGTCTCATACTTGTGGACAAATCGGAATAATCCCCCTTGATCATTCATCGATTCTCGACTCACAATTTCCGGTTCACGGATTTTGATTTCCGATTTACGTCTTTTGCCTTGGCCTTGGCTTCCCGGTTTCCGGTTTCCGGTTTCCGGTTTCCGGTTTCCGGTTTCCGGTTTCCAGTTTCTGGTTTCCGGTTTCCAGTTTCTGGTTTCCGCCTTTTGCCTTGGCCTTGGGTTTCCGATTCACGATTTACGATTCACGGCTTTTGGTTTCCGATTCACGATTCACGGCTTTTTCGATTCACGATTCACGATTCACGGCCCTTCCGATTCACGATTTACGATTTACGATTTACGGTTTTTGTATCCGATTCACGATTCACGATTCACGATTTACGGCCCTTCCGATTTACGATTCACGGCTTTTGGTTTCCGATTCACGATTCACGGCCCTTCCGATTCACGATTTACGGTTTTTGGTTTCCGGCCCTTGAAAGCCTCCACGATCCAGGCCCACTCAGGGCTCCCGGCCTTCCATGTGACCAGGGCGTAAGCCCCGGCGCCCAGCAGCAGCGGCAGTGCCATCCAGGAGCTCTTTGAAAGGATACTCCCGTAAAGAGGATAAGGAAACAGTATTTTCAGGCAAACCAGCAGCAGCCCCATCAGGCCCAACCCCAACGCCAGCGGGATGACCCAGTCCCGACGGAAGAGGCTCTCCGCGCTTTTTTGTCCCGGGAGCAGCCTCCAGGTCAGCAGCGCCGTCCCCGAAAAGGCCAGCGATGAAGCCAGGGCGAGGCCGTTTATCCCCATGGGCCTGATCAGGAGGAGGCTGAACACCACGTTGGCACCCACGCTGAAGGCAGTCACGATCATGGCCTCCCTGGGCAGACCCCGGGCGTAGAGCGCCCTGAGGAGGATCGTCGAGCAGGCCATCCCGGGAAGCCCGAGGGAGTACATTGCCAGGGCGCCGGCGGTCCCCCTCCACGCCCATTCGCCGAAGGCGGCCCGGAAGAAGAGCAGGTGGATGATCTCCCCGGAGAAAAGGACCATCCCCAGGGCCACGGGAAGGACGATGAAGAGGCCGTACCTCAGGGCCTCCCTCACGCCCTGGAAGAAGTCCTCCTCCCCCGCCAGGAGTTGCCGGGACAATTGGGGGAGTATGGCCTGGGATATGGCTATGACGAAGAGCCCCAGGGGCAGCTGGAGAACCCTGTCGGCATAGTTCAGGACCGAAATGGCCCCTTCCTCCAGGAACGATCCCAGCATGCGGCTGATGAGGGGAATGAGCTGGTTCAGGGAGAGCCCCGCGGCGTAGGGGAGAAAGAGCCTCATCGCCCTTGAGAGGGCCTCGTTGTCCCTTCTCGGCATGGCCGGTACCAGGAGGACCCCCTTTTTTGCCGACCAGGCCCACTGGAGGACCATCTGGGTCACCCCGCCCAGCAGTACTGCGTAGCCGAGGCCCCAGACCCCCCACCGGAGTGTTACAATCGCCAGGAAAACGATGAAGACGCCGTTGCTCAGGGCGGGGGCTATAGCCGGGACGAAGAAGCAGTCCAGGCTGTTCAGTACCCCCATGGCGAGAGCCGCGACGGAGATGAAGACCAGGAAGGGGAACATGAGGCGCGTCAGCGACACGGCCGCCCGGGTCCCCTCGGCGTCAAAGCCAGGCGCCATGACCCTCACCAGGATGGGGGCCGCTATCATGCCCGCGGCGGTCACGATGACGGTGGCGGCGAGAAGCACCGAGAAGATCTGCCTGGCCAGGGAACGGGCGGAAGCAGGGCCGTCCTTCGCTAGGGTCCTGGAGAACTCGGGCACAAAGGCGGCCGAGAGGGCCCCTTCGGCCAGCAGCCTCCTGGAGAGGTTCGCCAGCGTGTAGGCCACGAGGAAGGCGTCCAGTTGACGTGTCGCCCCGAAGAGGGCCGCCGTCAGGACCTCCCTGGCGAGGCCCAGGACTCGGCTCAGGAAGGTCCCGGCCATCATCCTGAGGGAGTGACGGACCATCCTGGAACCAGGGGAACTCATATCAGGACACCAGCCTTCGGCGCGGGGTACGCACGAAAGGGTGAAGGGCCATGGAAGGGACCACCTTTGTATGGGGCATGGGAAATGAACTCATGGGAGACGACGCCGTCGGCATCCGTGCCGCCGAGATGGTCGAGGCCCGGGCCCTGCCATGGGTCCGCGTCTTCCTCTGCGGCGTCCTCCCCGAGAACCACCTGGCCCCTCTCAGGGAGACCCCCCCGGAAACCCTCCTCATCATCGACGCGGCCGATTGCGGCGGTGAACCGGGGGAGGCGCGCCTCCTCGGGCTCCGGGACGTGGAAGGCTCGGCCCTCTCCTCCCACGGCATCCCCCTTTCGGTCCTCCTCGTCCCCTTCGAAGGGGCGACTCGTATAAGGATCATAGCCATACAACCCGCCTTCACGGGGCTCAGGGAAGGCCTTTCGCCGCCGGTCGAGGCCGCCGCCGCCAGGGTGGCCGAGGCCGTCTGCGACGGAACCTGGGGCGAGATCCCACCCCTTCACAGCGAAAACCTTTCTCCCAGGTAGAATTTCCTCGCCGCTTCGCTTTCGGCGACCTCCGAGGGGGTGCCCTCGACGAGGATCTGCCCCCGGTGGATAAGGTAGGTCCTGTCGGTTATGGCCAGGGTCTCCCTGACGCTGTGGTCCGTGAGCAGGATGCCGTACCCCTTGGTCCTCAGCCTCAGTATTATCTGCTGGATGTCGTAGACGGCGATGGGGTCGATACCGCTGAAGGGCTCGTCCAGCAGGATGAAGGAGGGCTTCATGGCGAGACTGCGGGCGATCTCCACCCTCCGCCGTTCGCCGCCGCTCAGGGCGTAGCCGGGAATGTCCTCCACCTCGCCCAGCCCGAACTCCTCGATCAGGTCAGATGCCAGGAGGACGGTGTTCCTCCTGGACTCACCCTTTTCCTGAAGGACCAGTTCAATGTTCTCCCGGGCGGTAAGGCTCCTGAAGACAGAAGCCTCCTGGGGGAGGTAGCCTATCCCCCGCCTGGTCCTTATGTACATGGGAAGCCCCGTGAGGTCGTCGTTGTCGATCATTATCCTCCCGGAGTCGGGTTTCACGATGCCCAGGACCATGTAGAAGGTGGTGGTCTTCCCGGCCCCGTTGGGCCCTAGAAGACCCACGATCTCCCCCTGTCTGACCTTCAGGTCCACCGAGGATACGACGGTGCGCCCCTTGTAGCTCTTGCTCAGCGAACGAGCCCAGAGGAAGCGGTTGCTCATTGGACCTCCTGGGGTGGAAGGTCGACCTCCATGCGGGGGTTCCCCACGGCTTCGATCTTTCCGCTTTCAAGGTGAACGATGAAGGTATCGGCGGTGATCCTGCGGTTCTTCTGTACCCCCACGGCCCCGC
>MWDE01000013.1 GCA_002070395.1 Synergistetes bacterium ADurb.Bin155
CGCTCCCGCCTCCTCGTAGCCGGTCTTTATCCTCTGGATCTGCCGCACCGACAGCCCCAAAGCGGCTGAAGCCTCCCTGCTGGTTATCACCCCGCTCGTCACCTCTTCAAGAACATGAAGTCTCCGCGCCTGCTTGATGGACAACCTGATGTCACCCTCGTTCTTCATGGGATACATTCTCTATCAAAATCTAGGGGGGGGTGACATTTTCCCTGTCCCCTTAAGGGGTGACATTATCCCTGTCCGGCGACACGGAAATAAAGGTCCCCTTGACAACCCAACGGCGGGGGCGTTAACCTAGGCGCCGCGGATGCGTGTCCGTAGCTCAGCTGGATAGAGCGTCGGCCTCCGGAGCCGAAGGTCTCGGGTTCAAATCCCGACGGGCACGCCATCTCCCTTCGATCGCCGCAACCGGCTCCTCCAGTGTGAGGGGCCGTTTTTTCATTAAAGGGACCCGAAAATTTTAAAGGATGTGACCCAGTGCAGATCGCAGTACTTATTAAACAGGTCCCCGATTCCGACGATGTTCGTATGGATGAGGTTACGGGGACGATGATCCGGGAGGGAGCGGGGGCCATGATCAATCCCCTGGACCTCCACGCCCTCCAGGAGGCTTTGACAATCCGTTCTTCCCAGGGAGGCGAAGTGGTCGCCCTGTCGATGGGGCCGCCCCAGGCCGAAGCCGCCCTGCGGGAGGCCCTTGCCCTCGGTGCCGACGCTGTGGTCTTCCTGAGCGATCCCCGCTTCGCCGCGTCGGACACCTGGGCCACGGCTCGGACGTTGGCCGCGGCTTGTGAAAGAACCGGGCCTTACGACCTCATCCTTGCCGGTGAAAAGGCGACCGACGGCGAGACGGGGCAGGTGGGGCCCGAAGTGGCGGTGATGCTGGGCGTCCCTTTCAGCACCTATGTCAGCCGTGTTGAATTCGATGGGTGCGGCTCCGTGGAGGTCTCACGGACAGTGGAGGATGGGATCGAAAGGCAGAAGCTCCCCCTCCCCTGTCTTCTTACGGTCCTCCGAGACATCAATGAACCGGCGATGCCCACCCTTTCGGGGAAAAAAGCGGCCCGCAGGGCCGCCCTCACCGTTCAGGGCATGGATTCCCTTGGGCTTTCACCCGACGAAGCGGGGCTTGCCGGGTCTCCCACGAGGGTGAGGAGGATCTTTCGCCCTTCCCTCGCCAGGAACCCCAGGATCTTCAAGGCTGGAGATATCGAGGAGGGGATTGTGGCATTGTTTGATGAACTCGAAAGCCGCGGCCTCATCGATGAGCAGGGGCCGTCATGAGAAACCCTTCGGCATCGGGTGACATCCTCGTCCTCGGTGAGGTCAGGTCGGGGCGGCTCCATCGGGTGACGCTGGAACTCACGTCAAAAGCGAGGTCCCTCGCCGATGTCCTGGGAGGCGAAGTATCGACGCTGTTGATGTATGACCGGATTGACAGGGACCCCCGGACGATCGTTCATTACGGGGCGGATCGGGTGACATGCGTCCGGGACGAGCGGCTCCGCCTTTTCGACCAGGAGGTCCAGTCCACGATTCTTTCTTTCGTCATCGGGAGTACCGGTCCGGGGATAGTGCTGGCCCCGGCCACTACCTCAGGCAGGACCATCATGCCCGCCGTCGCCGCCATGGTCGGGACAGGACTGACCGCCGATTGTACCGGGCTGGAAATTGAAGCCGGCACGGGACTGCTCCTTCAAACGCGACCCGCCATTGGCGGCAACATCATGGCCACCATCACCACCCCGGATGACCTGCCCCAGATGGCGACCGTCCGGCCGAGGACCTTCGCCGTCCCCGAACCGGACCCTGACAGGGTGGGCCGGGTCGAGGAGTTGACTCTCCCGGACCGCTGTTTTGAAAGCAGGGTCGAACCCCTTGGGCATGAGGGTTCCTCCGGGGACGATGTCAACATCCAGGACCGGGATGTGATCATCTCCGGCGGCAAGGGCATGAAGAGGGAGGAGAGTTTCAGGCTTCTCAGGGAACTGGCCGAACTGCTCGACGGGGGCGTGGGGGCAAGCCGGGCGGCGGTGGACAACAAGTGGATAGCCTACTCCCACCAGGTCGGCCTCAGCGGGAAAGTGGTCGCCCCCAAAGTCTACTTCGCCGTGGGCATATCGGGATCGGTCCAGCACCTCGCCGGCATGCAGACCTCGGGCCTCGTGGTGGCCATAAACAAGGACCCGGAAGCCCCGATCTTCCGCGTGGCGGATATCGGTCTCTGCGGCGATCTTTTCGATATCGTGCCCCGCCTGATTGAAGGACTCAGGGAGAGGAAGGGTGTCTCGGGATGACCCATTACTCGGCCGTCACTGAAGAGGTCGTCGAAGACCTGAAAAGCCTGGTGGGGCCCCATAACGTGGCGGTGGAACCGGAGAAGCTCGCCTCCTATTCCCGCGATGAGGTCGCCCTCCAGTTCTGGGACAGGGAATACCGCGCCGAAGTGCTGGTCCTCCCGGAGAGTACGGACCATGTATCGGCGGTCCTGGCCTATGCCGATCCCCGGATGATACCCGTTACGCCCAGGGGTGCAGGGACGGGCCTCTCGGGTGGGGCGGTCCCGGCCTTCGGGGGCATCGTCATGGCCTTCGACAGGATGAACCGCATCCTGGAAGTTGACCTGGAAAACCTTACCCTCACCGCCGAGCCCGGTGTGGTGACCGCCGAGATCCAGGCTGCCGCGGCCAGGCACGGCCTGGAGTACGCCGGGGACCCCTGCAGCGGCGACGCCTCCTTCATCGGGGGGAACGTCGCGGAGAACGCGGGAGGTAACAAGGTAATTAAATACGGTACCACGGGAGCCAACGTACTTGCCCTCGAAGTGGTCCTGCCCTCGGGGAAGGTGACCTGGTTCGGCGGCAAGAGGCGCAAGGACGTCACCGGCCTGGACCTGGTCCACCTCATGGTCGGCTCCGAAGGCATCCTGGGAGTAATAACCAAGGTGGTGCTCAAACTCGTCCCCCGGCATGAAAAAGTGGTCGACCTCCTCGTCCCCTTCCCGACCATCGAAGAGGCTATAACCCTGGTCCCACGGGTTATGAGGGAACTGAAAATAACCCCCTCGTCCCTCGAGTTCATGGACAGGAACTCCCTCCGCATCGTTTCCAGGTACACCGGGAGCACGCTCCCCTTCCAGGAGGCCGGGGCCCACCTGATCATCCAGATCGAGGGCAACGATATGGACGCGCTGTCGGATCAGTACGAGGACATCGGCGACTTTTGCCTGGAGAACGGTGCCCTGGAAGTTTTCGTGGCGGACAACCGTAATTTCCGCGACCTCCTGTGGAAAACCCGCAAGAATATCGCCGAGGCGATCATCGTCTTTTACACGAAATACGCGAAGGAAGACCTGGTGGTCCCAACGGGCAATATACCCTCCCTCCTTAAAAGGGTCGATGAGGTTTGTCGAAAATACCGGCTTGAGGCCGTCAACTTCGGTCACGTCGGCGACGGGAACATCCACGTCAACCTCCTGGCGGGCGAAGAGAGCGAAAACTGGCAAGAGCGGATCGAAGGGGCCAGGAGGGATCTTTATCGGTCGACCAAGGAACTCGGCGGAACCCTTTCAGGTGAGCACGGCGTGGGGCTTAAGCGGAAGGACTACCTCGGGATGTTCCTGGACGAAGCCCAGGTGGAGTTGATACGGGGAATAAAGAGGACCTTCGATCCCAACCTCATCCTCAACCCGGGCAAGATCGTCGATATCTGAAGGTACGGCAGCCCGGTAAGTCAGGACCAAGGCGGACATAATTCCGTTCCCCCTCTGGTATGATACGGGCGTCTCGCGAGGTTCATTTCACAGCTCCGATGAGGAGGTGTGCCCCTGATGAAAGGCAGGACTCCCCTTTTCGTGGTCCTCACTTTTTTGTTCATCCTGTTAGCCCAAGGGGCCCTGGGCGACCAGGAATGGTACGAACGGCCCCTTTTCCCAGGGGAAGGCCCGGGTGAAGGGCCCCGTTGGGAGGGCTGGTTCTTTGACGGCGAGGGGCGGTGGCTCAGGGAGGCGGTCGCCCCCGGTGAGGGAGGCGTCAGCAGGTTCTTCGCCGATGTCTTCGGTGATTGGTACAGCCTGGGCCTGGACTCCACCGGGGCCATTCAGCCGGTGGACCCACCCGATTGGTACCCATGGGATGACACGCCTGAAAGAAGGGGCCTTCCCCCGAAGGGCAAGGACGAGGTCCTCTACGGCGAGCCAAGGTATTCCTTCCGGATGGGGGAATGGGAAAACTTTTTTGGAGCCTGGTTCCGAAGGATAGACCCCCCCGGTCTCCCACCCCTGGGTGTGGTCCACCTTATCGACAGCAAGGGCGACTGCTTTGTCCTGGTGGTTTACCCGGGATCTTCCCCGAGGCCCGTCAAGAGGTTCGGCTGGTTCACCGGTTTTCCCCCCGGCTGGGGGATAAAACCCGGGACGACGGTGCTGGTGGAGTTGGAACAGTAAGCCTGCCGCCGACTTGACAAATCCCTTCGGATACCCTATTGTTCGCCACGGTGGCAAAGCCACCGAAAACACTTTCTGGCAACAGAAGAAATGGGAGGCAGGATTTTGACAACACAGGGTACGGTAAAATGGTTCAACGACGCTAAGGGGTATGGATTCATCACAACCGACGACGGTAAAGATGTTTTCGTGCATTTCAGCGCCATCCAGGGTGAAGGCTTCAAGTCCCTCGCGGAAGGCCAGGCGGTTTCCTTCGAGATCACCGAGGGGACCAAGGGTCCCCAGGCCGCTAACGTCCAGAAGATCTAAACCTGAAAATTCGTTGAGATGAAAAGGGCGGCACCCTAAAGGGTGCCGCCCTTCGTTTATCGAGGTTTGCCCGAAGGTATCCCACCCAAAAATGAAGCCTAGAACGTGGGGACCTTCATTCCTATTTCATTATAGTACCTGGCCGCGCCGGGATGCATAGGCACAGAGATGCCGTCCAGGGCAGTGTCGAGGGTGATCAGCTTACCCTTGGCGTGGACTTTCTGGACGTCGGCTATGTTCTCCCAGAAGGCCTTGGTGATCCTGTAGACGAGGTTCTCCGGGAGGTCAGCATCGCAGACCCACATGGCCTGGACCGCCACGGTCTGGACATTCTTGTCGACTCCCCGGTAGGTCCCGGCAGGGACCACGTCCTTGACGAAGAAGGGGTACTGGGCATGAAGCTCTTCAATCATGGCATCGTCGAACTCGATGAGGGTCATGTCATGCAGGGTCGCCAAGTCCATTATCGAAGCCGTGGGGTAACCGGCGACGACAAAACCGACATCCAGCTGCCCGTCCTTCATCCTTTCGGTGGTCAGGTTGAAATCGAGGAAGTCGGCGTTGACATCGGAGTACTTGTAGCCCAGGCTCTTGAAAATAAGGGAGACGTCGACCTGGACGCCGGAACCGGGAGCCCCGACGGAGACTCTCTTGCCGGGCAGGTCTCGGATGGATGTCACACCTGACTTCTTCATGGCGATGGCCTGGACAGTCTCAGGATAGAGGGAAGCAATGGCGCGGACGTTCTTGTAGGGCGTCTGGAACATGAACTTGCCGTCGTAGGCGAAGGCAGCGACGTCGTTCTGGACCATGGCCATCTCGATCTGGTGGGTGCCGATCAGGTTAAGGTTGGCCTGGGACGCGTTACCCGTCTCAGCGGTCACCTGGACGTCCGGAAGGGCCTTGCTGATCACATCGGCCATGCCGCCGCCAATGGGATAATAAGTCCCGCCTGTGCCTCCCGTGGCAAGGGACAGGAAGGTCTGTGCCGAGGCACCCGCCGCCAGGGCCATAACCAAAACCAGGGCTAGCGCAAAGATCTTTTTCATGGAACGATCGCCTCCTCTTTTGTGATCAGGTATCGAGTTCCGTACCTTTGACAGGTCCCGCAAGGCTGTATCTTGAGATCACCTCCCTGGAGGACTGCTCATAGGGCGATTCAATGCGCCCTCAATTTTAAACAGAAAGTAAGAAGGGTTCAAGTTCACCCCCGCAGGTTTCTTCCCGGCCGTCATAGGCCCATATTATCAATATTACTCGCTCGAACCCTATTAGTATATACTTACAATGCAGAACTTCGACGAACCCGCGTGCCGGGCCTCTGGTCCCCACGCGGTCAGGGAGGAAGGGTTTTAACGATAATGCGGGACTTATGGGGTTTGACAAGGAAAAACGGAACAGGACAGGAAGAGGTACCCGAGAGGTCATTTCTAAGCGCTCCCGGTGACGAATCGGTCTCCGGGCGGAAGGTGATGGAACTCTCGGTGACCATAACCCTCACTGACGACAGCCAGATAGGCCGGTCCGCCCTCATCCTCGCTTCCACCACGGGGCCGGAAGAGGAGAGGATCCTGAAAGAACAGATCGCGGGGTTCGGCTGGAAGGCCGTGGCGACCGAGGTCGGCGGCCTGGCCGGGGATCTCCCCCAGAAGATCACCAGGGCCGTGGTCGGGGCCGCCCTGAACGGTGAGATAGTCCGGAAAAATGCCAACGAGATGCACGCCCTGATGCATGCCGCTTTTGAAGCCATGAACGGGTTCATCTCGGTCGGTATGCTGGAGACGAGCATCGGCATGAAGATCGGTATCGTCCGGAACAGGCACTGGATCGCCGTTGCGGTCGTCGGCGATTCAGCCTACCATGCCGTCGCCCACCATGAGCGGTGCGGGCTGGGGGTAATGCATATCTGACCCGTGGAGGCCGCCCTTATTGTATTTTCCGGAGCCCTGTGTTACATTCCTTCCTTGTGGCAAGAAAAGATCGTTTCTCCATGGAGGTGCGCTCAGTGAAAAAGGATATCCACCCGAAGTATGGTGAATGCAAGGTGACCTGCGCTTGCGGGAACTCCTTCGTGACCGGCTCCACGGTCGAGGAGATCAAGGTAGCCGTTTGTTCCGCCTGCCACCCGGTATTTACGGGCAAACGGGGCACCAGGGTGTCCGAGGCCGGCAGGGTCGAAAAGTTCCAGAAGAAGTACGCCGGTACCCGCTTTGGAAAGGCCCCGGAGGCCGAGGAAGAAGAGAAGAAGGACTGACAGCGGTATATTAGAGGTGAATCCATGCCGATCAGTGTCCTGCTGTTGGCGAACACCCCTGAACCCGACAGGACCGTAGCCGCCGCCGCGAGGCTCTGCTACAGCGACGTCTCCGTCGTGGAGATAGCCGAAGGCCTCAAGGGAGAGGATGTATCCCGTTTCATCGGTCACCTGAGATCCTCGGGGCACTTCTCTCCCTTCGAGCACGCGGTCTTCACTTTCGCCATCGACGGGATCAGCAGGGTCTGTTCCCACCAGCTGGTCAGGCACAGGATGGCCAGCTACTCCCAGCAGAGCCAGCGTTACGTTCCCATGGAAGAGCCGGAAATGATAACCCCGCCGTCCCTGTCCTCCAACCCTGAGGCCCTGGCCCTCTTCACGAAGGTCGCCGCTGAGACCCACGACGCTTACGGGAAGATGATCGGGTCCGGTATTCCCGCTGAGGATGCCCGGTATATACTCCCCCATGGTTGGGCTACGAAGATGGTCGTGACGATGAACGCCCGCGAACTGCATCATTTCTTCTCGATGCGTCTCTGCCGCAGGGCGCAATGGGAGATCCGGGATCTCGCCCGCAGGATGCTGATCCTGGCGCGGGAGAAGGCGCCTGTGCTTTTTTCGCTGGCGGGCCCCGATTGCCTTACCAAGGGTCGATGCTTTGAAAGCAGGCCCTGCGGAAAGCCCTTTTCAAGCATGGAAGAGGTCCTCTCCGGATGCTAGGCACCGTTCATCCCTTTTCCCTCGCCCTTTCCCTCGTCCCGTCCTGTTTTCTTTCGGCCAGGGAGATACCCATCGGAGGCCAGGCGGTCATCGAGGGCGTTCTCATGAGGGGCCCCGGCAGCTGGGCCCTGGCCGTGAGAGCCCCCGGAGGGGACATCTGGAAGAAGAAATGGGGATCCCAGCCTTGGAACTCCCCCTTCCCCTGGAACCTCCCGGTCCTCCGCGGCCTTGCGACGATGGCCGAGATGCTCGTCACCGGTTTCAGGGCCATCTCTCTTTCGGCCCAGGTAGCGCTGGGCGAGGACGAGAAGATAGGTCCCCTCGAGCTGATCGTCACCTTCGCCGTGGCACTGCTCGGGGTAGTGGGGCTCTTCATATTGCTCCCCGTCTGGGCCTCCGACCTGGGGGTCAAGTACCTGGGGATGAGCCCTTTCTGGGGGAATATCATGGAAGGGCTGGTCAGGGCCGGGGTCTTCGTAGCCTACATCGCTATCATAGGGCTTTGGAAGGATATCGCCAGAGTGTTCGCCTACCACGGAGCGGAACATAAGACCATAAACGCCTGGGAGTCGGGAGCCCCGCTCGAGAAGGAGCAGGTGTCCCGGTTTTCCAGGATACACTCCCGTTGCGGCACTTCCTTTCTCCTGGTGGTGGTCGCCGTGAGCGTCCTGGTCTTCGCCTTGGCCGGAAAGGGGACCGTTCTGTGGCGGGTCGCTTCGAGGCTGTTGCTCCTGCCCGTGGTGATAGGCGTTTCCTACGAGGTGATCCGGTGGTGCTCGAAGAGCGGCACCCTGGGGAGGGTTCTTATGGCCCCGGCGCTCTGGCTGCAGTACCTGACCACGAGGGAGCCGGACCTGGGGCAGATCGAAGTGGCTTTGGCGGCGCTGGACCTCGCCCTCGAGGAGGGGGATGTTCCGAGGCGCCCCATGGAAGGTGAAAACTGATGATGAATATGGACGGGAAGCTGGACGAACTGGAAAGATCCCTCGAGGAGATCGAGCGCAGGATGTCCGAACCCTCGGTAGGATCAAACCCGGGAGAACTCCAGCGGCTCGGCAAAAAACGCTCCGAGATCGTAGGCATCGTGAAGGTCTACAGGGAATACAGGAATACCCGCTCCAGGCTGGAGGAAGCCAGGGAACTCACCCATTCCGGGGACCCCGAACTCAGTGAACTGGCCCGGGAAGAGACGCGGGAACTCGAGCCGAAAATGGAGGAACTGGAGTCGAGTCTCCAGGTCCTCCTGCTGCCCAAGGACCCCAACGATGACAAAAGCGTCATCGTGGAGATCAGGGCCGGGACCGGTGGCGAAGAGGCCGCCCTCTTCGCGGGGGACCTCTTCCGGATGTACTCCCTCTTCGCCGAGAGCAACGGGTGGGGCATCGAGGTCCTGAACACCAACGAGACCGGTATCGGCGGGTACAAGGAGGTCGTCTTCAGGATCGACGGCCAGGGGGCCTACAGCCAGCTCAAATTCGAAAGCGGTGTCCACAGGGTCCAGAGGGTCCCCGTGACCGAATCGAGCGGGAGGATCCATACCTCCACCGCGACGGTGGCGGTACTTCCCGAGGCCGAGGATGTCGACGTCGAGGTCAGGCAGGAAGACCTCAAGATCGACACCTATCGGGCCAGCGGGGCGGGGGGACAGCACGTGAACATGACCGACTCCGCCGTCAGGATAACCCACCTTCCCACCGGCCTTGTCGTTACGTGCCAGGACGAAAGGTCGCAGATCAAGAACCGCATCAGAGCTATGAATTTCCTGAGGGCCAAGCTTTACGACCTCGAACTCAGGCAACAGCAGGAGAAGATGGCTGCCGAAAGGAAGGGGCAGGTCGGGACGGGTGAAAGGTCCGAGAGGATCCGCACCTACAACTTCCCCCAGAATCGAGTGACCGATCATCGCATCGGCCTGACCCTCCACCGGCTGGACAGCATGCTCGAAGGGGACCTCCAAGAAATGATAAGCGCCCTGGTCATGGCAGACCAGGCGGAGAAGCTGAGATCCATGGAAGGCTGAGCCTTGGATCTTCGGGAGTTAAGAAAAGAAACCGCCGCAATATTGGCCGAGGCCAGGGTCGATAGTCCCCGGCTCGAGGCCGACCTCCTGATCCACCACATCACGGGGTGGGAGCGGGCCAGCCTCCTGGCCCACCCGGAAAGACTTTTCCCCGACGGCCTCTTCCCGGTCCTGGCGGAAGCCCTGGAAAGGAGGGCTGCCAGGGAACCCCTTCAGTACATAACCGGTGTCTGCGAATTCATGGGCCGTACTTTTCGGGTCGGCCCGGGTTGCCTGGTCCCCCGCCCCGAGACTGAACTGCTCGTGCTGGAAAGCAGTAAGTACTTCAGGGAGGGGACCTTCCTGGACTGGGGCACCGGTTCGGGGTGCATCGCCGCCTCGATACTGCTCGAGAACCCCGAAAGCAGGTGCGTCGCCGTAGACGGCAGCCCCAGGGCCATCGCCTGGGCGTGGAGGAACTTCAAGGAGAGGGGCCTCCTGGGAAGGTGCCTTCTATGCCACAGTCCGTCCTTTGAAAGGATCCCCATGCCGCCGGGCGGCTTCGGGATGATCGTCAGCAACCCTCCCTACATCCCCACCGGGGTTATCCCGGGCCTGATGCCCGAAGTCAGCCGTTACGAGCCTCTCTGCGCCCTGGATGGGGGCGATGACGGGTCCGACCATTACCGGTCCCTGGCGCGGTGGGCGAGGACGGCCCTCGCGCCGGGAGGGGCTCTCATCGTTGAGATGGGTAGCGACGAGCAGGCGGAGGAGTTGATCTCGGTGACCCGGGGGGCGATGACGGTGCTGTCCGTCGTCAGAGATTTGCGGGGAAGCACCAGGGTGGTCGTTTTGATGAGGTCGCCCTTCTGATACAATATGGTGAGTTTTCACGGAGATAAAACCTTACGTTCAGGAGGAATGGTCAATGGGAAAAAGGGAACTCGTGATCATAGGAGCGGGACCGGCAGGGCTCACGGCCGCCATCTACGGGAAGAGATCGGGGCTCGACGTCCTCGTCCTTGAAAAGGGGATACCGGGAGGACAGATAAACTCCACGGGCGAGATCGAGAACTGGACCGGCGTCCTGCACGCCAGCGGGGCTGAACTGGCCGACAGCTTCAGGGTGCATGCCGAACACTTCAAGGCCGAGTTCCTTGAAACGGAAGTCAGCAAGATCACCGTCGACGGCGGGAGAAAGGTCATCCATACCAATAAGGGTGAGATCGAGGCTGAAGCCGTCATCATTGCTACCGGGGCGAGCTTCAGGAGGCTGGGCGCACCGGGGGAGAAGGAGTTCACCGGCAGGGGCGTCAGCTACTGCGCGGTCTGCGATGGGGCGTTTTTCGAGGACCAGGAGATAGCCGTCATCGGGGGTGGCAACACCGCCGTGGAAGAGGCCGTCTACCTGACCCAGTTCGCCTCGAAGGTGTACATCATCCACCGGAGGGACAGCTTCCGCGCCGACCGGATGGCCACGGAAAGAGCCCTGACGAACCCCAAGATAGAGGTCCTGTGGAACTCCGTCGTTGAGGAGATAGCCGGGGAGGACATGCTCGAAAAGCTTGTCCTCAAGAACGTCAGGACCGGTGAAATATCGGAACTGCCTGTCTCGGGGGTCTTCGTCTTCACCGGCATGGACCCCAACATGTCCTTCATGGAAGGCCTTGTCGAATCCGCGAAGGGCGGCTGGGTGTTGACCAACGAAAGGATGGAGACCAGCGTTGAAGGCGTCTTCGCCGCCGGCGACGTCAGGGACAAGTACCTGAGGCAGGTTATTACTGCCGCCGGAGACGGTGCGACGGCCGCCATGGCCGCCTCTTCCTATATATCGGAGCAGCTGCACCTCCAAGGCGTCCTCCTGGAACCGGAGCAGGTCACGGCCTACGTCTTCTCCAGCATCGACGAGACGCAGGCCCGGCTTGCCACGAAGATCGAGGAGAGCGCCGGCGGCGGAACCAAAAAGGTGGTCCTCCTGGACGGCTACAAGAACAAGAGGATGGTCGAAAAGCTCGGCATCACGAACCTCCCCGTCATGGTAGAGTTCCGGAAGGGAAAGATCCAACGGTCGAAGCAGGTGGGGTCCCTGGAAGAGGCGGTGGAGTTCCTGTCGTAAAGGCCCCGGCCCTCGGGGCGGTAATTGCCTTCGCGATCCTCAGGGGAGGTGCGAACCATGATAGTGACCGTAACGCTGAACCCGGCCGTGGACGAAGAGTGCCTCGTACCGGAGTTCCGACCGGGGAAGTGGTTCAGGGCCGGCCAGGTCAACAGGTCACCGGGCGGCAAGGGTATCAACGTCTCCTACATGCTATCCCAGGTCGACTACCCCTCGGTGGCGATGGGTTTCCTGGCGGGGTTCAACGGCGAGTACATCAGGGACGCCCTCAGGAGGCTTCACATAACGACCAACTTCATCCATGTCCCCGGTGAGACCCGTTCGAACGTTTACATCGTCGATGAAGTGGGGCACATTGAAACCGGTGTAGCTGAAAGCGGCCCCTACATCCCCGAAGAGGCCCTCGGCAGGTTCCTCTCCAACTACGAAAGGATGCTCGTCAGGGCCCGGTTCGTGATGATCGGGGGCTCCCTCCCGCCGGGGGTCCCCCAGGATATCTACAGGGACCTGGTCGAAAGAGCCAAGTCCAAGGGGATCCCCACCCTCCTCGACGCGGCGGGACCACCGCTTCTGGCCGCCATCGAGGCGGGTCCGACCTTCGCCAGGGTGGACCACCGCTTTATGGCCTGGGTGGCCGGTATTTCCCTCACCACCCTGGACAACCTCATCGAGGTGGTCTCCCGGGTCCACGACTACGGGGTCGAATGGGCCGTCGCGTCCTACAGGAACTACGGCGCCGTCTTCTTCTCCCCCGAGGGGATTTTCCTGGCGGAGTACGAACGAAAGGGCCTGGCTTCGCTGTTCGCCTCCGATGACGCCCTGGTCGCGGGTTTCATGATCGCCAGGGAGGAAAAGATGAGCGCCGAGGATACCATACGCTTTTCCACGGCCTGCGCCTGGGAGAATTCCCTCCGCGTCGAAAAAGGTTTCCGCGGCCGATCGGAGTTAGACCAGCTCGCGACCCAGGTCCAGGTTGAAAAACTCGACTGATCCCATGGACAGCCTGTACCCTTCGAGGGAGGTCGTGTTCGTCTGCTCGGGCAACACCTGCAGGAGCCCGATGGCCGAAGGGTTCGCGAGGCATTTCCTCCAGCTCCACGGGCTGGACGACCGATGGAGCGCCTCATCCCTGGGGGTCATGGCTATCGATGGGCTACCCGCCACCGGATTCGCGGTCAAGGCGATGCTCGAACACGGTATTGACATCTCGGGGCATCGCTCGAGGCGGGCGGAGTCCTGGAACCCGCCGGAAGGATCCTTGGTCCTGGGGATGACCAGGGAACACGTGGACCGCATGAAGAGGCTTCATCCAGGCGAGGATACCACGATCCTCCTCCTGGGGGAGGCTTCGCTCCCCTTTTGCCGGGGCGAGGCCTTGGAGGTGCCTGACCCCTTCGGGTCCGACCTGTGCCGCTACAGGGAGGTTGCGGCGATCATCAGGGGGATGATCCTCGGCCTTGTTCGTGGCCTCGGGACATGCTGATGCTGCATGCGGCTGGAGCCCCTCCCCCGGGAGGGAGCGGCCATTCCCGCATCGGGTTCTTTGCCTTAAAATAGCGGGTAAAGGATCCCATCACCGACCCGGGAAGGAAAGCCTATGCGTAAACGGTTAACCGCCATCGGGTACGTCCTCGTCCTCTCCATTTTTATCCTGTTCTCTTCATCCCTTTGCGAAGCCGACACGGAGGAACAGGACAGGGAGATCAAACTGGCCGACAAAGTCTCCAAGCAGGTTGAAAAGCAGTGGGACCGTGTGACCGATCCCGTCCGGGTGGCCAGGGTGACCATGATCCTTTCGAGGCTGACCCCCTTCACCGAACGGGACCTCCCCTTCGAGGTCCGTCTCGTGGAGGAAAAGAGGCCGAACGCCTTTGCCCTCCCCGGCGGTAGGATATACATGACCACGGGTATGCTTGAGTTCTGCCGCAGCGACGATGAGGTAGCCTCGATCCTGGCCCATGAACTGGTCCACACCGACCGGAAACACGGAATGATCCAGTCGTCAAGGAACCAGCGCCTGACCCTCGGGGCCCTGGCGGTGATCATCGCCACGGGTGGTTCCGGCGCTGCGCCGATCCTGGCCAACCTGGCGCAGGTGGCGATCATGAACTCCTATAGCAAGGACCTTGAGAGAGAGGCCGATTCTGAGGGACTGAATATCCTGACACAGTCAGGATACGAACCGGCCGGGGCTGTGACGGTCATGGAGAGGTTGCAGGAGGAAGAGATGAAGAGGCCCTATGTCGACCCCGGAATATACGCGGACCACCCCAAGACCAAGGATAGGGTGAGGAGCCTGGAGGACATCATCAGGGAAAAGGGATGGCCCCTGGAGAGGAAGAAGGCCCTTCGCCTTTTAAGGGTGCAGACGAGCGAGGAGGGCGGCTTCATCCTGCTCAGCATCGATGGGAAGTCCCTATGGCGGGCGCCCGAGGTCGAGGGTGCCGCCGAACTGATGAACAAGGCGGCCGGGTCGCTGGATAAATACCTGCAGATGGAAACCTCGCCCTACGATATCTCCATTCAGGAGATCCACGGCCAGAAAGCGCTCAGGGTGGGCCTCGGGGTGATCGTCTATGAAAAGGATCTCCTCCCCGGCATGCCCTCGCTGGAGGAATTCAGGGAGAACATCCTGCTGTCGCTCAACAGGGCTAGGATGATCCACCCTGTGGCCGATTACAACAGGTAGGCGAACCCACGGGGAGCGCCTTTCACGGGAGGTGATAGGATGTACCTTTCCCTTTACCGCCGGCACAGGCCGGGGGTTTTCTCGGAAGTCGTGGCCCAGGAAGCGGCGGTCCACCTTCTTCGCAGGGAGATCGCGAGCGGTAAAAACAGCCACGCCTATCTTTTTTCCGGCCCTAGGGGGAGCGGCAAGACCACCCTCGCCAGGATCGTCGCCAAGGCTGTGAATTGCCCCGACCGCGACGAGGAAGGAGAACCCTGCGGACAATGCCCCAGCTGCGTTTCCATCGCGTCGGGTGACAACCTGGACGTCATTGAGATCGACGGGGCCTCGAACAGGGGCATCGACGAGATAAGGGAACTCAAGGAGCATATCTCCCTTGCACCCTTTTCCGGAAGGTTCAAGGTCTATATTATCGATGAAGTGCACATGCTCACCGAACCGGCCTTCAACGCGCTTCTGAAGACCCTGGAAGAACCCCCCCGGACGGTGGTCTTTATCCTCGCCACGACGGAACCGCACAAGGTCCCGGCGACGATACGGTCCCGGTGCCAGCACATTCCTTTTCACCGCATCCCCCTTCCCGCCATAGTGGAGACCATCAGGAAGGTGTCGGCCTCGGAAGGGGTGCATATCGAAGAGAAAGCCCTATGGGAGATAGCCAGGGAGTCCGACGGTTCATTGAGGGACGCCCTTTCCATGTTGGAGCAGGCGGTGACCACGGGCCTCCCGTCGGTCTCGCTCGAGGAGGTCAGGGGCATCCTCGGGGGGGGCGGAAGGAGCGACCTGGAGAGGCTCCTCCCCGCCCTTAGGGATGGGTCCCCCGAGGCGTTTCGGGGGTTTTCGGAGCTTTTCCAGCGCGGCCTGACGGCGGAACGCTTCCTGGAGGGCCTGTTCCTGCTCTTCAGGGATATCCTCGTCGCTGTTTTGTGGAAGGAAGAGGGGATCGATTCCCTGCCTCTTAACGAGGAGGAGAGGTCCTTCGTCCGGAGCGAATCCGGGCACTGGAGAGAATCCGACCTCTGGAAGGCCCTTGACCTCTGCTCGGCCACCCTCCCCAGGGCGCGGTACGGCCTCAAGGGGGATGTCGTCCTGGGCATGCTCCTCGGGCTTTTCCTGGCGCCTGGGTCGAAAAGAGATCGGATCGAACGGAAAAAGGAGGAGCCCCTGTCCGAGGGAGAGTCCCCCGCGAAGAAAGCGGCAGGGCCAGGGGTGATGAAAAAGGACGAAGAACCCCTCCCCTCGGTGAGGGTCGAAACCCCCGGGGATGCTCCGACCCCGATCACCTCCACGGGCGCGGGAGATTGGGGAGATTGCGTCGCGGCGATGGCCGCCGATAACCTTCCGCTCTATTGCGCCTGCGCCTCCAGCACCTCCAGAAAGGACGGGGATTCGCTGGTGGTGGTCTTCCCCGAGGAACAGCGCTTTTCCTTTGAACTGGCCACCTCCCCCAGGAACCTGGCATACCTGGACTCGATAAGGCTCGATCGATTCCAGGGGGCGACGATGGAACTAGCCTGCGGCGATAGGACGGTCCTGGTGGAGAGGGCTCCCGAGGGTGGGATCGACTCCTTGTCCGTTGATCCCGCCGGGGCCGTGCCTTCACCCTCAGCGGGGTTTCGGGTGACCGCCGCGGCTCCTCCCACCAGCGGTCCCGAGGGCGGCCGGCGCGAAGGCAAGGGGGGAGAAAAAAGGCAGGATCGCCTCATGGAGATACAGAAAACCTTCAACGCCGAGTTGTACGTCCTCAGGGACGAGACCGCCGAAGGATCGGATGAACCCGAAGGAGAGGCAGCCGAATAGTGGGAAAACCTTTCGTCCATCTTCACGTGCATAGCGAATACAGCCTCCTCGACGGTGCGATCCGCAGCGGGGACCTCGCCGGGAGGGCCGCCCTCTGGGGGAGCCCCGCCGTGGCCCTCACCGATCATGGCGTCCTCTACGGCGCGGTCGAGTTCTATGAGGCCTGCCGCAAAGAGGGGGTCAAACCCATCATCGGATGTGAACTCTACGTCGACCCCAGGGGACATACCCTCAAGGAACGCACGGGGAGGTCCTATCACCTCATCGTTCTCGCCGAGGACCAGGAGGGGTACCAGAACCTCGTCAAACTGGTCTCCCTGGCGAACACCGATGGTTTTTACTACCGCCCCAGGGTCGATCACGATCTACTCTCTCGTTATTCCAGGGGCCTTATCGCCAGTTCGGCCTGTCTCGCCGGTGAGATACCGAGCCTGATCCTTGAGGGCTCCGAGGAGGAAGCCCTCGAGAGGGCCATGCTCTACCGCGATATCTTCGGAGAAGGCAATTTCTTCCTCGAGATAATGCACAACGGGATCCCCGAGCAGGCCGTCGCTAACAGGGCGTTGATCAAGATGTCCTCCCAGACAGGCATTCCCCTGGTAGCCACCAACGACGCCCACTACCTGGAGGCGGGGGATGCCTCCTGGCATGACGTTCTGCTCTGCGTCCAGACGAACGCCACGGTGAACGCCCCCAGCAGGTTACGCTTCGGCGCTGACGATTTCTACCTCCGCTCCCCCGAAGAGATGTGGTCTCTCTTCGGCAACGACGTCCCCCAGGCTCTTGAAAATACGGTAGCTATCGCCGAACGTTGCAACGTGGGTTTTTCCTTCGGTTCCTACCGGTTGCCCAGGGTTGAAGTCCGGAAGGGGTCCAGCCTAGAGGAGGAACTCAGCATTAAGGCCCGCGATGGATTGCAGGCCCGTTTCAGCGGTGATGTTGTGCCCGCAGGATACGGTGAGAGACTCGACTACGAGCTCCAGGTCATAAACCAGATGGGGTTCGCCGGTTATTTCCTCATCGTATCTGACATAATCCACACCGCCAAGGAGGAGGGGATCCCCGTGGGTCCCGGCAGGGGTTCCGCGGCCGGGTCCCTGGTCGCCTATTCCCTGAGGATCACGGAGATCGATCCTCTCAGGTACGGTTTGCTCTTTGAGAGGTTCCTCAACCCGGAAAGGATAAGCATGCCCGATATCGACACCGATATATCCGACCGGGGCAGGGACCGGGTCCTCGAGATCATTGTGGAAAAGTACGGTCGCTCCCACGTGGCGCAGATAATCACCTTTGACCGTATGAAGAGTAGGGCGGCCATACGCGACGTGGGAAGAGCGCTGGACATGAAGTATCCCGATGTGGACAGGATAGCCAAGTTGGTGCCCTCGGGGGCCGCCTCCATCGAAGAGGCCCTTCAGCAGTCCCCCGACTTGAAGCAGGCCAGGAAGGAGGACCCTTCAGTAAACTTGCTGCTGGACTATGCAGCAAAGATCGAGGGGTTGGCCCGGCACTGCTCACAGCACGCGGCGGGCATAGTGATAACACCGGAGCCGCTGACGGACGTGGTTCCTATCCGAAGGATCGGGGAAGAGCAGATCGTGACCCAGTACTCCATGGAACCGCTGGAGAGTTTAGGCCTCGTGAAGATGGATTTCCTGGGGCTCCGGACGCTTTCGATGATCGAAGAGGCTCTCTCGAACATCAGGCGGAACGGGAAGGAAGCGCCGGACCTTTATTCCATCCCTCCCAACGACAGGGCCGCCTTCGACCTGCTCTGGCGTGCCGACACCCTGGGCATCTTCCAACTGGAATCTTCAGGCATGAGGCAGCTACTCAAGCAGGTGCGCCCCGACTGCTTCGAGGACCTCATCGCTGCTCTCGCCTTGTATCGCCCCGGCCCCCTGGGCAGCGGTATGGTAGAGCAGTACATCGACTGCAAACACGGCCGGAGAGAGATATCCTGGCTTCATGACGACCTGAAGGAGGTTCTCAGGGAGACTCACGGCATGTTCCTCTACCAGGAACAGGTCATGCAGTGCGCGGCAACACTCGCTGGGTACACTCTCGGAGAGGCCGACCTGCTCAGGAGGGCCATGGGGAAGAAGCAGGCCGACGTCATGGAGACCCAGCGGAAGCAGTTCGTGGAAGGATGTGCCGGTAACGGTGTCAAGGCTTCCGACGCGGAGCACATCTTCGATATAATCCAAGAGTTCGCCGGCTACGGTTTCAACAAGTCCCACAGCGCGGCTTACGCGATGATCACCTACCAGACGGCCTACCTGAAAGCCCATTACCCCTGTGAGTTCTACGCGTCCTTCCTTTCGAGCCATATCCACTCGAAGCTGGACGTGCTCGCTAACCACATCAGGACCGTCAGGAACTCCGGAATAAAGGTCCTCCCCCCCGATGTCAACCGCTCGGAGGCCAACTTCAGCGTTGACCAGGACGTTATACTTTTCGGGCTGGGCGCCGTCTCCAAGATGGGACAGCCGACGGTGGAGCAGATAATCGGTGCGCGCGAGGCGGGTCCCTACCTATCTCTCTGGGATTTCCTTAACCGGGTCGACACGAGGGTCGTTGGGAGGGCGGTCTTGGAGAACCTGATCAGGGCCGGCGCCTTTGACTCGATCACCCCCAACAGGCGGCAACTTATGGAATCCCTGCCGGGCATGTTCGAACTGGCCCAGAGGAGGAATGACGACTGCCACAGCCAGCAATTGCTGGGCCTTGAGGACCTGTCCGAGGAGGAGGGCCCCGTCCTCCTAGAAGTGGAGGATTATGACCTCCACACGAGGATGGAGATGGAAAAGGAAGCCACGGGGCTTTATATTTCAGGGCACCCCTTTGACAAGTACGAAAAGGAAGTGTCGCCCTATACCACCTGCTCCATTACCGACCTGCCTTTTTGGAGGTCCGAAGACTGCACCGCGGTGGTCGCCGGCATATTGGCGGGGGTCCAGGAGAAGTTCACCAGGAAAGGCGACCGCATGGGCATCCTCGAGCTGGAAGATTCTTCCGGCAAGGTAGAGGTGGTCTGCTTCCCCAGGACCTGGTCGTCAATCACACCTCCCGAAAAGGGGAAGGCCGTCGTTGTGAAAGGATCGCCCAGGACCAGGGACGGCCTGTCGCTGATCGCGGAGAAAGTCATGGCCGTCGATGAACTGGACGCTCGCGCCAGAAAATGGCTCCGCCTGAGGGTCCTCGATGACGGCGCTTCCTCGAACGGGAGGCTCAGGGATATCTACAGGGAACTCAAGGGGCACCCCGGTGAGGCTGGAGTCCTGCTGGAGGTACCCCTGGAAGGGGTTAAGGCTCTTCTGAAGGTCAGGGACGTTTTTGTCGAGCCCTCGGCGGTTCTTTCCGCCCGGATCTCCGAGTTATCGGGCGGCAGCGTCGAAGTGGTATAAAATAGTGGGGTCGTCCCCTCGAGAGGGGCACCGGGAGGGAGGAGCATGCCCGTGGAGAAGGAAGATAAGCCTTCGGTGCTTTCTGATTTCGTTGTGGTAAAGGCCCTGGAAAACGGGGTCTCCGTGATAGGAATGACAAGAGGGCAGGAGACGAAATTCGCGCACTCCGAAAAGTTGGATGCCGGCGAGGTGTGGATCGCCCAGTTCACGGAGTTCACCTCGGCCATGAAAATCAGGGGCAGGGCCCACATACTCACGGCCCATGGGGTCGTCGAAAGCGGGAGGAAGAATGAGGAAACGGGCTAAGATCGTCTGTACCCTCGGGCCGGCCTGCGAGGATCATGAAGTGCTGAAACAAATGGTTCAGGCGGGCATGGATGTGGCCCGCCTGAATTTTAGCCATGGGGACCGCGGAACCCACGGGTCCCACCTGGACAGGGTGAGGAGGATCGAGGAGGAACTGGGGCGGCCCATCGGCACCATGATAGACACCAAGGGGCCCGAGATCAGGACCGGGACCCTCGAGGGACACCGTCCGATGATGATAAAAAGCGGGAGCACGATAACGCTGACCGCCGAACCCCTTGAGAAGGGTGACGCCTCCAGGGTCGGCATAAGCTACCCCGGCCTCCCCGGCGAGGTCGGTCCTGGGCAGGATCTTTTTATCGACGACGGCACCCTTCATCTCATCGTGGAAAAGGTCGAGGGGAAGGATATCACCTGTCGTGTGAACGTGGGCGGTGAATTGGGGGAAAAGAAGGGCCTCTCCATCCCAGGCGTGAAAATGTCGCTGCCGATCCTCACGACCAAAGACATCGACGATATCCGCTGGGCCGTAGAAAAAGGGATGGACTTCCTGGCGCTCTCCTTCGTCCGTGACCGGTCGGATGTCATGGACGCGCGCCGGGTGCTGGAAGAGATCGGGGGCAACCTCAGGGTGATCGCCAAGATCGAGACCCGCGACGCCGTGGACAACCTGGAGGAGATCATCGAGGTTGTGGACGGGATGATGGTGGCCAGGGGCGACCTGGGGGTCGAGATCCCCCTCGAGGATGTCCCCCTAACGCAGAAGGCGATCATCGACCGGTGCCGATCTCACGGAAAGCCCGTCATCGTGGCTACCCAGATGCTGGATTCCATGATCCGTAACGTGCGCGCCACGAGAGCCGAAGCGAGCGATGTCGCCAACGCCGTCCTGGACGGTGCCGATGCCCTGATGCTTTCGGGCGAGACGGCCAACGGGGCTTACCCGGTGCTGGCGGTGAAGACCATGGCCATGATCATCGGCAGCACTGAAAAAGGGGGATCCCCGTGGAGAAAGCCCTTCGTCAGCCAGGCGGGCGCGCCAGGGATCCCCGACGCTGTCAGCAAGGCCGCGGGGATGATATCTGACCAGATGAAGGCCCAGGCCGTCCTTTCGCTTACCCAAAGTGGAGTGACGGCCCAGATGGTCAGCAAGTACAGGCCCGCGGCCCCCATTATCGGGGCGACCCCCAACCGGGAGACCTTGAGGTACTTGACCCTGGTCTGGGGAGTGGAGCCTCTCCTTGTTCCCGAGGAGAAGGTCCTCGAGACGGCCCTGACATCGGCCATGGAGACCGCCCGTAAGGAGTCGCTCCTGAGGGAGGGCGATATGGTGGTGGCCACCGCCGGGTACCCCATAGGCAGCCCGGGAAGCACAAACTCGATCCAGGTCCTTACCGTGGCCAAGACCCTCCTGAAGGGACTCTCCCTACTGAAGAAGGACGCCTCCGGGGTGGTTGTGAAGGCCTTGACCGGCTCCGAGGCCGACGCCAAGATGAAGGATGGGGCGATACTGGTGACAAGGCAGACCGATAGGGAATACATACCAGCCATGAGAAAGGCCTCGGCCATAATATGCGAAGAGGGCGGCCTCACGAGCCATGCCGCCATCGTCAGCCTCGAGCTCAGGATACCCTGCATCGTCTCCGCCACGGGAGCCCTGGCCGCCCTGGAGGACGGCATGACGGTGACCGTTGATGGTAGGCGCGGCGTAGTGCTCGGAGGCTCAGTCCGGCTCCATTCCGATGGGGACTGATCGGAGAGGGGCCTCATGGCTTCGACGGGCCCTTTTGAAAACACCCACCCAACGGCTGGACATCGAATGGGAGGATATAACTGAAAGCCAGGGGAGGATGAGCGCCGTCCTGGTGCCTCTCTTCCCGAGGGGGGAGGGGCTTTTCCTGCTACTGGTGGAGCGGTCCGATTCCCTCAAGCGTCACCCGGGACAGGTGGCTTTCCCCGGCGGCGCCCGGGAAAAACGAGACAGGGGCCCCGTCGAGACCGCCCTGAGGGAATTCACCGAGGAGACTGGGATCCCCGCGGAAAAGGTAGAGGTCGTAGGCGCGCTTCCCGAGGTCTGGGTCTATTCCAGCGACTTCACGATCTTCCCGGTGGTGGGGTACCTGCCCTCGGGAGTGGCTCCCGGGGACTTGTCACCCGACGGGAACGAGGTCAAGAGGGTGCTGGAGATTCCTCTAAAGCAGCTGGAACGACCACCGAGGATGGAGAATCTCGCCGGTGAGGGGCAAAACTTCCCCTTTCCTGTTTACCGGCTCGATGACGGGGTTGTTCTATGGGGTGCTTCGGCTCGAATCATCCTCGACCTTACCCGGTCACTTCGCGACTCAGAGGGCGGGACACGATGTCCCTGATAGGCGCCCATGTCTCCGTCGCCGGAGGGCTCTGGAAGGCCATAGAAAGAGGGGAGAGCCTGGGCTGCGAGGCCATCCAGATATTCACCAAGAACCAGCTTCAATGGCTGGCCCCACCCGTATCGGAGTCCGTGGCGTCAAGGTTCATGGCCGCCTGGGGCAGGAGTACCATCAAGAAGGTAGTGGCCCATGCCTCCTACCTTCTGAACCTGGCTTCAGAAACGGAGAAGCGCGAAAAGAGCATCGCCGCCCTCGCCGAAGAGATCGCCCGCTGCGAGGCGCTGGGGATCGAGGACCTGGTCCTTCATCCCGGTTCTCACCTTGGGCGGGGTCTCGAGTACGGGAGGGAACAGGCGGCCGAGGGCCTGGCGCGCGCCCTCGAGCGGACTGCCGGGATGAGGACGAGGGTCCTACTGGAGACCATGTCCGGCCAGGGCTATTCCGTCGGCTCGACAATAGAGGACCTGGCGTGGATACTTGAAAGGGTGGGGGACCCTTCCCGTGTCGGGGTCTGCCTCGACACGTGCCACCTTTTCGGCGGCGGGTATGAACTGCGGGGCCGGTCCTCCTACGACCGCTTCGTCCGAGCGGTGGAGAAGCATATCGGCCTGGGAAACGTCGGGTGCTGGCATTTGAACGATTCCACCGCCGAGATGGGGAGCCACATAGACAGGCATCAACACCTCGGGGAAGGCTTCATAGGGCTCGAGCTTTTTTCGCGCATCGTCACCGATCCCAGGTGGGAAGAAACCCCTTGCTTGCTGGAGACCCCCAAGGGCCTTCCCGGAGACAGCGGTAACCTGGCCCTCCTGAGAAAACTGAGGGGCCGTTGAGTGAGAATATAGTTGGAATGATCGTCGTGAAAGGGAGGCGATCCTGTTGACTTCGAGATACCCGGAGATGAGCGTCGACACGGCCATGATCACAAGGAACGCCGAAAAGGTGGTCGGCCTCTGCTCGGGAAAGGGCATATCGGTATGGGGGGTCACAAAGGGCTTGAGCGCCCACCCGGCGGTAGCATCGGCCATGCTGGACGGCGGTTGCGTGGGGCTTGCCGACAGCCGCGTTGACAATATCAGGAAACTCCGCCTTTTCGGGTTTCGGCACCCCATGATGCTGCTGAGGATACCCATGCCCGGCGAAATGACCGATGTGGCCGAAAATGTCGACTGCTGCCTTGTCTCCATGCCGGCATCAGTTCTGATGCTCGATCGGGCCTGCGATGAGGCCGGGAGTGAGGTCGGCGTCATTGTCATGGTCGACCTGGGGGACCTACGCGAAGGGATCTGGCCGGACGGCGTGGAAGAGATGGCCGACGCCCTTCTTCAATGCCGCAGGACCCGTTGCCTGGGGGTCGGGAGCAACCTTGGGTGCCTGTCAGGGGTGCTCCCATCGGTGACGAACCTCTCGCTGCTGGTCAGGATCGGCGGGGAGCTCTCCAACCTCCTCGGACATCCCCTGGAAGTGGTCTCCGGGGGCGCCACATCCTCCCTGTCCCTGGTCGAGGACGGCACTATGCCCGAAGGTGTCAACCAACTGAGGGTGGGGGAGGGTATCCTGCTCGGGACGGATGTCACGGGGAACAGGGTGATCCCCTACCTCGAAAGGGACGCCATAAGGATCACCGCCGAGGTAGTGGAGGTCAGGAGGAAGCCTTCGATGCCCATTGGGAAGACGGGGGCCGACGCTTTTGGGAACACCCCCGTTTTCCAGGACAGGGGAACGAGGCGGCGGGCCATCGTCGCCATGGGGCGGCAGGACGTGAGGCCCGAGGGGCTGACGCCCATCGACGGAGGTCTTGAGATCATAGGGGCCTCCAGTGATCACCTGACCCTCGACGCGGAGGATTTCGAGGGCCCCCTCAACCCGGGCGATACAATTTCCTTCGCTGCCGATTACGGCGCCATGCTGGCGGCGGCGACGTCGCCCTATGTCAGAACGAAGATAATAAAGAAATGACCGCCGGAGAGTGATCCCTTGTCCGGAATACTCGAATCCATCCGTTGGCAAGACTTTATTGACATCATCGTCATAGCCTTTATAGTCTACAGGCTGCTCCTCCTGCTCATGGACACCCGCGCCATGCAGCTCGTGAAGGGCCTTTTCGTCATCGGCCTTTTCTACGCCACGGCCCGGTTCCTGAAACTGGCGGCTCTGACCTGGATACTCGGGAGACTATTGGGGGTCTTTATCCTGGCGATCCCCATAGTATTCCAGCCCGAGATCAGGAGGATGCTCGAAGAACTCGGGCGGGGGAGCATCTGGAGACGCCGCCAGGCCGAGGAGAGGGCGTCCCAGTTGACCGACGAGATCACCAGGGCCCTCCTTTTTCTCCAGAGCAGGAAGATAGGGGCCATTTTGGTCTTTCAGAAAGATACCGGCCTGAAGGACATCTGGAGATCGGCCGTCCAGATCGAGGGGGATGTATCCCAGGACCTCATCATATCCATTTTCTGGCCCGGGAATCCGCTCCACGACGGCGCGGTGATACTGGACGACCGGAAGGTGATCGCCGCGGCCTGCTACTTGCCCCTCACGGAGAACAGCAACCTCTCAAGATGGATCGGGACCCGGCATCGGGCCGCCCTTGGCGTTTCGGAGGTCTCCGACGCCATGGCCCTTGTCGTATCGGAGGAGCGGGGGGAAGTGGCCTTGGCTATCAACGGTCATCTTTCGAGGGAATTGAAGGAAGGGCAGATCAGGAGACTCCTTTTGCACTACTTCACCCGGGCCGCCGGTCCCGCGACAGCCGTCGAGGGTATCAGGGAAAGGCTGGGGTCTGTGTTTTCCCGGGGAGGATCTGACCATGATGAGATCGATTGATCGCCTTCTCGCCTCCCGGCTCTTCCTCAAGGTATTGTCGGTGCT
This sequence comes from Synergistetes bacterium ADurb.Bin155, assembly GCA_002070395.1. Taxonomy (GTDB): domain Bacteria; phylum Synergistota; class Synergistia; order Synergistales; family Thermovirgaceae; genus 58-81. Next base: position 25,285 of record MWDE01000013.1, read on the forward strand.
GGTAGCGGTCCTGATCTGGTTCTACCTGGCCTCGGACCGTGGGACCGAGGTCGTGAGGACCGTGACGGTTCCGCTGGAGTTCCTCAACGTCCCGGCCGATATGTCAGTGACCAGCGGGGTCCGCGACGTGGACATACAGGTATCGGGCACTAGGGAGGATACACTCCTGAAGATGGACACGATCGCCTCACAGGTGGATCTTAAGGGCTTAGGGCCGGGATCGTACCGCCGACCCATCCAGGCCATCCTTTCATCGGGGCTTAGGCTCGTCGAGGTTTCCCCGCCCTTCGTGGATCTCGACCTCACCCGGTTAGTGTCGAGGACCCTGACCGTCAAGGTCCTCGTCCCCGAGGATTTGCCGCCTGAATACCACCTGGAGGAGGAGAGGGTCGAACCCCGGGAGGTCTCGGTCAAGGGTCCGGAGCAGATGGTGGCCTCCCTGGACAACGTCTGGGTGGCTCCCACCGTGGAACAGCTGCTTCAGGAGAAGGAGCTCTCCCTGTCGGTCATACCCTTTCCCGGCAGCGACCAGAGGTCGCCCTTCATGATAGAACCGGCCGTGGCGGACCTGTTCTTCCGGTTGATCAAGGGGTTCCCCAGGAAGGTCGTCCCTGTAAGGGTTGAACTGAAGGGTGAACCGGGTCATGACTTCCAGGTGGAAGCGGTGGTGGTGGACCCGCCGGAACTGACGATCCAGGGTCCCTTTGAGTCGATAGAACGAATAGACCAGGTCAACTTGGCCCCCATCGATATCACCGGGTTCGCTTCTGATGTCAGCGAGGTCGTGACCGCGCCGGACCCCGCCGATGACGCGCAGATCGTGGATGTTCCGTCGGTCCGGGTGAGGATTCTTCTGGCTCCAAGGATGGAAAGAAGGCTTTTCGCGAAGATACCCGTCCGGCTTGCCGGCAGGAGCGTATACCCCGGCTGGAGGGTGGAGCCCTCCGAGGTGAATGTCATTCTTCAGGGCCCGCCGTCGGCCTTGGATTCCGCCGAGGCCGAAGGAAGTCCCCTGGACGTCTTCGTTGACGTGACAAACCTGGTCTCCCAGAAGATCACCGTACCCGTGAAGGTGACCTTGCGTGCCAGGGGGGCCACCCTGGCCGAGATCGACCCACCCAACGTTACGGTCTACGCGTTGACAGAGTAGGGTCTTGGAAAGGAGTGTACCGATGCTGGTTCCCTTGGGAAAAAGCCGTTGCCTCTTCGGTACCGACGGTATCAGGGATGTGGCCAACCGAGGTCTCATGACCCCGGAGATGGCGCTGCGGCTCGGCCGGTCCTACGCCCTTTTTCTCATTGAGAGGGGGGTATCCCGCCCGACCATCGCCATCGGGAGGGACACGAGGCGTTCCGGGTACATGATCGAAATGGCCCTGGTCTCGGGTTTGCTCTCGGCCGGCGCCGAGGTGGCCTCCCTGGGTGTGATCCCGACCCCCGGCGTGAGCTTCGCCGTCAAGAGGCTTTCCTGCGACGGTGGAGCCGTGGTGAGCGCCTCTCACAATCCCTTCGAATACAACGGTATAAAGTTCCTGGGCAAGGATGGCGGAAAGCTGGGCGACGAAGAGGAGGCTGAGATCGAGGATTACCTGGCCGATGTCGTTTTCGATGAGTGGCGGCCCACCGGGTCGTCGATAGGTTCGGTATCACCCAGGCCTGAGATCCTCCATGAGTATACGGAGAATCTCGTAAGGACCTGTTGCCTTGGTGCGGATCCGGAGCTCTCCATCGTGGTCGACTGCGCCCACGGGGCCGCCTCGGAGGCTGCCGCCCTGGTCTTCGGAAGGTGTTTCAAGAAGGCCGCCCTTATCTCCGATAGGCCTGACAGGTACAACATCAATGATGGCTGCGGCGTTATCCATATCGATAATGTGGCCACCAGTGTCCTTTCCGGGGGCTATTCCCTGGGGATGGCCCTTGACGGCGATGCCGACAGGGTCCTTTTCGTTGATCCCAGGGGCAGGGTGATCGATGGCGACATCATCCTCTGGGTCCTCGGGAGATGGCTCCTTTCCGAAGGAAAGCTTGGTAACGGTGTCGTCGCGACGGTAATGAGCAATAAGGCCCTGGAGGAGAAGCTCTCTCAGGAAGGGATAACGCTACGGCGCTGCCCCGTCGGGGACAGGTACGTGCTGGACGCAATGAGGTTGTCGGGGTCGAACCTCGGCGGCGAACAGTCGGGCCATATCATCGCCTACGACTTCTTCCCCACCGGCGACGGCCTCGGTTCCGGACTCCTTTTCCTCTCGGCCTGCGCCCGACTTGGAGAGGATACGGACACCCTGGTCGACCGGTTCGAAAGGTATCCCCAGGTGCTTAAGAATTTTCATGCCCGTGACAAGGATGCCTTTCTCACCCACTCCGAAGTGCGGGAGGCCATCAGCAAAGCCTCCCTCGACCTGGGGGACCTGGGTAGGATACTGGTCAGGCCCTCCGGCACGGAACCGCTCGTGCGCGTCCTTATTGAGGCCAGGGATGACACTTTACTAGAAGCGGTTTCGGGTACGCTCTTTGAAAGAATAGCGAAGGTCGCCTCTAGCGCCGCTTTCGGCGGCCTCGGAGGAGGTGAAGAGCCTTGATGGGGGACCGGGGCAGAAAATGTCTTTTTCCCGTGGCGGGAATGGGCACGAGGTTCCTCCCCGCCACGAAGGAGATACCCAAAGAGATGCTTCCCCTCATCGACAAGCCCATCATCCAGTACGGAGTCGAAGAGGCAGTCCGGTCGGGCTGCGTCGAGATCGTCTTCGTCACCGGCAGGGGTAAAAGAGCCATTGAGGATCACTTTGACAGGTCCATCGAACTCGAGCAGCTGCTCCTTGAAAAGGGCAAGGCCGACTGCGCCCGGATCGTGAAAGAGATAAGCGAGATGGCTGATTTCGCCTATGTGAGGCAGCCCGAACCCCTCGGGCTAGGGCACGCTGTCCTCTGCGGCGAACCCTTCTGTAGGGGAGAGCCTTTCGGGGTCATCCTCCCCGACGACGTAATGATCAGTCCGCCGGGTTCGCCGCCAGTGCTGGAACAGCTTTTCCTGGTTCACGATAGGATGGGGGGGTCCGTGGTCGCCCTCGAGGAGGTCCCCTTGGAGGAGGCAGGCAGGTACGGGATGATCAAAGGCGAACTGGTCGAAAAGGGTCTTTTCAGGATAGAGGACCTGGTGGAAAAACCCGGGCCCGGCGGGGTACCAAGCCGTTACGCGGTGATGGGCCGTTACGTCCTTTCGCCGACGATTTTCCGTCATCTGAAGAGTTCCGCCGCCGGGGCAGGGGATGAGATACAGCTCACCGACGCCCTAAAAGTCCTGGCGAAGGATGAGCCCCTCTGGGGAGTCCTGTACGAGGGCGAGAGGTTTGATTGCGGAACCATAGAGAACTGGCTGAAAGCCACGCTGGGCATGGCCCTGGAGCGGGAGGATCTGCGGGACATCGTCTTTTGTGAACTCAAGCGGCTCGGTGTCCTGGTAGGAGGTGATGGGGCGGCGGTCAGTGAAGATGGGAACGTGCGGTCGTCCTAGCGCCAGAACTGGCCTGGCCAGTTGACGAGGTCCGGGGAGCATCGAAAATTCGGCGGATGCCCCGGTGGCACCGACGGAGAGGCCATGAAGCCGCGCCACAAAACCGGGGAGCGATCCCCGGGACAAAGGGAGCGGCATCCGTTTTTTTATGCGATTGAAAGGCGGTGCCCAGACAGTAATGTGCGGGATCGTTGGTTATGTCGGCGGACAGGAGGCCCGTGAAGTCCTCATCGACGGGCTGAAGAGACTTGAGTATCGAGGCTATGACTCGGCGGGCCTTGCCTTGGGGTCAGGCAAGGATCTCCTCATCATTAAGGAGGTCGGCAAGGTGGAAGACCTCGAGAGGATGCTTCAAAAGGTCCCCGCAGGTTACCACCAGGGGATCGGTCACACGCGCTGGGCCACCCATGGCGGGGTCTCCCAGGCCAATGCCCACCCCCATAAGGACGGCAAAGGTCAGTTTGCCTTGGTGCACAACGGGATCATAGAAAATTTTTCGGAACTCCGGGAAGAACTCGAAAGGAAGGGCGTGGTTTTCCTATCCGAGACGGATACGGAGGCTATCGTCCATCTCGTCGCAACGTCCTTCTCCCGGACGGGTGACATCCTGGAAACGCTGGTATACCTCCAGAAGAGGCTGAGGGGGACCTTCGCCCTGGCGCTGATGCAGCAGGGCCTTCCCGACAGGATCTACACCATCCGGAGAGGCTCCCCCCTCGTCCTGGGATCGGGTAATGGGGAGGCTTTCTGCGCTTCGGACATTCCGGCCTTTCTGCCCTATACGAGGAGGATCCAGTACCCGGAGGAGGGCGATATAGCGGAGATATCCCCGGGCGGGATCAGGATATGGGATGAGAAGGGCCGTCCCGTGGAGAGGTCTGTCGTTACCGTCGACTGGGATGTGTCGATGACAGAAAAGTCGGGTTTTTCCCATTACATGCTCAAGGAGATCCACGAGCAGGGAACGGTACTCCGCCGTTCCCTGAAGGGCAGAGTTGTCGACGGGAAAACGATGATATCCGGGGAACTGGGCTGGAACGTCGAAATGGTATCCAAATGGAAGAAGGTCCACATTGTCGCCTGTGGGTCCTCTTATTACTCGGCCCTGGTAGCCGAAAGGCTCCTGGAAAAATGGACCGATCTCGAGATCAAGGTGGACATAGCCTCGGAGTACAGGTACCGCCATGTCGCCTGCGATCCCACGACGTTGGCCGTCTTCGTCTCCCAATCCGGTGAGACGGCGGATACGCTGGCGGCGCTGCGCAAGGCGAGGGCCGCCGGGGCGCACTGTCTGGCCATAACAAACGTGAGAGGCTCCACCCTGGCCAGGGAGGTTCACAGCGTGTTACTCCTCAAGGCCGGCCCGGAGATAGGCGTGGCGGCTACCAAGAGCTTCACCGGCCAGTTAGCGGCCCTTTTCCTGGTGGCCCTTCAACTGGGGAGCATGAGAGGGATCCTGGCTCCCCACGAAGAAGAACGGCTGGTCAATGAACTGATCCGGATCCCCTACAAGGTGGAACTCCTCCTGGAGAAGGATGGTGAGATCAAGGAGATTGCGAGGAAATACGCACAGAATAAGAACATGCTTTTCATCGGCAGGGGGATGTCCTTCCCCGTCGCGCAGGAGGGTGCCCTCAAGCTGAAGGAGGTTTCCTACATTCATGCCGAGGCTCTCGCCGCGGGAGAGATGAAGCACGGTCCCATAGCCCTGCTGGAGCCGGGGGTGCCGGTCCTGGCGGTCATACCTAAGGATAGCCTTTACGAAAAGACTCTCTCGAACATACAGGAGATCAAGGCGAGGAATGCGTCGCTGATAGCGGTGTGCACCGAGGGGGACCGTTTTGTCCCCGAACAGGCCGGTTCGGTCATAGAGACCCCATGGACCGACGAGGAATTCACCCCCTTCCTCTCGGTGATACCCCTGCAGTTACTGTCTTTCCACATAGCGTTGATCCTCGGGAGGGAGATCGACCAGCCCCGCAACCTGGCAAAGAGCGTCACCGTAGAGTAGAAGGCATCACGGGAGCCGGTGGGACGGGTCGGCCCCGTCCCGCAGCGGTTCCATGGTGAAGGGGTAGTAGATCCTCAGGTGAGTGATGCCCTCAAGAGCGTGGTCCTGCCTGCCGGAAAGAGCCGGCATCTTCCCCCAGGGTCCTCCCTTCGACCTGGCGAGGACAAGGGGTTTACGCCCGTAACTAGACCACAGGTCCCACAGCACCTCACCCCTGGCCGGCCCGGGCAGGAGCCCGCCGGAAAACAGGGGGCCTGTCCCCTTGAGGTCGACCTTTCCCATCTCGGGGCCGATGATCATCCATTGAGTCATCTTCCATGCCCCGAGCATCTCGCGGGAAAAGGCATGCTCCAGCGGGATGATCTGGAAACCTCCCACCAACCCCTCCGGCGAGGTGCAGACATCTATGACGCCGGGGTGGTTCGCCCTTATTCTGCCCGTATCCTGGAAGATCGTCCCGTCGAAACGCCCCGTACCGCCGAGGGGTCTTATCACCCTTCCGAGCACCCTCACCCCGTCGCCGTACCATGCCGTCACACGCCCCCCCGGGCGGTTCTCCAACTCAACGAAGTAGGGGCACGGAAGAGGATCGGCCATGATCTTCATGACATCTCCTTTTCGGGGCGCGTCCTTCGCCAGGTAGGGACCGCCGTCGCTACGCTCGAAGACGACCCTGCTGCCGACCGGGGTCGCGGACTGGGTATCGGTCACGATAGCCGCACCAGGGCCTGCGGCGGGAGCGATGGTCTCTTCGGGCAAAAGGCTTATGGTCCTCCCCTTTCCCTTTTCAACCGACAGGAGGATATGGATGGCGTTCACCGCACTCGCCACCACACCCTGCTCCCTCCCCCAGGCTGACGCGGTGAAGCTCGGCCACCGGCTGTTGATGGGGAGGTCTTTCACCCTCCCCAGCACTGTTTTTTGGCCGTCTTCTCTTCGGACGGTGATCGCCCCCCCGGGAGTGAGTTCGACGGTTATCGTGAAGGAACCATCCAGAATGCCGGTGGAGGGGGGGAGGGCCGCAGCGGAGGCAAGGGCCGGCGGAAGGTCCGCGGCCAGGAAGAGGGGCAAGATCATTGTCAAGAAATTCATTATCGATTTCCGGGACGCTCTCCTCCTCATTGTCTCACCTGTTCCTTGAAGGGTCGTTCCAGCCGGTCTTCTTGGGGTAAAAGAAAAGGAGGGCGAAGATGATGGCGGGCACCAGGGGAGCCAGGGCTATCCAGAGGGGCGCGCAAAAGAAAAGGGTGAGGGATGAGAAAAGAAGAAAAAATAAAAGCGATCCCCAGAAGGCCGATGGGCGGACCCGGCTTTCGCTCCTGGAGACCAGCACCCCCAGGATCATGGACGAGAAGAAGAAAAAGATGGTCAGTGCCATGGGGATGCGGAACATGGTTCAGTGGGCGCGGGTGGCCTTCCTTGGCCTGGCGCCGGTTATTTCTCGCCCGCTACAGGCACGGCAGATGCCATAACAGTAAACCTGTACCGCATCGAGGTCGTGGGGGACCGATCTCCTTATCCTGTTCAGGATCCCCTTTTCCAGGGGTATGTCCTCCAGGGCCCCGCACTTCGAGCAGAGGAAATGTGCGTGGGGGGTCGGGTCGGGGTCGAAGAAAACCCTGCGATCGTCAATGGAGAGTATCTGAAGAAGTCCCGCGTCACGGAGTATCTGGGCGGTGCTGTAGATGGTGGCAAAGGAAATGGTGGGGTAGATCTCCTTCATCTCGCGGAAGATCTTCTCCGCCGAGGGGTGGTCTTTCCGGTCCTCGAGGAGCTTGAGTATGGCGATCCTCTGGGAGGTGATCTTCAAGCCCCTGCTCCTGATACGTTCGATCCCGTCCTCGACGGTCCACATGCTCCAAGACCTCCTCTTCATTCATACGGCCCCTCGGAGTGACGCAGCCTCCATGAAGTTTACCATATCAAGACAGTGGCGACACCGGACGTTCCCCCCTCCTTGACACTCTGACCACCGGTGAGGCTATAATTGCGAGGTTCGACCATTGGGGTGTAGCCAAGTCGGCAAGGCGACGGACTTTGGATCCGTGATCGCTGGTTCGAATCCAGCCACCCCAGCCAGTCGGCTGGTCCAGGGGAAGCCTCGGCTTCCCCTGCTTTGTTGTGCTTTTTTGGCTGAAGTCGGACCAGCCGTGTTAAAATCAAAAAGGAACAGTTCAAAAAGGATAATGATCAGGGGGTGAGGATGATCGTCATGGCTGTCCCCGGCACAGGAGTCCTGGTCCTGGCGGCCGGCAAGGGTACGCGTATGAAGAGCGACACCCCCAAGGTCCTTCTCGAACTGCTGGACGAGCCGCTCCTCTTTTACCCTATGAACTCGACGGACGACCCTGGCTTCTCCGGCAGGGCGGTGGTGGTGGGATATGGGAGCGAGGCCGTTTCCCGATACCTCGTAGAGGCGTGGCCGGGGACGGAAATGATCGTTCAGCGGGAACAGCTCGGTACGGGCCATGCCGTTTTCACGGCCCGCGAGTGGGTCTCGCGGTTCGAACGGGTGATCATCATCCCCGGGGATGTCCCCCTGATGGCCAAAGAGACGCTGACCCGGCTCAACACCAGGAATATCGAGGCCGATGAGGACTGTACCTTTCTGGTCTTCGAGCCCTCGGACCCGACGGGTTACGGGCGCGTCCTCGATACGGACAGGGGTTTCAGGATCATAGAAGAGAAGGACGCCCTTGAGCACGAAAAGAAATGCTGCAGGGTCAACAGCGGGGTTTATGTCTTCCGGTCAGGGCCCCTTCTGGAGCAACTGGAGAATATCGGCAGGGAGAACTCCCAAGGGGAGTATTACCTCACCGACGTCATCCACAGGCTCTGTGAAGGTGAAAAAAGGGTCGGGATAATGACCTGTCCCGACCCCGATGAGATGGAAGGCGTCAACGACCCCCTGCAGCTGGACAGGGTCTCAAGGATCCTGAGGGGGCGTATTCTCGACCGCCATATGAGAAATGGACTTAAGTGCGTCGATTCCCAGACCGTGTGGATCGGCCCCGGGGTGGTATTAGGTGATGATGTAACGGTCGAACCCTTCGTGCAGGTTTGGGGGGCATCGAAGATAGGCGATCGCTCCAGGCTAGGCAGTTTCTCTATTGTCAGGAACAGCGTTTTGGGCGAAAATGTCCACCTGTTGGGGCACGTGGTGATCAGCGACAGTGTAGCGAGGGACAATTCCACCCTTGGCCCCTTCACCTTCGTCAGGGACGGTTCGGTGCTGGGTGAGGGGGCTTTCGCCGGCAAGTTTGTGGAGATCAAAAAAAGCATCATCGGGGAAAGATCCAAGATCCCTCACCTGTCCTATATCGGGGATGCCACGGTGGGGAAAGGGAGCAACATAGGGGCCGGCACCGTGACCTGCAACTTTGACGGGAAAAAGAAGAATCCCACCACCATAGGTGAAGATTGCTTTGTGGGCAGCGACACCATGCTGGTGGCCCCCGTCTCGTTGGGCGACGGTTGCTACACCGCGGCCGGATCGGTCATCACGAAGGACGTCCCCGCCGAAAGCCTGGCCATCGGGAGAGCCAGGCAGAAGAATATCGAGGGGTGGGCTCTCAAAAGAAAGAAGACCGACGGGGGAGGAGAATGAAGTTGGCCTCAAAATTGCGGGAACTGAAGGTTTTTTCGGGTAGCGCCCATCCTGAATTCACCAGGTCGATCTGCGAGAACCTCGGGGTCGGGGTGGCGACGGCGAACATCTTCCGCTTCTCCGACGGAGAGATAGGGCTTTCAGTGGAGGAGAGCGTCAGGGGTGCCGACGTTTACGTGGTCCAGCCCACCTGTGAGCCCGTCAACGAGAATCTCATGGAACTCCTGATAATGATCGACGCCATGAGGAGGGCTTCAGCTTACCGGGTGAACGTGGTCACCCCCTACTTCGGCTATGCCCGACAGGACCGTAAATCCAAGGCAAGGGATCCCATAACCGCTAAACTGGTGGCCAACCTGATAGAAAAGGCAGGTGCCGACCGCGTCCTGGCTGCTGACCTGCACGCCGGACAGCTCCAGGGTTTCTTCGACATCCCCGTCGATCACCTCACGGGCATACCCTTGCTTGCGGCCTACTTCAGGGATGCACTCAAGAAGGAACTTGAACAGGACAGCCTGGTGGTCATCCCCCCGGACATCGGTGCCGTGACCAGGGCCAGGCGTTTCGCCGTCCCCCTGAACGCCGACCTGGCTATCGTCGATAAGCGCCGTTCCCACGAGGTGGCCAACTTCAGCGAGGTCATGGAGGTGATAGGGGACGTCTCGGGCAAGACGGCGGTGCTCGTCGATGACATAATTGATACGGCCGGCACCATGGTGCAGGCGGCCGAGGCGGTCCTTGCGAGGGGTGCAAAAAAGGTGTACGCCTGCGCGACTCACGGCGTCCTCTCGGGTCCCGCTATTGAAAGGATAAGCAGGTCACCCATTCACCAGGTGGTCCTGACCAACACGATACCGCTTCAGGAGGAGAAACGGATCGACAAGATCACCGTTCTCTCCATAGCGCCGCTTTTCGCGGAGGCCATAAGCAGGATCCATTCCGATCATTCCGTCAGCATTCTTTTCCGGTAGATCGTCGCGGCCTCCTGTTCTTCTATTTCACGAGGAGGGTATTTCATGGACAAAAGCACCAGGATAAGGCTTGAAAAACGGGAAGAAACGGGGAAACAGCACTGTAAGAGAGTCAGGAACGAAGGGAAGATCCCCGGAGTCCTTTACGGGCCCGGTTACCCGGGGTCGCTGCCGTTTTACGTGGCGGTACAGAGCATAGCCCCCATCGTTCAGTCCGGGCGCTGGGAAACTGCCAGGCTTGACGTAGAGACCCCCGGGGGTAAAAAGGAACTCTGCCTCATGAGAGACCTCCAGCGGAATCCCCTTACGGGCAGCATCCTTCACGTGGATCTTCTGCAGCTCAAGAAGGGGCACAAGGTTTCGGTCAACGTGCCCGTAGAGATAACCGGGAGAGAGAAGTGTGCTGGCGTCAAGCAGGGGGGTGTTTTCGAACAGCTCATTCATGAGGTCGAGATGGAAGTCCTCCCCAGTGAGATACCTGCCTCCATCGCGATCGACGTGACGGACCTGTCTCTGGATGGCGCCATTCGTATCGCCGATGTCAAGTTTCCTGAAAGTGCCGTCCTGACCCTGGCTCCTGAAGAAGTGATCGTGACCATCGCACAGCCTCGCGTCGAGGTTGAAGCCGCGTCGGAAGCGGCGGAAGAAGAAACCACCGAGGTAGAAGTGGTCACGAAGGGCAAGGCGAAGGAAGAGGAGGTCTAGCGCCCTTTGAAACTTGTCGTGGGGCTGGGAAATCCGGGAGTGCGTTACGCCTGGACGAGGCATAACGCCGGTTGGCATGTACTTGACCTTCTTCGCCAACGTTTGGGGGCCCCGAAGTCTTCTCTATCACTGGACTCCCATGCCTGGGGTCCCATCCCAGTCGACGGCGAGAGAGTGCTACTTCTGAAGCCGATGACCTACATGAACCTGAGCGGGAGTGCCGTCATGAAGGCCTTCCACTTCTTTGATATTGGGCTGGAAGACCTTCTTGTCATCTACGATGACGCGGCGCTCCCCTTTGGGCGGATCCGGTTGAGAGCGCGGGGGTCCGCCGGGGGCCACAAGGGTATGGTTTCGATCATAGCCCACTTGGGATCCCTTGACTTTCCCAGGCTGCGTATCGGGATCGACTCCTCGGGGCCGCAAAAGGACCTGGCCGAATACGTTACTGAAGTCTTTTCACCCGAAGAGCTCGCCGAGCTGCCGGCCGTGGTGGAACGGGCCGCCGATGTGGCGTTGGTATGGATCACCCGTGGGACCGATGAGGCCATGAGGGAAGCCAACTCGCCGCCGCCGGACACTTCCGGGTCTTCGAAGGGCGGCTTTGAAAAGAAGGGGCAGCCCACCTTACGCGATGATCTCTCTTGAAGGCCAAGGACCTCTGAAGATCGGTACCACGGGCCGTTTCCTGTTCCAGCGTCCCTCCATGAAGGTTCACCTCCCGGCAGGGACATCTTCCTGGTGCTGGGTCCTTAGGGATGTGGAAAGACCGTTGCTCGCCGTCGTCCCGGACCAGTACAGGCTCTCGGAGTTCGTATCGGACTGGAAGGTCCTTTTCCCCCTGGAAGAGATCCATATCCTCTCAGAGATCCCCCTCACCGAGGAGCACCTCAGGAGCGAAGCGACCAGGATCGAAAGGGGCAGCGCCGTCGAAAAATGGAACGCCACGGGCGGCTGCATCGTGACGACCCCATCGGCGATCCTGGCTCCCCTCAGCCTGCCCTCGGCCGGGGTGGAGATCGACGTGGGCCTTGCCCTGGAGAGAGACCGGTTCCTCGAATGGGCGGCCGGGTCAGGGTACAGCAGGTCAGACCTTGTCTGGCAGGAGGGGCAGTACGTCAGCAGGGGCAGCATCGTCGATATCTTCGACCCTTCCTACCGTCTACCCCTAAGGATCGAATTTTTTGATGACCGGATCGAAAGCATCCACCTTTTCGACCCCGAAAGCCAAAGGAGCCGCTCTCCCGTGGGACTTACCCGTATCCTAGCGCTGACAGGGGGTATCGTGAAGAGGCTCGATGAAATGCTCCATCCCGACACGGGCATCATCCTTTTTGAACCCCCGGCGCTGGAGCGGTCGGTGGAGGCCTATCAGTGGATATGGAACCGGATGGCCGATGATGGGGGAGCGGACCCTCTCATCTCTTGGGAGGAAGAGCTCGGGAGGCTTTCGGGCCACCGCCGTACCTCCGTCACCAGGATCGTCCAGGGGTCGGACCTCCGGATCCCCGTAATGGAGGTCCAGTCCTTCAAGGGGAGGCTCGAGGCGGCCGAATCGGTCGTCCGGGGCTGGCTAGAGGAAGATTTTGAAATAACCCTTTATTCTTCCAGTGAACTGCTGCTCCAATGGGCTTCTGAAATAGGTATTACCCCCCGCGAGGGCGCCCTTTCAAAGGGTTTCGTGGACCGCAGTGAAAAAAAAGTTTTCCTTTCCGACAGCGACCTGGTGGGAGTGACACCCGCCTCCCGCGAGGGGAGGGTCTCCAGGGTTCCTCCAAGGGAGTGGGAAGAGAGGATAGGGGAACTCGACTTCGTGATCCACGAAGACTACGGTATCGCCAGGAACCTGGGCATCGAGAGGGTGACCTCCGACGGGATGGACAGGGATTGCCTGGTCCTGCTCTTCGCGGAGAACAGGAGGCTTCTCCTCCCCCTGGTGCAGCTATACAAGATCACCCCCTACCCGGCCTTCTCCGGGGAAGATCCCCCACTGGACAGCCTCAGAGGCACCGTGTGGAAAAAGGCTTCTCTCAAGGCGAGGGAGAAGGCCAGGGAGGCCGCCCGTCAGATCCTGGCCCTCTACGCCGAGAGGGAGACGAGCAGGAAGGAACCTTTGCCCCCCGATGGCGAGCTGGTGGAGAAGTTTGAGAGCGCTTTCCCCTTTGAGGAGACCAGCGACCAGCTGTCCGCCATCCGCTCGATCAAGATGGACATGGAGGACCACCTCCCGATGGACAGGCTTCTCGTAGGCGATGTGGGTTTCGGGAAGACCGAGGTCGCTTTCAGGGCGGCCGTGAAGGCCGCCGAAGCGGGGCGACAGACGGCTTTCCTGGTCCCCACGACGCTCCTGGCTTTTCAACACTTTGAATCCTTTTCCGCCAGGATAACGGGCCTCCCGGTGAGGGCCGAGGTGCTCTCCCGGTTCGTTTCGCGGAAAAGGCAGGAGGAGATCAAGGTAGATATCGAGAAGGGGCTTGTGGACGTGGTCTTCGGGACTCACCGACTCCTCCAGGGCGACCTAAAGTTTAGGAGGCTCGGCTTGATCGTCATCGACGAAGAGCACCGTTTCGGCGTCCTGCACAAGGAACGGCTGAAGAAACTTGACCCATCCATCGACGTGCTAAGCATCTCGGCCACGCCCATACCGAGGACGCTCCACATGGCCCTGGGGGGGATAAGCCATATCTCCATGATATCGTCGCCCCCCTACAGGCGTCAGCCCGTCATGACCTATGTGGGGCCCTGGAGGGACGATCTTTTCAGGGAAGCCGTCCTGAAGGAGAGTGCCAGGGGGGGGCAGGTCTTTTTCGTCCATAACAGGATCGAGACCATCGATGCCGTAGCCGCCAGGACGAGGTCGACCTTTCCCGACCTCAGGGTGGATGTCGTCCATGGCCGGATGGAAGAGAAAAAGCTTGAAGAGGCCATGATCAAGTTCACCAGGAGGGAAACGGACCTCCTCGTCTGCACCACCATCATCGAGAGCGGCCTCGATCTGCCCGGCGCCAATACCCTCATCGTGGACAACGCCCAGGACCTCGGTCTGGCCCAGATGTACCAACTGAGAGGCAGGGTTGGAAGAAGGGAAGAACAGGCCTTTGCTTTTTTCTTTTACCCTCCCGACAGGGTCATGCCCTATGAAGCCCTTGAACGCCTCGAGGCCATCGCCGGGCTGAGCGACAGGGGAGGTGGTCTCGCCCTCGCGAAAAGGGACATGGAGATCCGCGGCGGCGGTCAGCTGATCGGGACCCGCCAGCATGGGCATATCGACAGGGTGGGTTTCAATGCCTACTTCAAGATGCTCGAGGAGGAGATCACTTCCGAATCCGGCGGGGAACCCGCCCAGGGGGTGAGGATGGAGATCCGTATCCCCGTCATCCTCCCAAGCAGTTACGTACCCCAGTCCAGCGTCAGGATAGCCCTCTTCAGAAGGCTCCTGCGGGTCGAGGGAGTAGGGGAGGTGCTCGAGCTGGAGAAGGAGATCAGGGAACGCTTCGGCCCAATACCCCGATCGGTGGCGTTCATGTTGGCCTCGGCGAAGGTCCGGTCCACGGGGCGCCGCAATGGGTTACAATACGTTCATTGCGCCCTGGAGGAGACCCGGGCCGGAGGTGACCCCTTAAAACTCCGGGAACTCGCTTCCGGTAAAGCGGGTTGGATGCTGACGTCGAGTGGCATCCTCACAGGGCCAGGGGGGTATAGGGGCATGGTCGAACTGGCCGAAATGCTCGAAGCCTCCCATCTAGGTGAAGCATGGGGAGATAAGTAATGGTCAGGACATCGAGGATTCACGAAGAGATGGATGGGTTGCTTTCAATAATGGAAAGGCTCCGGGAACCTGACGGTTGCCCCTGGGACAGGGAGCAGACCCTGGAGAGCCTCAGGCCCTTCATACTAGAAGAGGCTTATGAGCTGGTGGACTCCATCGAGAGAGGTGACCCGGATGCCATATGCGAGGAAAGCGGCGATCTGCTCCTCCAGGTGGTTTTTGTCGCCCAGGTATGCATGGAGAAAGGCCTTTTCGACCTGGCCGACTCCATAAGGGGCCTCAACGAAAAGCTTGTGAGGAGGCACCCCCATGTCTTCGGCGGCGAGAGACTTGAGACCGGTTCCGCCGTCAGCAGGAACTGGGACCTCATCAAGCAGGGTGAAAGAAGGGTCAAGCGCGAGGATCCCTCCCTCTTCGCGGGGATACCCCCCAGCCTTCCGGCGTTGGTCAAATCCAGACAGATACAGGAAAGGGCGGCCAAGGTGGGTTTTGATTGGGAAGAAGGAGACATTGGACCCATTGTGGACAAGATCCATGAGGAGTTGTGGGAGCTCAACGAAGCCATTACCTCCCGGGACAGGGAGCATATCGAGGAGGAGATGGGCGATGTTTTCTTCGCCCTGGCCAACCTGTCCAGGCATTTAAAAGTGGAGCCCGAGTTCAGCCTCCAGAGGGCGAACAGGAAATTTGAATCCCGGCTCCGTTTCATGGAAAACAGGGTTGAGCGCAGCGGAAGGCCCTGGTCGGACTATACTCTTGATGAACTGGAGGCGCTCTGGGACGACGCCAAGGGAGAGTGAGAGAGAAAGCGGCAGGTAAAAGGCTTTTCGTCGGAGGTGACGACATGAGCGCGGGATCACAGGAAGAGGAGAAGGCCACCCCCTCGGTGGAGAAACGAGAGAGAGAGGGTACCGGGGAGGCGCCGAAGAGAAAGATAGGCATTACCGAGACGGCTCTCAGGGATGCGCACCAATCCATCATGGCGACAAGGCTTCGGACCGAGGACATGATCCCCGTGGCGGAACGGATGGACGAGGTGGGGTACCACTCTCTTGAAGTGTGGGGGGGCGCCACCTTCGACACTTGTATGCGCTTCCTCGAGGAGGACCCCTGGGAACGCCTTCGGGCGTTAAGAAAGCGGTTCCGGAAGACAAGGCTCCAGATGCTCCTTCGGGGGCAGAACATCGTGGGCTACCGGCACTACGCCGACGATGTGGTGAGGGAGTTCGTTAAAAGGGCCGTCGGCAACGGCCTCGACATAATCAGGGTTTTCGACGCCTTGAATGACCTCAGGAACATGGAGGTCGCCGCCGATCAGGTCAAAAAGGAAGGGGCCCACCTCCAGATGAGCCTCTCTTACACGATATCCCCCATGCACACCCTGGAGGCCTTTGCGGACATGTCCCTCAAGATGAAGAAGATGGGCGCCGATTCCATTTGCATAAAGGACATGGCGGGACTCCTCGGGCCGGTCCAGGCCCATAAACTTGTGAAGGCGGTGAAAAGGAAGACGTCCCTGCCGGTCCAGGTCCATTCCCACTACACAAGCGGCATGGCCGCCATGGCTTATTACGCCTCGGTGCTGGCCGGGGCCGATGTGGTGGACTGCGCGATCTCGCCCTTCGCGATGGGGACCAGCCAGCCTGCCACGGAGACGATGGTGGCGGCCCTCACGGGGAAGGATCTCGAGACCGGCATAACCCTAGAGAAGCTGATCCCCGTATCGGAGTACTTCAAGGAACTCCGGGAGAAGTACAGCAAGCTTATCATGGGTCTTGAGGGGGTCGACATCAACGTCCTCGTCTACCAGATCCCCGGCGGGATGTACTCCAACCTCGTGAGCCAGCTCAAGGAGCAGGATTCTCTCCACAGGCTCCAGGATGTGCTCCGGGAGGTCCCCAAAGTCCGCAAGGAGATGGGCTACCCGCCACTGGTCACACCCACGAGCCAGCTCGTCGGCACCCAGGCAACGCTGAACGTCCTAATGGGCGAGAGGTGGAAGATGGTTTCCAAGGAAGTGAGGCAGTACTTCCTGGGGTACTACGGAACGCCCCCCGGACCGCTGGACAAGGAGGTCCAGAAGAAGGTCATCGGTGAAGAGAGGCCGATCACCTGCCGGCCGGGGGAGGTCCTGAAACCAGAATTGCCTGGTGTCTACAAGACCATGGGGGATTGGATAACACAGCCCGAGGACGCGCTGAGTTACGCCCTCTTCCCGGCCGTCGCGAAGGATTTCCTTGTAAGGAAGTTTGCCAGGGAAAACCTCAGGGACGTGGGCCTTCAGCCCCTGGTGGAAGGCGCGGCTTACCCGCTTTAGATCGGATCATTGTCAGCATCAGGATGATCGGAGGTGCTTTTCATGGAAATAGAAGAAAGAGTGAAGTCGCTCATCGAGGAACAGGTCAGACCGGCTCTCCAGTCCCACGGGGGGGATATCGAACTCGTGAGTTTTGACACCGACGGCGGGGTCGTGACCGTAAGGCTGAAGGGGGCGTGCGGCAACTGCCCCTTCGCCGCCGAGACGTTGCGTTCCCAGGTGGAAGCCGTCATCAGAAAGGAGATACCTGAGATAGAAAAGGTCGTCAGGACGGAATGAGACCCGTAAGAGGCGAGGCGACGGCGGCCGAAAGAGCGAACCACGGCCACACCGGTTCCGTGGAGGCCGCGGACGAAGAGACTTTTTCACGACTACTGGGCCCTAGGGACGAGAACCTAAGGCTCATCGAGGAGCGCTATCCCGTCAGGCTCGTCGTCCGGGACCTCCTCATCTCCGTCCATGGCCCCGATGCCGATGCGGTGGACCTTGTCATGGAACTGCTCCGGCAAATGATGAAGATCGCCCGAAAGGGCCACGCTCTCCGTCCCGCCGAAGTCACCTACGCCATGAACGCCTTCGCCGAGCAGGGTGTCATCGATCTTATGCCCCTGTACGAGGACGTGATATGCCTGACCCACAGGGGAAAGCCGGTACGTCCGAAAACGGAGGGGCAGAAACGCTATGTCGACGCCATACGCAAGAATGACGTCCTCTTCGCCATAGGCCCCGCGGGAACGGGCAAGACGTACCTGGCAGTGGGGCTTGCCGTGGCCGCCCTCAAGGAGGGCAAGGTCAACAGGGTCGTCCTGGTCCGACCCGCCGTGGAAGCCGGCGAAAGCCTCGGTTACCTCCCGGGGGATCTCAGGGAGAAGGTGGAGCCCTACTTAAGGCCTCTTTACGATGCCTTTTACGAAATGTTCTCCCCGGAGAGGTTCACGAAGTACGTCGAGAAGAAGATCATAGAGATCGCCCCCCTGGCCTACATGAGGGGCAGGACCCTGAACGACAGCTTCATAATACTCGACGAGGCCCAAAACACCACGCCGGAACAGATGAAAATGTTCCTCACCAGGCTCGGTTTCGGGTCGAAGGCGGTCGTCATCGGCGATATAACCCAGATAGACCTTCCATCGGGGAAGAAGTCGGGTCTCAAGGTCGTCAGGAATATTCTCAAGGGGATCCCCGGGGTCGAGTTCGTGTCGCTGGGCAAAAACGACGTCGTCCGCCACGAAGTCGTCCAGAGGATCGTCCAGGCCTATGAAGAACATGAACAAAAGCAGCGCTAATGGTCCAGCCGCATCACTAAAAAGACTCAACCCAGGCAACCAGGCCGGCGACAAGGGATACCGCCCTAACTGGGGCACCGCCGTCATGCTGGTTGCCGTCGCTTCCATACTCCTGGCCGGCACGTGGTACCTAAAGGAAGGGGAGAGTTCTTTCAGGGTCGGCAGCCCGGCCATGAAGACCTATTATGCCCATTCCCGCATGAGGATAGTCGATGAGAGCGCCACAAGGGCCCTGAGGGAACAGAGAATGTCCGATATCGGGGGCGTCCTGGTGAAGGACAGGAAGTTCCCCGAAGAGGTCCGGGGCAAGTTCGCCGCCTTGGAAAAGAGGGATTATGCCGCCGTTCTGCCCGATTCCCTGTCCAGGATAATGGAAAGCCTTCCTGAGGACGCGGCCGAGAGGATAACCGGCGTCGCTTCTAGGATCGCCCTGTCTTTCCAGGACTCCCTCTCGGGGGGAGCGGAACTTCCGGCTGACATTCTGTGGAGGAGCCTTGAGACCTCGGGCCTTTCCATCCCGGAACAGAACCTCGCCTACCAGATCCTGGATCACGTCATGGAAAGAGCCCTGGTCATGGACTCCGAAGTGACCCAGGAGGTGAGGTCCCTCGCGGCTTCCGAGGTTGAACCTGTCGAAAGAGTGCTGTCGGTAGGGGACATCATCGTCAGGGAGGGTGAGGTGATCTCGCCCGAGGTCGCTCTCGTCCTTCGAGCGCAGGGATACCCCGAGGCTTTCTTTCCCTGGAAGACCCTGGCCTTCATCGTGACGGGGGTCTTTTTCTGGGTTTCCTGGATGGGGTGGTTCTCGATGCGCCGGGAGTACCATTTCGACGCCCCGGAATGGGCTTTCATGATCACGATCCTCATCGCCGGCTGGGTGGCCATGTCCCTATCGTCCCTGCTCGGTGGGAACGGGCTGGGGGTCATCCCTCTGGCGGGCTGGGCTTTCCTGGCCCTACCGGGGTCCTTTGCGTTTCAACTCGTCCTCTGGGGGGGGATCATCGGGTCGGTGATCACTTCGGGCGGTTCCTCGGCGGAATTGATGCTTTCGGTGTTCATCTCGGGTTTAACGGCCAGCCTGGCTTACCTTCTTCTCAGGAAGATCACGAACCGCCTGGACCTCCTTCGCAAGATGGCCCTCCTGGGGGTTTCCCTCGCGCTCGGAGGGTTCTTCATTGGCTGGGGTCTCTACCTTCCCTCGGGGGGCACTGCCCTTCTATCCCTTTCGGCCTCGGCCCTGGCCTGGATCGTGGTGACCTTGGCAGCGCTCCCTTTATGGGAGAGGCTCTTTGATATCCTCACGCCCGTCCGCCTCGTGGACTTGACCCACCCTTCACACCCTCTGCTGAAAAGGCTCCAGTTGGAAGCTCCCGGAACTTATCATCATTCATTGATGGTCGGCACGCTGGCTGAAGCCGCGGCGGAGAAGCTGAGAATGGACCCCCTCCTGGTCAAGGCGGGGGCATATTTTCATGACGTAGGGAAGCTCAGGAGGCCCCAGTTCTTCGTCGAGAACCAGCAGACGGGACTCAACCCCCACGACGAACTGGCACCTTCCCTCTCGGCGCTTATAATAATTTCCCATGTGCGGGATGGGCTTGAGATGGGCCGCCAGTTCGGTATCCCGAAAAAGATCAGGGTTTTCATCGGGGAACATCATGGGACCACCTGTCTTCATTATTTTTTCAAGAAGGCCCTGGGCGCCGACCCCGACCTGCCCATGGAGCAATTCTGCTACCCCGGAGGCCGCCCGTCCAGCCGGGAATCGGCGGTCCTCATGCTCGCCGATTCGGTCGAGGCCGCCGTCAGGGCTGCCGCCCCGGCCATAACCGACAGCCGTGAACTGGAAGAAATGACGAAGGAGGTCATAGACACGAAGGTGGCTGAATCCCAGCTATCCGATGTACCTCTCACATTCCAGGACCTCACGAGGATAAAGGCAGCCTTCATCGAGACCCTCAAGCACATGTATCACGCCAGGAAGGTAACCCCGCTGGAAAATGCGGGGGATACGCCTTGGGAGCCCGCCGTGTCATGAGGGTCATCACGGAGGTAGCCGGGGAAGCCCAAGGCCTGGTGCCGGTCGAGGTCCTTGGCAGGATACCCGGAGCGTTGGGGCCTGTCGCGGAGGAAATCTTCCGGTTCCTTTGTCCGGAGTGGGGCCCCTCGGGGGATCTTTTTCTCTCGGTTAATTTCATCGACGAGGGCCAGATGAGCGAGCTCAACCACCGCTTCATGGGTGAAGGGCATCCCACGGACGTCCTGTCCTTTCCGATCCATGCCTCCGAAGGGAAGTTTACCTGCCCGGTCCCCCTTCCCGAATGCTTGCTGGGGGATATAATGGTCTGCCTCCCACGGGTGCTGGAGAACGCCCTGGAGGCAGGTCACTCTCCGGTGAAGGAACTGTCCCTCGTCCTGGTCCATGGACTTTTGCACCTTTTGGGTTGGAACCACGAGACGGAAGAAGGAAGGCGCGAAATGTGGGATATCCAGGGACACTACCTGGAAAGAGTGGAGCGTTGCCTCACTCCCCCGGAGCGAAGGGCGGACCCTGGGGCATAACAAGAAAGGATTGAGTTGCAGGTGCAGGAAGAGATCATCCGAAGTATCCTGATCCTGGCCGTTCTTCTCCTCTTCTCGGCTTTTTTCAGCAGCAGCGAGACGGCGATCACCTCCATCGGCCGCGGCAAACTGCTGGCGATCCAGGAGAAGAACCCCAAGAGAAGAAAGGGTATTGACTGGCTCATCTCGGACATGCCCCGGGCCCTGACGGTCATCCTGATAGGTAACAACCTCGTCAACATTGCCGCCAGCGCCGTGGCCACCCAGGTGGCGTTATCGCTGATAGGGGCGAAGGGGCTCCTTCTGGCCGTGGCCTTCACGACGGTGGTGATAGTGATCTTCGGTGAGATTCTCCCCAAGAGCGTCGCCATACTGAAACCCGACGGGATCGTCTCCGGAGCCCTGCCCCTCCTCCGGTTCATAAACATGATCTTTTCGCCCCTCGTCTGGGTCACCGTGGGGATCGTCAAGTTCTTCGGGTCCCTCCTGAAGGTGGACCTCTCCTCCCAGCACCCCTTCGTCACCAGGGAGGAGATCGAGCAGATGGTCAACATAGGGGAGGCCTCCGGCGTCTTCGAAGAGGAGGAACGCAGGATGATCCACGGCGTGATATCCTTCGAGGAGACCAGGGTCTACGAGATCATGATACCCAGGACGGACATGGTGGCGGTGCCCGGTGACACCGATATAAGCGAATCCCTCCCGGTTTTCAGGGAGTGCGGGCACTCAAGGCTCCCGGTTTACGGGAAGAGCCCCGACCATATCCTCGGCATACTTTACGTGAAGGACCTGATAGGGGCTTTCACGTCGGGCGACCCGTCGATCAAGGTCTCCTCCCTCGCGAGGGAAGCTCTTTTTGTACCCGAGACGATGAGGCTGGCCGACCTTTTCGATGTCATGAGGGGCCGAAGGGTCCACATGGCCATCGTCATCGATGAATACGGCGGGACCGCCGGCCTGGTCACCCTGGAGGACCTCATCGAGGAGATCGTCGGGGAGATACAGGATGAATACGATGATGAAAGCGCTCTGATACAGAAAGAACCCGACGGCAGCTACCTCGTCAGGGGTCAGATGGGGCTGGAAGACCTCAGTGAGGCCGTGGGATATCCATTCGAATCCAGTGACATGGACAGCGTCGGGGGGCTGGTCCTCTCCCTGGCCGGGCGCTTCCCCGACAAGGGGCAAAGGCTCACTTACGGCCATTGGGAGTTCCAGGTCCTGGAGGTGGAGGACCACCGGATCAAGCTGGTCAAGATGACCCCCCTGGATGACCTCTACAGGATCGGGGAGGTATCGGAATGAAGGGGCCCGCAGGGAGAGGCCCTCTCAAAAGGGAGGAACTCGAGGACCTCATGGAGCAGGCGAGGGACGCGCGGGACAGGTCCTACGCCCCCTACTCGGGGTTCGCCGTGGGGGCCGCCGTGCTCTCCGGTTCCGGGGAAGTCTTCCGGGCCGGGAACCTGGAGAACACCAGTTATGGCCTTACGGTCTGCGCCGAGAGAAATGCCATCGCCCTGATGGTGGCTTCGGGGAGAAGGGACCCTGTGGCCATGGCCATCGCGGGGCCCGCGGGTGTCCCTTGCCCGCCTTGCGGGGCCTGCCGGCAGGTCCTGGCGGAGTTCAACCCCGCCATGGCCATCATCCTCGAAGATGAGGCCGGCGGGTTTGAAGTTCTCTCACTGGAATACCTTTTCCCCAGGCCCTTCAGGCTGGGAGAGGGCGGCGAATGAGCGAAGGTACAGCCTGCCGGTCCGGTTTCGTGGCGGTCGTGGGCAGGCCAAACGTGGGGAAATCGACGCTGGTCAACGCCCTCGTGGGCGGTAAGGCAGCCATTGTCTCGGACAAGCCCCAAACCACCAGGAACAGCATCAGGGCGGTGCTCAACAGCCCGCGGGGGCAGATCGTCTTTGTCGATACTCCTGGGCTCCACAGGCCCCTTCACAGGCTGGGGCGTTTCCTGGAAAGGCAGGCGGCGGCTTCCCTTGAGGCGGCCGATGTCGTATGTTTCATGGTGGAGGCCGGCGACAGCAGGGTGGGCAAGGCCGACGGGATCATCCTGGACCTGTTGGAAAAGGTATCGGTGCCCGTCGTCCTCGTCGTGAACAAGGTTGACGCCCATGACCACGATCACGGTCCCGACGGCTGGGAATGCTTCACCCGGAGGAGGGGGTTCGCCCATGTCCTGACGGTGTCGGCCCTTGAGGGGCGAAACCTGGGCCTCCTGGTGGAGACCCTTTTTGACCTCTTACCTCCAGGCCCCCCCATTTTCGACGACGATAGGTTGGTGGACTGCACAGAACGATTTCTGGCGGCCGAGGTCATCAGGGAGAAAGTACTCGAGCAAACTGAGCAGGAGGTGCCCCACAGCGTCGCCGTAGTCGTTGAGGAGTTCAGATCCCCCGACGAGTACCCCGAAAGGAGGAACCTCCTGGTGCGAGCGACCCTTTTCGTCGAGAGGCCGGGTCAGAAGGCCATCCTCATCGGGAAGGGCGGCGCGAAACTAAAGGGTATCGGAGAACTCGCGCGAAAGGAACTGGAGGAGGTTTTCGGGTACGATGTTTACCTGGACCTTTGGGTCAAGGTCAAGCCGGGATGGAGAAACTCCGAAAGGGAGCTCCGGAGAATGGGCTATACCTAGAGAGAACGCCTTCCTAGAGGGCAAGCCTGGTCAGGGTCTGCTCCGAAAGCAGGGGGTCGTCCTTCGAAGGAAGGATTCCAACGAGGGCGACCGGAGCATATACGTCCTTCTAAAGGACGAGGGCCCGGTCTGGCTGATCGCTCCCGGCGCCGCCAGGGGCAAGGTGAGGTTCGGGGGAGCTACCGATCCCCTTGTTTGGGGTACCTTCCACATTTACCGGGGGCCCAACCGGTGGTACCTGAGAGATGTGGACGTCCGGAAGGATTTTCTGCCCCTGAGGAAGCACCCCTCCCGCATAAGGAGGGCCGCCGAGTGGGCAGCGTCTTTGGTAAAATATACGCTCCCGGGTCATGCTTCCGATGACCTTTTGCCCATTTTCTACTGGTCCCTTTGCGTCCTGGAATCGGGTCGCCTCAGGGAAGACCTGGCGGGCTGGCGATTCTACTGGCGATGGTTAAGGAATTGGGGCCTCGCCCCCGACCTCGAGCGCTGCCAGGGATGCGGCGTCCCGCTCGGGGAGGCCCTTTTCAGCGAGGGATCGTTCTTTTGCGCCCAGTGTTCCGGCGGCAGGCAGGGGTTGAGGCTCAGCGGCCAGGATCGGGGTGAGCTCTTCGCGGTTTCGGTGCTGGGCCATGAGAGGGTATTGGCGATGGAGGGCCTTCCCGGGATCGATCCCGGGAAGGCCGAATCCTGCACGAGGATGCTGATAAGGACCCTGTCGGACAGGATGTAACGTCGAACCAGAGGGAGGAATACCGGGGTGAACCTTCAGGAGATCATGATGCGCCTTCAAAGGTTTTGGGCTGAACAGGGGTGCGTGATCCAGCAGCCCTACGATATCGAGGTCGGGGCCGGCACCATGAACCCGGCCACGACGCTGCGAGTGATCGGCCCCGAACCCTGGAGGGTCGCCTACGTGGAACCATCAAGGCGCCCCGCCGATGGGAGGTACGGGCAGAACCCGAACAGGCTCCAGCACTACTACCAGTTCCAGGTAATAATCAAACCCGCGCCGGAGGAGATCCAGGAGACCTACCTCGAGAGCCTCAGGACCTTGGGGATCGAACCGGCCGACCATGATATCCGTTTCGTTGAAGACGACTGGGAATCACCCACCATCGGGGCCTGGGGCCTGGGTTGGGAGGTATGGCTCGACGGGATGGAGATCACCCAGTTCACCTACTTCCAGCAGGTTGGCGGCATCGACATGGATCCCGTGGCGGCGGAGATCACCTACGGGTTAGAACGTATAGCCATGTACGTACAGAAGGTAGACAACGTCTTCGACCTCGAATGGGTGGGGAAGATCTCCTACGGTGATATACATCACCAGGGAGAAGTGGAGCACTCCATCTATAATTTCGAGGTTTCCGATACGGACATGCTTTTCAGGCTTTTCTCCCTGTACGAGGCCGAGGCGAAAAGCGCCCTCTCCAGGGGATTGGTGTTGCCCTCCTACGATTACGTTCTGAAGTGCTCCCATGTTTTCAACCTCCTCGACGCTAGGAACGCCATAAGCGTCACGGAGCGGACGGGATTCATTTCCAGGGTCCGTGCCCTTGCGGGCTCCTGCTGCCAGTCCTACTCCAGGCAGAGACAAGAAATGGGTTTTCCCTTGATGGGTAAATTCGACGACAGGATAGAGAGGTAGAACGATGGGTGCTAGAGACCTGCTTCTTGAGATCGGGACGGAGGAGATCCCCTCCAGGTTCATCCCGCCGACCCTTTCCGAGTTGGCGGCCATCGCCGAGGAGGAGTTGCGTTCGGAAAGGCTCGTCTTCGAGAACACACAGACATTGGGGACACCCCGGAGGATCGTTCTGATCACCCGGTCCCTGGAGGAGAAACAACAGGATAAGAGCGATGAGTTCAAGGGGCCCGCCTGGGCATCCGCCTTCGACCCCAGCGGCAACCCCACCAAGGCCGCCCGGGGTTTCGCCAAGAGCAAGGGCGTCGATGTGGATTCCCTGGAAAAAAGGGACTTCGGCGGCCAGGAGTTCGCCGTGGCCGTCAAAAGGGAGGAGGGACGGCCGTCATCGGCCATCCTCCCGGCCGTCCTTGAAAAAGTGATGAAAAGGTTGTCCTTTCCCAAGAGCATGTACTGGGATCGGACCTTTCACCGTTTCGCCAGGCCCGTCCGATGGCTTCTGGCCCTTTATGGGGATGAACTGCTGAAGGTAGACTTCGGGCTCGTGAGCTCCGACCGCTTTACCAGGGGACACCGCTTCATGGGCGTCAGGAAGATCGAGGTTTCAAAGGTGGGGGAGTACCTCGAGAAGCTGTACGATAATTTCGTCATCGCCGACCCGCAAAAGAGGCGTGAAAAAATGCTCGCCGGCATCGCCTCGATCGAGAAAGAGATGGGCGGCAAGGCGGTCCTAGACGCCGATCTTGTCGAAGAGAACCTCTACCTCGTCGAATATCCCGTGCCGTTTTACGGTTCCTTTGATCAAACCTTTCTCCAGATCCCCGAAGAGGTCCTCGTCACCACGATGAAAAATCACCAACGATATTTCCCCGTAAGGGACGGCTCAGGTAACTTGAAGCCCTGCTTCATAGGTGTCAGCAACAATCGTGCCGCCAACATGTCCGTCGTGAGGGAAGGGAACGAGAGGGTCCTAAGGGCAAGGCTTTCCGATGCGTCCTTCTTCTGGGAAGAGGATCAGAAGGTGCCTTTATCGGCTCGGGTGGACTCCCTCAAGAAGATCGTTCACCACGAAAAACTCGGGACGGTCTACGAAAAGGTGTCCCAAGTCCGGGAGCTTTGCGGAGCTCTCTGCCGGATGATGGACCTTGCCGCCGAGGAGACGGAAATGGTCGATCGCGCCGCCTTTCTCGCGAAGGCCGACAGCGTCACCGACATGGTCTACGAATTTCCTGAACTGAGGGGTGTTATGGGCCGTGAGTACGCCGCCAGGGACGGGGAAAACCCCAGGGTGGCCCTTGCGCTCTTTGAACAATACCTGCCCTCCTCCTCAGGCGACAGGGTACCCTCGGACATCATCGGCGCCATCCTTGGGATCTGCGACAGGGTCGACACGATCACCGGCGGGTTCAAGGCGGGTCTTCAGCCGACGGGGTCCCAGGACCAGTACGGTATCCGTAGGGCCTCCCGGACGCTCAACGAGATCCTCTGGGGCATGGACCTGGATGTAGATATTGACTTGCTGGTTAAAACCTCCTCCCTGTCTCACAGGCTTTCAGATGATCAGAAGGGGGCCGCTTCAGGGTTCATCCTGCAGAGGCTCCACAACCAACTCCGCGAGAAAGGCTTTTCCCATGAACTGACCACGCTGGCCGTATCGGCGGTGGGATCGAGGCCCAACCAGGCTTTGAAGCTGCTGGAGGCCTTCCAGGAGGTCCAGGGGACAGACTGGTTCGCCGGCCTGGTCACGTCGGCGGTCAGGGTCAGGAATATCCTTCAGAAAACCGATCATTCCGCGCGTACCCTGGATGCCTCTCTTTTCACCGAGGCCGCTGAAAGGGAGCTCTACGAGGCCGTTGAACTGCTATCCCCCCAGGTGGACAAAGCCGTAAGTGCATGGGACTGGAACGGCCTGACCCTGGTCCTTTCGAAACTGGAGCCCTATATATCCGCCTTTTTCGACAAGGTGCTGGTGATGGACAACGATGAGCGTATCAGGAACAATAGGATAGCCCTCCTGGAAAGATGCGACGGGCTGTTCAAGACATCCGGAGACCTAGGGCTGCTGAAGGCTTGACGACAGCCGAGTTTCCAGATCGACCGTGGAGGACTTGTCATGGAAGGGAAGGGTGATCATCAGCCGCTGCCCGTTTTCGTGGTCTCTGATTTCACGGGAGAGACGGCGGAGCATGTCGCAAAAGCGGCTCTGAGCCAGTTCGCGACGGACACCATTACGCTTCAAAGGTTCCGTTACATCAACAACAAAGACAGAGCCCTGGAAGTCCTCGAAGAGGCCGAGGGCGAAAAGGCCATGATCGTCTGCACCCTGGTCGACCACGAACTGAGGCGTTGGTTCGTCGAGAAGGCGGACCTCCAGGGGACAGATGTGATCGATATACTCGGGCCTATCCTGGATATGCTCGAGGCACGCCTCGGTCATGCCCCCCTGGAGACCCCTGGCCTGATGAGAAGAATGGATGAGGAGTATTTCCGGAGGGTGAAGGCCATCGAATTCGCTATCAAGTGCGATGACGGGAGGTGCGCCGAACACCTCCTGTCGGCGGACGTGGTCATCCTGGGGGTCTCCAGGACGAGCAAGACCCCCCTCTGCATGTACCTCGCCCACCGCGGCTTCATGGTGGGCAATGTGCCCCTTATACCCGAAACGGAGCCCCCCGGCGAGATCTTTGAGATCTCCCCCGAGAGGATCTTCGGCCTGACGGTCCAGCCTGAGAAACTCGTGGACATCAGGAAGGAGAGGTTGCGCCTCCTTGGCCTCGATTCGGATATCTCCAACTACGCACAATGGGAGAGGGTTGAGGAGGAGATCCAGTTCGCGAGGAACATCATGCGGAAGATCGGTTGCCGTGTCCTTAACGTCACCAACAGGGCCATAGAAGAGACGGCCCAGGAGATCCTGGATTTCCTGAGAGCATGATCAAACCCTAAATGCCGTGGAGGTCGTGAAACATGACGAAAACCGGGGATGAAAGAAAAAGATACGTTTTTCATTTCACCGAGGGCAGCGCCGAAAAGAGATCTCTTCTGGGTGGTAAGGGGGCCAATCTGGCAGAGATGCTTAAGATCGGCCTTCCCGTTCCGCCGGGGTTCACCATTTCGACCGAGGCCTGTCTCAGTTACCTTGAAAAAGGGAGTCAATTCCTGGACGAAGTCTGGGGTGAGATCCGGGGTGCCATGACCGATCTCGAAAAGGAGACAGGCAAGACCTTCGGCGGGACCGCCAACCCGCTTCTCGTCTCGGTCCGTTCGGGGGCTGCGGTCTCCATGCCGGGTATGATGGACACCATACTGAACCTCGGCCTCAATGCCGACTCCGTCAAAGCCCTTTCAGCGGAGTCGGGCGATGAGAGGTTCGCCCTTGACAGCTACAGGAGGTTCATCCAGATGTTTTCCAACGTGGTCCTGGGCTTGGACGGGGCTGTCTTTGAGAATGTCCTTCACCAGGTCAAGAAGGACCTCGGGGTCACCTACGATTTCCAGGTCCCTCCATCCGCCTGGAAGGGCGTTATTTCGCGGTATCTCAAGATAGTGGAGCACGAGACGGGCGCTCCCTTTCCGGAAGACCCGTGGGTCCAACTGAAGAGATCCGTTGAGGCGGTCTTTCTCAGTTGGAAGAACCCCAGGGCCATCACCTACAGGAGGATCAACAGGATCCCCGACGACTTGGGCACGGCCGTCAACGTCATGGCCATGGTCTTCGGCAACCTGGGGGATGACTGCGGGACGGGCGTATGCTTCACCAGGAACCCTTCAACGGGGGAGAAAAAACTGTACGGCGAGTTCCTCGTGAACGCCCAGGGCGAGGATGTCGTAGCTGGCATCAGGACCCCGAACCCCATCGACGAATTCGGGTCACGGCTGCCCGAGGCCGACAGGGAACTCCACCGGATCGCGGAGCTGCTGGAGAAGCACTACAAGGATGTCCAGGATATCGAGTTCACCGTCGAACGGGGCAAGCTTTACATGCTTCAGACCCGAGGCGCCAAACGCACTGCCAAGGCCGCGGTAAGGACTGCCGTGGATATGCATGCTGAAGGGCTCATCGATGCCGCCACAGCCGTATCCAGGGTGACCCCGGACCAGGTGGAACAGCTCCTCCACAAGCAGATAGACCCCGAGGCCACCTTCGATATTGCCGCCAAGGGGCTACCCGCGTCACCGGGAGCGGCGGTGGGCATAGCCGTTTTCGATGCCGATGAAGCCGAGAAGGTGGCCCAGTCGGGGCAACCGGTCATCCTCGTGAGGCCGGAGACGACCCCCGACGATATCCATGGTCTTTATGCCGCCCAGGGGGTTCTGACCAGCAGGGGCGGAATGACGAGCCATGCCGCCGTTGTCGCAAGGGGGCTTGGGAAACCCTGCGTTTCGGGGTGTGAATCGTTGACCATTGACGCCGCTAAGGGTGTTATGACCGTCGGTGGCCGATCACTGAAAAAGGGTGAGACCCTCACCATCGACGGGTCAAAGGGGCACGTGATCTTTGGCGAAGTGTCCCTTGTCCAGCCCTCCTTCACCGATGATTTCAGGGAACTGCTCGTTATCGCCGATTCCGTGTCGGCCCTTGAAGTCTGGGCGAACGCCGATACCCCTGACGACGCGCAGAGGGCGAGGTCCTTCGGCGCCAGGGGTATAGGTCTTTGCAGGACGGAACATATGTTCATGGCCGCGGGGAGGCTCCCCGTGATGCATGAGATGATCCTCGCCAAGGATAGACAGTCCAGGGTAAGGGCGCTCGAGGTCCTCAAGGGAATGCAGAAAGAGGACTTCCGGGGGATCTTCAGGGCCATGGAGGGGCTCCCGGTTACCATAAGGCTGCTCGATCCGCCCCTCCACGAGTTCCTTCCGAAGGAACACGAGCTCAGGGAGACCATTTCCTCCATCAAGGCTGACAGCGAAGCCTCACCGGAGGACCTGGTGCACGCGGAAGCGGTCCTGGCCAGAGTCCTGTCGCTCCAGGAGAACAACCCCATGCTCGGTTTCAGGGGATGCCGCCTGGGACTCGTCTACCCCGAGATCTACGAGATGCAGATCGCTGCGATCATCGAGGCAGCCTGCGAACTCAAGAAGGAGGGAGTGGACGTCAGGCCCGATATCATGATGCCCCTGGTGGGGACCCGGGAAGAGATGAAGAGGCTGCTGTCGATGGTGAATGACATCGCGGGAGGCATCATCCCACGGCTTGGTGTGGAAGACCTTCACTACCTGGTCGGGACCATGATCGAGGTCCCCAGGGCGGCCCTCGTCGCGGGGGATATCGCCGAATTCGCCGAGTTCTTCAGCTTCGGGACCAATGACCTCACCCAGACCACCTTCGGCTATTCCAGGGACGACGCGGAGGGCAAATTCCTGGCCCAGTACGTCAACGACGGTGTCCTTCCCGATAACCCCTTCCATGAACTGGACCGAGAAGGGGTCGGCAGGCTTATGTCCATCGCGGCAACGGAAGGAAGGAACAAACGCCCCCGGATCCAGATAGGCATATGCGGCGAACATGGCGGGGACCCCAAGAGCATCGCCTTCTGTCACCAGCTGGGCCTGGACTATGTCAGCTGTTCCCCCTTCCGGATACCCGTGGCTAGACTTTCCGCCGCCCATTCGCAACTGGGCCTCCTGGATTGAGCTTCGGGACGTGAGAGGACAAGGTTTTGTAGGCCGTGGGGCCGCCGCTCGAAGTGGCGGCCCCACTCGCGAAGGAGGCATCATGCCAAGAGAAGCACCCAGGATCCGATGGGAGAGGATCGAGAGGATCATCCTCGACCCCTGCGCTGCTTTCAGTGATGAGAGCCGGGGAAGGATGCGGGAAGAGCCACTTTGTCCCTTGAGGACCATCTACCAGCAGGACCGGGACAGGATAATCCACTCGAAAGCCTTCAGGAGGTTGAAGCACAAGACCCAGGTGTTGCTCCTCCCCGAGGGGGATCATTACAGGACGAGGCTCACCCATACCCTGGAGGTCTGCCAGGTGGCCAGGACCATCGCCAGGGCCCTGGCCCTTAACGAGGACCTGACTGATGCCATCGCCCTTGGGCATGATCTTGGGCACACGCCCTTCGGCCACATGGGTGAAAAGGTACTGGACAGGATCGCGAAGGAAAACGGGCTCGCTGGGTTCTCCCATGCCAGGCAGAGCCTGAGGGTGGTCGACTGCCTCGAAAAGGATGGCCGGGGGTTGAACCTGTCAATGGAGGTCCGCGACGGCATCCTGAAACACTCCAAGGGGCAGGTGGATGTGCGGGAGGGGTTTCCCGGCGGAGAACCGGTCTTGACCAATGAAGCAAGGGTCGTCCGGATCTCCGACTCCATTGCTTACCTGAACCACGACCTGGACGACGCTTTAAGGGCGGGCATCGTCAGAAACGAGGATATACCGCCATCGGTCACATCCAAGCTCGGGGTGACCCACGGCGAGAGGATAGGCAGGATGGTCGAAAGCGTCGTCTCCAACAGCGGCTGCGGCGGTGTGCGAATGGGCGACGAACTCCTTGAGGTCGTCGAGGTACTCCGTTCTTTCCTTTACGACAGGGTCTATGCTTCAGACAGGGTGCTCCGCGAGGAACCCAGGGTGACCTACGTACTATCCGCGCTTTTCGGCCATTTTCTTGATAACCCGCCCGAGGCCTGCTGCTGTGGTGACACTGCCCTTGCTGCTCTGGATCACATTTCAGGCATGACCGACAGGTACGCCCTGGCTTTCTTCGAGAGGACGATCCTTCCCAGCCCCTGGCCGTGAGATCCCCGCGATCTTCTAATCGGAGATGCCGTACTCCTTGAGCAATTCCTGGAACCTGTCCTCGATCTCCTTGGGGGTTCTCTCCCTCGGTCTAGTCGGGGTGGAGGTCGGCTTCTTGGCACCGGTTGGGGCCGGGGGCGGTGCGAAGGAGGGCGCCTGCGGTCTCTCATAAAAGAGAGGTTCCTCCGCGGGGAGAGCGGTAGCGGCAGTCATGTCCGAAACAGAGATACTGTAGAGCCCGGCCATTTGGGCAGGAACGCCGAGGACCTCCTCATCCCTGGGCGAAAGCAGCATCCTGGGCTCGTTTGTATCGGATTCGGCCATTATCCATGAACCCCCATGAAGGGGACAGGTAGAAAGGGGAGCTTCACCGGAAGGAAGGAGGATGACCGTCGAAGGGCAACCCTCCGCCGACAGGAACCCGGAATCCTTGCATATGGTCACGGCATCCACCATCGCTTCCTCGGGTACCTCGAAGTTCTCCCTGAGGGTCAGGTACTTCACCGCCTTGCTGACAAAGGCCTGCCAGACCGGGGCCGCGATCACACCGCCCGTAGCGGTTTTGCCCAGGGATTTGTTATCGTCGTTGCCGGCGTATACCACCACCACGAGGCCCGGCACCCCCCCCGCGAACCAAGCGTCGGTGTACCCGTTGGTCGTCCCCGTCTTGCCGAAGACTTCGTACCCCGGGACCCTGGCCCTTGTTCCTGTTCCCGACCGGACGACCTCCATCAGGACGGAACGCATCGAAAGGGCGATCTCCTCGGGGACGGCTGGAGAGAGAGTGGGGCCGTACTGCTCCAACACCTCGCCGGCGGCGGTGCTGACCCGCCTTATGGAGTAGGGTTGGATCCTCGAACCCCCGTTGGCGAAGACGCTGTAGGCCGATGCCATCTCCAGGGGGGTGACGTTGGCGGAACCCAGCGCCAGCGAGAGGTCGTTAGGGATGTGGGGCGATGTGAAGCCGAACCGGCGCGCCAGGTCGATGATCCCCGGTATGCCTGTGATATGGGCCACCCTGACCGCCGAGGTATTGTAGGAATGGACCAGGGCCTGGAGCAGCGTCACCTCTCCCTTGTACTCTTTAGTGTAGTTGCCCGGTTCCCAGATATCCCGTTCTCCCCGTTCGTCTATACCGTTATCGTAGGAAACCGGGGCGTCGAGGACATGGTCCACCGGTCGCAGCCCCTTCATGAGGGCAGCCGTGTACACAAAGGGTTTGAAGGACGAACCGGGCTGGCGAAAAGCCTGGGTCGCCCGGTTGAACTTGGATTGCTCGAAATCCTTCCCGCCGACCATGGCCAGGATCTCTCCCGTGCCGGGGTCGATAGCCACGATGGCCCCCTCGCTCTTCAGACCCTTGATGGACTCCTCGGCCGCGTGTTGTACGTCCAGGTCAAGGGTTGTGTGAACCCTGAGCCCCCCTCGGTAGACCATGTCGCTGCCGTAGGTGGGGAGGAGTTGCTCGAAAAGGATGTGGGCGATGAAGTAGGGTGCCTCGTCGAACATGATGGCCGGTTTTTTGAGGGTCTGGAAATCCAGCTCGATCCTCCTGGCTCCTTGGGCCTGTTCCGGCGTTATCATTCCCTCGTGGACCATCCTGCCCAGGACGTAGGCCTGCCTCTCCGATGCTCTTTCGGGGTGCCGCAAGGGTGTGTAGTACTCGGGACCCTTGACTATCCCTGCGAGAAGGGCCGCCTCGGAGAGGTCCAGCTCCGAGGGTTCCTTGTTGAAGTAAAGTAGCGAGGCGGAATGGATCCCCCATGCCCCGTGGCCGAAGTAGATCATGTTGAGGTACATTTCGAGGATCTGCTCCTTGGAGTAGATCTTCTCCAGCCGGACAGACAAGATCGCTTCCTTTATCTTTCTCTGGAGGGTCTTCTCCTTGGTGAGGAAGAGGTTCCACGCAAGTTGCTGGGTTATCGTGCTGGCGCCCTGGACGGTTTTGCCGCTCCTGAAGTTCACCCAGAAGGCCCTGATGATCCCGACGAAGTCGAGGCCCCTGTGGCTGTAAAAGGCGCTGTCCTCAGCCGCGATGGACGCCTCCTGCATGACCAAGGGGATCTGGGAAAGGGGTACCCAGGTCCTGTTCTCATGAAAAAGCCTGGTGATGACTTTTTCGTTCCGGTCGTAAACGATGGTGGACAGGTCCGGTTCATAATTGGCCATTTCCTCCAAAGAAGGGAGGGTCGAGGCCGCGTCCCTGATGAGCAGGACGCCCACAACGGAAGCCACGGCGAAAAGGAATATTACAAAGAAGGCAAGGATCAGGGCCAGCTTGCCGAGAAAACCGGACTTCCTGGGAGCGGACCTCCTGCTGGTCCCCCGGGAGGTTCTATCGTTCTTCGTGGTCCTTTGGGGCTGTTTCTTCTTGAAGAAATTGAAGATATTGTTCTTCATGCCGCCTCCTGGTTTAACCGTGAGCTCCCAAGTGAACAACGGACCATAGAAGAATACCAAAAAAAGGGCATTTTACGAAGTTCCTGTTTATCAAGCGCTGTCAACGGACAGGGAAAATGTCATGGGTTAGGTACCAAAACGGGACAGGCAAAATGTCATCCCCTCCAGGGTATCTGCTCAAGAGAATGCTCACGGATCCTCTTTCTGCTAGCCATCCTTTCGTACTCCCTTTTCCATGGATGGTCAGGTCTGGGAGTCCAGGGCTTTCTCACCCTTTCCCCCGTGGATGATGTTGCCGCGTTCGCTCCTTTAGGGGTCTTCTTTTCTGCTCCTTCCTCGACCCTCACCAGTTCGTGGAAGGCCCCCTGGCGGTGTAAAACCGTCCTCCCGTCCAGGAGGTCCAGGACCTCCACCTCAACCCCTTTGCGGAACAGGACCTTTCTGCCCTGGGAGTCCAGGGCGGACCACTTCCGGCCCTTCCACGAGACCGTGGAATCGCCGGTCACCTTCCGGAAGGCCCTGCGGCACAGGATGAGGGCGAGGTCCTCCTTTGAAGGCGCCGGCACGAAGGCCGTCGCTTCATCCTTCGGCGGTACGGCAAAGAGATCGTTATGCCTGGTCCTGTAGGAAGCGAGGAAGGCGTTGGCCTCCTCTGGTGTGGATACCCCCGCCACCCTCAGGTCGACCACCAGGCGGTGCTGCAAGGTCCCCCAGAGCCTCTCTATGCGCCCCTTAGCCTGGGGGGAGAGGGCCTTGATGGGGTTTATGCCCAGGATCTCCAGGGCCTTGCCGAACTGGGTCCTTCCTTCCCCGGCTCCCCGCAGCTCCTCCGTGAGGGAGAGCTTTGAAGGGCTGGGGGAAAAGAAGATGGAGTGGGCGTCGGAATACAGGGAGCGGGGTATTCCGTAACTGAGGATGGTCTCTTCCAGGACGTGGAAGTAGCCGTCAAGGCACTCCGTGCGCTCGAACCTCAGGGCCGTGACGCTGCCCGTGGCGTCATCGATGGCGCCGTGAAGGGTGATCATTGAGCCGTTGGAGAGCCAGTCGAAGGGGGAGGCGTCTATTTGGAGCATCTGGCCGAAGCGCTCCATCCGGGCCCTCCTCCTTCGCTTCCTGGGTCCCTTATGGGAGAAGGG
>MWDE01000014.1 GCA_002070395.1 Synergistetes bacterium ADurb.Bin155
CACAAACCTCCATCGTCTTGAGAGATATCAATTCTCCCCAACAATGAAGGTTTACACAAACTAATAAGCACTACCCCCCTTTTTTCAGGGGCGGAAAATAACATCCCCCAGGGCAACTGCAAAAGACAATGCTCATGGACCCTCTTGATGATAGCCATCTTTTCGTACCCTTTTTCCCATGACCGGTCAATTACCGGAATCCTGGGCTTGCTCTTTATTTCCCCCCTGGATGTTGTGGCTTCCGTGGCCGTATGGGTCTTCTTCACCGCCCCTTCCTCGGCCCTCGCCAGCTCGTGGAAGAACCCCTGGCGGTGCAATCTGGTCCTCACTTCATAAGATCCAGGACCTCCACACCTTTTTGAAAGAGGACCTTTCTAGAAAGCATTGCCTCATCAAGGACGGA
Organism: Synergistetes bacterium ADurb.Bin155; assembly: GCA_002070395.1. Lineage (GTDB taxonomy): Bacteria > Synergistota > Synergistia > Synergistales > Thermovirgaceae > 58-81. The sequence continues at coordinate 404 of MWDE01000014.1, forward strand.
TACCCTATGCGGCTGGCGCTGGCCCCCTTCCACAGGCCAACGGCACCCTCTGCCGCCAAGGCCCTTACGTGGGTGGGGATGAAGTTGGAAGGCTTGCGGCCGGTATTGCCGTGGACCAGCGATGGCGCTCCCGCCTCCTCGTAGCCGGTCTTTATCCTCTGGATCTGCCGCACCGACAGCCCCAAAGCGGCTGAAGCCTCCCTGTTTGTTATCACCTCGCCCGTCACCTCTTCAAGAACATGAAGTCTCCGCGCCTGCTTGATGGTCGACCTTATGTCACCCTCGTTCTTCATGGGATACATTCTCTATCAAAATCTAGGGGGGGGTGACATTTTCCCTGTCCCCTTGAGGGGTGACATTACCCCTGTCCGGCCACAATGTTTCATTAAGAGCCTTGACGCTTCTCAATCGCTTCACGTAAAATCAAGGGGCGGGCGAAATTTTGAACAAATAAGTCCTTGCGGTCACGGGGACATCATCAAGAAGGAGGAGTCGAAATGGGGAAGAGCTTTTTCGGTAAGTGTCTGCTTCTTGTTCTTGCGGCGCTCCTTGTCGTGGGTACCCTGTCCGGGGTCGCCGTCGCCGAGGAGAAGGTGATCAAGATCGGGACCCTTTTCCCTCTCACCGGTTCGGTGGCCCTTGCAGGCCAGCGGTGCCGCGCTGCCGTTGAGACCGCCGCGGAGGTCATCAACAACGCCCACCCCGAACTGAAGGTACCCTTGGCGGAAAAAGCGGGCCTTTTGGACGGCTACAAGATCGTCCTCATCCATGCTGATCACCAGGGCAAACCCGATGTGGCGAAGTCCGAAGCCGAACGCCTTTTCGACCAGGAGAAGGTTTGGACCATCATCGGGTGCTACAACAGCGCCTGCACAAAACCCGCCAGTTTCGTGGCCGAACTGAAACAGAAGGTCTTCATGTGCGGGTGCTCCAGCTCCGGCGCCCTGACGGAGCGCGACTTCAAGTACTTCTTCCGTATGGCCCCCACGGACAAGACGGAGTCCCTCGAGTTCGTCGAGTTCATCGAATATGTCAACGAGAAGAAAAATGCCGGCGTTAAGACCGTCGGTTTGATCTACGAGAACACCGAGTTCGGCAAACACGCCGCCGAGGAAGGCCGCATGGCCGCCGAAGCCGGCGGCTTCAAGGTCGTTGCCGATGTCGCTTTCAACCCCGGGGCCACCAACCTCAACAGCGAGGTCCAGACCCTTAAGGCCGCCAACCCTGACGCAGTTTTCGGGGCTTGCCTCGGCGGGGACTACACCCTCTGGGTCCGCACCATGAAGCAGATGGATTGGCTCCCGAAGGTCGCCCTCAACTACTGCACCGGCTACCAGGACCCGATCATCACCGGCCAGCTCGGTGACGACGCCAACTACTTCATGGGCGGCACAGGTTACGCCCCCGAGTTCGCCGAACTTATGCCGGCCGTCGCGGCGGTCGAGGAGATCTACAAGGCTAAGACCGACCCCAGCGTCCCCTTTGACAGCGATTCGATCCAGGAAGCGGTGGCCCTCTTCATCGTAGCCCAGGCTATCGAGAAATCCGGAAGCCTCGATCCCACGGTCGTGGCCGAGACACTTTACGCCAACGAGTGGGAGTCCCCCCTGTCCATGGGCGGCAAGGTCGCCTTCTCGCCCGGCGGACAGAATGTCAAGGCCATGAGCATGCTCACCCAGCTCCAGGGCGGGGAATACAAGAGGATCTATCCTCTCGATCTCGCCGATACGGAACCGGTCATCCCCATGGTCCCCTGGAAAGATCGCTAGTCAACGCCCGGGACCTGGTTCGTAGCACCTGAACCTGGAACCGTTTCACCACGACATCACCAAAAGCGGTTCTTTCAGAGAGGCAGCAGGGGGTTCTCTGTTGCCTCTCTTGTTACGCCGGTCCGCTTACCTGGAGTTTCAGGCAACAACTGATGAACTGGGGGTGTACCCTTTATGGCCACGTTTCTCCAAGTCGCCTTCGACGGACTGCTGAACGGGCTGCTTTACGCACTTGTGGCGGCGGGCTTGAGCCTCATCTGGGGCGTCATGGACGTCATCAATTTCGCCCATGGCGAGTTCCTCATGGTCGCTATGTACCTCAGTTACTGGCTCGGCTTTATCTGGAAGGTCGACCCCCTGGTCTCTTCCGTAGCTGGGGGAGCCTTTGTTTTCATCCTCGGGGCCCTTACCTACAGGCTCGTCATAAGCAGGACCATAGGCAAGTCCGCCATGTCCGCCCTTCTGGCGACCTTCGGGCTTTCCATGCTCCTCAAGAACGTATGCCTCAACCGATTCTCACCCAACTTCAGGATCCTGCAGCACACGCTGCTGGGAGGAAAGACCTTCAACCTGGCGGGTATCATCATCCCGCTGCCCCAACTGGTCATCGGCCTCGTCGCCCTTGCCCTCTTGTACCTGATATACCTGCTCGTCAAGAAGACCCGCCTCGGGTGGGCTATCCAGGCAACGGCGATGGACAAGGAAGCAGCCGAATTGATGGGAATAAACACTGAAAGGATCTACCTGCTCGTCTTCGGCCTGGGCGGGGCCTGTGTCGGGATAGCGGGAGGCCTGCTTCCATCCTACCTCGCGGTCCACCCTGAAGTGGGAGGGCTTTTCAGCCTCATCGCTTTCGTCTGCGTCGCCATGGGGGGGTTCGGCAGCATCCCAGGGGCACTCCTGGCTTCGCTTCTGATCGGCCTCGTTGAAGCCTTTGCGGGCTTTTACATCGCACCGGTCTTCAAGTATGTCGCCGTATTCGGCCTCTACCTGGTGGTAGTGATGGTCAGGCCCCGGGGACTCTTCGGATGGTGACGGCCATGACCCTTACAGGGAAAAGGACGAAAAGGGACCTGTTCTGGCTGGGGCTCCTGGCCCTTTTCGCAGTGATCCCGCTGACGCCCTGGTTCACTCGCAGCACCTTCGCACAGCACGTGATGATCCAGGTGCTCCTCTACGCGAGCATGGCCCAGGCGTGGAATATCCTGGGCGGCTATTGCGGCCAGGTCTCCTTCGGGCATTCCGTGTTCTTCGGCATAGGCGCCTACGGTACCGCCATGGCCGTCGTAAAATTCGGCCTCATCCCTTGGCCGGGCATCCTGGCGGGGGCGGTGATAGCGGCCGTCGTGGCCGTGGCGATAAGCTACCCCTGTTTCAAACTCAAGGGGCATTATTTCGCCATAGCCACTTTCGCGATAGTGGAGATCTTCAACCGCCTGTTCATGGTCTGGTACTGGGTCGGGGGAGCCCTGGGGCTTGATTACGGGTTCACCCAGCCGGGATGGAAGAATTTCGTCTGGTACCAGACCAAGGATTGCTGCTTCTACGGTGTTCTCCTTCTTTTCATCCTTGTTTTCGGCATCGTTCGCTGGATAGAAAAGCACCGCTTCGGTTTCTATCTTAGGGCCGTTAGGGAGGGGCAGGACACGGCGGAATCGCTCGGCGTCGACAGCACCAGGGTGAAGTTATCGGCCATGGCCCTTTCAGCCTTCCTGGCCGCCCTTTGCGGGGCCTTCTTCGCCCAGTACAACTACCGTGTGGACCCGCCCATGGTCATGTCCCTCGATATGTCCATGAAGTTCGTGCTCATTACGATCCTGGGCGGCCTGGGCACCTTTTACGGACCCCTCCTGGGGGCCGCTCTCCTTATCCCCCTGCAGGAGTACACCCGCGCCTACCTCGGCGGGATCGGAGGAGGCGTGGACCTGATCATTTTCGGCCTCCTCATCATCATCGTGGTCGTCTACCAGCCCAAGGGCATCATGGGCATCCTTGACCGGGTTTACGTGAGGTTCAAACGGTCAAGGGAAGGAGGGAAGTAGCATGGCCCTTCTTGAAGTGCGCAACCTTACGATGAAGTTCGGCTCTCTGGTAGCTTGCAACGATGTCTCCTTCGACGTTGAGAAGGGGTCCGTCGTTGGACTGATCGGGCCCAACGGCGCGGGGAAGACGACCCTTTTCAACTGTGTGTCTGGTTTTTACAAGCCCACGTCGGGCAGGATGTTCTTCGACGGCCGTGAGGTCACGAACCTGCCGGCCCACGAGGTGGCCCGCCGCGGCGCCGTAAGGACCTTCCAGGTGGTCCGCCCCTTGAAAGAAATGACCGTCATGGACAATATCCTCGTGGGGGCTTTCCTGCGGGGAGCCGATGCCGATACGGCCCGGGAGGTCGCCGAGGAATGCCTCTGCCTCTGCCGGCTGGAGGGAATGGCCGATAACCTGGCCGGGGGACTCCCCACCGGTTACAAGAAGAGGCTCGAAATGGCCCGGGCCCTAGCCACCAAACCAAGCCTGCTCATGCTCGATGAGGCGATGGCCGGGTTGACGACGACGGAGATCAGGGATTCGATCGAAATAATAAGGGGCCTGAAAAAAGGAGGCATTACCCTTCTCGTGGTCGAGCATATTATGGAAGCGGTCATGTCCATCGCTGACAAGGTGGTCGTCCTGGACAGCGGGGTGAAGATCGCGGAAGGCACCCCACAACAGATAGTAGAGGACGAGAAGGTCATAACGGCCTACCTTGGTGCCAAGTTCACCGAAAGGATGAAGCGAACGGGAGGGGTGACGAGGAATGACTGACCCTATCCTGAGAGTCCAGGGCTTTCATTCCGGGTACGACGGCGTCCCCGTCATACACGGGATAGACCTCGAGGTGGCCGAGGGCGAACTGGTGGCCATCGTCGGTGCCAACGGCGCTGGCAAGACCACCACCATGAGGACCATCGCCGGGCTGATGCACCCCTTCAAGGGGTGCGTGCTCTTCGAAGGTGAGGATATCTCCCGGAAAAAAGCCCATGAGACGAACCGCATGGGTATAAGTTACGTCCCGGAAGGAAGGCGGCTTTTTCCGAAACTGACCATCGAGGAGAACCTGGAGCTCGGCGCTTTCACCAAGACCGACCGGGAGGAGATCGAGCGAAACCTTGAGCAGGTCTTCGATCTTTTCCCAAAACTGTTCGATCGTCGAAGCCAGATCGCCGAAACCCTGAGCGGCGGCGAGCAACAGATGGTGGCCATTGCCAGGGGGCTCATGTCCAACCCCCGCCTGCTGCTTCTGGATGAACTATCCCTGGGGCTCATGCCCTCCCTCGTGGAAAAGGTAATGGAGGCGGTAGTTTCCATCAACCGGTCGGGGGTGACCATCCTGCTAGTTGAACAGATGGTGCAGGAGGCCCTGGAGATCGCCGACAGGGGATACGTCCTCCAGACCGGGAGGATCGTCCAGCAGGGGACCGCCAGGGAGCTTCTGGACTCTCCAGAAGTCCGCAAGGCTTACATGGGAATGTGACTCCGCGACCCTGAACGGTCCCGTGCACCGGGTTAGCATGGCCCTCGACGGTCGGCGCGATCCAAGACCGTCGAGGGCCTTATGCCGGAGGTGATATGAAATGAAAGGCAACGCGCAGATCTACATTGAACTGGAAGGCATCAAGCCGAAGATATGGAGAAGGTTCGTAGTCCCCTCCTCCATCACCCTCGACCGGTTGAGCGACGTGATCCAGATCGTCATGGGCTGGTCGGGAGAACACATGCATCTTTTTTCGATAAAGGGAAGGCAATATATGGACCTGCCCGAAGACGAACCCGAGGCTCACGAGGAAGGTCTCTTCAGGCTTGGGTCGTTGGTCTCCCCGAAGGACGGCGCCTTCACCTACACCTACGACCTGGGGGACAACTGGACACACCTGGTGAAGGTGGAAAAGATGGGCCTGGAAGAGGACGAGGAATGGGGGAACCTTTTCTGCGTCGACGGGAAGGGGACATGCCCCCCTGATGACCTGGGCGGTGTTCCCGGTTTCCTTGAATTCCGCCAGGCCATGACCGACAGGAAAGGTTCCCAGTATGAAGCCTTCCGTGACTGGTACGGGGAGGAGTTCGACCCTGACGCCTTCGACCAGCTCGAGGCCAACATTACACTGCTCTTCTTTATCCGTTGGTCCAGGGAACGCTTGCTTCCCTGGGAGGAGGATTGACCCCCTAGGAGAATTCGAGGTCCCATCGCTCCTCGGTGATATCTCTTCCCCAAAGGAAATGGGTCTTAGTCTCGGTCAGCCTGAAACCGAAGGCCTGGTAAAGATGCCTTGCGGCATGCAGTTCACTGACCGTCCACAGGAAAACCCTTCCATGACCCCTGTCCCGGGAGTATTCAAGGGCCGTGTCCATAAGGGCCCGGCCAAGGCCAAGACCTCTGAAGGCCGGCTCCAGGAGGAACCACCTCAACTGTCCCACGGCGGCCGAAGTCTCGACGATAGCGATGGAACCGACCACATTGCCCCCGCAATCGGCGACCCACACCTCCCCCTTCCCACCCAGGTCGTGGAGGAACTGGGCCATCCCCGCCAGGAGATAGTATTCAAAGGTTTCATCGAAACCGTACTCTTTCTCGTAGAGGACACAGTGCCTCCAGGATACCAGGCCCAGCTCCCCCGCCCTGTAGGGCCGCAGAAAGACCTTCCCCGCGTCGGCCCTTCCCCGGATGCCGTCGAGGCATTCAATTATCTGCCTTCGCCTCTCGGGCGAAAGGCTTTCCAGTATTATTTCACCATTTTTCATCAGTCCGCCCCTTTCGGATACTTCGCCCACCCACCAGGCCAGTTTTCGTCTTTAGGTTATATCAGAACCTCTTCCCCTTCCACTCCGGGGAGTATTTCTGATTTACGCCGACTTGCCTTCCATGTTATCCTGATTTTATAACGGCCGTGACCACCAGGACCCACAATCTGCCGAAGGACAGGGGTATCTTCATGAAGGATTTTTACAAGCGTTTTGTCAGTCTCATCTTCGGCTTGTTCCTCTATTCGCTTGGGATAGCCATAACGATGAAAGCCAACCTGGGCTACGCCCCATGGGACGTTTTCCACAAGGGCATCTCGAACATGACGGGGATAACTATAGGCAACGCCAGCATCCTCATTGGGCTCATCATATGCGTGATGGTGGCGCTGGCGGGTGAAAAACTCGGGTTGGGAACGATACTCAACATGATCCTCATCGGTTTTTTTCTCGACCTGATCCTCGCCGTGGACAAAATCCCCTTGATGAAAGGTTTCCTTCCCGGGGTGGCCATGATGACCTTCGGGCTTTTCGTCCTGTCCATCGCCACCTACTTTTACCTGGGCTCCGGTTTTGGGGCGGGGCCGCGGGATGGCCTCATGGTGGTCCTGGAAAGGAGGACGGGACTGCCCGTTGGCCTCTGCAGGGCTATCCTGGAGTCCATGGCTGTGTTCCTGGGTTGGTTGATGGGTGGTCCCGTGGGCCTGGGGACGGCCTTCGCGGCTTTCGGGATAGGTTTCTGCATCCAGATAACCTTCACCCTTTTCAGGTTCCGCGCCACCGAGGTCAGGCACGAAACGATCAGGGAAACGCTGAGGGATTTCAGGCTCAGCCATCGATAAAGGGAAAACCCATGCCCTGTTCAGGGGCGGAAAGTTCACCCCCGGGAGGGCATTCTCCCGGAGGAATCGGAGCATGGAGTTGGGGCGGTAAAGGCATGCCGATCAGGATTGTTTTCCATGGCGAATTGACCGGCCTACTGAATAACCGGGGCCTTTCACCCGAAGCGACACGCGATCTCTCCCGGGCGGCCCCTGTCAAGGACCTCATCGAATCCCAGGGAGTACCCCATACCGAGGTGGGCCGCATAACTTCGGAGGACCTGGAAAGGTCGTTCTCGCACGTCCCGGCCTGGGGGGAGATAGTGGAAGTCCACCCCCATAGACCACCCGTTGACGTGTCCATCCCCTCGATCCTGTTCCCGGAACCCTTCGAAGAGGTCGGCTTCGTGGCCGACGCTAATGTGGCCCGCCTCGGCGGCCTTCTCAGGCTGGCGGGGTTCGACTGTCTCCTGGACCCTCGTTGGGACGACGCCCGGATCGCTGAAAAAGCCGGCGGTTACAAAAGGATCCTTCTCACCAGGGACAAGGAACTGCTTAAGCGCAACAGGGTCATTAGGGGCCGCCTGGTCCGATCGGAGCGTCCCTGGGACCAGCTGGCCGAGGTGATCCACTTCTTCGGGCTCAGCGACCGGATCGACCTCTTCAGCCGTTGCCCCAAGTGTAACGTCCTCCTGGAAGGGACCGAAAAGAGCGCCGTCATCGATCAACTGGAGCCCCTGACCCGGATGATGTACGACCGTTTTACCCGGTGCCCCGGCTGCGGACAGATCTACTGGTCAGGCTCCCACCACGGCCGTATCCGCGAAAAACTGGCGGCGGCGCTGGAGCAGGCTTCAAAGGACTGACCCCCCCCCCCCCCGAAACAGCGGCGAGTCCTCACTCCAGATCCTTCAACACCCCTTCCAGGATGTCGGCGGCCTTCATCAGGTGCGCCTCGGAGATCACCAGCGGCGGCAGGAGCCTGGCGACGTTGTTGTGGTGACCGCCAACTTCTATCATCACACCCCGCTGGTGGGCCAGTTTTCTCAACTGCTTCGTCAGGTCCGCGGCAGGCTTCCTGGTCTTCTTGTCCTCGACGATCTCGAGGGCGATCATGAGGCCGATCCCCCTGGCCTCGCCCAGGATCCTGGACCCTTTCTCCATCTCCCTGAAGCGGGTCATCGCTTTTTCACCCAGCTGGGCGGCGTACTCGGGAACCCTGTTCTCGATCATCCATTCAAGCCCCGCGGCCCCGGCGGCGAAGGCCACCATGTTGCCCCTGAAGGTGCCGATGCTCTTCCCGGGGGGCAGGGTGTTCAGTTCTTCCCTAAAGGCGATGGCGGAAATGGGGAATCCCGCCCCTCCGAGGGCCTTGCTCATGGTGACGATGTCGGGGACAATTCCGGAATGCTCAAAGGCGAACATTTTACCCGTCCTGCCGAGGCCGCATTGTATCTCGTCGCAGATCAGAAGAATGCCCCTGGCTTTGGTGATCTCCCTGACCCTCTGGAGGAAAAGGGGACCGGGTATTATCGTCCCCCCCTCGCCCTGGACGGCCTCAAGGAGCACCGCCGCGGGTTTTGAATAACCGGAGTGGGTGTCATCGAGCACCCTCTCGAGGTTGTCGGCGGCGAACTCGTCGACCTTCTCCTCTGGACAGCCGAAGGGATTCCTGTACCTGTAGGGGAAGGGGAGGAACTGGAAACCAGGGGTCAGGGAGCCGATGCCGTCCTTGTGGCCGCTGTCGCTGGTGGCGGCCAGGGATGCCCCCGTCATGCCGTGGTAGGCGCCTTCGAAGACAATTATCCCGTCCCTGCGGGTGTTGAACCGGGCCAGCTTTATCGCCTGCTCCACGGCGTCGGAACCGGTGGGCCCTCCGAAGAAAACCCTGGAGAGCTCCGCCGGGAGGATGCGCCCCAGGACTTTGACCAACCTCATGCGGGTCTCGCTCGGGATATCTAGTGTGTGGGTGACCTTATCGAGTTGCCCGTGGGCGGCCTCAAGGACATAGGGGTGTGCGTGACCCAACGCCATGACCCCTGCCCCCGAGAAGCAGTCGATGTAGACATTTCCGTCCACGTCCTCGAGGGTGGCACCTCTTCCCCGGGCCAGGGCCATGGGCATCCCCCTGGGGTAGGAGACGGCGGAGCCCTCAAGCTCTTCCTGTATCTTCAGGATCTCGAGAGATCTTGGCCCCGGCGGGGTCACCGAAATCCGCGGCGCGTCCGTAACGGATAGATCCACGAACTTCTCCCAGTCCATTATCGATCCTCCCTACCATATTTTCTCTCCTGGTTCGTAGGACGCAGGGATCAACCCGCCAAGGCACCGGCGACCGTGGCATGAGCTCCTCATAGCGGCCGTTTTCCCCAATTCCTCGACCGATGCGAGCCATCGCCGGCCCCTCCACGGCGCCCAGGATGAAAGGGGCGAAACCAAAAGCCAACGGTGAAAAAAGGCCGGGGGAACCTCACCCCGGCCTTGCGACTCCCTTCCCCTTCGACCCTGGGGCCTTTGGGAACGGGTTTTCTCGGTTATTTCCTCGGGTCAATAACTTCGGGGTCGTCCACTATCCCGTAACGGCGGAAAACCCCGTCCTTGACTATCTGGACCTGGACCGGCTTGATGACCTCCCCGATCTCGGTGAAGCCCTTGATGACGCCTGTTACGCCGTCAAAGTCCTTCAAAGCGGCGATGGCGTCCTTGACCTTGTGCGGATCGGTGGTCCCGGCACGCCTGATGCCGTCGACGATGATGAGGAACGCGTCGTAGTTGGAGGCTCCCGTCATATCAGGCTCCATGCCGTAACGTTCGCGGTATTCCTTGATGTAGGCCTGGGCCACGGGTCTCTCGTCGTCGCGGTCGAGGTTGGTCACAATTATCGTCCCGTTGGCAGCCTCAGGGCCTGCCAGCTCGATGAACTTGGGTGAATCGTAACCTTCTTCACCGATGATCTGGGTCCTGAGTTTTATTTCGTGGGCCTGCTTCACTATCCCGGCCGCTTCGGCGTAATAGCCGCTGGCCAGGATCACATCAGGGTCCGCCTCCTTGACGGCCGTCAGGTAGGGCATGAGGTCCTTCTCGCCAAGTGGGTAAACCTGGCTGTAGACCACCTTGGCCCCCTTGGAGACCACGTAGGACTTGAACCCCTCGGCCATCTGCCTGCCGAAGTCGTTGTCCATGGTAAGCATACCCACGGTCTTCGCCTTCAGCATGTCGACGGCAGCCACACCTGCCCCGCGGCCCTCAACGGTCCCGAGGAAGCCGTTCCTGAAGCAGAAATCACCAGCCGCGGTGATATCGGGGTGGACGGCGTAGCCGGCCACCAGGGGGATCTCGAACTCTTGGAAGAGGGGCGCGACCGCACGGGTGGGCATGCTATAGGAACCGCCCACCACCGCGACGACCTTGTCCATCTGGACAAGTTTCCTGGCAAGACCGATGGCTTCCTTGGCCTCGCCGGCGTCATCCTCGTAGAACAGCTCGATCTGCTTGCCGAGGACTCCTCCCTTGGCGTTGACCTGGTCTACCGCGAGCTTGACGGACTGCAGAACGGCCAGACCGTCAGCGGCGGCGTACCCTGTCAGAGGGGCAAGCAGGCCTATCCTGATCGTGTCAGCGGCGAAAGCAGCTCCGACCGCCCCGAAGACCAGGACCAGCGCGAGGATCAGCATCACCGTTCTTTTCATGAAAAACCCTCCTTTTCGGTCCTATATGTACAGGCACTTACAAGACCCGCCATCCCTGGCTCAAACACTGCCTCCAGCGGCATCACCTCCCAGGTAAGCTTCCCGGACCTTTGGGTTTTGGCTTAGATCCGAAGCCTTACCCTCCAGGGCTATTCTCCCGGTTTCGAGGATATAACCCCTATGGGCTATCGCCAGGGCCTTGACCGCGTTCTGCTCCACCAGCAGGATGGTCAGCCCCTTCTCGTCGTTCAATCTTTTCAGGACCGAGAAGACCAGGTCCACCAACTTGGGCATCAGCCCCATGGATATTTCGTCCACCAGGAGGATCCTTGGGCTTGATACCAGCGCCCGGGCAATGGCCAGTTGCTGCTGCTCACCCCCGGAAAGGGTCTGCCCCGCCTGGCGTCTCCTTTCCTTCAGCACGGGGAAGAGTTCGTAGACCTCGCCGAAAGCCCGTTCCACATCGACGCTGCCCGAGAGGCCGTAGACCCCCATCCTCAGGTTCTGCTCCACCGTCAGGTTTGGGAAGACCCTGGCCCTTTCCGGCACGATCCTGATCCCCAGGGCCGCTCTTTCATGGGCAGGAAGCTGCAGGATATCCCGCCCCCTGTTACCCCCGTCCTTAGAGGGTTCGACATAAAGCGCCCTGCCGGACTTGGCCTTTACAAGGCCCATCAGGGTATTCAAAAGGGTCGTCTTCCCGGCGCCGTTGGCGCCGATTATGGATACCATCTCCCCGGCTTCCAGGAAGAAGGAGACATCTTGCAGTGCCAGGATGTCCCCGTAGGCAACGGTCAAGTTCTCGACTTCAAGCATGGCCTTATTCCCCCTTCCCTAGGTAGGCCTCGATAACCTTCTCATCGGACCTGACCTCGTCGGGGGTGCCTTCCGCCAATTTGCCCCCGTGGTCGAGCACCACGAGCCTCTCGCAAAGCGACATGGCCACCCTCATGTTATGCTCGATCAGGAGGATCGTGAATCCCCTTTCCTGGATTTTCCTGACCAACCCCATCATCCGCCCGACCTCCTCCTGGCTCAGGCCTGAGAAGGATTCGTCAAGGAGCAGCAGTTTAGGTCCCAGCGCCAGGGCCCTCGCCAATTCAAGGCGCCTCAGGTTCCCCAGGGAAAGGATGGAGGCCGGGCTGTCGGCTAAACCTTCGAGACCCACCTCATTAAGGAATGCCATGGCCTGCCCGCGGTTCTTGCTGTTGTTGAAAAGAGGGCTGCTTTTGATGAAAGACCCGTATCTCGGCATGCCGAGTCCGACCATGACGTTGTTCAGTACCGTCATACCGCCGAAGGGCCTCACTATCTGGAAGGTGCGCCCCACTCCCCTGGCGGCGATGGAATGGGCCGGCAGACCGTCGATGCGACTGCCGTCGAGGAAGACCTGCCCCGACGTGGGGCGGTACACCCCGGAGATAACGTTGAAGCAGGTGGTCTTCCCCGCGCCGTTGGGTCCGATCAAGCCCAGGATCTCTCCCCGACGCACATGAAAGGAGACGTTGTCCACCGCTTTAAGCCCCCCGAAATGGCGGCTCATCTTCTCCACGCGGAGGATCAGGTCCTCGCCAGGCATGCTCATTGCCTCCTCCGGGAGACGAGTCGGCTTAAGACGCTGCCTTCACCCAGAATCCCCTGTGGCTGGAACCGGATGACCAGCAAAAGAGCGGCGCCGTAAAGGAACATCCGGTACTGGACCAGTGGCCTGAAGAGCTCAGGCAGGGAGCCAAGAACGATCGCGCCCAGTATGGGCCCCCAGATGCTCCCCATGCCCCCGAGCACGGCCATGGAGAGCAGCATGATGGATACGGGAAAACCGAAGTCGTCGGGGCTTATGAAATTGACGAAATGGGCGTAAAGCACCCCCCCGAGGCCGGCCATGGCGCTTCCGATCGTAAAGGCGAGGATCTTGAAGCGTACGTGGGAGATGCCCATGGCCCCGGCGGCGGTCTCCTCCTCCCTTATGGCCTCCGTGGCGAGACCGGTCCAGGTTCTGACGAAAAGGAAGGTGAACCAGGTCACCAGGGCCAGCAGGACCGCGACAAGAGCCAGGTAGTACTGCCCCCTGAGCTTGGTGGCGAAGAGGATCGGGGTCGGGATACCCCCTATCCCCAGGGCCCCGCCGAAAAAGGGGACATAAAGGAAGATGCTCCTGACGATGAAGTTGATGCCAATGGTGGTTATGGCGAGGAAATCATCCCTGACCCGCAGGCTGGGTATGCCCAGCAACGCACCGATCATGCCGGTGATCAGCGTGGCCAGGGGGAGGCTCCACCAGAAAGACAAGCCCGCCTTAGTGCAAAGCAGGGCCGTTGAATAGGCCCCGATGCCGAAAAAGGCGGCGTGTCCCAGGGAGATCTGCCCGGCGAAACCGACAATGATATTCAGACCGGAAGCTACCAGGGCGTAGATGCCTATCATGATGGCCACGGTCGAGAAGTAACCACCCATCGCTCCAGCCCCCTATCTCGTCTTCTTGCCCAGGAGTCCCTGGGGCCGGATCATGAACACGATTATCATGGCGATGAAGGCCAGCGCGTCCCTGGGAAGCGGGATGGCCGCGTAACCGATCAGCAGAGCTTCGGCCAGGCCGAGCAGCAAGGCCGCCAGGACAGCCCCAGGTATGCTCCCCAGGCCGCCGACCACGATGATGGCGAGGGTCTTGTAGGCCGGCACGGCACCCATAGTCGGGTAGACCTGGTTGTAATAGATCCCCACCAGGACCCCCGCGACAGCAGCCACGGCGGAGCCCAGGGCGAAGGTTATGGAGATGATCCTCTTCGTATCGACACCCATGGCGCTCGCCATCGCCATGTCCTGGGAGGTTGCCTGCATGGCCAGGCCTACTTCGGTCTTGTCCGATATGAACCACAGGACCAGGAGTATGACCAATGAAGTGAGGAGCACGAGGATCTGCATGCCTCCCAGGCTTACGGGCCCCAGGGTCAGGGAGTCCAGGGCCAGCCTCCTGGGGAACCCCAGGATGTAGGGCCCGGCGACTATCCTGCAGAGTTCCTCGATGGAGAGGAAGATGGCAATGCTGGCGATGAGGGGCACGTAGGGCGGGAACTTGAGGAGTGGGTAATAGACCAGCTTCTCGATGGCCACCCCCACCAGGGCGCAGGCCGCCATGGCGACGGCGATGGCCACTAAAAAGCTATCGGTGGCCTGGAAGGTGTAAAGCCCCACGTAGGCACCGATGGCGTAGACGCCAGCGTGGGCTACGTGAAGGATCCTGAGGATGCCGTAGACCATCGCCAGCCCAAGAGCCATGAGGGCGTAGATCGAGCCGACGGCGAGTCCGTTGATGAGATGTTCGGTTAATAGCTGCATATTCCACCCCACTGATTGAGATCGTCACCCAAGAAAAAGCCCCGAATCCCGATGCCGGAGGGCGAAAAAAAGGATACTTTTCTTCAGGGTTGTATCTCCCGAAGGACCGCGAAGCACCGGTGACCCCGGAGAGTGGACCTATCGATCGAACATCTTACCGTTTTACGATATCATTGACCTGCCTAGAGTCAAGTGTCATTTCAAACTTCAAAAGACCCCGTGGAGGGTGAGGCCGTGAAAAACTACTATTCCGGCAAGTTGAACGCCGCCCTGCTGATGGAGGTTTACCGGACGGACCTGGAGAGAGTTAGGCAATATCTTCAGGCCGAGATATCCTACGTCGCCGGGTACCTAACCGGCACCGAAAGGGTGCTTGAACTGGGAGCCGGCTACGGGAGGATAATGAAGGAGATTGCGCCCTTCGCGGCTTCTATTCTCGGGCTGGATATTTCCGTGGATTCGGTCCTCTTCGGGAGGGAGTACCTCAAGGACATCCCCAACTGCAGTCTCGAGACCGCCGACGCCCATCTCATCGAGTACCGGTCCGAATTCGAGATGGTCCTCTGCCTTCAGAACGGCCTCTCGGCGATGAAAGGAGACCCCCTGAACCTGGTGACCCGGGGTGTGAACGCCCTCGTCAAGGGCGGGAAGGCCTTTTTCAGCACCTATAGCGATAAATTCTGGGGCCCCAGGGTGGAATGGTTCGAAGAGCAGGCAAACAAGGGACTGCTGGGGGAGATCGACCGGGAGAGGACCAAGGACGGCAAGATCGTCTGCCTTGACGGCTTCACCGCCACGACCTTCTCGAGGGACGACCTGGACGGGATGGGCCGGGCCACCGGCCTTCCCTACGTGATCGAGGAGGTCGATGAATCCAGCCTTTTCCTCATCATCGATCGAAGGGAATAGTATGGGGGGGTGACCAAGGAGCACCTGGCGAGGCGCCTACTCCACCTTGAAAATCCATCCTTCCGGAGCCTCGATGTCGCCGAACTGGATCCCCGTTAGGGTGTCGTAAAGCTTCCTGGTCACCGGCCCGACCTCGGTCTCGCTGAAGAAGACATGGAGCCTGCCCCTGTACTCGATCCCGCCGATGGGAGTGATCACAGCAGCCGTCCCGCAAGCCCCGGCCTCCGAGAGTTCATCAAGCCTGTCGATAAAAACATCTCTCTCCTCGGCCGCTATGCCGAGGTACCCCCTCGCCACCTCCAGGAGGGACTTCCTGGTGACGCTGGGAAGGATCGACGGCGAACAGGGAGTGACAAACCTTCCGTCTCTGGTGATGCCGAAGAAGTTGGCGGCCCCTACTTCCTCGATCTTGGTATGGGTGGCCGGGTCAAGGTATACGCAATCGGCGAAACCCCTGCGCTTCGCTAGTTCATGGGGCATCAGGCTGGCGGCATAGTTGCCGCCCATCTTCGCGGCTCCGGTACCAAAGGGGGCCGCCCTGTCGTACCCCGAAACGGTGAAATTCACCGGCGTAAGACCTCCCTTGAAGTAGGCGCCGACGGGTGTGCAGAAGACGCTGAAGATGTATTCCGGGGCCGGGGAGACGCCGATGAGGTCTCCCACTCCTATGACGAAGGGCCTGAGGTAAAGGGTGCCGCCCGTGCCGTAGGGCGGGACATAGGTTTTGTTGGCCTTCACAACCCGCAGGCAGGCGTCAATGAACTTCCCGACCGGGACCGGGGGAATAATACCCCTGCGGCAGCTCTCCTGCATCCTCTTCGCATTCTGGTCCACCCTGAAAAGCTGGATCGTCCCAGACTGTGTCCTATAGGCTTTGAGCCCCTCGAAGCAGCCCTGCCCATAATGGAAAACGCTGGAAGCCTCACTTATGCAGATCTGGTTATCCTCCACAAGCCGCCCCTCGTCCCAGTCGCCGTCCTTCCATTTCGAAATGTAACGGAAGTCCGTCTTCATGTACCTGAACCCCAGGTTTTCCCAGTCGATGTTCGCCGGCTCACTCATCTTTTTCACCCCCAGCTATGATGGGGTAACCTCGGATCTTCACCTTTACTGCCGTATGCTCGGGATAGGGTGGATGTGCTCCGCCCAGTCGGTTGACTTGCAAACCCGGGCTCGCTTGGGGACAGGCACCGAAGAGGCCTACTCCCTTCTCCGGGGGCGTCAAGTTTGAAGTAGCCGGGGCCCACCGCCCCCTTGCTATTCGCGAGGGGTTAGGTTTTCGGCTGTCTCAATTCGATCGTGTCCTCACCCTTCGCCTGCACCAAGGCGACATGTCAAAAAGTAGAGGTCGCGCATGGACCCCTTGCCCGGGCTAACGGGTAATGATCCGTCAGCCCGGGGGATCCGATGTGCCGTCACCCCTATTACGAGGACCCTTCCGAATACCTCTAGCCCGTTGTCGGGCCGTTGTGCCTTTTGCCCTACAGGCCCTGGTCCTGCAGGTAGGCTCTCTCCCTGGCCCCGTCCATGAGCAGGGCCCAGTCGACCACAGCCCGGGTATGTTTCCCCGTGGCGACGGTACCCATGTGATCCCAAGCGAGCAGGTCGTAGTTTATCTTGTTGCGGTCGATGTCCCGAATAGCGGCCTTGAAGTTGACCGTCGTACCTATATAGGAAGGAACCTCATGGAAGATCTCGATGCTCTGTCCCACGGTGATGTAACCTTCCGGAAGGTATTGGTCGGTGGCCTCGATCGCCGCCCTTATGAAGGCCTTTACGCAGGCCGAGGTGGCCAGAAGCTGGTCGAGTTTGGGTGAAAAATTGCCGACCGCTTCCTCGCTGGTCACAGTCAACTTAAACTCATGGGAAAACCCCGGAGCGAGGTAGTCCTTCAGATCGATCATGGCACCTCCTCCTTCCGACTTTTACGGTTGTTACCCGGGGATGCTCTTTTCCCTGTGAACGTAGACACTACAGGGAGAATGGGCGACGACCTTCGCCGCTACGCTTCCCAGGAAAAACCTCTCCAGGTTGCTCAGCCCCCGGTGCCCGATCATTATCATGGAGGCGTCCATCTTTTCCGCGAAGGATACGATCTCGTTATAGGGATTGCCGAAGAGTACATTGATGGACATCCTTTCGGGCTTGGGTGTACCCGATGATACCACCCTTTCCTGTACCCAATCACCCAATTCTTTTCCGGCCTCCTCTTCCGAGGGAGGCACCGACACGGAACGGCCGCCGACGGATACCTCGCGGTAGTCTTCCCAGTTGACCACGTGAAGGAACAGCAGCTCGGCGTCCTTTTCTCTCTGAGCATAGTGGAGGGCGTAATCGATGACCTCCTTGCTGACATCGCTACCGTCGACCGCTACCACTACTTTCTTCATAGGGATCACCCCTTCCTCCCGCTGGACTCGCGCCATTTCTCCGGCCGGCATCGGAGTGACACCGGACCATGTCTTTATTCTACCGCTTTATCCGGCATTCTTGAAGGCGGTTCCAGGGCAACCCGAGGATGAACCTGTTCGATCCTAGGCCGAAAGGAAGGAAAAGACCCAGAGCAGGATCATGCCGGTTGCGATGGTGATCAAAATATTCTTGGTCCTTAGCGCGACGGTGAAGGCCGCCAACCCCGCCGCCAGCCTCGCCGGTGAAACGTCAAGCCCTGCGGGGTTCCCGGCGTAGAAGACCGAAGGCGCGATGAGGGCTGCAAGGACGGCCGGTGGGATATAACGGAAAGACCTCTCGAGGAAAGGAGGGATCTTCCGATTGGGCACGAAGCACAGGAACAGTCCCTTGATGACCAGCAGAGCTACGGCGAGAACGCCGAAAAGGAGGTAAAACCTCATGGGCGTTCCCCCCCGCTTCCGGCTCTCCCAAAATACTCACCGGCGGCCATTCCCGACCCAATGCCTATGAGGATCGACACCAAAAGGCCCGACTGGAGGGGAAGCCGCGGGACCAGCATCACCGAGGCCACTATGGCCGCCAGGACGGAGGTCTGTCTGTCCTTGCCGCCCAGGTGGGGTACAAGCAAGAACATGAAGGCCAAGGGTATGACGAAATCAAGGGAAAGCCCCGCCGGGATAATGGCTTTCAGGACAAAGCCCAGGAAGATCCCCGCAACCCAGACCACGAAAACCGCCAGCGATGAACCGAGCAGGAATGTAGGGAGCGACGGGTTATCGGGGTTGGTCTCCAGTTCGGTCATGGAGACCACGAAAGACTGGTCCGACAACAAGAAAGCCGCCAGTAAGCGTTCGATGTATGACCTCTCTTCAAGTACAGGGTGCAGTGAGAGGCTGTACATAGAGTATCTGAGGTTCACGACCATGGCGGTAAGAAGCACGATTGCGGCCGAAGCCCCGGCGCCATAAAGCTGGACGGCCGCCAGCTGAGCTGTACCGGCAATCATAGAGAGGGAGAAGAATGTTCCCTGGGCGGCATCCAGCCCCGCCTCCCTTGCAGCCACTCCTACCACCATGGCGAAGGGCGCTATGCCAAGGAATAGGGGCACCGTGTTACGCGCCCCTCTCAAGAATTCCCTTTTCGTATCGGCCATTTTCATCTCCCCCAGAACATTTTTTGGAAGGGACCTCCCGGAAGAGTCAGGGACAGTTCTCGACCACCGAGACATTATAAACGACGCCCCATGGATTGCCATGGAGGCCGCATCCCAGTGAGACTGTCCGCCGCTGTGCCGGATGACGTGGAAAACTCATCAACAAAAGCCCTTATCGTGCTATCCTTTTGATATGAGTGAAAGACCCTTTGTACTCGATGTCAACAGCGAACTCAGGAAAAGGGCGGCGGAACTGGCATGCCTGCCGGACACTCCAGAGGTCAGGCGCGACTGGCTCCTCATTGCCGATGAGGCCTCACTGACCGGCGATTGGCTGCTCAGTGAATATGCCTATAAGAAGGGCCTGGGGATGCAGGTGCTCTGGTGAGGGACCCGCAGGAGTTTGAACCGCGTGACTTCCCCTTCAGGGCTTCCAGACGCCCGGTAATAGAAGCCCGTTTTCTTGGCAGGCCCAACCGCTTCAAGATCACGGCAAAGATAGACGGTGGATCGGTCGAAGCCTATCTCCCCAACCCAGGGCGCCTGTGGGAACTGCTCCTCCCCGACGCGAAGCTCTTCCTCGAGAATTCCGGAGAGGTAAAAGACCGGAAGACCGACTTCACCGTCATCGCCGTCGGGACGCCCCATGGCCCGGTGATGCTTCACACCCATCGGACCAACGATGCCGCCCAATGGCTCCTGGAACGGGGCTTGGTGCCCGGTTGGGAGGATGCGGCGATAATCCGCCGTGAAGTGTCCTTCGGCGGGAGCCGCTTCGATTTCCTCCTCGAGGGCCGGGACGGGCGCTTCCCCGTGGAGGTGAAATCCTGCACGCTCTTCGACGGGAAGATGGCCATGTTTCCCGACACGCCTTCCGAGAGGGCGACCCGCCACATCGCCCACCTCGCCGAAATAGGGCGAAGAGGTGCGGGAGCGGGGCTCCTGGTCCTGGTGCATTCGCCCCGTCCTCGGTACTTCCTGCCGAACCTGCACACCGACCTGGACTTCGCCAAGGCCTTCCTCGAAGCCAGGGGAGTCGTGGATATCAAACCCCTGAGCGTCGGCTGGAAGGAGGATCTCACCCTCGAGGCCGACGGTTCACTGCTGGAGATCCCCTGGCCCACCCTTGAACGGAACGCCGTCGACAAGGGGGGCTACATTTTGGTACTGGAGCTCGGACAGGACACCCGGCTTCCGATCGGAAAGCTCGGGGTGATCGATCTCAAGTCGGGGTTTTACTGCTACGTGGGATCGGCGATGAAGAACCTGAAGGCTAGAATGACCCGTCATCGGAGGGAACGCAAAAAACTCCACTGGCAGGTGGATCACCTTCGCGAGGCCTCCCGGTTCGTCGCCTGCCTCCCGGTCAGGTCCGCCGAGACCGTAGAGTGTGACCTGGCACGGGGCCTCTCAAGGATCGCCGATGAGAGGATCCCCGGTTTCGGCTGTTCCGACTGCTCCTGCTCGACGCACCTCTTCCGCTTCGAAACCGATCCCCTGAAAAACCCGTCCTTCGCGGGATGGCTTACGGAATTCAGGTTAGACCGGCTGATAACCGGGGAGGGGATCCCATGAGCGTTTTTGACGACCACGCGAAGTCTTACGATGGGTGGTACACGACACCCATCGGGAAGCGAGTCGATGAGATCGAAACCAGGTGCGCTTTCGGGCTACTGGAACCAAGAAGCGGCATGAAGGTCCTCGATGCCGGCTGCGGCACAGGCAACTTCAGTTTGAAACTGGCCAGGCTGGGATGCGCGGTAACGGGTGTCGACCTTTCCTGTGAAATGCTCGCCATAGCCATTGAGAAGGCCAGGGCGGAAAACCTCGAAGTGGAATTCCTGCCCATGGATGTAAAGGCCCTGGAGTTCGTTGATGGGGCCTTCGATGCCGTCATCTCCATGGCAGTGCTGGAGTTCATCGAAAACCCCCTTGATGCCGCCGAGGAGATGTACCGGGTCGTCAAAAGGGGCGGGAGGCTGGTCATTGGGACCATAAACCGCCTCAGCCCCTGGGGGGAACTCTACATGGAGATCGGCCGAAGGAGCGACAGCGTTTACCGCCACGCCCGGTTCCTGAACCTGGAAGAAATGAGCCGGTTCAGGCCGGAGAACCTGGTTTCGACGAGGGAATGCCTGCTCTTCAGACCCGACAACGACGTGGACAACTCGCACTCGGGGGAAGATCACGGCCCCGCCGAACCGGGAAAGGGGGGGTTCCTTTGCGCGATGTGGAAGAAATGATCACCTGCCAGGTCTCCTTTTTGCCCATAGAGAGCCAAAACTACAAGGAAGATGTCACCAGGGTCCTGTCGATGATCGAAAAGAGCGGCCTTGATTTTCAAACGGGTGATATGTCGACCACCCTCAGGGGGGAGAGGGACCGGATATGGGCCCTGGCCCAGGAGATCTTCGAGGGGATGAACCCGGTCTGCCGGTTCGTTTTGGACCTGAAGGTCTCAAATACCTGCGGCTGCTCCTGAAACCGGACCGATCCCTACGGGCCATTCTGTTCTCAAGACCGCACAGGTCTCTTTCGACCCCTCCGGCCGAAGCCTGTGGAGGTAAACGGCGGGATCATCGCTCACCTTTTTGACCTGGGAGACTATCCCTTCGCCGTAACGGGCGGGCGTCCGGAAAAGGGCCTCGACCTCGGACGGCCCAGCTGAACCCAGCACTTCCCCGGGTATCGCCTCCAGGGCCCATTCGAAATAGCGGGCGTTGTTGACATGGCGGTTGATATCCAGGTCGTTAAGGCGGACATCGAACCGCACCGCTATATCATGGTCTTCCGATTCGGGGATCTCTTTGAACCCCGTGGAAAAATATTCCGCCCTGTTCTCGTCGTAGGACCGGGGCATGGCCGAGCTCAACCTGACAGGACGCCCCCTCTTGAGGTCAAGGACGACCCATGATGATTCGGCGAAAACGACCCTCTCCCCATCGGCATCCTCCATGGAAAAATCCCTCAGCGAGTAAAGATCACGCTCCGGGCGGTACCAGGTACGGATCTTGAGTTCTTCGCCCAGGCCCGGCACCCGGGAGAAAACCAGCCGCATCCTGTGGAGGACCCATGTGCGCCCCCCACGAAGCAAGTCAGCGACCCCAAACCCCAACCGGTCGACGTGTTCTCCCGCTATGTCCTGGAAACGGTTGATGGCGCTGACCACCCTCATCCTCCCGTGAACCCCCACCTCGGAGTGACCCACCCTGAAAACCATGCTGTATTCCAAGGACCATCACCCTTCCCAGGTCAGGGCGGAAGGCGCGAAGGTTCCCACGCTGGACACCCCCGTGACGCAGGAAACCCTCAAAGGGGCACCTCCGAAGCCTTGCACACCGTCATGCCCGCATCACGGGCTTTTTGAAGCGCGGTTTCGCCCAACCCTTCGAAACCGGGCACGCTGCTCGATGCGTCCTCCAGGACTATTATCCTGGCCAGCACATCGGGGGCAAGGTTTTCGATGAGGTCAGTGATGGTATTGGCCACGCAGTGACTCAGGGCCTGGCCTGACACTATCACCGCCCGTGCCAGGGATAGTTCGCCCAGCAGCCGTCTGTTCAGCGCGGTGCCGGAATCGTAGGGATCCTCCACTTCGGCCTTCAGCACCGAGTAGTGCTCGGTCCAGAGGTTCATCCCCTTGAGGATATAATCGGCCCTCCTCCCTTCCCGCCGTTCCCACCGGTTAACCCTCTCGAGGACTTCCTCGACGAGGCAGTGCCCGGGCGAGCCGAGGATGCAATGTTCGGGCCAGATAGTATGGGTATACCTTCCCGAGGCATCAAGCCTTTCAAGGTAAAGCCTCACCCGTTCCAGGGAGCCGGGGTCCTTCGGGAGCCACTTCCCGGAAGCCAGGTCCGCGGGGGTGATCTGGGTGTAAGGTTCCGGCAGGTTGCCCTCAGGGTCCCTCCAGAAGCCCGGGTGGGATATGTCCAGGACGTAGTGAGTATCCATTGTCAAATGATAGTTGCCGATGCTCCCCTTCCGGTCCAGTCTGTCGAGCAGCGCGCAAACCCTTTCCGTATCACCCGGCGCCCCGGGGACAAAAAGGGCGCCTCCCGGTTTGCAAAAGTCATTCTGGGCATCGATGACCAGCACATCGTAGAGGGTCAAAGGAACCACTCCTTTCTTGGGCCATGCACGCGGTATTCGAGAGGGCGGACGAGGTCACTATTCATCGGGCAATCGATCCTTGGCCTGGCCTATACCCCCCTGGATGAGGGATCTTCATTGACGCGGTTCGAACCGTACTCCCCGCAGGGGGGCCGTGTTGACCGTTAGGGTGAAGACATCGGGTCGGGAATAGTGGCCGTCGGAATCCATGAGCAAGTGACCCTCGGTCACCAGGCCTAGATCCAGCGTGGCGTGGACCGTACCCACCGCGTCGTAGAGGGGTTCCACCAGGCAGATGGAGTCCGGTGCGATCACGGTGCTCCCACCCCTTTGAAGCGGCTCCTCCGGGTTCCCCATGGAGGAGAGCATCTCGCGGCACTCCTGCATCGCCCCCGGGAGAGAATCATAACCCTCGAGCACATCGCCTACCGTCAGGACCGTCCCCGCCGCGAGCACGAAACACTGGCCCTCGAAGGCATAATGCCTGCTGGCCACCAGGTGCAAATCCCTCACCCAGGGCCACTGTGCCACGTGGACGGTTTCCTTCCTGGCGTGCATTGCCGCCCGTGCCAGGGGGAGCCAGTGTTCCCAGCAGATGAGGCCCCCCAGGACTCCGAAGGGGGCGTCGACCGAGACGAGGGTGCTTCCGTCGCCCATTCCCCAGAGGAGCCGTTCCGTGTAGGTGGGCGTGAGCTTCCTGTGAGCCGAATACACCCCGCCAGGGGAGATGAAGAGCATCGTGTTATAGAGCGTGTTCCCGACCAGTTCGTGGGCTCCCATGACCATATGGACCTTGGACTCGACGGCGGCCCTGGCAAGGGCCGCGGTCTCCTCACCCTGTAGGGTGAGGGCATTCTCCACGAGCCTTCGGAAAAGGCCTTTCGCCGCGTCGTGTCCCCAGAGGGCCGCCTCGGGGGCCGAGTCGATCCAAACGGGGTAACCCGGGAGCCAGGTCTCGGGGAAAACCACCACTCGAGCGCCATTACCGGCAGCCTTGCGGGTCAGCGTGCAGGCTTTTTCCACGCTGGCACCGAGGTTCAAAAAAACCGGGGGTTCCTGTATTATCGCAACGTTCACTTCTTTAACTTTTTCCGTCATGTCCTCCTCCTATCAATACCGCCCTCCTCGCCGCCCTGGCCCTGGCAAGGCGCCAGGCGACTTCGGTGGAGAGCAGGTCGAGGTCGATCTCCCTGCCTATCCGTTTCAATTCAAGGCGGTCGGCGTCCCAGAGGCAGGCCGCGAGACCATCGTCGGTGACCTCCCCATCGGCATGGCGCGCGATGGCGTGACAGATCCGATCGGCGTCCAGATGTGGGTAGAACCTCCCCAGCAACCGCCGTGCAAGGACCGATGAATCGTGGGCGTGACCGTCGCCCGCCTTGTCATCGGTCCTGGCGCAATCGTGCAGAAAGCCCATCACGACGGCGGCCTCCACGTCCTCCCCGACCGCCGAGGCAAGCCGTCCCGAAAGGATCGACACCCTTCTCAAGTGGGAGATCCCATGCAGGGCCAGTCCTTCGCAGGTACAGAAAGGGGCCAGTCGAACCTCAGTCTCTTTTACCATAAAGAGTATCTCTTCTTTTTTCATCGCCCGTTCCTTTTTTCATTTTCCCCGGGCCAAAAAACTCCCGGTACTTGCCACCGACCCATACCTTTTTACCCGACGGAGAAAAAAGGGTCAACGCGTAGAAATATGGATCAGGTCCCCCGGATCGCCAGCCAGGAAGATGAAGCTACTTTCCGGCACGTAAACCTCGCCGTCGTCGACGACGCTGTCGTACAAGGGAGGCGTCTCGGGGCCGGGCAGCACCACCGCCCTGCTCTTCCCGATCAGCTCGAAGGAGAGTATCCCTCCCGAAACAGTCTTGAACCACTCGTTCTCGCCATCGGCTCCTATGGCCGCTAGGGTCGAACCTTCCGCGAGCGGTTCGGCCGCCTCTTCCATTGAGTAGATGAACTGGAGGACCTTCGCCCTGGTCCTTCCGTCCTTTCGAAACAGCCTCAAGGAAGACTGGTCACGGAAACCTGTCGAGACCATCTCGGCATGATCGGGGTCGACCACCCTTTTGGGGCCGTCAAAGACGAAAAACCCGGGAAGTTCATCCGCCGCTGAAGACCTCCGGACCAGTAGATCCGTAAAGCTGCTGAAGGTGGGGGAGTTCCTGACCAGCCAAAGGGTCCCGTCCATCTCGACCGACATTTTCCGGGGGTTCTCCGGGATTTCAAGCAATTGAAAGACCGGGCCGTCCACGCCGTACCGGGGGACATTCGACAGCGCCAGAAAGGTGCCCTCATCGGAGGAGACCAGGTAGTACCTTTCCTTCTTCTCCGGGTTGTGGAAAAGACCGCCGTTATAGACCAGCGAAAGGGCCGGGGACACTGCTCCACTGTTTCCCGCTCCATCGACGGGATAAATGTCGAGGAGGCCCTTTTTCCTGTCAACATGGAAACGGAAAAATCCCGATAGGTTGGTCAAAAAACCCGAAGATGGAAAGCTGTAACCTGTCATCGGTTCCGCCTTGACGGGTTTATCAACCGGTTCCTCTCCGGGTACGGGCAGCCCCCTGTCCCTCATCATGGCTTTCATGATCTTGTAAGCGGCCTCCCCGGCGTTTCCGGACCCTGAGTAGATCACCGCCACGGCCATCCTCTCCGAAGGGAGAAGTTGCAGGTATGACGTGTAAAACAGCGTACCGCCGCTCTTGCCCACGATCTGGTACCCCAACTCCATGAAGTCGGGAAGAAGGCGGTGATCCCAGCCGAAGGCCTCCAAAAGGGCCTGCCCCTTCAGAGAGGACGCGAACTTCGTGGGCTGGGGTCCTTGTATCTCTTCCAGGGATGAGGGAGACAGGATATGTACGCCCCCGGGACTGAAACTGTCGGCAAAACGGCAGAGGTCCTCAGCTGTGGATGAAAGTCCCCCGGCGCCGAGGACCATGACCACCTCAAGGGGATATTTCTTCCCGTCCGGGTCATAGAACCTTGCGACGTTGCCTCCGGTCACCCCTATGCTCTCCCCGGTATGATCCATCCCGAGGGGGCCGAACACCCTTTCCTTGAGGAAATCAATGTACTTTTTACCTGAGACCCGCTCGACTATCATCTCCGCAAGGGTAAAACCGTCGTTGCAGTATATCCCCATGGCTCCGGGGTCATGCTTCAGTGCGCTCTCCCTCAGGGCGTCAAGGAGTGTTTCGTGGGGGTCCCCCTCGGGGCTGTACCCGAAGACGAAAGTGGACCCCGGAAGCCCTGAGGAGTGGTTGAAGAGCATTCTTATGGTGATATCCCTGTAACGGGGGTCTCTCATCCGGAATTCCGGGATGTGCTTCACGACGGGGTCGTCCAGGCGGATCTTGCCCTCATCGACGAGGATAAGTACCGCGACGGCGGCGAACATCTTGCTCGTGGACCCGATGTTGAACCTGGTCTTTTCGTCGACCATCCTCCCTTCCGCCCTGTCGGCGGGACCGTACTCCTCGGAGAACACAACCTTGCCCTTGTCCATGACGGCCACGGATCCCGAATTAACCCCGCCCGAAGTGACCTCCTTCCAGAGGGTCTCCCGGGCGGTCCTTACCGTTTCAGGGTACCCGGCGGCGGGATCCCAGGAGGCAAAAGCCGCGGAAAGACCGACAATAAAGAATAGGATTAGGACGGAGATCCCCCGGGTGAACGACCTTCTCATGAAACCGACCTCCTCTCTCGGGCCAGGACCACGGCGAAAACCCGCGCATGATGACCGTGGGTTTCCTGTAGATAATTTACTCCCAAAAGGACGATTCCGGGGACTGGGGATGTCAACGCGATCCGGTCAAGCGTTTCAGGAAGGAGTTGAAAGGGAAGGTCATCGCCGGGGTCAGTGGAGAACGGCGATCCTGCGGCCATCGAGTCATTTTCGCCGTGAATGGAAAGCCCGCAGATCCGCGTAAAGGGTGTAACGGCTTTTACCCATTTTGCGCGCCAGCAACCGGACCGCGCCCTTCAGGTTGAAAAAACCGTACCCCTCGAGCATCTCAATGCAATGTGCCCTTTCAGAACGGTTCAGGTAATTCAGCGGCTTGCCAAGATCGTGGCGTACCTTTTCGAGGATCTCTTCGGCGGACGTGTCGTTTATCCGTGAAATACGTTCATATTCAAGGCCACGGAAGGACAGGGGCTGAAGTTCGGTCAGGAACCCGCCCAGGTCCTTGAGGACCTGTCCCCGCGCCATGTCGCAGTTGATGCAGAGGAAACCGATCAGTTTGTGGTCGCCGTCCCGGATCAGGGCCACTCCCGAACGCAAGGATTTGCCCGTCCCTGTTTCGGAGGGGTAATTTGCCACGTGATCCACACCCTCCGCCTCAGGGCTGGACATCAGGAAGTAGCCGAAATCAGTCATGCTGGAGTTTATATCCCTTCCGGAGATCTCACCGTTCTCAATGGCAACGATGAAGGGCTCCTCACCGGAGACGTCATGGAGCACGATCTCGTAGTCCTTCCCCAGCATGGCCCCCAGGAGCTTGACCACTGGGACGAGTGGCCCAAGAAGGGGGTTGCAACTCTTTAGCATTTCGTACCTCCTTTGAGTCAGATGAAAAGTCATGGCCCCTCAGCCACAGGAAAGAACAGGGTTACTTGAACCCATTAGTGCAATGGGTTCTATTTTCCACCTTATTCAACAGGATTATATAACATACAAAAATATGTTGACTGGCCCTTTCTTGATTGATAGACTGAAACTGGCAATTGTAGAATAGAGCAAAGCATTGGGGGAGGGGTATCGGTTGCGATTGATCACCAAGGAGGAAATGCGGCGGGTCTTTTCAATGAATGAAGCCATAGAGGCCATGAAACAGGCTTTCAGGCTCTTTTCCGAGGGAAGATCCGTCGTCCCG
The DNA here is from genome assembly GCA_002070395.1 of Synergistetes bacterium ADurb.Bin155. GTDB lineage: Bacteria > Synergistota > Synergistia > Synergistales > Thermovirgaceae > 58-81. Next base: position 28,256 of record MWDE01000014.1, read on the forward strand.
CTGAGGACGAATATCGACGTCGGCAAGTACGAAGGCCAGGCTCTTTTTATGCCGGCCTATGTAGAGGAGACCCAGTCCCTGGGGCTGAAGATCGTTTCGGTCTTCCCCGGCAATGCCAAGCTTGGGAAGCCCGTCGTCCCCGCGACCATGGTCCACATGGACTCCCGGACCGGGGAAGTGCTGGCCATCATGGACGGCACCTACCTCACCCAGGTCCGCACCGGAGCCGCGGCGGGCGCGGCCACGGACCTCCTGGCCAGGAAAGATGCCACGGTGGGGGCGCTCATCGGAGCCGGCGGGCAGTCCTCCGCCCAGCTGGAGGCGATGCTCACCGCTAGGAAGCTGAAGGAAGTCAGGATCTTTGATGCTGACGAAACCAGGGCAAAGGAGACCGCCAAAACCCAGGGCGAGATCTGGGAGAAGGCCGGCGTCAGGATCGTAACGTCGAAGTCCGGTGAAGAGGCTGTGGACGGGGCCGATGTCATCACCACCGTCACCACCGCCAAGAACCCCGTTTTCCCCGCGGAAGCCGTAAAAAAAGGGGCCCACGTCAACGGCATCGGGTCTTACCGGCCGGATATGCAGGAAATGCCCCCGGGGTTGTTCCTGAAGGCTCAAAAGGTGTTCGTCGAATCACGCGAAGCCGTCCTGGCCGAGTCGGGTGATCTTATCAACCCCATCGGCAAGGGCCTTTTCACCGAAAAGATCATCACCGGCGAACTGGGCGAGCTCATAGCCGGCAAGGTCGTCGGGCGAGAGAACGACGGAGATATAACCGTCTTCAAGACGGTAGGTATAGGTGTGCAGGATGTCGTCGCGGCGGGGGAAATATTCCGGAAAGCCGTTGAAAAGGGAGTGGGTACGGAGTTCGATCTCTGACGATTGAGAGGAGTGATAGGCGAAAAGGAGAGTCACGATCCCCTCGGCACTTCTGCGAGAAAGGCGCTTTCAGGGTGATCCGCAGGGCCTTGGGCAAAAGAGAACCGATAGGAGATGACCCTGTTTCGGGGACGAAGGAGTGATAATTGATGAAAAAGAAGGTTTTGGGAAGCCTTATACTGGCTGTGTTCCTGGCCGCATTGACCTCCACTCCCATCCTCTCGGCCGAGAAGAAAGAGATCACGATAGGAGCCTTCATGCCCCTGACCGGAGATTTCGCCAGCTACGGGGCACGCGGCAGGGTTGCCATGGAAAAGGCTGAAGCGGACATAGCGAAATTCACCTCGGGGGGCAACCTACCGATAACCATCAAGTTCCTGTACGAGGATACGGAGACGAAAGCCAACGTGACGTTGGAGAAGATCAAGGCGATGGCCGCGCAGGGGGTCAAGGTCGCGGTCGGCCTTCTCGACAGTTCCGATATACGCCTGGCCATGGGCTACGCCAACGCCAACAAGATCGCTCTTATTTCCTCTTTTTCGACCGTAGCTGAACTGGGAGTAGCCGACGATTATGTTTTCAGGCCGATACCCCATGACGACATGGAAGGTGTCGCCCTGGCCAAACTGGTGGAGACGATGGGTTTCACCCACGTAGCTCTTCTCGTGAGGAAGGACCCTTGTGACCTCTCTATTGCCAGCAGTTTCGCCAAGGAGTTCGAAGCCGTCGGGGGGACGATCCTCGAGCGGGTGGATTTCGCCGGTGGGACCAAGGAGTTCTCCGGTGAACTTTCGTCGCTGGAGAGAGCCGTCGGCCCTGCTGTCGAGAAACACGGCGCCGACAAGGTGGCGGTCATCAGCCTGACCTGGGAGGACCTGGCCATTATCCTGAGCCAGGCCCAGGCAAGGAAGAGCCCCCTTCTCTCGCTCACATGGACGGGAGGTGACGCTGTAGCGCAGAGCACCGTCATCCTCCGAGACGCCGGTGATGCGGCCGCGAAAGTATCCGTCATCGCTCCCATGTATTCCGCCCCTAAGTCGATCAAGCGTGAGGAGCTGCTCGCTTACGCCCAGGAAAAGATAGGCGAAACGCTGGATATCTACAGCCTCGTAGCCTATGATTGTGCCTGGCTGGCAGCCCTTTCCGCTATATGCGCCCAGTCGGGTGACGGGACGGCCATCAAGGACGCCCTTCCTTACGTGGCCTCCAATTACTACGGGGCCAGCGGGTGGGCGGAATTGGATGAACTGGGTGACAGGAAGGCCCTGAACGTAGAGTTTTTTGCCGTGAAGGAAGTGGAAGGGAAACACGCCTGGGTCAAGGTCTCTGAGTACGATGCTGCTACCGGGAGCCTCGCAGAGGTCTCTTCAAAGTAACCGGAGCCCCGCGGCCCTGCCCCGAACGCGGCGCAGGGCCGTTTTTTTAAACGCGATCCCCAGACGGAGGAATTACGATGCACGGAGCAATGCTTGAAGTGCGCGACGTCAAAAAAAGCTTTGGCGGGCTCAAGGCGGTGGACGGTGTCAGCATTTCCCTGCCGCGGGGGAGGATAACCCTCCTGATCGGGCCCAACGGCAGCGGCAAGACGACCCTCGTAAACAGTATCACGGGATTCCTCCGGCCCGATAGCGGGCACGTCTACCTGGAAGACAAGGAGATCACCCATTGGCCCATGCACAGGATCTGCAAGGAAGGGATGGTGCGCTCTTTTCAGCTCCCCGCTCCCTTCGGGGGCTTGAGCGTGCTGGGCAACCTCCTTGTGGCCTGTGAGAGCGCCTGTGGCGAATCCCTTTTGAAATGTCCCCTAAAGGCACTCTGGAAAACAACGGAAAAGGACAACGTCCGGGAGGCCTTTGCCATGGCCGAGGCCATGGAATTGACCCCCTACTGGGATGCCGTCATGTCGGAAACCTCCACCGGGCACATCAAACTGGCCGAGATCGGACGGGCACTTCTGGCCGGCGCGAAACTCGTCATCCTGGATGAGCCCATATGCGGCGTCGACCCCGTGATGGCGGACGAGGTTTTCTCCTTCCTGATCCGGCTCAGGGATGAGCAGGGCCTTACCTTCCTGGTTATCGAACACAGGCTCGATATTGCCTTGAAATATGCCGACTATGTCTACGTGATGAACCAGGGAAAACTCATCGCCCAGGGTTCGGTTGAAGAGGTCCTGAACGACAGCCAGGTGAAAGAGGTGTACCTGGGGTCATGAACAACTTGTTGAAGATCGAGAACCTTAACGCCGGTTATGGGGGTATCCATGTCCTTTTCGATGTAAACCTCGATTGTACACGGGGGGAAGCAGTGGCCATCGTAGGACCCAATGGGAGCGGCAAGACGACTCTACTCAACAGTATTTTCCGTCTTGCCGATATTTTTTCGGGAAGTGTGATCCTTGACGGTACAGAAATGCAAAAGGAGAAATCCCACAAGGTGACCGGCCGTGGAGTCGGTTACCTGAGGCAGGAAGGCAACGTCTTCCCAGGGCTCACGGTGGAAGAGAATCTCAAGATGGGGGCCTTCAACCTCCCCAAGGGCGAAGTCGGAGAACGAATGGAAGAAGTGCTCTCCCTGGTCAAGCCCGTCGTGCCTTTCCTCCGCAGAACGGCGGGGACCCTCAGCGGTGGGGAAAGGGAAATGGTCGCCCTTGCCGTATCGCTCATGTGCAGGCCCAAGCTGCTCTTGCTCGACGAACCGACCAGCGGCCTATCTCCCATCGCCTCGGCTCAGATAGCCGAACTGATCAAGAACCTGAAGGACAAGACACGCTTGAGCATGTTGATCATAGAGCAGAACCTGAAGATCCTTTTTGACGTCGTCGACAAATGCTACCTGCTGGTCAGCGGGCGAATAATATTTTCCGGCGGACCTGGAGAGCTCCAATGCGACAAGGAGCTCATGAGAACCTACCTCGGGTTGGCCTGACAAGGGGCGATGACCTTGGCTTCATTTATTGATGCTCTGACCTACTCCGCTCTGCTCGGCCTGATGGGTTTCGGCCTCACCCTGATACGGCGGACGACGGGAGTCTGGAACGTCGCCCATGGAGAGGTCGTCACCATAGGTTCCTACGTTGCCTTGACGGCCACGTCCTTCCTGGCCCATAGCCCCTATTTTTACCTCCCCCTGGCGTTCCTTGTCTGCGCCGGGGTGAGCGGGATCATATTCCTGGCGGGTGTCGAGCCCATACGGGCGAAGGGAGCTTCCTCGATACTCCTGCTGGTCGTCACCATCGCGATTAGCCTGATAATGATAGCGGTCATCAACATTTATGCCGATTACCTCCAGAACGTTTTTCACCTTTCCTCCAAGAACTTCCTTTTCGCCAGGTTCGATTTCACCCTTTTGGGGCAGATGGGGATCCTCTGGGCAGCGTGGGCCGCCCTGGCCGCCCTGACCATCAGTTATTACCTGGTGCTTCAACATACACGCCTGGGGCTGGCCCTGAGGGCGCTGGCGGAGCAACCGACCCTGGCCGTTGTGATGGGCGCCAACGTTAAGTCCCTTTCCCTTCTCTCATGGTGCCTGGCCGGGGGCGCCGCGGGCCTTGCCGGCTGTCTCTTCCCGATGAGATTCCAATGTCACCCCGGCGTGGGGACGAGCATGATAGCGACCATGTTCGCCGTCAGTATTTTCGGCGGCATCGAGAAAATGTACGGTCCGCTCCTGGCGGGACTGGTCCTTGGTTTTGCCCAGATATACGGGATTGACCTTTTATCCTCGTGGGTCGGACCCGGGGTGATACCCTTCAAGGACCTTATACCGATGATCGTGCTCCTGCTCACCCTCCAGTTCCTGCCGGAGGGTTTGAGCGGCTTCGTCGGCAGGAGGAGGGGATAAATCATGAGCGGACAGTGGTTTCTTTTTTCCGTCGACCTCCTGGCCCTTTTCGGGATCTACCTTGCCCTCAACTTGAGCCTTCGGCTTCAACTGGGCTATACGGGTATCGCTAACTTCGGGCTGGTACTCGCCTTCACCGGAGGGGCCTACGTCGGAGGGTGGCTCCCTATAAGGCTTGGCATGTGGCTGGTTGAGGTGGACCCCTCCCTCGCCGACGACATGATCTGGAACAATGTCATCATCGCCTCCCAGGTGGACCTTTCACTCCACGGCTCCCCCGGGACCGCGATGACCATCCTGCTGATCACCCTCCTGGCGGCAGGCGCCGCAGGGGCTCTCCTGGGCCTCCAGTCGGGTTACCCTGCGGTCAGGCTGGGCGGTGATTACCTGGCGATCTCCCTTCTCGCCTTCGGCGAGGTCCTCGCCATCATCGGCAACAATTACGACCCCGTCGTGGGGGGCCCCCTTGGGGTGAGGATCCCCGACGTATGGGCCTGGGCGGGAGACTGGAGGTTCATGGCCGCGTCCCTGGCGAATTGCGCTTTGGCGCTGGGGGTGTGGCTGTACCTGGACTCCATCGAAAAATCCCCCATGGGGAGGATGCTGAGGGCTATCAGGGACAACCCCGACGCCGCCTCCTCCCTGGGAAAAAACGTGGCCAGGGTCCGCTTGAACGTCATGGTGACCGGCGGGATCATATGCGGGCTCGCCGGGGCGATGTACACCCTTTACACGACGGGGGTGGCGCCGAGCGCCCTCAGCAGGTTCGACTGGACCTTTCTCCCCTGGGTCATGGTGGTCTTCGGCGGAAGCGGAAGCAACGTGGGGGTCTTGATCGGCACCTTCACCTTCATCCTGGTCCAAAAGTTGATCATCTCCTACAAGTTCGCCCTTTCCTTCCTGCCCTTTGACCCTGTCTGGCTGCAATTTCTGTTGATGGGGCTTGTGTTGATCCTTGTACTTAATTTCAGGCCTTCGGGCCTCGTCACGGAGAAGGCCAGTTATGCCTTGAGCCGCCGCGAGATGGCAAAAGCCGCCGGCAAGGAAAGCCTCTGAAGGCGCTTCCCGAAACGTGGGAAGGGGCTGGAGGCCCACCCCGAGGCTGGGCCGGGCTCGCGGGGCCAGGTGAAAGGTCATCAAAATAAGTCGGGGAGGCTATGGAGCCTCCCCGACCCTTGTAGAAACAGGGAAAAGCGGACAAGGGGCAAGGAAGGGTGGAATTAAAGGGTTCCCAACCTCTCCTTGTCGTCGGGGGTCAACGTGCTCAAGACCGGGTATTTTTCGGGATCCCTTTTTCTAAGTATCCCCATCAGCAGGTGCAACCCGTAACCTATCAAGAAGTAGATACCCAGCGAAATATAGCCGCCGATCTCCAGTTCAAGCGCTGACCCGATCACTATCCACACCGAAATGAACAACCCGATGACGAAGATCATATCCCCGCCCGGCGCCCTGTAGGGGCGTTCCCACTCGGGGTGGATCTTGCGGAGTTTCATTGCGTCAAGGCAGCACATGAAATAGACCACCCCGGCAGCTATACAGGATACGGCATAAATATACTGGACCCAGTTGGCCCCGGTGAACAGGCAGAAAAACACCGAGAAGAAAAGTACCGTCAGGTTTGACACCCATGGCTGTCCATAACGGTTCACCTCCATGAAGATCTTGGGTAACTGGTTAAGTTGGGCGGCCCCATACAGGCAACGAGCGGAGGATACCCAGAACCCCATAAGGGTGGTCAGCGCGTGGAGGATGCCGGCGATGATCGCCACTATACCGATTATCGCCGGTAGACCCAGCTTCGCGACGATCTCGGGTTCGGGCATCGCCATGCCGGCTATCTCCTCCCAAGGCGCCATGCCTCCCATTGCAAGTACGACGATGCAGTAAAGAATGGCCGGGATGAAAAGAGCCGATAGGAGAACGAGCCACATTTTACTTGCCGGAAAGTTCGTTTCTTCAATCAAGGTAGGCGTAAACTCGAACCCGATATACTTCAGGGTAAAAACTGCCATGGCTATGAAGATCCCGTAAGACCCCTTCGGGAAAAACCCTCCATGACTCGTAATATTTGAAACCGACCAACTACCGCTGGTAAAAAATCTTGTCGCAACGTACAACGACATGGCGACCATTGAAAAGAAGAAGATATTGGCTAGTAAACCCGTCAGCTTGATCTCGAAGTTGGACAGTACGTACCAGCAAAATACCATGCCGATGGCAACAGCCTTTGTCATTCCCGCGGGAATAGGGATGAAATGGTTCAGCGCCGTCAGGAAAATGAACGCCATCAGCGGCGGCTCCACCACCTGTACAAGGAACATCATCCATTGGGTACTCCACCCGATCGTCGGCCCGTATGCGTTCGTGGTCCAAACGTCAACGGCCGAGGCGAAGGGGAGCATCGCGGTCAGCTCCGCGAAGGCAAGCCCAACCGGTACCAGGAGGATGCCAAGAATGGGGAAGATGAAAGCGGACCCCGCTCCGCTGACGCTGAACCAATAGGGTGCCTCCGCAAGCCACCCGCCAATAACGGCTCCCGCCGCGATTGAAACCATGGTGATAAACGAAAGATCCCGCTTCAGCTTACCCTGGGACACCTGCCTTACCTCCCTTCAGGGAACATAAGAATTAAATTCAACTTATTGCCTCTAATAACTCCTTCGTATTGATGACGTGGCAATAAATATTGTTCAAAACAGCCAGTTCATGGCTCTGGATCTCCTCCGTGGCCGCCATGCAACCGTCTTCGATAAGCCAGACCTTGAAACTCTCGTCGGCCAGGCCTCGTACCGTCCCGGAAACGCATTGGTCCGTAAATACACCGGTGACCACCACCGTGTCGATACCCATGTTCTTGAGGATCAGGGCTAACTTGGTCCCATTGATAGCGCTGTCGGTGGTCTTGGTGATCACTATCTCATCCTCGATAGGGGCCAGTTCCGGCACGATCTCGGCATCCTTTGAGCCGGGAGGCAGCAACAGCTCGTTGAAGCCTGTCGCTTTGTGGACAAGGGAACGATCCCTGCCGTCCTTCTTGTAGCCCTGGATCTTCGCGAAGATCACCTCCATCTTTTTCTCCCGGAAAGCCTTGAGTATCTTCCGATTGTTCGGAATGACCACCTTGTCGATCTTGTCGTAGAAAGGCTTCCACTTTTTAGCGGAAGCTTTTCTCTCTTCCGGCAGGTTCGCTTCCGTGGGCCTTGTCAGGAATACCCTTTGAAGGTCCACGATCAGAAGAGCCGTCTTTTTCCTTTCGATCACTACTTTGCCGATCTCATGATCATCCTCGTAGTAAAGGGATACGTACCGGTCATTTACCCTCATAACCCATCTCCTCCTTGGAAGCAGACTCCGGGTTTTTTCGGGATTGGCGGCAAAAGGGAAAGTATTGCGGGTGGTTTAAGACATTGGGCTCAGCAAAGTGAAAATAACGAAATAGAGGAAATGTGAAAGGGTGTTTCGGCATACAAAATGTTCGTCAAACCCGTAACGAAATGATACTCCTTTCTTCATGGCAGTCAAGGGGGATAAACTGATGTCTGGATGAAGGGATCATTGGCTAAATAGCGTGTTAGATGGGAAGGAGGTCCTGTCTTTATCCGGCCGAGCCTCCGGAACCGGTCCTACTATCAATCCGATCTCCAGTGGTTACCAAGGCTTTCTTTTCTTTTCAGGGCAGCTTCGGCGACGGCCTTCGCCGTCTCGAAAAGTCCGCGCATTTCAAGAGCCAGCAACCGGTCGACAGGGGTATCGATCCGTATCTTTCTTACCTTTAAGTCCGAAAGAAAGCCCAGGTAGCTCTCCATTTCACTGGTTCTCCTGATGGGGCCCAGGGCTTTCCAGGTTTCCCGCTGCAGTTCTTTCCGCAGCGCCAGGGGACTTTGTCCCACGCTTTGGGATACTTCGTGAAGAAAACCTGGAACAGGTCCGGATCCTGTTCCATTGTATCCTCCGGCCTCTTCGGCGGCGGCCTCCCCGGTACGGAGACCAAAAACGGCAACGCTGCTGAGGGCGTTACCCCCTACTCGGCTGGCCCCATCGACGCCGCCCGTCACCTCACCGCAGGCAAATAGGCCATCGACAGCGGTACGCCCTCGGCTGTCGATGACGACTCCGCCGCAGAAGTAGTGCTCCAGCGGAGCGACCCTAAGAGGACGGGCAAAATCCTTGAAGCGCGAGGCGTCCAGTCCCAGGCAGTATCTAACAGCCGGGTCGTCGAAGCTGTTTTCTTCCAGGTCCTCCAGGTGGGCATAGACACCGCCCTCCCTGTCCCTTTCGGCCACCAGCCTAGCGCTCCTGTCGCGGGCGAAAAGGCCGCCTTCAGCCCCGTTCCGGTAGCCCCATTCGTACAGGGTTTTTTTCAGGAACTCCAGGCCCCGGCAGTCCGTAACCCTGACAAAGTCGACAAGGGAAAGGTCGACTATCCACCGCGGGAAGCCTGGTTCCGCCCAACCCAGAGGATAGAACTGCACGAACTCCATGTCCCGCAGGGCCGCCCCTGCTCCCAACGCCAGGGCGTACCCGTCGCCGGTTATCCTGCCGGGGTTATCGGTATTGCTGAATATCTGCCCACCCCCCCCGGTGGCGAGTATCACGGAACCCGCCCTCAGAAAGCCCTCTTCCCCGGTCCGCCAATCCTGGACCTTGGCTCCGACCACCCGCCCACTCTTTACCGTTATTTCCGTGACTGAAGTCCAATCCACAAATTCCACCCCGGATCCTTCCGCGATATCGATGAGTTCCGCGGTGAAACCGGCGCCGCCCATGACCATGCTGGGGGCCGTGGACAAGACCGAGGCCCCTCCCCTTTCAAACTCGATGGTGACCCCCCATCGGACGAGTTCCCTGAGGGTTTTCTCCGCATCTTCTGAGAGGACCTTTACTAGTCTTTCATCATTTTGATGATGACCCGTCTCCAGGGTCTTCCGGTAATGCTCTTCGGGGGAAAGACCTCCACAAGCCAATGTGAATATGCCCCCGGCATGGGCAGTGCATGTGCCAAGGCCCCGACTTGCCTTTGAGACGACCTGAACATCCGCTCCCCTCCTCCTCGCCGCAATGGCCGCTACCAGGCCGGCGCCGCCGGATCCAATGACCAGGACACGTTTTTTCACGCTACTCCTCCTCACCGGACAGGATAACAAAGGGGTCCGGATGCCGGTATTTTACCCCTGCAAGTCCCTAAAAAAGGAAAGGCGGCCGGCCCGATCCCACCGGTCGCCCCTTGGACCCAAAGTGTGAGACTCTATCTTAACAACCGGACCAGCCCCATGGAAAGGGCGGGGACGTAGGTAAAAAGCAGCAAGCAGGCCACCATAGCTAAAAAAGAGGGGATGATCTCTTTTGAGATGCTTTCTATGCTTTCCCCCGATATGGCGGACGCGACGAAGAGGTTTATACCGTATGGCGGGGAGATGAAACCGATCGCCAGGTTGACGGTTATTATCAGCCCGAAGTGAATCGTGTCGATGCCTATCATGCGGACCACAGGCAAGAGGATCGGCGTCAGTATGATGACCGCCGGGATGTTGTCCACGAAGCAACCCAGGACCAGCAGGAACACGTTAATGATCATCATCAGCAGGAAGGGGCTGTCCACAAAGTTAACCAGAAGGGCCGCTATCTTCGCGGGTATCTGCGCCATCGCCAGGTAACTCGCGAAGGCCATGGAAAGCCCGATCAGGAAGGACGTGGCGCCGTTAATCAGCCCCGTGGATTTCAGGCAATCGTAAAGGGCCTTCATATCCAGTTCCCGGTAAACAAACTTGCCAATGATGACGGAATAGACGACGGCGACCACCGCGGCTTCCGTGGGAGTGAAAACGCCCCCATAGATCCCCCCGAGTATTATTACCGGGACGAGCAAGGCCCAGACGGCCTCTTTGAAGGCCTTCGATACCTCCGAGAACTTGGGCCGCTCGGTCATGGAAATGTAATTGCGTTTCCTGGCGGTGAAATAACATACCGACATCAAGGCGAGGCCGATTATTATGCCGGGAATTATGCCGGCAATGAACATATCACCGATGGAACACTGGGCGACGACGCCATAGATGACGAAGGGGATACTTGGGGGGATGATGACCCCTATCGTACCCGCCGCCGCCGTGATGGCCGCGGCAAAACCGGCGTCATATTTTCTTTCCTTCATCGAAGGGATCATGAAGGAGCCGATGGCAGACACGGTCGCAGGTCCCGAACCGGAGATCGCCGCGAAGAACATGCAGGCCAGGACGGTCACCATGGCCAGGCCGCCTACGATGAACCCGACAAGGCTTTCCGCCAACGCTACCAGGCGACGGGAAATGCCGCCGGTGCACATCAAGGCCCCGGCGAGAATGAAGAACGGTATCGCCAGTAGCGGGAATGAGTCCAGGCCCGTAACGGCCTTTTGAGCGATCATCAGCATGGGGATATCGGAAGTGAGCATCATAGCGATGCACGTAGACAACCCCAGGGTGATACCTATGGGGATACTTACTATTATCGTGACGATCAGGATGGAAAAAAGAATTATAGCTTCCATGGCGGCCTCTATTCCGGTATGTCCACGACGGGATCGGCCGGCTTGGGCAGCCCGCGTTTATGAAGGTCGTACATTTCAACGATCAATCGTAGGCACATCAAGGCGCTCGCCACTGGTACGGAGGCGTAGGGCCACGTCATGGGCATGCTCATCGCCGTCGATATCTGGCCCGTTCCCTGGAGGAATATGAGGAGTTTCGTCCCCTGCCAGGCAAGGAAGAAGCAGAATGAAAACCAGGCCAGCAAGATAATATATTCAAAAAATACCCGTGTTTTCCCTTTGATCATGTTTACGAACATCTCGACCCTGAAATGGCTTCTTTCCCTCACGGCATAACTGGCACCCATCCAGGAAAGCCAGAGGAAGATGAAACGGGCCAGTTCTTCACTCCAGGAGAGGGAATTGGAGAACACATACCTCATCACGACCTGGAAAAAGACCAATACGGTCATTACAGCCATGATCCAGACACAGAAGTACTCCTCGAAATTATGAAGGAATTTTCTTACCGTCATCATGCGACCCCTTTCTGACGGAAAAGCCGCTCCCGCCCTGCCGGGCGGGAGCGGGGGTACGGAAACCAGGGCTATTTCCGTACTTGTTTCAGTATTTCCATAACCTCCTCGCCGAAATCCTTTTCGAACATGGGATAGACCTTTTCAGCGGCATCCACGAAGGGTTGTTTCTCCTCGGGTGTAAGCGAGTTGGCGATCATTCCCGCCTTGAGTACTTCATCCTTGAAAGCGGCCTCTTCCTCATCCATGTATTCACGCTGTTTCAAAGTTGCTTCCCGGGCTGACTTGACCACCAGCGCGTTGAGATCGGCGGGAAGGTTGTCCATGAACTTCTTGTTGGCTATCAGGACCTCGAAGGAAAATACGTGGCCCGTCTCGGAAACATATTTCTGGACTTCGTAAAACTTCCCATCGACGATCATGGCATAGGGGTTCTCCTGGGCGTCGACGGTCCCCTGCTGAAGGGCGGTGTAGAGTTCCCCCCAGCTCATGGGCGTGGGGTTGGCGCCAACGGCTTTGAAGAACGCGAGGTGTATCGGGTTTTCCATAGTGCGGATCTTTATCCCCTTCAGATCCGCCGGGGTCTTGACGGGTCCCCTGTTGTTGGTCACGTGGCGGAATCCGTTCTCCTGGAAACCCAGGATCAGCATCCCTTTAGCCGCCAGGTAGGAATTGAGTTTTTCCCCAAGGATACCGTCGGCTGCCTCGAAGGCAGCCTGTTTCGTCGTGAAAAGGTAGGGTAATTCCAGTACCTGGACTCTCTTGTCGAATCCCGCGAGCGGCGCGGAGGCGGGGATAGCCATCTGGATGGTCCCCATCTGCACGCCTTCCGAGATCTCGCGGTCGCCACCGAGCTGGGCGTTGGGGTAGAGTTCGACCTTGATCCTACCCTGGGAGCCTTCCTCGATGGGCTTCACAAAATACTCCTTCATGGCCCTCATTGTAGGGTGCGAGTCGGATCCGATGTAGGCAACCTTGATCGTATATTCCGGGGCTGCGAAGGCTGCTCCAGCCATTACCGCGACTACCGCCATTACCGTAAAGACCGCAAGAAGCTTTCTCACCGCTCTTTCCCCCTTTTATTTATTACCTTTTTTATAGAAACGCCCTTGGGGCGTTGCTATCGATGGGCCGCTACGCGGCTTTCTTCCTTACCCTGACCTCCCCCCTCTCTGCGTCGACCTCTACATGATCCCCGTCCTCTATCACTTCATAGGGGTCGGCCTCCATCCGGTCCACCATGGTGCATTCGACCATGACGGCGGCCGAAACGATGACCGGCTCCGTCTCAACTAGTATTATGGCCGCCGGCAGGTTATGCTTCATCCAAAGCTGGTAAAAACCATCCACCTGTACCACCGAGCTGCCCTTGCCGGATTTGAGCACCAGTATCTTGTTTGCGATGCTCTTGCCGTGGATGGCGTGATTCCTCTCGATCACTTCGCCCGTCTCGGGATCTGTCAGGTAAAAGCACATGGCATCCCTGGAAACGACGGCCTCACCCTCGGCGCATCCCTTGACTATCTTGCGGCACTTATAGGTTTTCACATCCTGAGACATCAGTCTATCCTCCCTTTTATCGCTGCCTCGACGCATTCCGACAGTCTGCGGATGGCGAAAGGCTGTCCACGGCGCTCCCTGTAGTACGCACACTTCGGGGAGTCCGTAAGGCCGAGGTGCCCTTCAAAGGATTTCCAGCAGGGTTCATCGATGCAGGTGTCCCCCACCATTCGAACTCCAAGGAGCTCAAGCTTCTGGCGAAGGTGTGAGCGTTCGGCCAGCTCGACGGCGCCCGCTTCCGCCAGGATCCAGAAAGCGGTATTATGGCTGACCTTCCTTCCGGCGAAGAGCCTGTCGATCTCCAGGATCTGGTCGTAGGTGTAGTGGGGGCATCCCAGCATGACCAGGTTGATATCGCCCGTAGCGGGGGTAAGCTTGGCTTCCCGTTCTTTAAGGTCTTTATCGGTGATCACGGCCGCGGTGGCCGGCACCTTCCCGCCACCGAAGGCAGCCTCAATGGTGGGCGCCTCGGGAGTGACGCCGACCATGTGGTACATGGCAACGGCGCCGCTCGTGGCGGCCTCGGCCCCGAAGTAGAGGTAGTCTTCCGGCCCGGGGTTGACCTTGTGCTTGAAACGAAGGACGGGGTTATGATAGCCCGCCAGTTCACCCACGACGTGCCCAAGAATCCCCCAGTCGTAGCAGTCCTTCACATCGGCCTCGACCTCGATCAGGAGATGGCCGTGCCTGTTCTCATCGATGTGAAAACCGTAATAGGGTGTTTTACCTATCACCGCCGCGGCCAAGGCGCTTATGGAAGACTCCCGGTTGGAGCGGGCGCCGAGGGCGCCGTTGACGTAGGGTGTTGCGCTGGATTCTGAATAGGCGATGTGTTCGCCGAAAAAGGGTACGCCCGTGCTCAGCCCTGGGGCGCAGTGGTAGGTGAGTTTTGCACCTATTTTGCGGTAGGCATCGCCGGTACGGTTGGCCAGGTCTAACTCTTCCTTGGTCACTTCATAGAATTTCGTGAGGTAGCAGGTGTCCCAGTAGGGGTTCGTCGTCGGTGTGATGGCACAGGTCGCGCCGCCGCTTACGAGGAGTTCACACCAGTAGGTGTCGCCTTCCTGCCCGCTCAGCGCCACGTGAGCGCGCTTGACGGGTATCAGTTTTTCCGCGTCGAAGGTGAGCCCGAGGGCGTAGAGCATTTCCATCGCCTTCTGCTTTCCCGGACCCTCGGACCCGTCCAGTATCCGCTTCTCTTCGTCTGTGAGAAACATGGTCAGCCGCCTTTCTTTATTGTGATCTGCCTATGATGGGCAGCGAGATCCCACCCATCGGGATAATGCCTATCGTTGCGCCGGGAATGAGCTCCAGGGCTTTGTCCAGGGCCTCCTGGACTGTGGGGAAGGGCGTGTACCCCATGGCGGCGATGTCTTCCTTCGACAGGCCTTCAGTGACGGAAAAGATCCTCGCCTTGTCCCTGGCGCGGCAGTTGCATATGGCGAGTACCGCCGATACCATATCGGCTTCCACGTCCTCCGGCGAGGCCGCTCGCAGCCTCCGTAGCGCTTCGTCCAGGGGAAGGGAAAGCCATTCCCTGAAGAGAGGGTGGTTATGGGCGAGACCCTCATCACAGGGCGCGGCGAAAATGATGACACCGCCCTTTTTCACGGCGAAATAGGCGCAGCTGACGCCCTTAGTGGCTTGCCAATAGTCCATATCGGAAGGCCACGAACTCACTATCACTATATCCGCGGGCTCGGGCACCGTGATCCTGAAGGACTTTTCGGCGAGCTTTATTCCCTCCCTGTGGGCCTTAATGAAGTCGCCGGAGAAAACGCCGGCGATCTCATTCCGGTAGTTTTTTACAATATTGACGATGAAAGCGAGCCCGGCGATCCTCGCCACTTCCTCTATCCCTTCGCGGCAGGGGTTGCCGTCGGCCACTCCCAGGGGTATATCGGGACAAAAACCGGCGGCGGCGTGGGTGGCGGAGGTGGTGACAAAGTCGCAGACCCCCGGCTGCAGGATCTTGGCTCCCCCGGCATAACCGGCGTCACAATGGGGCACAATGTTCCCTATACCAACGAGGAGGTCCGCGGCCAAGGCGTAGCGGTTAACGTGGGCGGGTATCTCATAATTCCCCGCCATGACCGTTCCGATATCCACCATATCTTCCCTGGCTGTCGCGTCGTGCTGAACGACCTTGAAACGCCTGACCATTTCGGGGCCAAGTTTTTCAAGGATCTCGCCATCGGTCATGAGCCTGTGGGTCCCCGGAGCGGTGAGGAAGCTCATCGCGCCGTCGGGGACTCCGTTTTCGTTGAGATACCCCGTGATCACAGGCATTATGATGTCCAGGGGCGTACTACGAGTGCTATCTTCCACAAGGAAGACGATGTTCTTCTTCCCGCGGGCGAGCTCTTTGAGGGGCGGCGTGCCAAGGGGAGATTCAAGGGAAAAGATGAGTTCTTTTTCGAAGTGTTCCAGCGGGGGGATGTCGGACATCTCACCTTCGAAGATCACGGACTTCTCGGGGGCCTCAAAGCTTACTTTCCTGTTTCCGTAGGGGATATCATATCTCATCAGGTAACACCATCTCCGCATAGGATCAGTACGCTCAAGATGTGTGGCCTGTATACTGCTTCCGTTAAAACTTCCGACTGCCTAATCTTGGTTGAGGCGTCGTCAAAAAAGAATGAAAACCGGTTTTCTGTCTCGGATAATAACACCTGGGATTATTATGTCAATGAGAACAGGAGATAACGCGATGATCCAAGGGAGCACTTATTATTAAACCGGAATGGATTCTATAGACAAATTGGAATTTTTAATGTATATTCCTTGTATACATCGGACTCATTCTTTGGGAGGCGGAGCCATGAATGGCAACGGTAGGGCCAGTTGGGCGAAGGCATACGGGTGGATCCGCGAAGCGATAGAATCGGGGCAGATCGTGATGGGTTCACCACTGCCGGAAAACCAGCTCGCGAAGGAGATCGGCGTGAGCAGGACTCCAATCCGTGAGGCTTTACGCTGCCTTGAACAGGACGGTTACGTCACTATAATCCCCCAGAAAGGTGCCTTCGTTTCGCGGATCTCCCTGGAGGACCTGAAGGAGATCTACGATATCAGGAAACTCTTGGAACCTTTCGCGGCTTTGACGGCCGTGAACAGGATCCCTGAGGAAAAGATCGACGAAATGGAAAAGGACTGGAAGGCCCTGAAAAAGGCCGCTTCCTCGGGGGAGGTGGACCTTTCCAAGGTCTCCGAGATGGACTACCGGACGCACATGACAATTACCGATTACGGGACAAATAAACGCATCGGCGCCATCATCGCGAACTACCACGCCCAGATACAGCTTTTCCAGAGACTTTCGGCCCAGTCGCTCGCCAACATCTTTGAAACCATCGACCAGCACCTGGAGATCCTGGAAACACTGCGCGAAAGGGACGCCAAGGGCCTGTCAAACCTGCTCTACGAACATATCGGTAAAAGCGAGAACAACATTATGAAAGATTACTTTCTCCGGCAATAAAACAGCATGGGGGGGAAGGCCCTATGAAGTACAGGAGTTCCGAGATCCTTTCAGAACTAATGTTCACCGAGAACAGAGCGCTGTATAAATCCATGGGTTTTTCGAACCGCGATCTTGATGGGCCCCTCATCGGCATAGCCAACTCCTGGAACGAACTAGTGCCCGGACACTACAACCTCAGGAACGTGGCCGACTTCGTGAAAAAGGGGATACTCAGGGCGGGGGGTGCCGCCGTAGAATTCGGCGTCATCGGCGCCTGCGACGCCCAGGCCTGCGGGCACATAGGCATGAAGTACATCCTGCCGACGAGAGACCTCATCGCCTTCGACATCGAGTCGATGGCCGAAGCCCACAGGCTTGACGGTATCGTCCTGTTGGGTTCCTGCGACAAGATCGTGCCGGGGATGCTCATGGCGGCGGCCAGGCTCGACTTGCCGGCGATACTGCTCGTGGGCGGCCCCATGGCCGGCGGCATAGAATTCGACGGGCGAAAAAGCGACTCCACATCGGTATCAGAGGCCGTGGGCATGCTCAGCGCCGGCCTGATAAGCAAAGAGGAGTTTTCTCGATTGGAAGACAATGCCGCCCCCTCCTGCGGGTCATGCTCCTACTACGGCACGGCGAATTCCATGGGGTGTGCGGCCGAAGCCATGGGACTGTCGCTTACGGGGTCATCCCTGATCCCAGCGACCTCCTCGGCGAGAATGAGGGCCGCGGAAGCAACGGGCAGGGCCATCGTAGACCTCGTCAACGGGGGCGTCACGGCCCGGAGGATCATCACGAGGTCTTCCCTCGAAAACGCCGCCAGGATAATGGTCGCCACGGGGGGTTCCACCAATACCTTTATCCATCTTTCCGCCATCGCCAACGAGATAGGGGTGGACGCGAAAACCATGATGGGCATCTACGACAGGGCGAGCGAAGCGGTCCCCTCCGTCGCGAGGGTCAACCCCTCCTCCGAGTTCGACATGGAAGACTTCTACCGCGCCGGGGGCATCCCCCAGGTAATGAAGGAACTGGGTGAAGATATAGACCTCTCCTGCCTGACCGTGAGCGGCGAGACCCTTGGGGAGAACCTGGAGAAGTGGTCTCACCCCTTCGAGGTCGACAGGAGGGTCATCCGCTCAAAGGAAGATCCCTTCAGCCGTTCGGGGGGGCTCGCGGTCCTCAGGGGCAACCTGGCGCCGGGCACCGGGATAACAAAACCCATCGCCATAGACCCCTCGATGCATTATTTCTCCGGGCCCGCGAGGGTCTTCGAGTGCGAGGAAGATGCCAACGAAGCCATCCTCTCGGGGAAGATCGCCGAGGGTGACGTGATGGTCATCCGCAACGAGGGGCCCAAGGGCGGCCCGGGGATGAGGGAAATGTACTTCGCCATGAAGTTGCTTTACGGGCGAGGCCTGGCGAAAAAGACCGCCCTGATAACGGACGGCCGCTTTTCGGGGACGAACAACGGATGCTTCGTCGGGCACATCTCGCCGGAAGCCGCCGAGGACGGGCCGATAGCCGCCGTGAATGACGGGGACAGGATAACCATAGATATCAAGAACAAGAGGCTTGACGTCGACTTGTCGCCCGAGGAGATCACCTACCGCTTGAAGCACCGGGTGAGGCCGCCGAAAAAGGAATATAAGGGCATCCTCGGCCTTTACGCAAAGCTGGCGGCATCGGCCGCCGAAGGCGGTATGATCAGGATATAAGGGGTATTTAGCCCCCGCGGGTTTTTGGGGTCCCCGCTCAAGAATCCGGCGAGGCCTTACAGATATGATCGACGATCGGCAAATCCGCCGGAGCCATATCCAGATATTTCAAATCTGACGGGCACGTCCACATCAGCCTTTGATGCTCCTGTGCCCTGGCTTCTCCCCCGGTAGCTTTGCAGGAAAAGGCCATCAGTTCTATTGAAAGGTGGTCGTAATCGAAAAAGGACGAACAGAGGTACTCCCCTACCAGGATTTCCAGCCCCAGTTCTTCCTCGATCTCTCTCTTCAGGCACGCCTGTGGCGTTTCGCCCCGTTCTACCTTGCCCCCCGGGAATTCCCATTTCCCGGCGAGTTTATCCCCTGACCCCCGTTGGGCGACCAGCACTTTCCCATCCATAAAAATCACCGCCGCCGTTACTTTCCTGCGTCTCGTCATTAGTTCTCCCTTTGGCTTCAGCTAGATCTCTTCAAAACCAACGCTTTTTAGATATTCATAAGTGGGGTTGTAAAAGGCGGGATTTCTCGTAGGGTCTTCCTCATCGCCCGGGGGGACAACAATGACCATGCCCTGCCTTGCCCTTGTCAATAGAACCCGGTAGGCGTTCTTTAGATAAGTCTTCCGCTCCTGTTTAAGAATGCTCGTCCATTTGCTGCCCCGAAAAGATTTATAGGTCCAAGAATTGCGAGCGTAGCGGAAATCAGCGTCCCATATTACACAGGCCCAGTCCAATTCGAGGCCCTGGACATGGAATTCGGTAGCCACATCTTCTAGGTAATAGGAAGAACGAACGTCTTCTTTCCCATTCAAAAACCACTGGACAGGGTTTACAGGGGTCCTTACATCGACGGCGTGGGGCTTCAATCTTTCGGCTTGGGAAGATACCACTATCCCATAACGTTCGGAGCCCCTGGCTTTTTGCTTAAGCCAATTCTTCGCTCCAGCCAGGTCTCTCGTTATCGCCATCGGGTAATCTTTGATGCCCCTCAGGGTCCGTGATGCTTTCTCCCTTTCGCAATCCAATAGTTCTTTGACCAACAATGAAATGTTCTCGGCTCGGAAGGAGCGCATGGAAACTGAGAGGTGCAGTTCATCGATATACCGGACGTTGCTCCTTGCACCGAGGGTCTCCAATAGCGCTCCGGCTCCGTACTCGCTATCGGTAAGCCGGTTTGAAATGAGGACGTTCCAATGGGGGAATGATTTTTGTAGTACCCTTATCCACTCACCAATGCCGGCTTCCCCCGTGTTGATCTCTTGTCCCCCTCCGACGAGGCAGACAATTACAGCCCAATCTTCGTGCCTATCCAGGCAGGAAATCAAGAATTCCGGTTCTGACACATCGAAATTGGGGACCTTCTTTTTCCTCTTCATAAAGTTTACAGTCTGCTCTTTGTCCCAGGCTCGCTGCGCTTCATCGAATAAGGCTACATGTTCGACCGGGGGCCGACGCCTGTCAAAAAGGCACTCATCACGGAAATTATGCACGTTTTGGATAAACATTTTTACTTCGCTGGAGGCCTCTTTTTTTGTTAACCCCCTTCCCCTTTCTCTTTCCCGTGATACTTTATCGCGCACGAGGGCCTCGCGGAGGACGGCCACCAGGGGCCCGTTCCCCGAGAGGAAAACGCTGTAAAGATCGCTCTCCTTATCATAATGAGTAGTGGCAATATTTAGGCCCACCAAGGTCTTCCCCGCCCCCGGGACACCGGTCACAAAGCAAATTGACTTTAACGACTTCTCCCGGGAAGCCTTAATGATGTCTTTTATGGTATCGGACGTCCTGTCGAGGTTGATCGCCCCGGCATCGCTCCTGGAAATATCTTTGACAGTGTGGTTATTGTAGAGGGCCATGGCCGCTTCGATAATCGTCGGCGTGGGCCTATACCTGCTGGAAACCCAGGCGGAGGGGTCTATTGGCTCGGAATCATCGACAAACTGTAAAACCGCGATGATTGCATCTTTAAGGGTATGCTTGTTGCACCTGATAGGGAAAAGGCTTCGGTCGTTATGAGGAGTTAAGGACACGACGGGAAACCCATCCCCGGCTTCGCTGGCGATGAGGACAGGTGCGACATAATGAAAATGACTGCCCTCATGGAAGTTTTTTAGATCCAAGGAGTAATCCCAAACTTGATCGACATCGGCGACCTCGAAACAATCGCTCCCTACTTTGAATTCCAACACGAAAATCACTGATTTAATGATGACGATTACATCGACCCGTCTGCCCATCCTTGGGATTGAGTACTCGAACAATACTTCTCCCTCAAAACCCTTAAGGGTGTCCTTAAGGATGGATATCTCGGCCGTCCACGCATTTCTTTGGGTGGCGAGCAACGGGAAGGGGTTGTTGTCCGTGAGTTCACCCAGTATCGCCTTAGGGTTTTCGTCGAGGAAGCCCCGAATAGTATCCCGGTAAAAAAATCGTTCCATCGCTAATCCTTTCGAATTGGTTTCTTGAACCTCAAAGCCTGTTCTTTCATCATGCGCCGTTTAGAAAGCGAAGACCCGCGTCAGTTAGTGAAAAGTGGGAATACTTGTACAATACAACATTCCGGTTAGGGTTCCCACCTTTCGGCGCCCCTCTGAAGGGCCGTCACCTCCACGGCTTCCGCGAAAAGGGAGAACAACCTATCCTGCCATTGGGCGCGACCCGCTATTTCCCTTCCGCAGAAGGATTCAGTTTCAGCGTTGAAACGGACCGGGTATTCCTGGTGGTAATGTTCCCAAGTGCCGCAGATGCTCCCCTTCCGGGCCAGGATGAGGCGCCTTGAAGGAAGCTTGTCGCTTTTTTGGAGGTTGATTCGTTTTTTCACGGGGAAGAGGTTCCAGAGGTCGTTGCAGCGCCAAAGGGAAAAGGGGATTGCGTGGTCAATGGCAAGGTTCTTTTTATGCAGGGGCTCTCCTGTCCATACGCATTCATGGAATCCGGGTCTTTGGAAGAGATTCCTGGCATCGGTTACTTCCCTTTCCGGGAGGGGATTTTCTGCCAAGAGAGAGAATACCTGTCCGGCTTTAACCCGCCCCTTTGAGATCCTTTCCGATAATTCGGCCCATCGCAGGACCGCGGCGTCCCTGATCCAGGGTCCCATCAGGCAGAATTCCTGCCAAATACCTTTTTCCATGATTATGGAAGCGGTGGGTGGGTCGAACTGAAAGACCTGCCTCAAGGTTCCACCACCTCCGGAATGGGTCACCGGACCCGCCCGTATGGCGTCTGAAAGCTTTCGCAGGAGCTTCGAGTAGAGTACTTTCTCTTCCCGGGGAAGATTTCCCGACCTGGCCTCGAGGAGAAACGCCGGGAGTCCTCCTCTGAACGTGTACCTTGAAGCTAATTCTTTCATCAAACCGCGGAAAGCGACGGGTTTCCTCGACTGCGAGTTTTCTCCCTGGATTTGGGGGATGAAGGTTTCGCTGGAGATTATGGGCCAGTAATACTCAAGCCATTTTTCGGCTACCGCCCTGAGAGGTAAGGCGACCAAGCCGCCGGGTACCCATCTAACCTTGTTGTACTGGGTTATTCCCATTTCGGCGAGAGCCCGAAAAAGGGCCAGTTTATAGGTGGCCACCTTTCGGTCCCTGTTTAGGACCGATTCTATCCGGTCGATGCTTCTTTCGATCCCATCGGTCCCCAAGACAAAAAGGAGAACTACCCACTTCTTGCCTGCCCTGCCGAGGGCGTCGGGGTTCTCTCCCCTGCCGATGCAGGTGAAGCCAAGGCGTGAAAGGAGCAGTTCCAACCTCACCGGCGAGAGGCCGTTGTGAAAGCGGCCTCGCTCGTCACGGCCAGCGAGAGGCTCCCCCAGCAGGTCGAGGGGCAACGACACCAGCAGCCTCCCACCCCCTTTGAGCACCCTCCTCAAGCCGAAGGCGGCATCGAAAAGGGCCTCCTCGGGCAGGTGCATCAATACGGCCGAGCAGAGGACGCCGCTGAAGGAGCCATCGGGGATGGTGGCAAGGGCCGGGAGCGCGTCCACGGAGATACGTCCCTTTAGGGCGGCATCGTAGCGGAGTCCCTCGTCGATGAGTTCGGGGCAGGGGTCGATGCCGAAAGCGTCCCAGCCTCCTTCAAGGAGCAGGGAAACGTCACGGCCTGCCGCGCAGCCCACGTCGAGTATCCTGGCGCCTTTAGGGAAGGCCGTGTCGAACCAGGTTTCAATTCCGCCGGAGGCGAAACGGTATGACTCGGCCAGGGGGGAAGCGTTACGGGAGTAGAATTGTTGGGTCTGGGCGTCGATGCCGGCGGGTTCTCCTTTGTTCTTAAAGGGTCCAGGGTTCAAGGTTGAACCTCCACCAGTTTTGTTCCCTTTATGAAAGATTATGCGGGGCCGGGCGGAGCAGGTCAAGGATAGCCGGTTTTCACCAGCCCTGGACCCTTTGAATCGGGAAAAGCGACTGCTTCGACACCAGATACTCTCGATTCCGATGATATGAGCCTTGCCCCGGGCAAATTCGTTGTTTCCGTGGTCAACACGGTAATGCTTCTTGTACCCGAGGTAGACAAGCCCATTGTCGCCGCGCCGTCCATCCCTGTATACGGCACTCCGGGATAAACCCGGCCACGGATGACTACCTGTAGGGCAGCTTCCCTGCGATCGGGCACGACTTTGGTGTTGACCCTGCCATTGCGCTTGAAGATGCCAAAGACAACGGCCTTCCCCAAGGCACCGCGACCACGTTTTACTTTGATTCTGCGAGCACCCGAAAACTTTTCGCCGACTTCTACTTCTCCTTCGAAAGGAGGTTGAGCTTCGCAGTGCTGGGCAATGGGGGAACGGATCTCTGTCACCTACTGTTGACGGTGTTTCTGTTCAGTCCCGTCAGGTTTTGGATCTGAAGGGAGCTCAGATCCAGGGTGAAAAGCTTGAAGTTGCCGGAATTCGGCTTCAGAAATTTTCGCGCCTTTGGCATACTTGTTTTTCGTTGGCGTGACTGGATCTCGGCACCTTCATTCTTGAATATCCTGGTCATTGCCCTTCCCAATTTTATCTATAACTTTGTCTTCCAGCGCATCATGGAAATCAGGGTAAAATTCTAAATCGGCCCGGAAGAATCCCAGCATACTTTCTAAATCCTCATCGAAATTCAAAGACAGGACATCCATGAAAGACCAAGCCTCAAGAAAGAAGTCAAAAAATCTCTGAATTTCAGGGGTCTGATCGAAGTTCTTGTGCGTTTCTCATTTAAAGTTTCCCCCTCGTATTCATCCACTACCCGATAATAGATACGACTTTTCCCCTTCCTGGCATACATGGACACTACATCGCGCGTAGTGGACTTAATAGTTATCCTGCCTATCTCGAGTTCCAGCCTCTTTTTCGCCCCTCGTTTGCCTCCACAGGAAAATGTACAGGCAATGCTGCTTATGTCTACCTGTTGATCCCTGATTGCGTTCATCAGCCTCTACAGCCTCCGGCGGCCGCCGCGAGCCCGCTCTGGCGACTGAAGCCCATAAATCCTCTGCATCCTTATGACCTTCTTTGTCTTATGTAGGCATCGGGGGAGGGGGAGCCCACATCATTTTCTATCTACTGGAAATCAGCCGTTGCCGATCAGATCGATGACGTCTTCGAACCTTGGAAATCGGCTACGGGGCAAGCCTCTTCTTTTCTTCATCAGCGACGAAACATGCATATCGCGGCCCCGGGGTCGTTCGGTGGGTGTATCTTGTTATAATCGAGGTCAATTTGAGCCGTGTCCGAAGGAAGAGGTGTGTTTATGCAGAGCAAGGTATCTCTATTGAGGGAGAACGTATCTCGGGTGGTCATCGGTAAGGAAGGGGCCCTGGACCTGTTCCTGGTGGGGCTCATCGCCAGGGGTCATATCCTGGTGGAGGACGTGCCGGGGGTGGGCAAGACCCTCATGGCCCGGGCCATTGCGGCCTCGTGCCGAATGAAGTTCCGGCGCCTGCAGTGCACGCCTGACCTCATGCCGACGGACGTAACAGGGTTTTTCACCTACGACAAGAAGAACGGGGAGTTCACTTTCCGACCGGGCCCGGTGATGACGAATATTCTCCTGGTGGACGAGATCAATCGGGCTGTCCCCCGGACCCAGTCCAGCCTGCTGGAGTCCATGGAGGAGCGTCAGGCCACAGTGGACGGGCAGACCTTCCCCCTGCCGTCGCCCTTCATGGTGATGGCCACCCAGAACTCCATTGAAATGGAAGGGACTTTTCCTCTCCCTGAAGCCCAGCTGGACCGTTTCCTTCTCAAAGTGGATATGGGCTACCCGACCGCCGAGGAAGAGGAAGAGATCCTGCTGACCCATGGTAAGAGCACGGCCCTTTCGAAGATCGGGGACGTGGTCTCCGGTGAGGACATCCTGTCCTGGCAGAACGAAGCCGCGGAAGTCTACGTGAACCCATCGCTTACGGCTTACATCATCTCCCTGGTAAGGGCGTCGCGGGAACACCCCGCAGTGGAGCTCGGCGCGAGCCCCAGGGGGTCGCTGGCGCTCTTCAAGGCATCGAAAGCCTGGGCGTTCATCAGGGAAAGACCCTACGTGATCCCCGACGACGTTAAGTACCTCGCGCCCTATGTCCTGGCCCACCGACTGCTTCTTCACCGGGAGGAAAGGTACCGCGGGAACACCGGGCTTTCCGTGGTGGCCGATATACTCTCAAAATCCCCTGTCCCTGTCGAGAACGACAGAGGGTGACCCCATGCAGGAAGCACAGCAGGTCACGTCGATCGCCACTCTTTTCCCCGTCCGGGTCATCACGGCGGTCGGTGTGACCCTGCTTCTGGCCAGGGGGTTCTACCTCCCGGCGTCTTTTCTCATCGCCGTCCTCCTGATACTGACCGCCTGCAGGCTTTGGGCCGACCACGGTCTCCGCGGTCTGTCCGCTGACCGCGAGGCGTGCCGGTTGCGGCTTTTCCCCGGTGACGAGGCGACCTTTTCAGTCCATGTCCGGAACGGGAAAAGGTTGCCCGTGTCCCTGGAGTTATTCCAGTCCTTTCCAGAAGGCCTCGATGAGATCACCCCTGCTCTAGAGGGCGGGTTCCCCGGTAGCCCTCGCAGGGTCCTCCTGGGCCGATCCGGCGAGGCCCTTTCAACTTTCCACGTCAGGGGCCTTTCCAGGGGCTGTTACGACATCCCCCAGGGCAAGGTCGTCTCAAAGGACCCCCTGGGGCTCTTTTCAAGGGATAAACCATTCGGTGGCCCCCAGGAGGTCCTCGTCTACCCCGCGTTGCTGGACCTGGAGGACCAGGACTTCGCCCAGCGCCACCTGATGGGTGATACGCGATCCAATAGGCCCTTTATGCCGGACCTTACAAGGGTATCCAGTCTGCGGGACTACACACCGGATACGCCGGCACGACGGATCCACTGGAAGGCGAGCGCCCGGCACGGGAAGCTCCTGGCCAAGGTGTTGGAACATACGGCCGACCTAAGGTTGTGCATAGCCCTGGATGGGGACAATTTCCAACTCCCCGGACCGTCCATGGAGAAGGCCCTTTCGGTGGCGGCCACCCTGGCGGTTTGGGCCGACGAGAAGAAGGTGCCCTTCGGCCTCGTGTCCAACCTGTCCCGCCACGGTCGGTCAGGCCCGGTCTCCCTCCCGGTGGGCTCCGGCCCTTCCCAGCCCAGCCTGGCCCTCGAAGCGCTGGCAAGGGCAGAACTTCCTACGGTGTTACCCTTCAAGGAGCTCTTGTCCGTGGAATCAAGGTTCTTGCCCTGGGGTACGACAATCATCGTCATACGCCGCGATGGCTCCGATGACTCCCCTATTGAAGGCGGGATCGGGACCGAAGTGTTGGGTACGTTGGAGGTATCGAGGTTATGACAAGCCTGCTTTTCAGGATGTTCCTGGTCGCCGGCGAGTCGTTGAACTTCACCCTCCTCTACCTTTACGCGCTATCGGGCCTCGGGGCGAAAGGATTCGTGAACCCCTGGACCTTTCTGACCATGGCCTCATCGGTGGCAGCGGTCAACCTGGCCATGGGCAGGGGGAACTTTCGATACCTGGCCATCGTTCTGGCCAACCTTTCCGTCTTCCTGGCCGCCCTTTTGTTCGGGAGGGGCCAGGCGGGACTTTTTTCATTACCCGGAGATCTTCAGGGGCTGATGGGCTTTTGGGCCACCTGGACCCTTTTGGCGGCCGGGGGAGGCCGGGCGGCCTTCCTCGCGTGGACGAAGAACCCTCCTCGTTATGGGCTCTTTGATATAAACATGGTGACCTTCTTCCTGGTGCTGCTGCTGGCTTCGTCCTTCAACATTCACTTGCCGGGTGTGCAGAGACTCCTGTTCCTGGCCATCCTGTCGAACGTGCTGATGCTCTTTTTCGGTTCCCGGGAGGAGATCCCCGGTCACGGGCACAGCCGCTCCCTGCCGTCCCTGGCGGCTCTGGCGGCCCTTTTGGTACCGATGTGGGTAATCGGGCATTCCGATGCCCTTTCCCTGTTGGAAAAACCTGCGGGGTCGGTGGTTGAGTTCAGCAAGCCCTTCTTCGACCTCCTGCTACAGGCACTGACTGCCGTGTTACTGGCCATCTTCCGGCTCATGAAGCTGGTACCTCGACAACAGGTCCCAGCAGGCCCGGAGGGAGGGTTTGCCGTCGCCGAAGAAGGTCTGATGCCGGCCGGTGAGTCTGGGCCTTTCATTAGGTATCTCCTCTGGTGCATGGCGGTCTTTATCGCGGTGCTAGCCCTCCTGGGGATTCTCTACCTGCTGTGGCTGCTCTTAAGCTTTCTCTTCCAGAAAAGGTCCGGCAGGGCCGGGGGCGGAGGCTGGTCTAGGGTAACCTTCAGGGATTTCCTGGCCGGTCTTTTCCGGGCCATGAAGCGCCTGGCCCTTTTGATAGCGGTCTTCTTGCCGCTTCCTATCGGCGCGGGACAGGCTTATCGATCCCTGCTCCTCTGGGGGAAGAGCAAAGGAAGTCCCAGAAGACCTGACGAAACGGCCTACGAATACCTGGACAGGCTGATCGAAAGGTACCCCGGCCGTGAAAGGGAACTTTCCCGCATAACGGGGAGTTTTGTCCGTCACAGGTATTCCAGGGAGGGGAGGGTCTTCGAAGGTGGCCTGAAATGGTACGTGCTAAAATTGTACCTGGGGAGGTTCCCCCTTCCGAAGGGAAGCTAGATCCCGGCCACTTTCCCACAGGTCAGGCCTTGTCCAGGTGCCTGACAACCTCGGCTAAAAGACTCTGCCTATCCTCCGGAAGGGTACCGAAGATCTTGATGATGTTCGTCGGGTGGGTCGTGTCGAAGACCATACGATCCTCGGGGGTGAGGCTTTCCAGGAGGGTCCTTATCTCCAGCAGGCGCTCCTTCGCTCCGGGAGGGGTGAATTCGCCTCTTTTGACCATGCCGTCCAGTTCCGTCCCGTAAAAGACCACCAGGTTCATGGTTATTACCTTACCCGTCTTGAAGCGGTTTATCATCCCGGCGGTGGACAACGCGTTCTTCAGGGACTCCCCTTCCCCGGCTATGCCGTACATGATCACGGTGTAGAAGGGCAACCTGGCTTCGTTCAGTTTCCTGGCCTGCTCGACGGCTTCGTCCACGGTATGGCCCTTTCTCATTGACCTGAGCACGTCATCCCTGCCCGTCTCAAAACCGATGTAGAGCAGCCTGAGGCCGGCGTCGTGAAGGGCGGAAAGCTCCTCCAGGGAATACCGGGAAATACTTCGGATGGAGGCGTAGGAAGCCACCCTGTGGCAGTAAGGGAGATAGTCGTGTATCGCGCCGAGGATCCGTTTCATTTCGGAGTAACCTATCGACAGGGGGTCGGCGCCCGTCAGGAAGATCTTTTCGGTGTAAAGGTAACCGCTCCGCAGTTCTGCTTCTATGGCCGGGAAAGGGACAGGGGCGTACTTTGTGTCCTTGTACATTGAGCAGAAAGCACACCGGTTGTAGGAGCATCCCGTTGTGACGGGCAAAAGGACGGTGTTGGCCTCGTCCTGAGGATAGTAGATAGTGTCGTCTTTATACATAGTCCCAGTATAGACCTTTCACGAAGTAATAGTCGGCAAGCTGCGAGTGGAACACCCCTAGGAACCGTAAATCGTAAGGGCCGTGAGTCGTAAATCGTAAGTCGGGAATCGGTAGTGTCAAGAAATTTTCGCACATTTTTTTCTCGGGCTTAATATTCAGCAGTCTCCCCGAAAAGGGATGTAATTTTATTAAACGCATCCGGCCATAACCTCAGGTTCACGATCCCTTTCGTATGCATATAGCTTTTCCATGTCCATGTACTTTC